>CALVAG010000021.1 GCA_944325445.1 uncultured Bacteroidales bacterium | reverse complement strand
GATTTTCTGTACGACCGCAACCATTGTTTCTGCAGCAGTCTTTTCCGCAATGACAGTTCCATCCGGAAACACCACAGACAACTCTCTTGCCGGACCTCTCTCAATTTTTTCCTCTAAGCTTGAATGGCGATCCCGATGAGTTACCTCCGGATCAAGTACCATTTCCTTGACATCGGTTAATTCCGCTGCAAAATTGCGCTTACGGCTCAAATGAACACTCAATGGTTGTCCAGGCACATAATCCACCACCAATACCAGTTCCCGTTTTACAGATTGCAATGCAGGCTCGATGGTCTTACTCAATACCGGAAGAATTTCTTTCTTGATGATGTCCTCTTCCAATTCATTGACCTTCCGCTCTAGGTTCTCATCTACAGGAAGCCCTTCTTTGCGAAGAGTTTCCATGGCTTCATATAATTTGCTTAATCGCGACATCAATTTATTATTTTATTCTTTTGACAAAAGCTCCTGTTCTAATTTGTTTATTTGTTCACACATCAATCTCTGTTTGCTTTCTTCGCTTGAACATGAATAAACTTGTATATATCCACATAGAAAAAAGCATATCATACTTGTGATAAAAGCTAGTGGTCTCAACTTATAATTATCAAAAAGGTATTTTTTTGAACGTTTAGAAGCATGAGACAATAAACCTCTATATTCGATTAATAGATATATAACACATTCAAAATTAACCTCTTTATGTTTAACTTCACACTCTTCTATCAACCATTTGTAGTTTTCCGCATTAGCATCATTTTTTCTTATCATAGAAACTGCAGACAAGACACAAAGTTTTAATAATAGTGATTTCTTAAAACTATTAGCCATATCCTTTTTATGGAAATGTCCATCTGCAAAATAAAACTCAAGCATCATAAAATAGTTTATGAATGCGAAATAGTAATTATCATTATCAAAAAAATTTTTAGCTTGTCTATAATAACTAAATGGAATATGTGCTTCTGATAGCATTTTTCTAAAAAAAATAAGATTTGATAGATTCCTATCTGTTAAATATTTACTGGCTTTGGACTTCTGCTTATTTCGTTTCAATGATGTTATTGGTATCAATCCTTTTTCATCCTCTGTTTCATATATCCAATTCACTTCTAATTCATCAATATGAATTTTTGCTACCTCAAAATTAAATGCGCCCATAGCCTCTATATAATAAAGCCATTCCTCCATGTCTTTATAAATTTCAGGTTTTGTGGCTTCCATATGAACAATTCCATCTTTTACATATAATTTCGGTGCATAATCCATATAGTCTGTAACTGGTTTTGTTATGCAAATAAAATATTTGCTATCTTTTTTAAGTATCTCAAAATAATATGGATATAATTTTGCTTCTACTTTATTTTTGAGTAGAAACTCTCCTTCGATTTCTGCACAAATTTGTAACTTCATTACTTTTCAAAAATTATTATTTTATCCCTTTATTTGGTTTCTAAAAGACTTTCCTATGTCCATAATTAAATTATCATAGTTTTCTTTTGTCTTTTGATTTTGGACAATAACCTCTCTTGTATCTTCTTTAGAAATTGAAGGTGTCTGTTCTTTATTATAATGTATTCTAATTTCAACAAGTCTCTGTTTGCCAAATTGAAATTGCTCAAATTGGTTTATCAGCTCAATTAATTTATTATAATGCTCTTCTTCTATCAATAAAAGGTTATTATTAATGGCATTTTTAGTAAGTCTAATTTGTTCACTAAATGCGGGTATTTGTGCAGGATCAGCTTTTTCCCATAGCATATCAGCTTGTTGCTTTGTATAAAGTAGAACTTTCCATAAATCATTGTAGAGCTCAAATTGTTTTTCGGAATATCTTACAAATTGTAGTTTAGCCTTTTCCAAATCATTCTTTGTCTTTTCTAACTCATTTGCATATTTACTCTTTAAGTTTTCTAGCTCTTTTTCGTGTTTATTATTATACGAATCAAGCAAACGATTGGAAATAAAACCGCCAAACCATTTTGCAAGTGCAATTACAACAACACTCGCACCACCAATTGAAACAAAAAAAGCAGTAGCTAATTTTACATATTCAATTATTGCCATAACATTAATATAATCCATTAAACTTCATCCAATCTTGAATTCTATTGGGATCTATGCTTCCATATAGATATGGATTCACAGATAAAAATCCCACTTTCTTTCCACGCAAATATATTATTGGAGGAGTTGAAGTATAAGGATTAAAGGGACTTAACGATGAATATGGACTACCATATGCTGAATATTGATTCCATATAGATGTTGCCGAGTATATATTTCCATATATTCCATATGGATTAAGTATTGATTCAGGATCATACGTATTCAATGATAATTTCCCTAAAAATTGACCATCACTTGCGACAATGAAGGATTCTTTTCTGTTTTTTTTAGACGTTATATCCATATGTTTACTTATTGTATTCTTCTTTAGTAATTGGTGTTTGAGGATCGACTATCAACACCTCATCGTAGGTTAAGCCATAAAGATGATAAACCAAACGGTCGATTTGACATTCTTCCGACGAAGTGTCGACATTGGGGTCTTTGCTTTTTGCTACTAATATCGTATCTACAAGATTTATAATCGGACGCTGTTGCTCCTGGGTCGCCGGTGCAATTGGGATATTGCGGACATGCTCAGGGTAGATGTGGTAATCGCCGCCTCTCAAATCACGTAAAAGAACAGTCGCATATGTCGAGTTCATAATTCCTAACAGAAAGCGTAAATCTACTTTTTGAGACAAATTTTCCATTTCGGCCCGACTATAACGACTGAACTTTTTTATGCTTGACAATATACTTTTATTTTCAACGCCTTTCAAATCTTTCCACAATACACACCCCGTTAATAAATTCGTATGTATATAATAATTATCGAAGTCTAATGCACATGCTAATTCTCCAAGATAGTTACAAAAAATTTTAGGATGATCGTAAAATTCGCTAAAAGTAGGGCGTACTAATTTAGTTGGACATCGAGATGTATTCCATTCAACGAAATGGAATCGTTTAACATGATATCTCTCAATATCTTTGCCCTCGATAAGTTTCCGACAATGAATCGAGTCTTCCGTTTCACTTAACAAATCAGCTTTAACAAACTCTCCTTTTGCTGTTTTCTCATCGGAATTTAACCGTAAGCCGTAACTTACGTAACAATAATCACCTAACACATTGAATTGCGGATAGCGAGATCCACTACGTTTTTCCTGTGTAAGATTCCATACATAATTATTTTCATCTTGATTCAAATCCTTGTATTCCTTCACGAAAGAGTGACGTATGGACTTTTGTTTATCAATGTGTGAAATGATTGTCTTATATCCCTGGCTTTTTTTTATAAATGGAATACAGTTACTAACAGTAGCATTCTCAAATATTTTTGTGCCATTTAGGTCGACGATTTCAAACATATCAAACGATGTAACAATCATTTTTCGCAGAATCTTTGCATATAACTGATTGGTTAAAGGATACGGAACAATCATGGTACATAATCCCTCATGCTTACATATATGATCCATACCAAGCTCAATAAAAGGAATATACAAATCCCATTTCTGATATAATGACTTGAATCTTTTAGATGCTATTATATCTTTACGCTGTTTAGCCAGTTGCTTATTAGAAATTTGAGCCGGAGCGCTTATATACGGCGGATTGCCGATAACAATATCAAATCCATCCTTGACATCAAACATCCATTCTGGGTCGAAGAAACGTGCATAGGCATTTTGATCGAACATATCCCATGATGCCAACAGCTGAGCTTCGGCATTACCCACAGCTCCACAATCTTCCAACATTTCAGCTATTTCAAGACGTAAATCATTTACAATCTGCCGATATTTGCGCTTGGTACGTACTGTCTTTGCCCCAAAGATTTTGTGCTTGGCAATCTTTAGTTCATTTTCTTTCGCCTTTATTTCCGTGCTATCAAACAAGGACGCATCTTTTTTATCCAATCCAATCAGTGTATTGGCAGCCACGAACTTTGCTTCGAGGTTGGGGAGTGGGCGGATACCGAAGTTCTCAGCAGGATTATCATTGGATTTCTGATCAACGACCAATGAGATAAAGAAACGTAGTTTACTGATCTGAATGGCAATCGGCTGAATATCGACACCATAGATACAATTCTCAATCAAGTAGAGTTTACGGGCATAATCGGGACGGTTGACACTTTCGTCAAAACTCCGCTCTATGTCGGCAATGATTTCCCGACGCTCATCAGATGATGCTGTACGATAGGCATCCGATGTTTCATCAATAGCCTTATTGAGCATCATCTCCTTCCACATCTCGTTGCCGGGATCGATGCGGTTGAGGATATGTACCATCTGCTGCAGCATACCCATCGGGAAAGCTCCCGAGCCACAGGCCGGGTCAAGCACCTTGCAGTTATAGAGCGACTGCATGATTTGTTTTCGCTGCTCTTTAGTGAGGTCAACAGACTCGTCTGTATATTGCATCAGTTGCCGGTATTGCGTTTCAAGGTCATCACCCACGGTACGTTTAAGGTGAGCCACCAGGCTTTCATCCACCATATACTGCACAATCTCGCGTGGCGTATAGAACGAACCAGTCTGTTTTCTTGCTGTAGTCTTCGTCTCTGGATTATAGGATGCAAGCAAGTTTTCGAACACTTTGCCCAACAGTTCAGGATCAAGTGATACCTCCTGATCGAACGGAGTATTCTCTTCGACAGTGAAGTTGTAGCGTTTCAGAATATCAATAATACCTCGGGCTGAAACCTTCTTCTTTTTCTTATCGCCATACCATTCCGACAGGTCTATGTCTTTACCGACCTCCTCGCCAAAGAAAAGATAATCTGGTACAATCAATGCCTTCTTTACAGCTTCACGGTCACTGAAACCATCGTAATACAAATTCTTGTCTTTCTCATCTAGACAGTCAAACAAGCCGCCATTGAGGAAAGGGACAGTATGGTTGGCCAAATTGACAAACAACTGCGGGTCCTTGAAATAAGACTCGTAACGCATAAGTTTGTTGTTGTCATAATCACCACGCCCATTCCTAAAATGCCGCTCCGACAGGGCCTTACTACCTTCCGGGGTTATTGGGCTGTTCAGCATAGCAAAGAACAGGTTCTGAAGGATGGCTTTATAGTATTTGCTCTCATTAGATTTACTGAACAAATCAGCCATGGCATGGGGATTAAAACCTTCTATCAGATTAGCCGCAATATATTGTTCATCGAAAAATTCGTCGGGAACAAGATGACGTTGCTTAAGAAACCACACAAAGATGAGACGGGTTATCAGACGGATGGCACTTTCATTATTAAATTTATCATCATCCGTCTTATCATTAAGGTCATTGGGGAAACGTATAATTTTAATGGCCCACGCATACCAATCGCTCAACTCCTGATAGAATTCTTTGGTTAGAACTTCTACCGAGAAACGGCTGCGCAAATCATCTGAGTTGACCACACGACCCTTCTCATTCAAATACTTGTTCGGAGTGTAATAAGCGATGCCTTTTCCCAAGAAATAACTGTACCGGCGTGGATTACTGTAATTACGAGTTACCCGCGATGAATCGTCCTTGGCTTCGAGCGTAATTTCAATCAGGGAGAAACGATAATTATCGCTATTGTCTTCGGGAACAAAAATAACCAAAGCCCTGTCTTCCATTTCATCAGCCAACAGGCGGAATGCCTCTTTCGAGAGCGAGACCCTGGCATCATGCTTTGATTTATGCCTGATTTCATAAACCACCAAGTCAAGAGACGCTGACGAACCTAACTTTACAGCTTGTGTGCTATATGTCATTTTCGTTCTAAACGCAACAGGAGTTGATTCCGGGATGAAATCATTCGGTAGAAAACTGTTTTGCAGGAAGTTTACAAATTCCTGACGGTCGTATGCTTTATTAAATTCCATAATTCTTTAATTATTGCAGTTCTTCACTTAAAATCAATGTCTCTTCGCCGTCATCCACTTTGTTTTGCATGTTGATGATGCGTGCCAGATATTCAGCCGAAATTTTCAAAGGTAATTTTGCAGCATCCTTTGGTGCCAGTTGATTGATATATCTTATTTCATATCCAGACAAGCCATCGGCTTTGATGACTTGCATCAAATCGGACAGATAATCTTTTGACAACAGTTGTTTTTTCATCAAGACTTTTATCTTTGCCAAAGCATTCAGCAAGTCTTTCTCATTCCGTTCCGTCACATCACTGCTGAATAAAGACGCTTTCACTTTCTGATAAACAGCATCGAAGTCTTGGCTTAAATCAACCGGCGGTTCATTTCGTTCAGCCTCAAAAAGAAAAATAGCCTCTTCTGCCGGAATCATCATCGGAACATTCCCTGTATTTCCTATCTTGAACACGAAGTCGTCACCTTTACGACCAAACATCAATACGCCTTTCTTCGGTTTCTCAACATCGCGGGCTGTCCTTGCGCGATGAGGCAGTTCCATGGCCTTATCGTAAGCCTCAGTGCCTTTCAGACTGTTCAGTAATTTACGGTAAGGTGTATCCCACGACGCTTCCTCACTACGGGCAAACTCTTTGCGGTAGCGATCCTTGAAATAGGCCTGCAGGTCCTCTTCCTTAGTAAGAGCCTTCGTATCCTCGCCCATGATAGCATGTATCATCGCCATTTTAAGGGTGGAAATCTCCTTGGTTCTAGTCTCTGCCTCTCCGACATCTGTAGGGAAATA
>CALVAG010000020.1 GCA_944325445.1 uncultured Bacteroidales bacterium | reverse complement strand
CGGTCGTTATATTTCGACAAAAAAAAAGCCCCTGTTCAGGAGCTTTTTACAACTGCCGGAACAAGGGCTTTAAAGAAGAGTACGCTCTATGGAACGGTACCGTCTAACCGAGGGCGGCAAAGAAGGCCGTCCTCTCTTTTTCAAGAAGAATTTCCACCTCTATCGGAATATAAAAAAGTCTTTTTTTAACCTCCGCCCCCACGCTGCTGCAGCCTAAAAGTCTTTTACTATCTTTTTCAGTGGTAAAAATTACGGCTGTAGGATATTTCATCGAGAGCCTTCCTACAGATTCCATATCGGAGACGGAGAAACTTTTATGATCTGCGAATTTTATGGAATCCAATAATTTATAGTTGCCGGAGATATGATTTTTAAACGCTTCGTCGTTCGCTATGCCAGAAAAGCATATGGCTGTCTTGGAATAGACGTATCTCGGGTCTGCATACGCATCAAAGACCGGGAGCGGATTTTTATATACTATAGATGAAAAATAGAGGGCCTGGTCATCCCGCAGGCGAAGAGAATTTTTCCACCGTTTCCGCTCGGCCCCGACAATAGGTTCAGTTTGAAATTCATCTACGATTCCCGGTTCGTATTCTACGGCAAGGTTGCATTTGGTAATAATAACCGTATCCGCCCTTTTGATTTGCCCGGGCAAATCCCTGAGCCGGCCTATAGGAAGCAGATTGTCTCCCATTATGGTTCTGCCGCTGTCTATCAACAATATGGAGTGCGACGGCTTTATCTTTCTGTATTGGAAAGCATCGTCGAGCAGGATAATGTCGGGCCTTTTTTCCATAGCCAGAAGCTTTTCTATCCCTTCTAGCCTGTTTTTGCATACGGCAACCGTAATGTCCGGGAATTTCTGTTTTATCTGCAACGGCTCATCTCCCGCCTCGAGAAAACTGTCGGAACATTCCACAAGCCTGAACCCCTTGCTCTTCCGCCTGTAGCCCCTCGAAAGGACAGCGACCTGCTTCGTCTTGCTCAAATATCTTATTATCATTTCCGTATGGGGAGTCTTGCCGGTACCTCCCACTGTAATGTTTCCGACACATATTATGGGAATATCGTAACGCTTGGTTGCAATCCATCCTCTGTCGTAACACAGATGTCTTATTTTCAATATAATAAAATAGGGGAAAAGTACCGTTTTGCTAAGCAATCCTATCATCGGATAAAATTTAAAACCGAAACAAAGTTATTCAAAATTAAGTCTGATATAATCCAATATCTCAAAAACTTTTTCAGGTTCATTCGCAGTGACGAGTTTCAGACGCGTCTCCTTGAAATTATCTATACCCTTGAAGTAATTCGACAGATGTCTTCTCATCTCCAGAACCCCCGTCCGCTCGCCTTTGCACTCTATCGATTTTGCAAGATGCTTTTTTGCAAGCTCCACCTTTTCCGCAAGAGTGAGGGGAGGCATAGGCTCTCCATGTTCGAGAAAATATTTGATTTCCTTAAATATCCAGGGATGTCCGTAGGTGGCCCGGCCAATCATTACGGCATCGACGCCATATCTTTCGAAGGCAATTTTGGCGGATGGCCCGTCTGTAATGTCTCCATTGCCTATGACCGGTATATGCATTCTCGGGTTTTCCTTTACTTTACCTATCAGAGCCCAGTCCGCTTCGCCCTTATACATCTGTGCACGCGTCCTTCCATGAATGGTGATGGCGGAAATTCCAACATCCTGCAGCCTTTCGGCCAGTTCCACTATGATTTTCGAATTTTCGTCCCACCCGAGTCTGGTTTTCACAGTAACAGGCAACTTGCACCGTTTTACGATTCTTTCGGTTATCTCAACCATCTTGTCCGGCTCCCGCATCATGCCGGAACCGGCCCCTCTCCCGGCAATCTTGTTTACAGGGCACCCGAAGTTTATATCTATAAGGTCTGCGCCGCAGCCTCCCGCAATCAACGCTGCATTTTCCGCCATTTCGGCAGCCTGTTCCATAGCTTCCGGGATATGGCCGTAAATCTGGATTCCTATAGGTTTTTCGTACGGGTATGTCACCATTTTGGCCAAAGCCTTTTTCGCATCGCGGATAAGTCCGTCGGACGAAATGAATTCGGTATACATCATATCGGCGCCGAACTCTTTGCAGATATACCTGAAAGAGGCATCCGTCACATCCTCCATGGGAGCGAGAAAAAGAGGGAACTCCGCGAATTTAATGTTGCCGATTGTCATATCTTTGCATTTTGGCGCAAAATTAGCAGCAAACAGGCAAATTCAAAAATCTGGATATGGAACAAAAGTCGAAAATTAAAAGAGTTGCCGTTCTTACTTCGGGCGGAGATTCTCCCGGAATGAATGCCGCGATAAGGGCGGTTGTAAGAACAGCCATATATAATAATGTAGAAGCGGTAGGCGTGGTGCGAGGTTATGACGGCCTTATAAAGAGGCAGTTTATGGGCATGCAGTCTCACAGCGTCTCAAAAATAATCTCCCTGGGGGGTACGATGCTCAAGTCGAGCAGATGCCCGGAATTCAAGGAGAAAAGCGTAAGGGAACTCGCTGTCTCCAATATGAGGGAGGCGGGAATCGACGGGCTGGTAGTAATAGGCGGTGACGGTTCGTTCAGAGGCGCGGATCTTCTCTGTAAAGAGTTCGATTTTCCCGTTGTGGGAGTCCCCGGCACGATAGACAACGATATTTACGGAACAGATTACACTATAGGATTCGACACTGCAATCAATACCGCAGTTTCCGCCATCGACAAGATACGCGATACGGCAGATTCGCACAATCTGGTCTTTTTCATCGAGGTAATGGGGAGACATTCCGGCTTCATAGGGCTTTATACGGCAATAGGGACAGGTGCAGAGGCTACGTTGATTCCCGAATACGATACCGATATAACCCATCTTTGCTCATATCTCGACAGAGAGAGGCGTAAAAACAAGACTTCGGGAATAATCATAGTTGCGGAAGGGGAGAAAAACGGAACGGCAGAAGAGGTTGCAAAAAAGGTAAAGGAGATTCTGCCCGATTACGACACAAGGGTAACCACGCTCGGCCATATACAACGCGGCGGCTCTCCCACATGCAGAGACAGAGTCCTGGCAAGCGTACTGGGAAACAGGGCGGTGGAAGCCCTTATCAAAGGCATGAGCGGAGTCATGGTCGGAATGGTCAATAATGAGATTGCATATACCCCATTCGAGGAGGCCTGCTCGAAACATAATGAGATTAGCGATTTATGGTTTGAAATTTCACGCATTTTGTCGCTTTAAAAAATTTTACTATCTTTGCACCCCCTAATAGTAGGGTATATCGCAACAAAATTAAAGTATTAACCTAAAAATCAACGCAGTGGATTATCAAAGTTACAAAACGGTATCTGCTAATGCACAATCCGTAAACAAAGAATGGGTTGTCATAGATGCTACCGATTTAGTTTTGGGAAGACTTGCTTCGAGAGTTGCTCGTATTCTCAGAGGTAAACACAAGGTTAACTACACGCCACACGTAGATTGCGGAGACAATGTAATCATTCTCAATGCATCTAAAGTGAAACTCACAGGTAAGAAGTTGACCGACAAAGTGTATGTAAGGCATACAGGTTATCCCGGCGGACAACGCTTTGCAACTCCTCAGGAGCTGCTCAAACGCAAACCGCTGGCTGTAGTTGAGGAGGCAGTAAGAGGAATGCTTCCTAAAAACAGATTGGGAGCCCAGTTGTTCCGCAATCTTTTCGTATATGAAGGTTCTGAGCACCCGCATGAGGCGCAAAAACCAAGGAAAATTAATTTAAACGAAATTTAAACAGAGCATGGAAATAATCAACGCCCTTGGAAGACGTAAATCAGCAGTTGCTCGCGTTTATGTGAATGCAGGAAAAGGCAACATTACAATCAACGGTAAGGATCTGGCTCTCTATTTTCCGAGCGCAGCACTCCAGTTCATTGTAAAGCAACCTCTCGAGCTCACAAATACATCTGCCCAGTTCGACATTAAAGTAAATCTTGTCGGCGGCGGTATAAAGGGACAGGCAGAGGCTTTGCGCCTGGCCATTTCACGCGCTTTGTGTGAAATAGACAAAGAGGCATACCGTCCTGCATTGAAACAGGCAGGCTTCCTCACCCGCGACTCACGTGTCGTAGAGAGAAAGAAACCAGGACGCCCCGGTGCACGTAAACGCTTCCAATTCAGCAAACGTTAGTTTTTTGATTAAGCTGATTCATAGCACAGCAGAGATTGAAATGTAAAGGACCTCATATCGAGCTGCTTTTATATTGTCCTGCTGCGGAAAATTTCCGAGATCGGCTGCAAGGCCGCTACCCGGGATTGACAAAAAGAGATTAAAACAAAATTAAAAAGACAAAAAATGCCTAGAACAAATTTCCAAGAATTGCTTGATGCAGGTGCACATTTCGGTCATTTGAAAAGGAAATGGAATCCGAAAATGGCTCCTTATATCTTTATGGAGAAAAACGGGATTCATATAATCGACCTGCACAAGACCGTTGTCATGATAGATGATGCTGCAAACATGATGAAGCAGCTTGCCAAAGCAGGCAGAAAAATCTTGTTTGTGGCTACAAAAAAACAGGCAAAGGATATAGTTGCCGAAAAAGCGAAGGCTGTAAATATGCCTTACGTTACAGAGAGATGGCCGGGCGGTATGCTTACCAACTTCCCTACGATCCGCAAGGCTGTAAAGAAGATGAATACAATCGACAAGATGATTGCAGACGGCACGTATGAGTCTCTCTCAAAACGTGAAAAACTCCAGATTACACGTCAAAGAGCCAAACTGGAGAAAAACCTGGGTTCAATCGCAGATCTGAACCGTCTGCCGTCGGCACTCTTCATTGTAGATATCCAAAAGGAGATGAACGCGGTTAAAGAGGCCAATCGTTTGAATATACCGGTTATAGCAATGGTTGATACCTGTTGCGACCCTACACCTATAGATTATGTTATTCCGGCAAACGATGATGCTGCCAAATCGATCTCCGTTATAATGGATACCCTTTGCGAAGCCGTTGCAGAAGGTCTCGAGGAGAGAAAGTTGGAGAAGGAGAAGGAGGAGAAGCAGGCTGCTGCAGAGAAGGAGAAAGAGGGAAAAGAGAGCGAAGCTCCCGTAGGAAAGAAACTTCGCTCCCGTAAATCGCATGCAGTAGAGAGCGCAGCTGCCGAAACTGCTGCCCAGACCGAGAAAAAGGCGGAGAGCGTACCTGCAGAGAATGCGGAGGCCAAGGCCGCTGAATCTACAAACGAATAAAAATTTACTATTATGGAGATAAAAGCAGCAGATGTTGCAAAATTGCGCAAAATGACCGGCGCCGGCATGATGGATTGCAAAAAGGCGCTTGTCGAGGCTGACGGAGATTACGAAAGAGCCAAGGAGATTATCCGTGAAAAAGGAAAATTGGTTGCTGCAAAACGTTCAGACCGCGAAACTACCGAAGGCGCCGTGATTGCGAAAACCAATGACGACAAGACAAAAGGAATTATAGTATGCCTGGGTTGCGAGACCGATTTCGTTGCAAAGAATGAAGATTTCCAGACTCTTGCAAAAGGCATTGCCGATACGGCACTGGCTGATCTTCCGGAGAGCGTAGAGGCTTTGAACAATTGCAAATATTCAGACGGGACAATTGCCGACGCTGTTACCCAGCAGACCGGAAAGAGCGGTGAAAAACACGCGATTCCTTTCTACGGCAAAATCGAGGCTCCTTATGTAGCTACCTATATTCATATGAACAACAAGGTAGCCACCCTGGTAGGTTTTTCAAAACCTATAGACGAGCATGCCGCAAAAGAGATTGCAATGCAGATTACCGCAATGAATCCTGTCTCTATCAGCAAAGATGACTGCCCTAAGGAGGTTATCGAGAAAGAACTTGAAATTTACCGCGAGCAGGTGACTTTGGAGGGAAAACCTGCAGAGATGGTAGAGAAAATCGCACAAGGCAAGCTTAACAAGTTCTTCAAGGAAAACACACTTGAGGAACAGACCTTTGTAAAGGACGGGAAAATTTCCGTTGCTGCATATTTGAAGAGCATAGACCCTCAGGTAAAAGTTGTGGCATTCAAGAGATTTTCTCTGAACGACTAACTTTTATTACAAATAAGAAAGTACCATTGGACTCTTGTGCAATGGTACTTTTTTATTTTATGAAATTATGAAAAAAATAGGGCCCGGAGCCGTTTCAGCCCTGTTTTTCTGAAAGAATAATGAGGCTGAGCCATTTCAAATAATAAATTTTAAAAGGAAAAATTATTGTAATTTGAAAGGAAAATTGTAAATTTGTTTCTATTGTTTTATGTGTAGAATTTTAACGACCGTTAAAAACCGATAGCGAATTAAAATTGTAATATTTAAAGGAAAATCGTATATTTGCCTTATTATTTGTTTTTTGTGGAAAAATAACGACCG
>CALVAG010000019.1 GCA_944325445.1 uncultured Bacteroidales bacterium | reverse complement strand
AATAAGGTTAATACTAAATTATTTGTTTGACTTTGTTCCGTTTCCGTTACTGTCGAAAACTAAGGTTCATTTGATTTCTACACCTTAGTGTATCGCAAAAGGATTGCAAAGGTAGTATTAATTTTTAATAATAAAATCTTAAAATATATTATGCAAAATAAGCTTTTTTACAAATAAATATCAAGAACGAACGGTTATATTTAAATATTTAAAAAGAACGGGTTAAAAATCATATAATTTTTAAGATAGAGGCCCGCATAAAAACGGCTATAAATGTAATAAAAAAATTTAAAAAGACATTATCCCGAACCTCTAAATTTATGGAACAAAAAATATCCACACTAACACACTGTAGCATGGATATTAATCTGTTTTATAGGTGGTTGAAATGAAAAGAACGTTTTTTAGCGTTTCTTGGATTTAGAATTGTTACCCATAACTATTAAAAGTGCGCCTTTGGGTAATTTTTCTTCTTCTTTCACACAGATTTTTTTGATAATGCCGTCGAATGGCGCAGTAATTACGTTTTTCATTTTCATCGCCTCGAAAATCATAAGTTTGTCGCCTTTTTTTACCGCATCTCCCTTCTTTATCAGGATTTCGCCTACTTCGCCGGGGATATGGGCCCGTATTTCATTCGGATCGGGAGCGACCCACCTCTTTCTTTCCTTGAATTTCCTTGTAAGCAATGTCTTGTATTTCCTTCCCTCCTCATGAATCTGCAGATAGTCATCCAGCACTGCAAAATCCTTGAGGTCGGGGTCCAATACCGCGTCGCTCACCTCCTTAAATACGACTACCTCTTTCTGTTCCTCGTTTTCCTGAACTGCAGGCTGCTTAGGAGCGGCTGCAGTTTCCATATCGTTATTCTTTTTCATGATCTCCTCCTTTTAACAATTATCTTTACTGCAACCATTAAAATGGTGGAATTCCATGTTTCTTTTCAGGTGTCTGGATAGACTTGTTTACACTTATATTGAGTGCATGCAGTATGAATTTCCTTGTCTCTTTTGGAGTTATAACGGAATCGATATAGCCCTTTGAAGCAGCTACATAAGGGTTTGCAAATTTCTCCTTGTACTCTTCAACCTTCTGTTTGCGCATCTTCTCCGGATCTTCCGCCTCCATAATCTCTTTTCTGAAGATAATGTTTGCAGCGCCCTCCGGCCCCATTACAGCTATCTCCGCAGTAGGCCATGCGAATACGAAATCCGCTCTCATATGACGCGAGTTCATTGCGATATATCCTCCTCCGTATGCCTTTCTCAGGATAATCGTAATTTTGGGAACCGTAGCTTCTGAATATGCATAGAGCAATTTTGCACCATGGCGTATTACACCGGCATGTTCCTGGTCTACGCCGGGGAGATAACCTGGCATATCCTCCAATGTTACGATAGGGATTCCGAACGCATCGCAATAACGGACGAACCTTGCCGCCTTGTCTGAAGAGTCGCAGTCCAGCACTCCGGCCAGAACCATAGGCTGGTTTGCAACGAAACCCACAGTACGCCCGCCGATTCTGCCATATCCTATCACTATATTCTGAGCCCACAGTTCCTGAACCTCGATAAAGTCGGAATCATCTGTCAGCGCCCTTATTACATTTCTTACATCGTAAGGTGCAGTAGGATCTGCCGGAACGATATGTTCTATTTTATATTTTTTCAAAGGCTCGGCCGGTTTGGCAAGCTGGGGCTTTTCGGTATTATTGGCCGGAATGAACGACAGAAGTTTTTTTATCTGTGCAAAGCACTCCTCCTCGGTATGGGCGAAGAAATGGGCGTTTCCGGTTATTTCGCAATGAACCTTTGCTCCTCCGAGCGATTCCATGTCTATCTCCTCTCCCAATACGGATTTTATAACTTCCGGACCGGTTATGAACATTTTGGAAATTTTATCTACGACAAATACATAATCTGTCAGGGCAGGCGAGTAAACTGCACCGCCGGCGCAAGGACCCAAAATGACGGAAATTTGCGGGATGACTCCGCTCGCCAAAGTATTTCTGTAGAAGATTTCTCCATAACCTGCAAGCGAATTCACGCCCTCCTGAATACGGGCTCCGCCGGAATCGTTTATACCTATCAACGGAATTCTCATTTTAAGAGAATAGTCCATTATCTTGGTTATTTTCTTTGCATGCATGGAACCCAAAGAACCGCCGGCAACAGTAAAGTCCTGCGCATATATTGCAACAGGTCTGCCATTTATAGTTCCGGTTCCGATTATTACACCATCTCCCGAGAGATTTTTGTTTTCCATTCCGAATTCACGGGCATCGTGCTTGATAAACAGGTCGTACTCATAAAAAGAGTCCGGATCCAGTATCATGTTTATCCTCTCCCTTGCCGGGAGCTTTCCCATTGCTATTTGCTTAGCAACGGCCTTGTCACCACCGCCTTGTAGGATTTTGGCTTTTCTCTCCTGATACTCAGAGATTTTCTTACTTAATAAACTCATAAGTCGTTAGGTTTTAACATCGCAAAATTAAGATATTTTTTAAATAACAAAATTTTTAAAGAAATTACTACATTTGTTGTTTAGCATTTATCAGCTTATGAAATAATAAATACACAAAATATGGCATTAAACTTTGTAAACAGACATGTGGCTCCAAATGAGGCAGATATAAAAAACATGCTTGCCAAACTGGGGCTCGCTTCCCTGGATGAACTGGTTGAACAGACCATTCCTCGCGACATCCTTTTAAAGGAGAAACTGAAACTGTCGGAGCCGTTAAGTGAAAATGAATATTTATTGCGGCTCAAAAAACTGGCACAGAAGAACAAGCCGTTCCGTTCGCTTATAGGCGGAGGATATTTCGGGTGCGGAATATTGCCTGTCGTGGTTAGAAACATATTCGAAAATCCGTGTTGGTACACGTCATATACGCCTTATCAGGCCGAAATTTCCCAAGGCAGGCTCGAGGCATTGCTGATTTTCCAGACTATGATAAGCAGCCTTACAGGATTCCCGCTTTCGAATTGCTCGATGCTGGATGATGCGCAGGCTGCAGCCGAAGCCATGAGGATGATGTACGAACTGCGCGGCAAAGAGGCTGTAAAGGCAGGAAAAAACAGCTTTTTTGTAGACAGCAACGTTTACCCTCAAGTGCTTTCGGTACTCAAAACCAGGGCTTCGGGGCTTGGTATCGATATAGAAGTAGGTGATTACAATAATTATATATGTTCCGACAGATGTTATGGCGCTTTGGTGCAGTATCCCGCAGCAAACGGTGAGGTAAGGGACTATACGGCATTCTGTGAAAAGATCCATGCTGCAGGCGGACTGGTCGCGGCATATTGCGATTTGCTTGCGCTTGCAATTTTGAAGGAGCCGGCATCGTGGGGTGCTGATGTGGCTGTGGGAAGCGCACAAAGGTTCGGCCTGCCTATGGGATTCGGCGGCCCGACTGCAGGTTTCATGGCAACAAAAGAGGAGTATAAAAGACATATTCCCGGAAGGATCATAGGTATCTCCGTAGACAGGCTTGGCGGCAAGGCATACAGGCTTGCCCTGCAGACACGGGAGCAGCATATAAAAAGGGAGAAAGCTACGTCGAATGTCTGCACCGCAACCGCATTGATGGCTACTATGAGCGGAATGTATGCCGTTTATCATGGCCCTCAGGGTATTAAGGACATTGCAGGCAAAGTTGCCCATTATGCAAGGACCGTATCTGCATTTCTTGAGGAAAACGGATATGAACTCTCTTCCGGCCATGTTTTCGATACAATAGAGATAAACGGCAGAAACGGCAAACCTCTCGATATCGATGCGATCAGATCAAAAGCTCTGGAACTGGGTTATAATTTCGGATATTGCGGCAATTCAATCAGGATAAGTTTCGACGAACTCACGGACTGCAAAGAGGCTTTGGCCGTTCTTTCTATTTTCGGCACGGCGCCTTCGCAATGCGGATGCAAGAATTTGGCTGAAGACCTCTTTATGGCACGCGAGACACCTGTTTTGCAGGAAGATGTATTCAATCTCTACCATAACGAAACCGATATGATGCGTTTTATCAAACGTCTGGAGAGAAAGGATATTTCACTGGCGCATTCGATGATACCGCTCGGCTCATGTACCATGAAACTCAATGCCGCAGTGGAAATGATGCCGTTGAGCTGGAGCGAATTCGAAAACGTACATCCGTTTGCCCCCAAGGACCAGGTAGAGGGTTATATGGAACTCATAGCCGATTTGGAGCATGACCTTTCCGTTATTACCGGCTTCGATGCCTGCTCGCTGCAGCCGAATTCGGGTGCAGGCGGAGAATATGCCGGCCTGATGACAATAAAACGTTACTTCAAGGCTGCCGGCGAGGAGAACAGAAACATCATGATAATTCCTGAATCTGCACACGGGACCAACCCTGCGAGCGCAGCAATGGCCGGATTCAGGATAGAACTCGTAAAATGCGACGGGCACGGAAATATAGATGTTGAACAGTTGAGGGAAAAGGCTGTCGCAAGCAGAGACGACCTTGCGGGACTGATGATTACCTATCCGTCTACACATGGCATATTCGAAGTCAAAGTAAGGGAGATAATGGATATCATCCACGAAAACGGCGGAAAAGTATATATGGACGGCGCAAATATGAATGCCCAGATAGGCCTCACGTCTCCGGGATATATAGGTGCGGATATCTGTCATCTTAACCTGCATAAATCTTTTGCGATGCCTCACGGCGGCGGCGGCCCGGGCGTAGGCCCTATCTGTTGTACTTCGGCCCTGGCACCGTTCCTTCCCGGACATCCGGTAGACAAGTCATGCGGCGAACAGGGAGTAGACAGTGTTTCTGCAGCCGCTTACGGCAATCCGCTGTTGCTGCCCATAACTCATGCATATATTAAATTGTTGGGAGCCGACGGACTCAGGAAGGCCTCTCAGGTCGCAATCCTGAATGCAAATTATATGGCTGCAACTTTTGCACCGGAGTACGATATATTGTATACGGGCGAAAACGGCCGTGTAGGCCATGAATGTATCGTAGATTGCAGGCATTTTAAGGCAGAGTACGGAATCGATGCAAATGATATTGCAAAAAGGCTCATGGATTACGGTTTCCATGCCCCTACACTCTCGTTCCCGGTACATGAAACGCTTATGGTGGAACCGACAGAAAGCGAACCTAAAGCCGAACTCGACCGCTTTGTAGAGGCCATGAAACAGATAAAAGCCGAATGCGAAAAAGTAAAGGCCGGCGAGTATGACAGGGCAGACAATCCCTTGAAAAACGCACCTCATACCGATTGGGAAGTTACTTCGGATGAGTGGAATCACAAATATGAAAGGAGAGTTGCCGCTTATCCTTTGGAGTGGATCAGGGAGAATAAGTTCTGGCCTGCCGTTTCGCGTGTGGATAACGGTTATGGCGACAGGAATCTGGTTACGGTCTGTCCCTGCAGTTCTACTGCAGCGGAATAAACCGCCGATTGCAACTATAAAGATGTTTTGCCGGCAGCCGCAATATTAAGGTTGCCGGCATCTTTATTTACAAACATTTTAGTTATAGTATCCGCCGGGATATCCAGCCTTGAAAAGGCGAACATCTTCTTTCCCAAGTCTTTCAGGGAGGCGCCTATATGGTAAACCTCCGTGTTGTCTATTATCAGAAACCTGTCGTGGCATTTATTATAAATGCGTATCTCTACAGGCGGGTATTGTCTGTTGTGCTTCTTGATATCCAACTGCAGCTGCGCGGTTATCTTTTGGGTATAAACCGTTGCGGAAACACCGGCTGACCGCTTGCTGAGCATCAGCAGCACAGATTCGTCCACGTAGTTATCTATCAGCAGCAGGGATACCCGTGCGGAGCGGATGAGGTCGGTGGCGAACTTGTAAGCATCGAAAATCTGACCGTCATAGAAGATACCTTGTATGGGTGGAATGTTTGCGTCAAGTCGCTTGAAAACCTCGTCAATGCGCTTGTCTGTTACCTCCTGATGTTGCTTCATTTCCAGTTGATGGTATTCTATCGTTTCAAGCCGTTGGAACAGTTGGGCGTTGGTGGCGATGAAACGGCGCATGGACACAAAGGCTCGCATAATGCAAATATTCACATCCACGGCAGTTTGTGATTTCAAGACAGAACTAAGCATGGCGATACCTTGTTCCGTGAAAGCAGAAGGCAATCTTCTGTCACCGCCCCAACTTGAAGTCACATTTTGTGATTTCAAGATTTCAACGTCCTCTTTGCTGAGTTGAAACATGAAGTCATCAGGGAATCGCTCGCTGTTTCGTTTTACAGCTTGGTTCAACACTCTGGTTTCCACACCGTATAACAGAGCCAAATCCCTGTCAATCATGACTTGTTGGCCTCTGATTACCCGAATCATCGGCTTTATGTCAATAATCTCTGGTAACTGGTCGCAATTTGTGACTTCAAATTTCATATTCCTAATTATACAATTCCCAATGCATTTTCAATCTTGCAGATGGTTTCATCCTCCAACCTCACCTCCAATCTCACAGCCTCGTCTGGCTGGTAAAGTATAATCTCTCCTTCTTTTCCATTACAATCTTTTTCTCCAAAAATAAAGTTCGTGTCACAAAAAAAACATGTAAAAACGTAAAAAATGTCAAAATCAAATGAACCTTAGTTTTCGACAGTAACGGAAACGGAACAAAGTCAAACAAATAATTTAGTATTAACCTTATT
>CALVAG010000018.1 GCA_944325445.1 uncultured Bacteroidales bacterium | reverse complement strand
ATTACGGACTTGAATTTACCAATGAACAAACCTGGGAAGAGTGCCTGCAATATGAAGATAGAGGCTCTCTCACTGCAGGATACAGGCTGCCCAACCAGAGAGAGCTTCTTATAATGCTCAACATCCTGCCAGACGAGGCATGGAGATCATATCAAGAGAGTCATTGGACTGGCACTAAAAGCAAAAAGGCCATGTACATGTGCAAGACCCGGTTTTCACGTGCCGGCCAATACCCTTTCGGCTCAAACAGGCTCTCTTTCAGAATGAATGCCAACGACAAGTCGATAGGCCTTCTGAATGATGCCACATCAGACAGAGGTTACATCCGCGCTGTCAAGGATGTAAGATAAGATATGACAGCATAGCTGCAACTGTAAATAATTTACATTAACAGTTACTTTTCTTCGCGTGGCCCCCGTCTAACCCCGGGGGTCTTTTTATTCAGAATTCGCTCAAACACCTCCCCTATATTCCGTCGCCGCTTCCGTTAAATCCCTTGACGCTCCAGCATATGACCCCCACGGGCGAAACAGCATCTGAACCCTAAACACACCGAACCTGTCATCACTCGACACCCTTTGCAGTCATATTGGCCAAATTGCAGGTGTGACACCTCTGCTTTTCATCCTGAATTTCTGCACATAAATTTGCTATTGTATTATATATGATATATATTTGCAATTAAATATATGTCATATGGCAACTACAATTACAACTAAAAAAGTTACAACATTCAGATTGAATAAAGATTTATTGGAGCGATTGAAAGTTCTTGCCAAAAGAGATAACAGAAGTTTAAACAACTATGTCGAGTGCTCTCTAATGGAAATAGCATATAACGAACCTAACAGCGAGACTTTGGCAGCCATGAAAGAGGCTGTAAGTGGTGCGGAACTCGAGACTCTTGATGTGGATAATTTTAGAAATTACGTTAAATCCTTATGAAAATTTTAAAATTGACCGGCCAATTTAAAAAGGATTTAAAAAAATATCAGAATAATCCGCACAAGTTGGATGCTTTGGAAATGGTTATCAATTTTTTGCGTGAAACAGGGACTGTCCCCAATAAGTATAAACCGCATTTTCTTATAGGTGAATATAAGGGATTTATGGAATGTCATATAGAAAATGATTACCTGCTTATATGGCTTGATGAGACAATAGATATAATCAAACTTGTAAGATTAGGCACACACTCAGAATTGTTTGGAAAATAATCAAAGTTGTTTCATTTAAAATAACGGAAATAGAAATTCTATATATTATTTAAGTGATGTGTAAACTCATAACAAAGCTAATATCCAAAATTTTTGGCGGACCGAACATTAAAGCCACGAACAGATCTTCGCACAATTCCATTAAAGGAGATGCATATAACAGTCCGCAGGCAGGGAAAAATGCAATTATTTCATATGGAAATAATTCTATTACAGTAAATATATCTCTTCCTGAATTGAGGTCGAATCAAGAGAGTTGTTTTAAAAAATTTGCTGAGAACTATTTGGACAGCTTGTCACAGAGTCTTGAAACAAAAAGTTTAAATCTTAACGGTATATTTTCCATACCAGATAATTATGATGCTCTTTTAAATGTAATTCATCAGCTATTTGTCTCTCCGAAAGAATCCATAGAAAGGCGTCGTTTATTAAATCGATTGCTTTTAGAAAAAATTAAACGTGAAAAAGATGAGGTTGATATATATCTTCGAGCCATTGAAACGGTAAAGGATTTAACAGTTAGGGATTTGAAAGTTTTATCAATCATTGTCTTCATTACATTGTTGTCAAGAATCCTGCAGAGAGAAACAGTGAAAGCTAATTCAGATGTTATCATCAATATGCTCAAAGAGGTAGGCAATGTAGACATAGAGGAAATAAGGCACATGGAAAATATTGGAGTGCTATGTTCTCTCTTTCCTTATATGTACGATGATAAGTATTTTGTAAAAATACAGCAAATTGCCCCGCAATTATATATGGAGTGCCGGTTATTCCTTGACAATCATGTATTTATATCTAGCTTTAAAATAACGGCATTAGGACGGATTGTAGTAAAGGCTTTTGTTTCTACCTGTTATGGCTTAACATATGATGATATGGCTGACATTGAAATACCGATAAAATTAGCGGATTTACATGTTGGAAACGTTACTGCGGCCGGGAATATCGCGGCATATGGAGAAGTGTCGAGTGGCAATTGAATCGGTGAGCCAGATTACCAAGATTATATCGGAGATCCGCGTAAGTGAGGAGACAAAAAAGCCGGAAATCGCAATGATTTCCGGCTTCTGCTCCTGAACCAGGACTTGAACCTGGGACCCTCTGATTAACAGTCAGATGCTCTAACCAACTGAGCTATTCAGGAATTTAAGAATTTGCTTTCGCTTTTAGCGGCTACAAAAGTATGATAAAATTCATAATCTTGCAAATATTTCCCTCAAAAATCTATTTTTTTTTAACTTTGCTCTACCGATAAATTGTTCTTATTATGGATATCAATGCACTTGCAAAAACGATTGCCGCAATAATAAAGGCCGATGGCTCGGCTACTGTTCCGGGACTGGGCAAATTTTCTGTGGCAAAAAGTTCAGCAAAACTTTCAGACGACGGAACTATCATCTATCCTCCCAAAATAGAACTGGACTTTGTACAGGACTACGAAGAGGCAGGCATAGACACAATAGAGCGGTATGCATCGCAAACAGGGAAAGAGAGAGAGTGTGCTGCAAATGAAATTAAAGAGTGCGTTGGAGAGATAAAAAGACAACTCATAGAGAACGGCACGGTAGTCATGCCTCAAATGGGGGAAATTACGCTTGACAAAGAGAACCGTCCCTCGTTCAAAATGGCGGAAAGGTGTATTTTAGCTGCAGAACTCTTCGGATTGGAACCCGTAGCATTGAGGCCTAAGGCAGGATTCAGCAAGGATAAAGTCATATTCCAACAGGAGAAGCCCGAGGCACGAGAGGAAAACAAGCCGCAGGAGCAGCAGAAGAGCACACCGGAAACTACACAAAAAAAGATGACAAAGGCACAGGCCATTGCCATCTATATAATTGCAGCAATCATCATAATTGCCATCCTGCTCTTTGTTTTCCGCCAACAGCTCTCACCGCTTATAGAAAAGCTCCTCTACACAAAAGAGGAACTCGAACTCATGGAGCAGTTGAATCTATAACGCAGCAGAACAAGGCATTGTTGGGCTACCCTATTGTAGCCCCATTGCCCACAATCTCTTCCGGCGTAATAAACCTCATCTTGCCGCCCTGCTCCGAGGCCATAAGAATCATACCCTTAGACTCGATTCCCCTTATCTTGCGCGGAGCGAGGTTTGCCAATATGCAGATCTGGCGGCCTACCATCTGCTCGGGAGTATAATATTGGGCTATTCCTGAAACGATAGTACGCCTGTCTATTCCGGTATCTATGGTAAGCTGCAACAACTTGTCCGTTTTAGGAACTCTGACAGCCTCCAAAACCGTCGCAGTCCTGATATCCATCTTCTCGAACTCATCGAACGTGCACTCCGCCTTTTGCGGAACGACTTCAGACCCGGTACCGGCAGCTTCGGATTCAGCCGCAGCCTTGCGTGCATTCTCCTCTTTTGCACGATGGAGTTTTTCGATCTGTGCCTCTATGGCGCTATCCTCTATCTTTGCAAAGAGCAGCTCTGCAGGATTCAGCTGATGTCCGCTCTCCAGAAGAGAAGCGCCGCCGAAAGCGCTCCATGAAAGCCCTTCTGCATTGAGCATCTTCTGTAACTTTGCAGATGAGAAGGGAAGGAACGGAGTAAATGCAATGGAAAGGTTTGCGCAAATCTGCAGGGAAACATTAAGAATGGTCGCAACCCTTGCCATATCGCTCTTGGCAAGCTTCCACGGCTCCGTTTCGGTAAGATATTTATTGCCAAGGCGGGCAAGCTCCATCGCATCCTTGAGCGCCTCTCTGAACTTGAAGCTGTTCAGGCTGTTCTCCAAAGCCTCCTTAATCTGCGGGATCTGCTCCAATACTGCACGGTCTTCATCGCGCAACTCCGTTACCGCAGGCACCTTTCCGCCGAAATATTTATGCGTAAGCACAACCGCCCTGTTTACGAAGTTTCCGTAAATGGCAACAAGCTCGCTGTTGTTGCGTGTCTGGAAATCCTTCCATGTAAAATCGTTATCCTTGGTCTCCGGCGCATTTGCACAGAGCACATATCTGAGAACATCCTGCTGTCCAGGAAAATCCTCAAGATATTCATGCAGCCATACGGCCCAGTTTCTGGAAGTGGAGATTTTGTCGCCCTCCAGATTGAGGAATTCGTTTGCAGGTACGTTTTCCGGCAGGATAAAACCGTCTCCGTATGCCTTGAGCATCGTAGGGAATACTATGCAGTGGAAAACTATGTTATCCTTTCCTATGAAATGGACCATCTTGGTATCCGGGCTTTTCCACCACTTTTCCCAATCGTCCGGCAGAAGTTCCTTGGTATTGGAGATATAACCGATAGGAGCGTCGAACCAGACATAAAGGACCTTGCCTTCCGCACCTTCCACAGGAACAGGAACTCCCCAGTCCAGGTCGCGGCTTACGGCACGCGGCTGAAGGCCACCGTCGAGCCAGCTCTTGCACTGCCCGTAGACATTGGTTTTCCACTCTTTATGCCCCTCCAGAATCCACTCTTTAAGCCAGTTCTCATACTTATCCAAAGGCAGGTACCAATGCTTTGTAAGCTTTTTCACAGGCTGGCTTCCGCTCAGTTTGGAGTGTGGGTTGATAAGCTCGTTCGGGCTTAACGTACTCCCGCATTTTTCGCACTGGTCGCCGTACGCCCCTTCGTTTCCGCATTTCGGGCATGTCCCCACTATATAGCGGTCTGCAAGAAAACAGTTTGCCTCGGTATCGAAAAACTGCTCGCTCTCCTTCTCTATGAAAACCTTTTCATCGTACAGCCTTCTGAAAAACTCGGAAGCCGTCTGGGCATGAATCTTCGAACTCGTTCTGGAATAGATGTCGAAACTTATTCCGAACTCGCTGAAAGAGTCCTTTATCAGCTTGTGATATTTGTCTACGATATCTTGCGGAGAACAGCCCTGTTCTCTCGCCTTGATAGTAATGGGAACACCGTGCTCGTCTGAGCCGCAGATATATATCACCTCCTCCCCTTTAAGGCGCAAATATCTCACATAGATGTCGGCAGGTACATAAACCCCCGCCAGATGTCCTATATGTACCCCTCCATTCGCATAAGGCAATGCAGCCGTCACAAGATGTCTTTTAAATTTTTTCTCCATCGTATGTATTTTTTAAATTATTGCAACCAAGATATTTCAAATCGTTATTCTGTTTATCACCTTGGAAAGCTCCTTTCTTATCTTCATTATCACATTGAGCTTTTCTATAATCTGCCTCTCCTGCTCCGTATCGCCCCTCTGTTTCGCCTCTCCGAGCTGCTCGGTAAGGGTCAGCGCAGCCTGCGCCATGATTTTGGCCTTGTACAATACTATCAGTTTAGGTATCATGACGGACAGGGCGCCCTCCTCCTGTTTCAACCCCTTGGAAAACGAAGAGACTATACTGTACGGCTGGGCCACAATATCCGCCACGGCTTTGGCAAGATCGCTGTCGGAATTATTTATAAAATATTTGAGAATCTTATCGCCTTCATGCTCCTTGATGGCGTAATACTCCTCATATATCCGTCTGTACAAGGGGTTCTGCAGCTCCAAATCATCTGACTGCAACTCCTCGAAAATATAACGGGCAATCGTAGATTCCCCGCCCGGGTCCGACGGATCCTTAAATGGTGTATGGCCGAACTTTATAAGATAATAGAGTATCTCCCGCTCCGCCTCATTGCAATAGGAGAAAGTTTCATGTCCGTGTGCAACCGCATCCGTGCCTGCAACCGGAGAACCTGTTTCTGAAAAACCGCCGTCATTCTCCTCCCGGCCGGAGATGCCGCTCCTTTCGAACTTTTCTATCCTCTCCACACGTTCCCGCTCCCTGAGCGCCGCCTCGCCCCTCTTCTTTCTGATTTTGGCAACCTCCTGATGCAAAAGGGTCTCCGAAATCTTCATCTTTTTCGCAGTCTCCTCTATATATACGTTTCTCACTATTGCATCAGGAATAACCGCAATACTTCCCACTATATCGTTTATCAGCCTTGCCTTCTGCATAGGGTCGTTCTCTGCCCCGTCGCTCAATATCCTGTATTTAAAGGCTATGAAATCCTCCTCATGGCTCTGCAGAAACTTCAGGACCTCCTCTGCGCTATGCTTCTTGGAAAAAGAATCCGGGTCGTCCCCATCCGGCAAAAGTACCGTCTTGACCTCCATGCCGGCTTCGAGCAGCATATCTATACCGCGCACAGAGGCCTTTATTCCCGCCGCATCGCCGTCATACAGAACGGTGATATTGTTGGAAAACCGCTTTATAAGGGCAATCTGCCCAGAAGTAAGCGATGTTCCCCCGCTTGCCACCACATTCTCGATACCTATCTGGTTGAAAGAGATCACATCTGTGTATCCCTCTACCAGATAACACTTTTTAAGACGCGAAATTGCGGCTTTTGCCTCATATATGCCATACAGCGCCTTGTTTTTTACAAAAAGCTCGCTTTCCGGGGAGTTTACATATTTGGCGATATTCTTGTCGCTCCTCAAGGTCCGGCCGCCGAAAGCTATCACCTTTCCGCTTATGGAGCGCCACGGAAACATCACACGCTCGTAGAACCTGTCTGCCAGCTCTCCATGTTCCTTTTCCAGCGTAAGCCCCACGGCAACAAGATATTCCTTCTTATAACCGTTTTTAAGGGCCCTTTCGGTAAAGGCACGCCGCTCCGCCGGAGCATATCCCAAAGCGAACTTCCTTATGGCCTCGTCCGTAAACCCCCTCTCCTTAAAATAGGAAAGGCCTATGGCCCGGCCGTCTTCGCTGTTCCAGAGTCTGTCTGAATAAAACTTCCCGGCATACTCATTGGCTATGGCCAGAGATTCGCTGAAAAGACGCTGCTGCGCCTGCTCCTCGCTCTCCTGCACATCCTTTACCTCAATACCATATTTGTTTCCCAGATATTTGAGAGCCTCGACATAACTCATCTGCTCATGCTCCATGACAAAAGTCACGGCGCTGCCGGCCTTGCCGCATCCGAAGCATTTGAATATTCCCTTTGCAGGGGAGACCGAAAAACTCGGAGTCTTTTCATGATGGAACGGGCAGCAGGCGACATAATTGGAGCCCCGTCTGCGGAGCGAGACAAAATCGCCTATCACCTCCTCTATCCTTACGGCATCGAGTATCTTCTCTATCGTAGCCCTCTCTATCATAACCTGCAAAAGTACAATAAAGAAACGAGAAGATGAGAAGAAATTTTATAAATTTGCAACTTATGTTTATTCAATCAGCTACGAGACAGATGAAGAAAATAATACTTACAGGCGACAGACCTACCGGAAGGCTTCACCTCGGCCATTATGTAGGTTCATTGAAAAGAAGAGTGGAATTGCAGAATTCGGGAGAATTCGACAAAATATTCATAATGATAGCCGATGCGCAGGCCCTTACGGACAATGCAGACAATCCCGAAAAGGTACGCCAGAACATAATAGAGGTTGCACTCGATTACCTCTCATGCGGACTCGACCCGGCAAAATCCACGATATTCATACAGTCACAGATCGCGGAACTGTGCGAACTCACATTTTACTACCTGAATCTCGTGACGGTTTCCCGCCTGCAACGGAATCCTACCGTAAAGAACGAAATACAGATGCGCAACTTCGAGGCAAGCATCCCTGTAGGCTTCTTCACCTACCCGATAAGCCAGGCTTCAGATATTACAGCATTCAAGGCGACAGTGGTTCCGGTAGGAGAAGACCAGAAACCCATGCTGGAACAGACAAACGAAATCGTAAGAAAATTCAACTCGATCTACGGAGAGACATTGATAGAACCCGAAATATTGCTTCCCGACAATCAGGCATGCCTCAGACTTCCCGGCACGGACGGAAAGGCCAAGATGAGCAAATCGCTCGGCAATTGCATTTATCTGTCGGACAGTGCAGAAGAGGTAAAGAAAAAGGTAATGGGCATGTTCACCGATCCCGGGCATCTCAAGGTATCCGATCCGGGCAAAATAGAGGGGAATACCGTATTTACCTATCTTGATGCATTCTGCAAACCGGAAGATTTCGGAAAGTACCTGCCGGAATATGCCGGCCTCGACGAACTCAAGGAACATTATCGCCGCGGAGGATTGGGAGATGTAAAGGTAAAGAGGTTTCTCGAAGCCATTCTGCAGGAAGAGCTCGAACCTATCCGCAAACGCCGCAAGGAGCTGGAGCAGGACATAGAGGGGATATACAGGATTCTGGAAGAGGGATGCAACGTAGCGCGCGAAACGGCGGCACAGACGCTTAAAGAAGTCCGCGAAGCAATGAAAATAAACTACTTCTCCGACAGGGAACTTATTGCAGAACAGGCATCCCGTTATAGAAACAACAGGTAAACCACAGATATCAAATCTTAAACTGCATGCACGTGAAACATTTAAAAATCACATTTGTATCCATAATAACTTTCGTTGCGACAGCTCTCCTCTTTGCAGGATGTTCAAAGGAGGAGACACCGCATCTCGAGCTCAGCACAACTGAAATGACGCTCTTCAACCTGGGCGAGGCCGCAACGTTCGATATAAATTCAAGTTCGGCCTGGACAATATCTTACGACACGGATTTTCTTCAGGTAACGCCCAATTCCGGGAAAGGAGGAGCAACCACTACGGTTACGGTAGAACTCACAGAGGAAAACAATACGGGGGCGGACAGACAGAGTTCCATCTCCGTAAAGGCCGGACAGCTTGCGGAAAGCGTTACTGTCAGGAATCCTGCCATGATGGTAGGGCTCTCTACCAAAACTCTCGGTTTCGGAAATGAAGGCGGAACGGAATCCTTTACCATTACGGCGAACTGCCGTTGGAACATCGACCTCTCTACCCTGCCGGAATGGATAAGTTCTGTTTCGCCTGCGGAGGGGGATTCCGACGCCGAAGTCACCGTTACCGTCAAGGAAAACAGCAACAGAAAGGATACCAACCGCTACAATCTGAGAGTGAAATACTCTACCGAATATGTTACGCTCGAGATTTCGCAGGAACCTGCACCTAATGCAGCTCCGACCGCTCCTGTTCCGCAGATACCCGCAGACGGGGCGACCGACGTACCGGTAATTCCCGAATTTGCATGGAAGGCCTCTTCAGACCCCGAAGGGGACCCTATAACATACACTGTAATGTACTCTAAAGACCGCCAGGCGTGGTGGCCGCTCTATACCGGATCCGGTTCTGCATGTACAAGCGGCATCGCACTGGAGGCGATGACACAATACCATTACAAAATAGTTGCAGACGACGGATATGCAGGGGGCACCGCCGAATCGGAAATATTCACCTTTACCACGGGAGCCAAAAATGTCTATGCAGACGGGGAAAGCGTAATATACCTCAACAGTAGCAAACCCGATCCGATAGAGCTCGTATTTACCGGAGACGGCTATATTGCCGAAGATTACGAATACGGCGGAGCCTTCGACAGCGATATAGACAGCGCAATCGAAGCCCTTTTTGCCATTGAGCCATACAAGTCGTATAAAGAGTATTTCAAGGTATATAAGGTTGCCGCCTACTCCAAAGAGAGGGGAACCAGCATAAAGAGCCAGAATATTTACCGCGAGACAGCCTTCTCTACCACGATAGAGGGCGGAAACTCCACATACACCGAATGCGATTACGACGGAGTTTTCGATTTCATCCGGACCCATACAGGCCTGCAGAGAAAAGGAACTACCGTATGCGTGGTAATAAACCACGACTATTATGCAGGCACCTGCAGCATGGAGTTATACAAAAATATAGCGGAGAGCAATGCCATTGCGATGATATGCAGGAACAAGACATACCACACCGACCAGCATCTCACTCAATTCGAAAACGTCGTACGCCACGAATTGGGCGGGCATGGATTCGGATTATTGCTCGACGAATATATTTACGATGAGATGGGCGCAGCAACGGCAGGTGCAAAAAGCGAAGTCGAATCGAGCCACTCCTATAATACCGGACTGAACCTCTCTGTTACAAGCGACAGGGACCTTGTTCCATGGAAACACTTTTTCGGGACAGAGGGATACTCCCATGTAGGAGTCTTCGAGGGAGGATTTACCTATGTCAGCGGAATATGGCGTTCCGAGCAGATAAGCTGCATGGATGACAACAGGCCCTATTTCAATTCTCAAAGCCGCTATCTTATAGTAAAAAGGATAATGGAGATGGCAGGAGAAGAGTTTACGTTCCCCGAATTCGTTGAAAAGGATGTGGAAAAAACCGACAATTCGGGAATAGGCAAGACTAAATCTTACGGCATCCCGTTCGATATAAGACCGTTGGCTCCGCCTGTAATAGTTTACAAAGAGTAAGGGACGATGGGCAATAACGGGGCGTTGGGCAGAAGGGGAGAAGATATCGCACTTGAATTCTTATCTGGGCGCGGCTATCGCTTTGTGGCACGCAATTGGAGATGCAGACATGCAGAGCTGGATATTGTCGTGGAAGACGGGAATTGCCTGAGGATAGTGGAGGTAAAGACACGCATGCACGGCAGCATAGCTCCGATAGAGAATGTAGGCAGCGATAAGATTAAAATGATTATCAGGGCAACAGATAGCTTTGTCAGGCGTTATAATATAGAGAAGGAGGTGGTATTCGATATAATCTCCGTTGTAATCGGCAATGAGGGCTATACTGTAGAATACACTCCCGAGGCCTTTAATGTTTTAACAAAAAAATAATCTCCATTATTATGATAAACAGCGACAAATATTGCATCATCATGGCCGGCGGAATCGGAAGCCGTTTCTGGCCTGTGAGCAGAAATGCGACTCCGAAACAATTTTTGGACATACTCGGTACAGGCCGCTCATTCTTGCAGGAGACCTGCAACCGTTTCGAACAGATAATTCCTGTCGAGAATATCATAATAGTAACTTCCGACAGGTATAGGGATTTGGTAAAGAGTCAGGTTCCGCAAATCAAGGATGAGAATATCCTGCTCGAGCCGCACAGGCGCAACACTGCGCCGTGCATAGCCTATGCCACATACAAGCTCTTTAAAAAGAATAAAAACGCAACAATCGTAGTCTCTCCGTCGGATCACCTTATTACCAATGAAAATCTGTTTCTGGAGACTATAGAAAGGGCTATGAATTATGCATCGGGGCATGACGTGCTCTTTACGCTGGGAATAAAGCCTACGCGCCCGGAAACAGCTTACGGCTATATTCAGACCAACAAGGCGGAAAGGGTAAAAATCGGGGATTGGGAGGCTTACGGGGTAAAGACCTTTACGGAAAAGCCGGATGCCGATTTGGCCAAGGTCTTCGTAGACAGCGGGGAATTTCTGTGGAATTCCGGAATTTTCATATGGAATATCAAGACTATCATGAACGAGCTGGAATCCTACCTTCCGGAAATCGCAAATTCATTTAAAGACGGAATCGACCTCTACTATACCGATGCGGAAAGCTCCTACATCAAGGGAATTTATGAGGCTTGCAACGGCATATCAATAGATTACGGCGTCATGGAGAGGACAAACAAATCGCTCGTCATGGAGGCCAATTTCGGATGGAGCGACATGGGCACATGGCATTCGCTTTATGCCCAAAGCTATAAAGACGACAAGGATAATGTAGTAAAGGCGGAGCCGGCAATGATAGACAGGACGGAATCTTCGCTGATTCTTACCACAAACAAAGACAAACTTATGGTCATTAAGGGGTTGGACAGTTATATGGTCATAGATACTCCGGACGTATTGTTGGTCTGCCCCAAAAATGAAACCGCCTTCAAGGATGTGATTACAGACCTTGCCGTACACGAATTCAACAAATACCAATAATATGGCTCTAACTCTTAATGTCAATAGCGAAATAGGCGAATTGGAGGGTGTTATCCTGCACACTCCGGGAGCAGAAGTGGAGAATATGACCCCCGGAACGGCACAGAGGGCGCTATACAGCGATATCCTCAATCTGTCGATTGCACAGCGGGAATATGCCCAGCTTCGCGGTGTACTCGAAAGGTACACCAAAACATACGAGGTCGTGCAGCTGCTGTCGGAAGTTCTCGACAATTACAGAAAAAGGGAATCGCTTATAGGCAAGATATGTATAGGCGAGGGAGCCGCGGACTACTTCGACGACCTTATGGAGATGCCTTCGGGAGAACTGGCAAAAGCGCTTATCGAGGGAGTTCCGGCAAAGGTCAATTCGCTCACGGCATATCTCAACGATGAATATTATGCCCTCTATCCTCTCTACAATTTCTATTTTACCCGCGACGCCTCCGTGACAATCGGAAACAATGCCCTGATATGCAGGATGGCCAACCGGGTGCGGATGAGAGAGTCGCTCATAATGGAGGCGATATTTAAAGACAGCAGCGTGTTCAACTGTCATATAATCAACGCACATGATTTCCATCCGGGAAATGGGGAGATATTCATGGAGGGAGGGGATATTCTGATTGCGCGCGATGATATTTTATTGGTGGGAAACGGCAACAGGACAAGCACTCAGGGAATAGATCTGCTTATCGCACGCCTTTGCAAGGATAACCATGAAGGCACGAAACACGTTATCGTACAGCAGCTGCCGCACTCGCCGGAATCGTTCATCCATCTGGATATGGTATTCACACTGCTCGACCGAGACAAGTGCATGGTTTTCGAACCGCTTATTTTGGGCGACAACCAGTACCGTACGGTACATATTACGATAGAAAACGGCAAAGTTTCCAAAATCCGCTCCGTTTCCAACCTGCTTGCCGTTTTAAGGCGGCTGGGAATGGAACTGGAACCCGTTTCCTGCGGCGGGGTCGCAGACGAATGGAATCAGGAACGGGAGCAGTGGCACAGCGGCGCCAACTTCTTTGCAATCGCTCCGGGGAAAGTCCTCTCCTACGCCCGCAATATACATACGCTGGACGAACTGTCGAAACATGGATTTGAAGTGGTCACGGCATGGGATGTGGCAGAGGGCAAAAAGGATATCTTCTCATACAGGAGGTGTGTCGTGACAATCGACGGCAGCGAATTGCCGCGCGGCGGAGGCGGAGCAAGGTGCATGACCATGCCGGTAAGCAGAAAGAGTTTGTAACACCGAACGAAAAAGTTGTTAAATTTGTGCTCTCTTACATTTGATTTATATGAAACAGCGCATAGAAGAGTTATTACAGGAGATACAGGAGCTTAAGGCTCAGAAGTTGCAGGATATTGAAGAATACAGAATCAGACTTTTGGGCAAGAAAGGAGCCATTACAAAACTGTTCGAAGATTTCAGGGAGGTTTTGCCGGAGCAGAAAAGAGAATTGGGGCAAAAGCTCAATTCCCTCAAGAATATGGCCGCTTCAAAATTGGAGGAGTTGAAAGAGAAGGTAGAGGATGCCGTACAGCAGAACGCGCCCAAGTTCGATTTTACAAAACCCGGCGACAAGTTCGATTTGGGTACGCGCCATCCTATTTCAATTACGAGAGAGGAGATCCTTTCGATTTTCTCAAAATTCGGGTACGCCGTGGCTGAAGGCCCGGAAATCGAAGATGACTGGCATGTATTCGGTGCGCTGAACTTTCCTCCGGAACATCCTGCAAGAGATATGCAGGATACATTCTTCATATCCCAAAGCGACAATCCCGTATTGCTCAGGACTCATACAAGTTCCGTACAGGTCAGGGCCATGGAGAGGATGCCTCTCCCTATAAGAATCGTCTGCCCGGGAAGAGTATTCAGAAATGAGGCGATTTCTGCACGCGCCCACTGCATTTTCCACCAGGTAGAGGGGCTTTACATAGACAAGAACGTATCGTTCGCAGATCTGAAACAGGCTGTACTGCTCTTTGCCAAGGAGATGTTCGGAGAGCAGACAAAAATCAGGATGCGCCCTTCGTACTTTCCGTTTACCGAACCGAGTGCAGAGGTAGACGTAAGTTGCAACATCTGCGGCGGAAAAGGCTGCAACATCTGTAAAGGGACAGGCTGGCTTGAAATCATGGGCTGCGGCATGGTAGACCCCAACGTTCTCGAAGCCTCGGGCATAGATCCTAAAGTATATTCCGGTTTTGCCTTCGGCATGGGTGTCGAGCGTATCGCAATGCTCAAATGGCAGGTAAAGGATTTGAGACTCTATTTCGAAAACGATGTAAGATTCCTGCGCGAGTTCGAAACGGTGATTTAACATCATGCCTCGGAGGGGCAGAACGGCAAAACGCCTCGCGAATAAAAAATTTGGAGAATTAAAAAAAATAGTTACCTTTGCAATCCCAATCGGGAACAACCCGGTAACATATTGCGGAAATAGCTCAGTTGGTAGAGCACAACCTTGCCAAGGTTGGGGTCGCGAGTTCGAGTCTCGTTTTCCGCTCTAAATAAAAACAGCATCCAATGGGTGCTGTTTTTATTTAGCGGTCTTTCTTCGAAAGACCTGCATCGTCCAGCCTCTTACGAGGCGTAACGCTCCTTTCAGTCGCGGTCCCTGCGGGACTTCATTATTCCCTGCATGCGTTGCTTTTTGTTTTCTACGTCTGTTGAAAACGATGGCTCGCACGAGCGACCCCATCCCCCTTGAGGGGGCCGGGGGTGACAAAAAAAGCGCGAAAGTGCCCACGCATCGTGGGCTCGAGTCTCGTTTTCCGCTCAAAAAAGAACAGCATCCAACAGGTGCTGTTTTTTTATTCCCCCACCTAAATGACTTTTCTTTCTAAAACGAGGCTCTAACGAGCGGCCACATCCCGTTTTCCGCTCCAAGAGGTCATTTACATGCCTTGCTTTATGAGCAGTGACAGCAGGAAGAAACGGGATTAGAACGCACATATTCCATTATAGATAAATCCATATTAAACCAGCTTGAAATTACACGGGAAGACAGCATAAGCTCTCCCTTTCCTGTATCATGGAGTTTGGCCTCCAGATAAGGAGGAAATTGCATAGGAGAGGACTGTCTTTAGATATACCTGTTCTGATTCCAGATAAAATTGGAATAGAATTGGCATGTACTCTACCTGTTTACAGATAAAAAGACTATATTTGTGGAAAACAAAGGAGGTTGACATGGCAACATATACGATAACAGTAAATGAGAGAACAAAGGAGGGAAGAGGTCTGGTCAGATACCTTAAAACTCTAGGAGTGATAGAGATACCGAACGAGACAACAAGAAAGGCAATCAAGGAACTGAACGAGGGTAAAGGTACAGTATGCAATACATTTGAGGAATATCTGGAAGCAATCAAATGAAGCGAAAAATAATCCTTTCAAGCCAATACAAGAAAGACATAAAATTGGCAAGACGCAGGAATTTGCCAGAGGAAGAACTCAATGACATTGTTTTGAAGTTGGCAAATGATGTTTCTTTATCAGCGAAGAATAAAGACCATGCCTTACAAGGAGAGTTTGTCGGATGCAGGGAGTGCCATATCAGACCAGACTGGTTATTGATATACAGAAAGACAGACAACAACGAATTACAGATACTTGAACTCGTAAGGACAGGTACACACTCGGACTTATTCAAGAAATAGATTACAGATACGCCCTCTTGCAGCAATGTGGGAGGGTTTCTTGTATATATGCGCATCCAAAATTGATTTGGAGACACCTTTCCTTAACTATACAAGATTGACTTCCAAATCAAACTGGGAATTGAATTGGAAACTATGCCTTTAAATATACCGATACTTCTTTAGATATACCTGTTTACAGATAAAAGTATTATATTTGACTTCGTCACATATAAGGATGCGCCTCGGCAGAGCAAATAAA
>CALVAG010000017.1 GCA_944325445.1 uncultured Bacteroidales bacterium | reverse complement strand
CGAGGGCAACGGGGAATGCACAGCCCGCAGGGCGCGCACAATCCCCTTCGTTTCAGCCGGGCACTCCTTCCGTCAAGTTTTGCTTGTAAGGAAAGGGGCAAAAAAACAGTTCTCTTTCCGCTTGCGGAAGAGGCTGCTATCCTGTGCAAGAGCCCGCCTAATCCTCCCTTTATGGCCGCTGCATCTGAACTTCATGTATACTTGCCGAAAGTCTCACAATGAATTTACGGAGAGGAATTTAAGTATTGGACTTTGCATCCTGGCAGGTTCAGATGCCGAATGGCAATACCAGTTCCTCCGAATTGTATTCTTTAACCCTCTCTGGAATAGGGCTGTCAGATATGGAAAAATGGAAAACATAAAAGGCAACCGCGAAAACCGATTGCCTTTTGTCGGGGTACTCCGACTCGAACGGAGGACCCTCTGCTCCCAAAGCAGATGCGCTAACCAACTGCGCCACACCCCGAAATACCGTCTGATTTTTACTTTCGTAAAAAGCGGTGCAAAGGTATGAGTATTTTTTAATTTTGCAAAAATTTCGGCAAGCTTTCTAACTTTGCGCCATAATCAGATAAAAACGGTACAGATGAAAAAAAAGTTTGTTTATATATCCTTATTGCTTTTGCTCCCGATTATATTTATAACCGGTTGCAAAGACGATAATAGAAATGAAATTCCGGATTTCCCTTATGCGGAAATTCCTCTTATGGTGCGCCAGCAACCGCCGCAACAGATAAGGGAATATCTGCTCGGCCATTTTTGGAACAGATATATAAGCAAGGCACAGGAAGATACGGCGGTATTCCATATAGAGAGCAAAAAGTTCGAAGAAGCATTTGCAAACTACGTGGGATTGCTTTGGGAGGAACCGGATTATAATAAGGTTGCAACATCGCAAAAAACTCTTATGGCCAAGGCGGATTCTTTTGCCGTTGCCGGGTGCAGGAAATTTTTTATGGATTTGGTGAAATACAATGAACTATATCTGTACAACCCCAATTCGCCCTATTTGAATGAAGAGCTCTATATTCCGGCGCTCGAAGGCATACTCGCTTCCGAAAGCCTCGACAGTCTGAGTAAAATACCCTACTCTTACCAGCTGGATCTTGCACTATTGAACAGGGTAGGGCAGAAAGCCAATGATTTCCCATACATATATTTGAGCGGCGGCGCGAAAATTCCAAAAGAGAGTACGCTGCATGAAACCGAAGGGGAGTACCTGTTGATTTATTTCAACAATCCCGGGTGTATGAGCTGTACGGAAATAAAGAGCATATTGGAGCAAAACGGAAATATAAACTCCATGATAGAGAGCGGAAAACTCGTAATCCTTTCGCTCTATATAGATGGCGATGACAGGCAGTGGCTTGCAGGATATGATGATTTTCCGCAGGAGTGGATATATGCAAAAGGAGACCGGAGCCTCTTTTCAGACAATTCCCTATACGGCATAAGGGCCATCCCGAGCCTCTATCTTCTGGACCGTGACAAAAAGGTCCTGCTTAAGGATGCCTCAATCGGGAGAGCGATAGATTTTCTGGCTTTACTCGGAGATGAGCAGGAGTAGCGCATTGGCGACTTTCCGTTCTCCGAAATGGTCTAATTTCTTATTGTCGGAGGGATAATTTACAACTCCCTTGTCTTTGATATACATGGTGGTGGAGCCTCCGCCATCCAGGTTTATCAGGTGCTTTGCCCCGAGCCAGGAGATGGTTTTCTGCAGTTCCTCCAGGCTCATGCCCTGGGCTGATGCGTTTCTGCCATCTACTGTAACGAGCAAAACGGTATTATTGTCGAGTATTGCAACGGCAGTACGGGGATGTCTCGTAGTGTAGAATGACACATTTTTCAAGGGCTCTTTTATACCGTCTGCCATGAGCAGCGGGCCGGCAGTCATTATGCTGGGCTCTTCCAGCCTCCTCTCCCACTGTTTATCTGTGGAGTCCGGCTTATGGAGTGAAACTCTTCCCCTTTTATCTATTGCAATGACTCCGGACTGATTATAGGAGCGGGTCCCGTCTCCTCCGTTTCCGCAAATCTCGATGCCGTCTATTCTTAGATAATCCACACTGTTATGCGGTTTTTTGAATGAGAAAAAGTTGCCGTTTACCGCCGCAAGGGCATCGTTTTCCTTTGCAATGTCTGATGTCCTTGTCAATTCTTCGACGCCTTGCAATGCGAAATATGGAGAACCCTTTTTCCCTGCTTTTGCCCCTTTGATTTCGATTATCGAAATAATCTGGTTCGATTCAAAGAGATTTCCCTCGAAAACACACTGCTTGAAAGTCACCTTTTTATTCAACTGCTCTTCATTCCACCCGGCATTGACTATGGCCAGCGAGTCTTTGTTCTCTTCTGCGCCGAATCCTGCGGGCAAAAAGATTGTCATTAAGATAACCGTAGCGAAAATTGCGTGGAGTGTGGCTCTTTTCATAATATGGTATTTTACTTGATTTCTATAATCGCTTCCGAAATGTTTATCATGAAATCACCTACATGTTCATATTCGTTTATAAGGTCCATATAATATACGCCTGTAAGATATGAGTAGGTGTTGTTCTCAAGGTTAAGCAGATGCTCCTCCTTGAGATTGTTCCTGTATTCGTTTATATCCTGTTCTACATCCTGCGCATTTGAAATATCCGTTACTTTGCTGAATTCGGGCTTAAGGTTGGCGATCATCGCATCGAACCCCGAATCTATCAATTTTGTCATATAATTGAGTTTGCTTATCATGGACTGATCGAAACTCTTGTCATGTATATTCCGCCTTTGAAGGATGCGCGCAATATTGAACCCTGAATCTCCTATACTCTCCAGTTCGCTTATTATTTTATACATCGCCTGCAGTTTGCGTCCCGACTCTTCGCTCAATTCACCCTCTGCAATTTCGTTCAGATATTTTGCGATCTCAAATTCCACCCTGTCGGTAATCTGTTCGTAATGTTCCAGTTTTTTGTAAAGTTCATCGAACTGCTCCTCGGAAGTGGCATTGAGCGCCTGTTTTGCATATTCATATTGCCTTCTGCAAAGTTCGGCAAAGTGGATGACCTCCGCTTTTGCCTGCCCCAATGAAAGCTCCGCCGTGTTGAGCAATCCGCCCTGTATATATTTGAGTCTGAATACTTCTTCCTCTTTCGGGCTCTTTACCAGCCATGTAACCAGCTTTACGATTTGCGGTATGAACCAGACTAAAATAAGGGTGTTGCAGATATTGAAGAGCGAATGCACCATTGCGACCGAATAGAGCAGACTTTCGCTTGAAGCCCCTGCAACAAGCGGATTGTCGCATCCGAATGCGGTTATGATCTTTGAAACAAGGAACAGGAACGGGTGATAAAGAATCAGTACCCATAAAACTCCGAAAAGATTGAATACGGAGTGGCCCCGTGCAGCCCTCTTTGCGGAGGTGTTTGCTACTGCGGCCGCTATGTTTGCCGTTATGGTCGTTCCTATATTTTCGCCCAAAACCATCGCTGCGCCCATTTCAAAAGAGATCCATCCGTTGTTTATCATAACGAGCGTAAGCGCCATTGTCGCGCTGGAAGATTGCAGGATAATCGTAAGCAATGTTCCGATAACAACGAAAATCAGTACAGACAGAAATCCGAAATCGGTCCAGCGTTGCAGGAAGGCCAGAACTTCCGGGGAATTTTCCAGATTCGGCACGGAGTCTTTCAGGAACGTCAGGCCTAAAAAAAGAAGGGCGAATCCTATAAGCAGCTCTCCGATGGATTTTTTTCTCTTTGCCTTGCACATCATAAAGGCGAATCCTATACCTATCAGGGGAATGGAGAGCATGGAAATATCTGCCTTGAAGCCTAAAAATGCAATAAGCCAGGCTGTGACAGTCGTTCCTATATTCGCTCCCATTATCACTCCTATTGCCTGTACCAATGAGAGAAGTCCGGCATTTACAAAACTTACGACCATTACCGTTGTAGCGCTCGACGACTGGATTATGGCCGTAATCAAAAGTCCGGTGAAAATCTGGCTTGCAGCATTGGTCGTCATGGCTGCGAGAAAAGAGCGCATTTTGTCGCCTGCTACTTTTTGCAGGGCTTCACTCATAAGAGTCATTCCATAGAGGAAGAGCCCCAACGAGCCTAAAAGAGTAAGAATATTGAAAACTACACCCATATTTTGTGCTATAAAACTTACCGCAAAGATAATTCTTTAAATTGGAGTTGGGAAAAACAATCCCTACATTTGCACCTGTTGCATTGTTTTTACAAAGTATAAAATAGACAGATGAAATTGTTCGGGAAGGCCGTTTTGTCGGTTGCCGCCATGTTTATGGCATTTGCGGCATCTGCACAATATTATGTTACCGGTTCGGCAAAGGTCGGAATAAAGTGGAGGGAGATGGAGGGGCAATATTACAAGTTGATTTATCCCGAGGAGATAGATTCTTTGGCTCAACGGTATATGTGGTTGCTGGAGAGCGGCAAGGAAAGAGTCGGATATGGGGTCAGGGATGAAAAGGGGCATAGGGAGCGTTTTAAAATGAATGTGATACTGCACCCATATACTACCCGAAGCAACGGTACGGTAGTATGGGCTCCAAAGCGCATGGAACTCTATACAAGGCCTATGGCGGATGCCATCTATCCCGAACCGTGGGAAAGGCAACTTGCGCTGCATGAATCACGGCATGTAATGCAGATCGCCCCCTTTACGAACAGAATCTTCAGGCCTCTTTCATATATTTTCGGCGAACAGATTACCGGTCTCGGACTTGGGGTATATATGAGAAGATGGTACCTCGAAGGTGACGCCGTTGTTGCAGAAACGGAGCTTTCCGAAAGCGGCAGGGGACGGAATGCTTCATTTATGGAGTATTACAGGGCGGCTGCAATCAGCGGAGATACGCGTTCTTTTGAACGATGGTATTTCGGGTCCAACAAATATTTCACCCCAGACCTCTATCCGTTCGGATATATGATTGTTTCGTACGGCAGAATTTCAAGCGGCGATTATAATCTGTCGGGAAACATTATAAACGGGATAACCGGAGAATTTTACAATCCCGATGTGGTGAACGGAAAGTTCAGGGAATATACCGGTTTCTCACGAAGGAAACTCTTTCGCGAAGCGTTCCGTTATTACTCCGATTATTGGAAAGGGGAGTGGCGCAGCCGTGGGGAGTATACCGGATATACACCTTTGTCTGCCGGCCGTACGGGCGGATATTATACTGAGTACCGCTCTCCGCTGGTTATAGGCAGGGACTCTCTGATAAGTATAAAATACAGTAATGAAAATCCTGCCGTCCTGGTGCTTATAGCCGGTGGAAAAGAGAAGATCTTGCATTCGTTCAGTTCGGCTTCGAGCAAACTGTCAAAAAACGGGAATGATATTATCTGGACGGAGACCGTCCCTGATATCAGATGGGAGATAGGTTCCGTGGAGAGGCTGATGGCGTATGATATGGAAAGCGGCAGGATACGGGGCCTTTCAGGACGGGAATCGTATTATAATCCGGCTGTAAACAGTACCGGTGACAGTGTGGCCGTGGTCGAGTATCCGGTCGAGGGAGGGTCGGGCTTGGTCTTTTTAGACGGTAGGAGCTATGAGAGAATCGCCTCCGTAAAGGCTCCGGAGAACGGGCAGATAACAGAAACGGCATACTCGGGCGGAAAATGGTACGCTTCGGTGATAACGGATGGCGGCATAGGAATATTCAGGTATTGCGACGGCTCTTGGGAGAGGGTGATTGCCGAGCAGAAAAGTTCAATCAAATCATTGAGAGGTTTCGCAGACAGGCTCTTCTTCGTCTCCGACATAGACGGGGTAAACAATATCTATATGTACGATATTGCAGAAGGAGATTTGGCCAGAGTCACGAATTCGGAATTCGGTGCGGGCGACCCGTTTGTCTATGATGGCGAAATATATTACAGTTCATTGAATACAGAGGGGAGATTTCTTGTAAAATCGCTTTTGAAAAAAGAAAATAACGGGCTGTCTGTAAGATTAGAAGATAGCACTATTACAAGTAATTATGTTTATGAGCCTGCGCAAATACTTGCGGAGCAGGCAGAATCTGCGTTGCAATCTTTAGGAAAAAACGACACGGCGTATAAAGGTGGAGCCTCTTTTGCAGGTTACGGGAGCAAAAGGTACAGAAAGGGGACGCATCTGTTCAATATCCATTCATGGATGCCGTTTTATTTCAATGTAAACAAACTGAAAAATTCGGATTTCGACAACAGTTACGAGATTCTCTCCCTTGGGGCTGTGCTCTATTCGCAAAACCTTCTGGGGACGGCGGTTTCAATGTTGGGATATTCATACAGGAACGGCCATCATGCGGCCCATGCAAGTTTTGAATATTCCGGATGGTATCCTGTATTCAGGGTAAATGTAGATTATAATGAGGATAATAAATACAGGTGGAAACTGGTAATGGGACATGACGGTTATGCGGTGATGAGTGAAAAGAGCGATAAATCCCTGCTGGATATTACGGCAACCGTATATCTCCCCCTCAAATTCGACGGCAGGGGATGGAGCAGGAGATTTACCCCCCAAGTGCATTACCAATACCGTAACGACGAATTTTACAGCCTTTCCAAAAACAGATATATCAATCGTCAGCAGCTGGTATATGGCCTTCAATATTATCAGGTGAGAGATACGCCTGCCGGAGCGGTTTTCCCGAAATGGGGGTTCGGGCTTTCGGCTATGGGAATTTCGCCTCTTTCCGGCAGCGGGGAATTCGGCTCGGTAGCATCGTTCAACGGATATGTCTATCTTCCCGGCCTCTTCTCCTGCCATGGAATCAAACTGGGAGCCGGATATCAACGGCAGAATGTAGATGGCAGGCTCTTTTATTCCGACAATCTTCTGTCGATGCCGCGCGGCTATACTGCAGATTTTTACAGCACGAATTATTATGCCTTTACAGTAGATTATGCGATTCCTTTCAATCTGCGCGGTTTGGATTTGAGCTGGCTGGCTTATATAAAGCAGATTAAGGTCATACCTTTTGCAGATTTCGGCATAACCTATTCAAAAGAGAGCGGATACGGCCACCATAATGCAGCAGGATGCGATCTTGTATTCAATACGAATCTTTTCAGGTTGGGCTCTGCAGTAGATATAGGTGTCAGATATGCAAGACGGCTTAATCCCGCCGGAAATTATTTCGGAATGCTTTTTAATGTCGCAATTTTTTAAAGATGAAATCCAACAGTTTTTTCAGCAAGGGAACACTTTCGAAATTCGATATCTTCCTCATATCGGGAATCATAATTACCGGACTGGCCTACTCGCTGCTTGCCAATGAATTCGATTTGCTGGGATTTATAGCCTCGGTTACAGGACTGCTGTGCGTAGTGTTGTGTGCGAAGAGAAGTCTGTCGAATTACCTGTTCGGTATAATAAATGTTTCGTTGTATGCTGTAATATCATATAAATCGCAACTTTATGGGGATGCAGCACTCAACGCGCTCTATTATCTTCCGATGAATTTCATAGGGTGGTGGAACTGGCTCCGGCATAATGGAGGCAAAAACAAAGACGGCGAAGATGACCGGGCATTGGTCAGGAGCATAAGGATGAGCGGAGTCCAGAGAATCCTGCTTTTTTCGGTTTCGCTGGCGCTGGTGCTTTTGACCGGTCTGTTGCTCGATAGGTTTACCGCAGACCCGCAACCTTATAAAGATGCATTTACCACGGTTCTCTCTGTAATTGCCATGTTTCTCATGGTCAAGACTTATATGGAACAATGGGTGTTGTGGATTGCGGTCAATGCCGTAAGCGTGATAATGTGGGCTGTTATATTTTTAAAGGGCGGGGAGCATTCGGCGCTGATGGTGATAATGTGGCTTTTCTACCTTATAAACTCGGTAAACGGATTTATTGTCTGGAAAAGAAATTCTTGATTTTCGCGGCAAGACTTTTCCCCACGATTGCGGAGATCTCTTCAACTGGCGCTTCGGCTATACGTTTTACACTTTTGTATGCCGAAAGCAATTTCCGTTCTGTAGTTTCGCCTACACCGGAAATCTGGCGCAATGCGGATTCTATCTGCCCTTTGCTTCTTCTTGCCCTGTGATGGGTGATTCCGAATCTGTGGGCTTCGTCCCTTAAATTCATAAGCAATTTGAGAGACGGGGAATTCTTGTCCAAAAAGAGAGGCACCGGGTCATCCGGAATCACAAGTTCTTCCAACCGTTTTGCAATACCTATGATTTTTATCTTTCCCAAAAGACCCAGTTCGGAGAGGGCCCTGCATGCGAAATTGAGCTGTCCCCGTCCTCCATCTATCAGTATCAACTGCGGAAGCGGGGCTTTTTCTGCCAGAAGCCTGCTATACCGTCTGTAGACAACCTCATGCATTGAGGCGAAGTCATTTGCCCCTACGACTGTTTTGATATTGAAATGTCTGTAGTCCTTTTTGCTCGGTTTGCCGTTCTTGAAAACTACGCATGAGGCTACAGGATTCGTCCCTTGGATGTTAGAGTTGTCGAAACACTCTATATGTAACGGCGGTTCGTTCATGCCCAGCTCTCTTTTCAGCATTTCGACAGCGATGTTCCCACGCTGTCCCTTTTCTCCGGCATGTTCGCCTGCATTGAGCGCTTCCTGTTTCAGCTGCTGGAATTTGAATGCGTTGGCATTTTTTATGCTCAATTCCAAAAGGCTGAGTTTATCTCCTTTCAGCGGAACATGGATGTTTTTCCCCTGAAAGGTGACGTCGGGCAAATACTGGACCAGTATCTCGTCGCTTTCTTTATCGTTATTGCTGCTGGCAGATGTAATGGCATGGATTTCTGCAATGAATCTGCTGAGTATCTCTTGCTTATCCTCTTCTATGTTCATCTTTAGCTGGAGATTGAGAGTCTGGACGATGCATCCGTTATTTACTTGCAGGTAGTTGCCGAAGACATTGTATCCGTCGAAAACGAGCGAGAATACATCTATGTTCGTGACTCTCGGATGGACTATCAGGGATTTGCTGTAATGGTTGCGCAGCAGCTCCATGCTTTCTTTATAGTGTTGTGCCTCTTCGAATTCGAGATTTGCGGCCGACCGTTCCATCTTCTCTTTGAATTCTTTTATGAGTGAAGCGCAGTTCCCTTTGAGAATATTTGTAATATCTTCTATCTGTTTGAGATATTCCGTTTCTGAAATTTTGCCGGCGCATGGGGCATAGCATTTTTTTATATGGAAGTCCAGGCACTCTTTATATTTTCCGCTTCCGATTGCTTCCGGTGTGAGCGAGAAGCGGCAGCTCCTTATCTTGTACAGGGTATTTATCAGATCAAGAAGATTATGTGCGTGCTGTACGGAGCTGTATGGCCCGAAATAGAGCGAACCGTTGCGAACCATGCGTCTGGTAAGGAAAATTCTCGGGAACGGCTCTTTGCTTATACATATCCATGGATATGTCTTGCTGTCTTTAAGCAGAATATTATATTTCGGCTTATACTCTTTTATAAGATTGTTCTCCAATAAAAGGGCATCCTGTTCGCTCTCTACGACCGTGTGCTGGATATCGGCGATATTCTGTACCAGGACCCTGGTTTTTGCCGTAAGCCTTTCCGGAGTCGTGAAATATTGCGAAACCCTCTTTTTCAAGTCCTTCGCCTTGCCTATATAGATAATCTTCCCCTCTTTGTTCAGGAATCTGTAGACTCCGGGATTGTGGGGCAATATTTTTATCTTTTCCGATACGTCCATAATTGTTGCAATTATACTAATTTTTTAAAGAATAGGTCAGCTTTAAAAAGTTAATGGTTATATTTGTATCTATGCGGTCTGTATAAGATGCTCGATATGGGAGACAAGGTTGTAAATAAATCACAAGTCAAAAAGGCGCTGAAGATAAAAGGCCCGATAGGGACTGCGACAGCCTCGATCGCCATGGCCATAACAGGGCTTAACAGAATTAACAGAATTTTTTCGCATATATCCGCGTACAGGGGAATAGAGTTCGCCGACAATCTCATAAAATACCTCAACGTAAAATATAATGTCGATAATGCGGAACTCGGGCATATCCCGAAAGAGGGTCCTTTTATAATAGTCTCCAACCATCCTTACGGAGCGATAGACGGAATCATAATATTGAGCATGATAGGAAAGATCAGGCCCGATATCAAGATTCTCACCAACTTCCTTCTCTCATATATTCCGAACCTCGAGGAGTCGTTTTTTCCGGTAAATCCGTTTACGGACAGGAAAGGATTGAGAAGCAGTGTAAAAGGGCTTAAAATGGCTAAAGAACATCTCGAGCGGGGAGGGGCGCTTGCCCTCTTTCCTGCAGGCGAGGTTTCATCGAATAATAACAAGGAGCATGTCGTAAAGGATATAGAGTGGCAGCCATCCGTCATTAAACTTATAAAAAGGGCCGAAGTGCCGGTCATACCGCTCTTTTTCAGCGGACAGAATTCGGCTCTGTTCCATTTTTTGGGAAAGATCCATCCTTTGTTGAGAACGGTAAGATTGCCTCATGAACTTTCGAACAAAAGGAACAAGGAGATATCGTTGAGTATAGGGATGCCAATAAACAGTTCCGAACTTGTGGATTTTGCATCCGTAAAAGAGTTGGGGCGCTATTTATGGAGCAGGACATATTCGTTGGAGGCGAATATCTGCGAGAGTGAAAAAGGCCCGTGTTCCGGAAAGGGAGATGGAACTGTGGCGGAAGAACCGGTCATGGAGCCCCTTGCAAAAGAACTGCTTAAAGAAAATATTGAAAAAATCTCAGAAAAGAGATTGTTCGAAGTTGCAAACTATGAGTGCTATCTTGCAGATTATAAGGATATACCGTATCTTATGCAAGAGTTGGGCATCAGGAGAGAACTGGCTTTTAGGGGTGCTGCCGAAGGGACTGGAAAACCTATCGACACCGATGATTTCGATCCCCTGTATAAACATCTTATATTGTGGGATAAAGAAAAATTTGCGGTTGCAGGTGCATACAGGCTGGGTTTTGCAAAAGAGATTCTGAAAAAATACGGAGTCCGGGGGCTCTATACTGAGACCCTTTTCAGATATAAACCGGATTTTGTCTCTATACTGGAAAATTCGATAGAGCTCGGACGCTCATTTGTCTCCGTTGAATACCAGAAAGATCCTTTGGCTCTGATTCTTCTGATAAAGGGCCTTTTCTATACGGTAATAAAATACAGCGATGTAAAATACCTTCTCGGGCCTGTGAGCATAAGTTCGGGCTACCCGCTTTTTTATAGAAGCATAATGATATATTATCTGCAGAAATGTTATGGAGACAAACGTTATGCAGACCAGATGATTCCGCTTACCCCTTTTGTTCCGGATTACAAGAAAGTGAACCCGAAATCATTGCTGGAGAGCAAAATGGGCTCGCTGGAGCGTTTCGACAGATTCTTGAGCAGAATGAGTTGCGGAAAATACAGATTGCCTACCCTGTTGAAAAAATACCTTAAGATAAATGCACGCCTGCTGGCCTTTAACGTAGATCCTGATTTCAACAATTGTGTAGACGGCCTTATAATGCTGAATCTTTTCGATGTGCCTAAAAGCGAGATAGATGCCCTGTCTAAAGAGTTCGATGACAAAAACGCGCTCTACAGGCGTTTCGATATATATGCGAATTCTGACTGACAGTTTACGGCAGAGGGTCGTAACCGCTTCCTCCCCAGGGGTGGCATCTCGAAATTCTTTTTATCGCCAGCCATATCCCCTTTATCGGACCATATTTTTTCAAAGCCTGCATCGCATATTCGGAGCAGGTCGGCGTAAATCTGCAACAGGAGGGCTTCAGGGGTGAAATACAGACCTGATAGAAACGCACAAGAAGTATAAACGGGAAAGCGAATATCCTCTTAATGCAGTTTATTAAGGATATGTGACATTTGCCGCTCAATATAATCGTAGTTCAGAATCTCCCTGCATGTATAAACGAACATTATATTCAGATATGTCGTATTATCAGGTTCCGGTCTCAGTTTTCTGTATGCTTCCCGGATTCTTCTTTTCAACAGATTCCTGTCTACCGCCCTTTTGAAATTTCTTTTCGGAACGCTTATGAGAATTTTGTCCTGCCTGTCACCCTCCATTTTTACAAAAACCACCCTGAAGGGATCCGTGAAAAAACTTTTTCCCCTCCGCAGCAGATCGTTTATCTCATTGAACGAGCATAGCCGTTCCTCTTTTTTGAATGTCCGGGACATTATTTTTTTTCTAAATAGAGCGCCAGGGCCTTTGCAATCGAAGGAACCTGCGGAGAGGGGGCCTCTATCGCAATCTCGAATCCGGCATCCTTGACCGCCTTTGCGGTAGCGGGGCCGAATGTGGCGATAAGCAAATCTCCCTGTTTGAACTCCGGAAAACTCTCTAAAAGAGATTTCATATCAGAGGGGCTGTAGAAGACCATCATCTGGTATTTCGACAGCGACAGGCCCGAAAGGTCGTTTTTAGTGGTTTTTACAAAGACTGCGGAATCGAATTTGAATTTGGTTTTCGAAAAGAGTTTCTGCACGTCATTCTTATTGTTGTCTGCAGTCGCTATGAGGAACTTCTCATCTTTATGCTTTGTTCCGATTGCATCTATAATGGATGATTGTGTACCGTTGCCGAAAAATATTTTTCTCTTTCTGTACACTATATATTTTTGGAGATAGAGGGCAATCGCTTCCGAAACGCAAAAATATTTCATTGTCTCCGGTACCGCTACCCTGAGTTCTTCGCAAAGGTGGAAAAACGCATCTATGGTGGTACGTGAAGTAAAGACAATCGCGGTAAAATCAAGTATGTTGATTTTTTGTGCCCTGAATTCCTTTGCTGTAAGCGATTCCATTCTGAAGAACGGGCAAAAATCTATGTTTATTCCATATTTCGAGATTATTTCGGTATATGGAGATGAGTTCTGAGGTTGAGGTTGCGATATTAATATATTCTTCACTTTCATCTCACTAAGCATATATTAAATGCATAAATACAATCAGTGGTAAAATTTCAAGGGTGCAAAGATACAAAATCCAAAACGAATGAGAAAATCCGTTTGAAATAATCAGCTGATATCCATTGACGATAAAGCCAAACAGGGATAAAACGGCTGTCGCCCCTGTGAATATTATAATGTTGCGATATCCTATAGACGGTACTATAAAATATATGAGTGCGCCAAGAAGGGCAGTAGCGCACCATACGGTAAAATAGCTGTGGTAAAACCCATTCAGCTGTTTGAAAATATGTGTTTTATGTAGCCAGTTCAATAGTGCGAAACAGCAATGCCGCATCAACATGAAGAGGGCTGTCCCCGCTGCAAAATAGAAAAACAGCGTTACCGCTCCGCCGGATACTATAAAAGAGAGCAGAACTATCAGAAAGAGGAGCGCAATCTCCCGATTTGTCTTGATTTGCGCGGAATCCTCTATAATCAACAGCTTTTTTGTGTTGAAAACAGCTCCCGCCGCAGAAAAAAAGCCGTTTGTCAATATGGGAAAGGCAAAAAGAAATGCGAGAAGTATTATCGAGGCAATTGCCGGTACCGCATGGGAATACGCGGTGTCATTTACAGGATTTTCCGTTATAACATCCTGCAGCGCAATATAACTCTCTTTCCAAATCTGCCTTATGTTGTCAATTTCCGCGCTTGACATTATACCCCGACTGCTCTAAAATTGTTACCGTTTTTTCGCGCATATCTCCCTGTATGATAATCTCTCCCTCTTTTACTGAGCCTCCTGTGCCGCATTTTGTCTTGAGCATTCGGCCAAGAGCCTGCAAATCCTCTTCCGTCCCTATGAATCCGGCTATGACCGTTACCTGTTTCCCCCCTCTGTTTTTTTTCTCGATGAAGACTCTCAGTTTCTGTTTTTGCGGAGGAAGCGTCTGCTGCTGCGGGCTCTCCTCTTCTGTCTCGTATTTGAAATCCGGATTTGTGGAAAAGACTACACCCAATCTGCTTTTCCAATCATTCTCTGCCATTTTGTGTAGATTGAAATAGATTTTTGCACAAATTTTGCTGCAAATTTAGCTATAAAAAACCAAAGTAGTATATTTGCTTTTTATTTATAAATAGTTCTAGCATGGAGTTACAAAGAGCTTTATTCAACAAAATCAACACTTGTATATCCCTTGTAATTTTAATAATAGCATCTTTTACATATCTGTCTACCATAGAACCTACTGTAAGTTTCTGGGATTGCGGTGAATTCATAGCTTCATCATATAAACTGGAAGTGGGGCATCCTCCAGGAAATCCCGTTTTCCAGGTAATTGCCAGATTCTTCACGCTTTTCGCAAATGCAGAAAATGCGGCATTGATGGTGAATGCAATGAGTGCAATCTGCTCTGCGCTTACAATCTTCTTCCTCTATTTCACCATAGTACATCTTTCCAGAAGGATCATGGAAAAACAGGGAAGAGTCATGGACTGGGGCAACGCAATTGCCATCTACGGTTCAGGTGTAGTAGGCTCTTTGGCATATTGCTGGTCTGATACTTTCTGGTTCTCTGCCGTTGAGGGCGAGGTATACGCCATGTCATCTCTTTTTACGGCAATAGTCTTTTGGGCCATGCTCAAGTGGGAAGAGCAGGCGGACGAGCCGTATGCAAACAGATGGATAATACTGATTGCATTTTTAATGGGGCTTTCCATAGGTGTACACCTTTTGAATCTGCTTACCATACCGGCGCTCGTATTCCTCTATTATTTCAAGAAATACGAGGTTACGAAAAAACGTACGGTAAAGGTGCTCCTGCTCTCTGCAATCATACTGGCATTTATCCTTTACGGTATAATACCTTTTGTCCCCAAGATTGCGGCATATATAGACCTTTTCTTCGTAAACGTATTGGGATTAGGTTTCAATGTGGGGGCGACTCTTTTCGTGCTCGCTCTGTTGTCACTGCTTTTCTGGTTCGTTTACAGGACATACAAAAGCGGGAAAGTGCTGTTAAATACGATTTCGTTGTGCAGCGCGGTAATGATAATCGGATACTCCGTATTTGCCGTGGTGGTAATAAGGTCATCCGCCATGACTCCCACAAACGAATATCAGCCGGACAATCCGTTTACGCTGGTGCGCTATCTCGGACGCGAGCAGTACGGTTCCAATCCCCTTATTTACGGCAAGACGTTTGCCTCGCCGTATTCCGACATAAAATATGACAAATACTACAATGTCTATGGCGACAAATACATAAAGGCGGATTCGCCTGCAGAGCCTGTTTATGATTCCAATTCCAAAATGCTTTTTCCCAGAATGTGGGACGAGGGGGTAGACGGCAAGTTCGTGCCCTTCTACAACATGTACACAGACGGGGAAGGGCGCACTCTTGCCGGAGCGCAGTATAAAATGCCCTCTTTCGGAGATAACCTCAAGTATTTCTTCGATTATCAGTTGGATTTCATGTATATGAGATACTTCATGTGGAACTTTGCTGGAAGGCAAAATGATTTGCAGGCTGTCATTCCGGGAGATAAGGTAAAGGGGAATTGGGAGAGCGGCATAACCTTTTTGGACAGGGCGAGACTGGGCGACCAGAGCGAAGGGCCGGATTATCTTATACATAACAAGGCAAAGAACCACTTCTATTTCCTGCCGCTAATCCTGGGCCTTATAGGATTGTTCTTCCAATTGTCGAAAGACAGGCGTAACTGGATTGTGGTCATGTTGCTCTTTATCCTTACCGGCATTGCTATCGTGGTCTATCTCAACCAGCCTCCGATGCAGCCCAGGGAGAGGGATTATGCTTATGCGGGATCGTTCTATGCCTTTGCCATATGGATAGGTTTTGCTGTGCTGTGGCTTCAGTCGCTGCTTAGAAAGTTCCTCTCTTCCAATGTTTCGGCAGTAGCGGCAACGCTTCTGGCGCTTATAGTGCCTCTGCAGATGGTCTCCCAGACATGGGACGACCACGACCGCAGCGGGCGCTATTTCGTCCGCGACATGGCGTATAATTATCTTATAGGGCTCGACGAAAACGCACTTCTTTTTACCCACGGCGACAACGATACATTCCCTCTCTGGTATATTCAGGAGGTCGAAGGCGTAAGGACCGATGTAAGGATAATGAACACCTCTCTTTTAGGTACGGACTGGTATATAGACCAGATGAAGTACAAGATGTATGAATCGGATCCTGTGCCGTTGAGCATGGATAAGATGCAATATCTCTTCGGGACGAACGACTGGGTCCAGATATTCGAGAGGATCGGGGCTCCCATTACCGTAAAACAGCTGATGGACCTCTTTAAGAATCCTAAGATTACAATACCCCTTTCAGACGGCAAGGACCACAATTATATAGTTGCCAGAAAACTGTTGCTCCCTGTGAATAAGGAAAATGTGAAAAAGTACGGTATTGTGGCCGAGAAGGATTTCGATAAAATCGCGGATACTCTCGAAATCAATATTCCCGAAGGCAAATCGGCTCTCTCGAAGACCGAACTGGTGGTATTGGATCTGCTTGCAAATTATGATTGGGACAGACCTATCTATTTTATGCAGAAAGGCGGAGACATAAATATCGGTATCAAGGATTATATGCAGTACGACGGGTTCGTCTATAAATTCGTGCCCATAAAGAGCGATACCGGACATGCGATGTTTTCCATTGCACAGGTAGATGAAGATGCCCTTTACGACAGAATAATGAATCTCTACAGATGGGACAATTTCAAGGATACCACTCTTAATATGGATTATCAGCATATACTGACTTTCAATAACCTTATTTCTCCGCGTGACATTATGGTGACTGCATCGCGTGCGCTTTACGACAGGGGAAAGGCTGACAAGGCAAAGGATGTGCTCGACAAGATGATGGAGACCATACCTGACAAGACGCTGCCTCTGAATACATCGTATATATCGGGGCTGAATGACAAGGCTGTCATGGATGCGATAGAGCTTTATATGAAGCTCGGTGAAAACGAAAAGGCGGACGAACTTGCAGAGAGGTTTTTGCAGGAGACGATGAATTCCATAAGACTGTTCTCCAAAGTGCATAAAAACGCCTATATCTCTTATGATGATTTATATCAGTCGCTTACATATCTGGTAGCATTGCAGGATATATTCAACAGGAACGGCAGGGAAGAGAAGGCAGAAGAGGTTGGTGAAATATTAAACGACTATATCTCTTGATTTTTTGAATTTGTTGCCTGATAATTAATGTTTTTTATTATCTTTGAACCAAAGATACCGGTTGTGTCTTGATAGTTAAAAAGAGTTATTAATCTTTGAGTTAGTTTTACGAAGAATGCAGGCCGCGCCTGCATTCTTGAACCGAGAATGATTATATACTAATCTGATAATCAATTTATATATTAGTATTTATCTTTTATTTGATACCGTATAGTTCCCATATTCTGTCGGTTTCCCAAAGGTTATTATTATTTTGCTCTACTGTCTAATAAAAGCTCTTCATTTTGAGGTATGGTGTTAATGTTCGCCAATGGGTTGGTTAGAACAACCCATTGGCGAACTATGATAACCTTAACTTAATGTACTCGGTTCATGATCGGGGTATTAAGCCGCAAAGCATTCTATAATGTCCGATTTTCTTTAAGAATT
>CALVAG010000016.1 GCA_944325445.1 uncultured Bacteroidales bacterium | reverse complement strand
CATATAAGGATGCGCCTCGGCAGAGCAAATAAATTTGTTCTGCTCTCGGCTTTCACTTATATTTGCCATATAAGCCAAAGGGTTATGACATCAAGCGACATATTGAATGAAATCAAGCGGATAGCCAAAGAAGTGCTCCCAAAAGGAGGACAGTTGATTCTGTATGGCTCACAGGCAAGGAATGAAGCCACGGAAGATTCCGACTGGGACTTGCTCATTCTTTTAGATAAACCAAAGATAGAGCATGGAGATTATGATAATGTACTTTATCCGTTTGCTGCATTGAGTTGGGATGTAGGAGAACAGATAAGTCCGATAATTTACACGAAGAATGAATGGAACAAATACTCATTTACTCCATTTTACAAGAATGTTGAACAGGACGGAATCGTATTGGCATGAAACTGAATGATGAAGAACGCCAGATAATGGTAAATCTGGAATATGAAAAGGCTATGTCTTTTTGGAACAGGCAGAAAGAATTGCAGCAATGGACTTATGGGATGTCGTTGCGAACAGGCTGTATTATTCAATATTCCATGCAGTGTCGGCCCTTTTAATAAAAGACGGGCATAAGGTCAGCACACATAAAGGTACATTAGTGGTGTTCGGACAGCATTATGTCAAGACCGGTATATTTCCGTTGGATGCTTCCAAACTGTATATCAAACTCCAGACAATGAGGGAGAAAAGCGATTATAACTGTGTCTATGTCACTACTGCCGATGAAATGCAGCCACTGTTTGAGCCGGTGCGGGAGTTTATAACCAAAATCGGAAATCTGATAAAGGACTAATTTAGGCATACATACTTACAGATACGCCCTCTTGCAATAATGCGAGAGGGTTTGTTGTATATAATTTGCCGTTCTCACAAGGGACGGCATTTTTCGTTTATATGATATGACAGCACAACAGATTGTAGACAGACTGATATTTAGATGCAATACCCCTTAATTTGAGTGCTGTTTGAAGGAAACTTTTATATCTTTGTGATGTCTTACGGAGAAATCCGTAGGATATACATACTGAAAGTGTTTTCGCACTGTCCTATGTAGAAAATGTGGCAATTTTCAAAAGACGAGGACAACGAACAGCACTCATTCTTGTTTAGACTATGCGGTAAGGGTTTTATATCCTGCGATACCTCATATCTATTCGAGTGTGGGGTATTGCATCGTTTATTCGTCTTGGGTTAGCCACAACCTTCTACATGATAAGCGAAACAGCCTCACACTTTCTTTTTGTACAAATCCGTCATTCGAGGTTGGTGACACAGCGATAAATGTTATGGACAATTTAGAGCAAAACATTGCGGACTTTATTTCCACAGTGCCGAAAGGTTGTATCTTTGATGCTCACAGCGTCATCAGCTATCTGTTGAAAAATCATACAGATGACTATCTTGAATTTCACAATGATGCAGAGCCGACAAATTCTTTTCACAGTCGTGTGAGCAGAGTCATCAATTCATTTGTTGAAGACGATGTAATCGAGCGAATTGATGTGAAAAGCTATTCTCTTAATATCAGAGGAAATTTCTCTGAAAATTCTTGCTGGAAGAAATTATAACAACATTTTAACTAAGGTAATTATGGAGCATTGTCATTGGTGCGGTCGTCCTATATCTGGTAAACCTTATTATCGTGATTTTTGGAGCGGACACGCATTCTGTTCTAAGAGATGCAAAATAGAAAACGATGCAAGCAAGACCCCGAACAGTCAGCCTACATACTCTGGACAAGATTCAGCGAAAAAAGGAGGGTTCGGGTCTTTCATCGCAAAAGTCATCAAATGGGCGATAATAATTTTCATAGCCCTTATCATACTGGCGGCTCTCTTTGCTGAATAGTTTTATTCCCTCCCTCTACGAGAGAGTGTATGGAGGGGGGATAATATAAATAAACAGAAAAATGGGAGTAATATAGCGTAGGTGGGAGAATGAGAAATTAAGACTAATACAACTGATTGATTTACAAAGTATGTATGGTTATGAGAACGAAACATTATTTCAACAGGTTGGATTATGGCTAAATGCTATAATTGACAGTCGAATCTATTGTGCAGAAACATTTTATTGCACAGAATCAGTCAAGAATTATTAACTGCAAACGATGTTTGTACCTTTACCCCGATATTTACCCCAGTCCTTTTTCTCGTGAATATCATACAGGTAAATATTGGTAATTAAATAAATTGAAATCCTCTAATTTGCTGATAATCAACCCTGCGGAAATAGCTCAGTTGGTAAGTCTGGAAAGGCGGAGCCTTTTTAGACCTTGGAGCAGCAATCCTTGCCAAGGTTGGGGTCGCGATTCGAGTCTCGTTTTCCGCTCTAAATAAAAACAGCACTCATGAGGGTGCTGTTTTTTATTTAGCGCTCTTTCTTCGAAAGACCTGTATTGTCCAGCCTCTTGCGAGGCACAGCGCTCCTTTCAGTCGCGGTCCCTGCGGGACTTCATTATTCCATTGCATCTGAACCCACGGTCTCTCTATATCTCCGAGAGCCGCCTGTAAACGCTCTCCCCATATACGCGTCCTATCGGCAACGGCCTGCCCACTCCTGCAAGCTGCACCTCATGCCTCGAAAAGGATTCGACGCAAGAGAGGGGAATTATATACGAACGGTGTATCCTCAAAAACCTGTCGGACGGGAGCGACTCCCCTATTGCCTTGATGGAAAGACGCGAGAGAATGGCGTCGCCGCTCCTGCGCACAATCTTTACATAATTGCCGAGCGCCTCGATATAGAGAATCTCTCCCAGATGCAGAGGAATACTGCTGTACTCCTGCCTGACCATTATTATCTCCGGCTGGTCGGCATGCTCCTTTTCCGCCCCGATATAACGCATCGCTTTCCCGACAGCACGGACAAATCGGTCGTATGCAATCGGCTTGTGCAGAAAATCCACGGCATTCAGATTGAATCCTTCCAACGCATACTGCGCATGGGCGGTAACGAATATGAGAGCACAGCTCTCAGGCAAAGATCCGGCAACCTCCAGCCCGTTCAGCCCGTTCATCTCGATATCGAGAAAAACTACATCAGGCTTTGCAGACCTTATATTTTCAAGTCCGGTACGCGGATCGCTGAATGTAACGAGTTCCACGTTTCCCATACGCGCACAGAATTCCGAAAGTATAAGCAACGCTATAGGTTCATCATCGATTGCCACACATTTTATCTTTTTCATCCGTCGCTACATATTTATGACAAGTCTTACCTTAAACAGTCTTCCGGCCTCATCGTTCTTCACATCGAGCACAGCCTCTTTCCCGTAAAGCAACTGCAGCCTCTTCCGGCAGTTTTCTATCCCTATCGGAGAGCGGTCTGCGCTTCTGGTCCGTATGATACTGTTTACCGTCTCGAAATCGAGCCTGCGTCCGTCGGTTTTCAATTTTATAAATATCGTGCAATCTTCCTGGGACGAAGAGCCGTATTTAAAGGCATTTTCTACAAACGTTATAAGAATCATCGGAGGAATCTGCAAATCCGCCGCCTCCCCTACATTGCTCTCGAACACGACCTTCGTATGCTCGTTCAATCTCAGCCGCTGCAGCTCTATATACTGTTTTATATACTCCACCTCCCTCTCTATACCTATCTTCTCGACAGATGCATTTTCATACATATATTGCAATATGTTCGAAAACTTTATAAAGGCGGACTCGGTATTCTCAGACCTGGTGACCACCAGTCCGTACAGCGTATTCAACGTATTGAACATGAAATGGGGATTGATCTGAGCCTTATACAAGGCAAGCTCCGCCTTGTTCCTTTCGCTCTCTACCTGCTGCCTGAACAGAATCTGCCTGAACAGTTCGAAAGTCAGGCTTATGGCAAGGCTGAATCCCGAAACGATAAGAAAGAAAAACCATACCGTCTGGGAGTAAAGGTGCCTTCTGAACGAAATAGGAATTTTAATGGCCTCATCTTCTGAAAGCGGATAGTGCGTAAGCAGTTCCGTAACGGCCAGAAGTATAACGAGTAAGACCGCTATATGCTTGAACTTCTTTTTTATGAAAAGCAGCGGGACATTCACGGCCCTATACACAAAATAGAGCATGTATATATAACATATAAACGTTACGGCAAATGCAGGGTTCTGCGAAAACCACCCCTCTACAGGGACAAGCATTATTATAAGCGGCAAAATCACAAGGCAGAATATAAGATCTACATACAGTCTTATACTCTTGTACCCTTTTTCGCTTTTCTTTCCGGAATGCTTCATAAACAGATTACACAGGCAAAGATAATACATTTGTCACCACATTTTTGTCGTTCGTCAGCAGATTTCGCCGTTCACAAAAGGTGGTGTCATTTTTGCGGCTAATTTAGAGGGATTTTTGCAATAAATTTAAAATTCATCATAATGAAATCGCACAATAAAATTATTATTTGCTCTATTTTGTGCCTTACGCTCTTTTCGGCCTGCAAGGAATCTGCACAACAGACAGCCGGGGTAAAATACAAGACCCTGACGGTTGAAAAAAGCGACAGGATTCTCGAAAACGAATACACGGCAAGCGTGCAGGGACGTCAGTTCGTAGAAATTCGTCCTCAGGTAAGCGGCATTATCACAGACATCTGCATAAACGAAGGAGATGCCGTAAAGAAGGGGCAGACACTCTTCATCATCGATCAGGTGCCATATAAAGCCGCACTGGAAACAGCAGTGGCAAATGTAAAGAGCGCCGAATCCCAACTTGCCACTGCAAAACTCGATGCAGAAAGCAGGGAGGAGCTTTACAAAGCCAATGTAGTATCGGAATATGACCTGCAGACTGCAAGGAATACATTGGCTGCAGCGGAAGCTGCACTGGCCCAGGCTAAGGCGGAAGAGATAAATGCACGCAACAGTTTATCGTACACAGAGGTCAAAAGCCCTGTAGACGGCAGCGCCAGCATGATTCCCTACAGAGTGGGCGCGCTCGTAAGCAGCTCTATCGCACAGCCGCTGGTAACCGTTTCAGACGATGCGCAGGTCTACATATACTTTTCGATGAGCGAAAACCAGATTATAGACCTGATACAGCATTACGGTTCGCTCCGCAAGGCGATCGAGCAGATGCCTGAAATCGAGTTCAGATTAAGCAACGGTACTTTGTACGGCCATGCCGGAAGAGTAGACGCCATAAGCGGCACGGTCGATGCCTCTACCGGTGCAGTAAGCCTGCGTGCAACATTCGACAATCCCGAAAAACTCCTCAGAAACGGCGGAAACGGGACTGTCATAGTACCGACTGCACTTACGGACTGCATAGTAATTCCCCAAAGCTCCACATACGAGATACAGGATAAAAAATTTGTCTACAAGGTTACCGACGGCAAGACGGAATCTTTCCCCATAGAGGTGTTCCGTTTGAACAACGGCACCGAATATGTCGTTGAAAGCGGCCTTGAAGTAGGCGATATAATTATAGCGGAGGGAGCGGGATTGTTGCGCGACGGCATAGCCGTAGATATCGAAAACAGTGAGGTTATGAATGCCGGTGACGACACGGTTGCCGGAAGCGCGGCTCAGGATTCTGCTGCTGTCGGAATTACTGAATAAAAACTGTTGGCCTTATGAATATAAGAACATTTATAGACCGTCCGATATTGGCGTTGGTCATATCCATATCGATTCTGATAGTGGGTGTTATAGGGTTGGTGAACCTGCCTGTAGAGCAGTTCCCGGAGATTGCTCCGCCTACGGTCAGCGTCTCCACATCATATACCGGAGCCAACGCAGAGACAGTGCAGAAAAGCGTAATCGTTCCGCTGGAAGAGGCGCTCAACGGTGTCGAGAACATGATGTACATGAACTCTTCCGCTACAAATACAGGCTCTGCCCGCATTACAATCTACTTCAGACAGGGAACAGACCCGGATATGGCGACAGTGAACGTACAGAACCGTATAGCATCTGCCCAGGGACTTCTGCCTGCAGAGGTCACCAGAAGCGGCGTGAACGTACGCAAACGCCAGACGAGTAACATAAAGGCGCTGGCGCTATACAGCCCGGACGACTCATTTGATGAGAATTTCCTCAGCAACTATCTTAAAATAAACATAGAGCCGAGATTGTCGCGTATTGCGGGAGTGGGCGAAGTAAATGTCATGGGAGCAGACTACTCGCTGCGTATATGGCTCGACCCCAACAAGATGGCATCATACGGCCTTGTACCTTCAGATATCACCCAGGTTTTGAGCGAACAGAACCTCGAAGCCCCTACAGGTACTCTGGGAGCCGAATCGGACAACACATTCCAATATGTCCTCAAATACAGAGGCCGCTATGAAGAGGAGCCGGATTTCGAGAATATGGTTATCCGCTCTCTGCCGAACGGCGAAGTGCTTTACCTTAAGGATGTGGCAAAAATAGAGCTTGGCTCACGCAGCTATACCTATATAGGAGAGGTAAACGGCCATCCGGGCGCAAACTGCATGATAGCCCAGACTTCGGGTTCCAATGCAAATGAGATTATAGAAGAGATAGACAAGGAGGTGGCGGAAATAGCCAAAACCCTGCCGAAAGGGATGGAGATCGTAGACCTCATGAGTACAAAAGATTATCTGGATGCCTCTATAAAGAATGTGATAAAGACACTTGTAGAGGCTATAATCCTTGTGATACTGGTGGTTTACGTCTTTCTCCAGAGTTTCCGCTCCACATTCATACCGGCAGTCGCCATCATCGTCTCCCTTATAGGAACATTCGCATTCCTGTATGTCGCCGGATTCAGCCTCAACATGCTTACCCTTTTTGCACTTGTGCTTGTGATAGGAACCGTGGTGGATGATGCCATTGTCGTGGTGGAGGCGGTTCAGGCCAAGTTCGACGAGGGCTATACCTCGCCGTATATCGCTACGGTAAAGGCAATGGGAAATATTACATCGGCCCTTATTACAACCACGCTCGTATTCATGTCGGTATTTATTCCGGTAAGCTTTATGGGAGGAACAACAGGTACTTTCTATACACAGTTCGGTCTTACCATGGCTGTAGCGGTAGGTATTTCCCTCATTAACGCAATGACTTTGAGCCCTGCTCTCTGTTCACTGATAATGACTCCGCACATAACCGGCAAAAACGGTGAGAAACTGAGCTTTTCTTCCCGTTTCCATATAGCGTTCGACAGTGTTTTCCACAAGGTGGTTTCCAAATACAAGTTCGGAGTGCTTTATATGTTGAAACATAAAAAGCTCGCTGCCATATTGCTGATTATAGCGGCCGGAGGGCTGTTTATCCTGATGAAAACCACAAAGACCGGACTCGTTCCCCAGGAGGATATGGGAACCGTCTTTATAGATGTAAGAAGTTCTGCCGGCAGCAACCTGCAGCAGACAAAGAAAATCATGGATGACATAGACGGCCGCATAAAATCGATTCCCCAGATCCGCATGTATTCCAACATTACGGGTTCCGGCATGATAAGCGGCCAGGGAGCTGCAAACGGCATGTTCATCATAAGGCTGAAAGACTGGGACGAGCGTACGGGCAAGCGTGACGACATCAACTCGGTCATTGCGGAAATATACCGCCGTACATCGGATATCTCCTCTGCGGAAATCCTTGTATTCGCTCCGCCCATGATACCGGGCTACGGAGTAAACAGCGGTTTCGAGCTCTATGTACAGGACCAGAAGGGAGGCAATATAGAGGATTTGCTGACAATTACCCGCGAACTTATAGATAAATTGAATGCAAGGCCGGAGATAGGCAGAGCGTCCACATCGTTCGATACCAAGTTCCCGCAATATCTGGTAGAGGTAGACGCCGCGCTCTGCAAACGGAACGGAGTCTCTCCTGCCGATGTACTGGATGTGCTTTCAGGCTATATAGGCGGCAATTACGCCTCCAACATGAACCGTTTCTCAAAATTGTACAGGGTCATGATTCAGGCTTCGCCGGAATTCAGGCTCGATACGGAATCGCTGAACAATATGTTCGTGCGCAATAGCGACGGTGAAATGTCACCTATAAACCAATACCTGACCCTGACAAGAGTGTACGGTTCCGAAACGCTCTCCAGGTTCAACCTCTTCTCTGCAATTACCGTGAGCGGTACGCAGGCAGACGGTTACAGTACAGGACAGGCAATCCAGGCAGTCAAGGAGGTTGCCGCAGAGGTATTGCCTGCGGGATACGGTTATGAGTTCGGCGGAATGTCCCGCGACGAGGCAAGTTCCGGAGCTTCCACTGTCGTGATATTTATTATATGCGTAGTATTCATATACCTGATACTGTGCGCACTTTATGAAAGCTTCTTCATTCCTGTCGCAATTATTCTCTCCGTACCGTTCGGTCTGGCCGGAAGTTTCCTCTTTGCAAAGATGTTCGGACTGGAGAATAACATCTACCTGCAGATAGGTCTGCTCATGCTCATCGGACTCTTGGCAAAGACCGCAATTCTGCTTACCGAATATGCTTCGACAATGAGAAGGAACGGCATGAGTATCCCGCAAGCTGCAGTATCCGCTGCAAAAGTCCGTCTGCGTCCTATTCTGATGACCTCCTTGACAATGGTATTCGGTATGTTGCCGCTTATGTTCGCAACAGGCGTAGGCGCCAACGGGAACATTTCAATAGGCGTAGGAACAGTCGGAGGCATGCTCATAGGTACCATTGCCCTGCTCTTTATTGTGCCGGTTCTCTTTATAATATTCCAGACCATAGAGGAGAGGGTTATTCCAAAGAGAGTGATACCGGAAGATGAACAAATCGATTTGAAGTAAATTTAGCTGCAATGAAAAACATAATATATTTAAGTCTGATAACTTTGATCTCCATACTGTCTGGATGCTCCATATATAAAAAGTATGAACGTCCGGAAAGTACGGTAGCAGTCGTAGACAGTCTGTATCGCCATTCTGTGAAGTCGGATGATACAACCGGTATCGCCTCTCTAGACTGGAGAGAGCTTTTTTCGGATCCGCAGCTACAAAAGCTTATTGAGAAAGGGATCGAAAACAACACAGACCTCAACATTGCACGGCTTCGTGTGGATGAGGCCAAGGCACTGCTGTCTACGGCACGGCTCTCATACTTGCCCTCCATCTCTCTTACACCGCAAGGCACGGTCGGCAAAATTGAGAGCCGCAGTGCTACCAAAAGTTACGAACTTGCCGCCTCCGCAAATTGGGAAATAGACATTTTCGGCAAACTTACAAATGCAAAATGGGAAGCCAGGGCTCTTTATGAACAGAGCGAAGCATATCGCCGCGCCGTAGAGACTCAGATAGTAGCGACAATTGCCAATACCTATTATACCCTGCTCATGTTGGACAGACAGCTCGATATTACGGAAGAGACTGCAAAGAGCTGGGAAGAGTCCGTAAATGCCATGAATGCCCTTAAAAAAGCCGGGCAGGCCACTGAAATGGCTGTTGCACAGACAATGGCAAGCAAACTGGCCGTAGACGCATCATTGCTCTCACTCAAACAGCAGATCTGCGAAACGGAAAATTCCATCTGCTCGTTGCTGGGAATTCCGCCGCAACCTGTAGAACGTTCGACAATCGAGCAACAGATTTTTCCGGAAAGTCTCTCTACAGGAGTCCCCATGGAGATGTTGAAACGCCGCCCGGATATCCATGAGAGCGAAGCGGCCCTGGCTGCGGCATATTATGCGACGAATCAGGCGCGTTCCGCATTCTACCCGTCGATAACATTAAGCGGAAACGCAGGATGGAGCAACAGCGCCGGCGGTGCAATCTCAAACCCCGCAAGCTTTTTGGCCACGGCCATAGGTTCGCTGGTCCAGCCGCTCTTTAACAGAGGGCAGAACATCGCGAACCTCAAAGTGGCAAAGGCACAACAGCAGGAGGCTTTGCTCACATTCCGGCAGACGCTTCTGGATGCCGGCAATGAAGTAAACAATGCACTGGCCCAATGGCAGACGGCACGGCAGAAAATGGAAATAAGCCGGGCTCAGGTGACCGCTTTGGAGAGAGCTCTCAAAAATTCGGAGCTGCTTATGCGATACAGTTCACAAAACTATCTTGAAGTCATAACGGCAAGACAGAGCCTGCTCCAGGCCGAACTTGATATGGTTTCATCCCGTTTCGAAGAGATCCAGGGCGTAATCAATCTCTATCACGCACTCGGCGGAGGATACACGGATTAGCCCGCTCGGATAAAAAATAAAAATACGCCGCAGCTTTTAAAAACTGCGGCGTATTTTTGTCTATATGTTTTTAATTACTCTGCAACTATCTCTACCTTGATATTGGCTTTGATATCCTTGTAACACTTTACAACTGCATCGTAAACGCCTACCTCCTGAAGTTTGTCTTCACCGGCGATAGTGATATTTCTTCTGTCGATCTCATACCCTTTGGCAGCAAGAGCCTCGGCAACCTGAATATTGTTTACTGAACCGAAAACCTTGCCTGTAGAGCTGACCTTGGTTGCAACGGTAACCTGCAGACCTTCCAGCTTGGCTGCAAGAGCCTCTGCATCCGCTCTCAGTTTGGCCTCCTTATGAGCCCTCTGCTTCATATTCTCCGAATGAACCTTCAATGCAGAAGGAGTTGCCATTATTGCAAAACCCTGCGGAATAAGATAGTTGAGAGCATAGCCGTTCTTTACTTCTACTACATCGTCTCTATGTCCCAAATTCTGAACATCTTCTTTCAATATAATTTTCATACTGCTCTCCTCCTTATTTCAATAAATCGGTTACATATGGAAGTAATGCAAGATGTCTTGCACGTTTAACTGCTTGAGCCACCTTTCTCTGGAATTTCATAGAAGTTCCGGTGATACGGCGCGGGAGAATCTTTCCCTGCTCATTGAGAAATTTCTTCAAGAACTCAGGGTCCTTATAATCTACATATTTGATACCTGCTTTTTTGAAACGGCAGTATTTTTTCCTTTTTACCTCTACCGTAGGAGGATTAAGATAACGTATTTCGTTGTTTGCCTGATTTGCCATAATATACCTCCTCTTGTTATTTTTGTTCTGCCAAATTAGCTCTCCTCTTCTCTGCATAGGCAACTGCATATTTGTCCATAGCAAAGGTCAGGAATCTGATAATTCTCTCATCACGTCTGTACTGAATCTCCAGAGTCTTGATAAATTCAGGCTCTGCCTTGAACTCGATGAGATGGTAAAATCCTGTGGTTTTTTTCTGAATCGGGTAAGCCAGTTTTCTCAGGCCCCAATCCTGCTCATATACAACTTCGCCACCATTCTCCTTTATAAGATCGAGATATTTGGCTACCGCTTCCTTCATCTGGACATCAGACAAAACGGGAGTTGCAATGAAAACGGTTTCGTAACTTCTTAACATTCTCGTTTCAATTAAGGTTAATAAATATATCTTATTTAAAGGGCTGCAAAGATATGCAATTTTTCTTAAAATACAAAAAGCAAAAAAGGAGTGCGGTCGCCAGGCATCCGCACTCCTCTTTTGCTTAAATACGATTGTTAAACTTTCAATATGATTTTTCAATTACAAAGATACATCCCTGTTTACAAAAACGTAGCGCGGAGAGTCTTCCAAAATCTTGCAACGCATCTGTCAGCGGAATTTTAAATCATTGATTTTAAACACTATACATCTGAATAAAAATCCTATCTTCTTGCCTTTTATACAAGCATTTGACTATCAATTGATTACATTCAAGCATTGTTATATCTCTGCTTAATGTTCTTATTTATAGAAGCTTGCAATCTATCACCTTCTGCCGGAGACTTCGACAGAGAACCTTACCAATCCATATCGGGGTTCTGTTCTATCAGGGGGGCGATTTTACGTTTGAGACGGCTTTTACGCACGTATATATTCTGAGGGGTATCGTTTACTATAACACTTATCTCTTGCGGCGAAAAACCTGCATATATAAGGTTCAGCAACCTGATATTATCTTCCGATATAGAAGGATAGGCTTCCCTTACCCTTGCAGAGACATTATTGTTTTTGGCATTCACGACCTCTTCTATTATTGCAAACATATCTCCGTCTACGGATTTGAAAGAGAGCAGCTGTTCCACCTTTTTCTGCATCTTTTTGGAAAAGCCGAACTCATAATAGGTTCCGGCAAGTTCTCTCAATTCGGCAAAACGGTTCTCCAGAAGTTCTTTAAGATGCTTTTCATTCTCCTTATGGATATCCAGCTGCGACAACAATTTCCGGTTCGACATCTCGCTGCTGCGCATTGCCTCGAGATACTCCTCTACCTGTATGTTCTTCCTGCGGATTTTTTTTCTCCATACCAGAACGAGAGCAACCGCACCACCCGCAACCATCAGGAATATCAGGGAATAGATTATGGTCAAAAGGCGGTTGCCCTTTTTGATAGTCTCGTTTTCCAGTTGCAGCTGACGGGTAAAATAGGCCTGTTCCACCTGAGAGATGGAATTTTGCTTCTCCTGTTCCATAATGGACTCCATAATGGCATTATATCTGCGCTCATATGACAATGCCTCTTTGTAATCCGCCCTCGCGCTCTCTATGGAAACAAGCAACGAATAAAGCCGGCTCCGCTGCAAATCCGGAATATCGCTGTTCAGCCGTTCGTACTCCTTTGCATAAAAACGCGCTTTGGTGAGATTCCCGCTGTCGAGATAGAGCCTGCTAAGCAACAGATAATCTCCCACCGGAGGCTTTCCGTTGCAATATACCGCATATATGGAATCCAGTTCAGCCAATACCCGTTTCGACGGATGGCCGAGAGAAAAGTTCACCCCCTCCGATGCTGTAAGAAAACGTAAAAGTTCTTTGCCGCGACCGTTTTCCTCTGCAAGATCGCGGGCGGCATTATATGAATCGAGCGCCTCACGGAAGTCTCCTTCGGAACGATATGCATCGCCCATCTTCCCGTTCACCTCCATAAGCAGAGGATTGGCCCTCTCGCCTGCAAGAGAGGCTGCCGCCATTCCGTACATTTTAAGTGCCGCAGCATAATTGAGCCTCTGAAGATATATGTCTCCCTTCCCGATATTGAGCCGCGCCATGATATTGTTCCAAAAAGGGTACGATTTTGCCAGGGAAGATTCGGGCAGTTCCCTGTATGCAGCCTCCGCAAGTACATATTGCTCCATCGCTCCGTACAGGTTGCCGTCCTGGGCATACAGTTTTCCAAGATAAAATGCAGAGAGCATCTTCTGCTCTCCGTTGCCGTAGCGCGAAAAATAAGCTACAGCATCTTCCATATAGGATTCACCCACCAGCGGAAGATTGTTCCGCTCGAGAATCTGAACATAGAGCAGTATGAAATTCGCCTTCAGGGCAGGAGTATTCACCTGCTCCATGGGTATGGATGCCATGACCTTCAGGGCGCTGTCCGGATTGCTTGCCACCAGGGATTCCGCCTTGCCCATCTTAATGGAGACAGGATCGATTCCGCTGCAGGCGGAAACGAATAGAAGAAAAAGTAGAATGATCCTGCCGAAACTCATACCTGATTTTCCATAAACCGCCCAAATTTACATACAATTTTATAATTTTGTCAAAAAGTAAACCTATCGCACATAGCAAAAAAGAGAATACATGAATAACGAAACACAGGAGAAACTATTTTCAAAAGAGTTCTTTAAAAATTATGCATTGCTTACAGGAGGATGCTTCATATTCACTTTGGGAGCAGTCCTTTTTGCCGAGCCATACGGATTCGCGCCGGGAGGAACATACGGTATTTCAATGGTTTTCCACCACCTGTGGGGGTGGCGGACAGAAGTTTCAGCTCTCTGCATGGATATTCCCCTGCTGTTGATAGGAATCTATTTTCTCGGAGGGAAATTCGGCATCAAGACTGTAATCTGCACCTTTCTGATTCCTCTTTTCATGTGGATTATCCACTCTACATACGGTTTCGCACCGCTTCTTGAGCCGGAGGTTACGGAAAGGACCATGCTGCAGGAGCAGATGCTCTCGTCAATATTCGGAGGCGTAACATACGGATTGGGATTAGGCATGGTGTTCCGCTCGGGAGCCACTTCCGGGGGCAGCGATATCATTTCCATGATTCTCAACAAATTTACGCATATATCGCTTGGAGTGCTGGTCATGATAGTAGATTGTACCATTACGCTCACCACGGTAATAGCTTTCGGAGACTGGAGACTTCCCATGTATTCATGGATAATCATAATTATAGAAGGCAAGGTAATAGACCTGGTCGTAGACGGATTTTTCTCAAACAAGACGGTACTTATAATTTCAGGCAACAGCGAGGAAATCAAAGAGTATATCGTAACGAAATTGCAGCGCGGAGCGACTATAGTCGATGCCACCGGCGCATATAGCGGTGAAAATAAAAAAATGATTTACACCATTGTCTCCATGAAAGAGCTTATCTCTTTACGCAACAAAATCAAAGAGATAGACAAGACCGCCTTCGTAAATGTGATAAATTCATCGGAAATCCTGGGCAACGGATTCAAAAGAATCTGAAAATAAGCGCAGATAAGACAATTGAACCCCGGAAGTCCTGTCGAATTCCGGGGTTCACTATAAATTAAGTATCCTCTCTTTTATTTTTCAGGAGCCTCTTTCAGCGCTTCCACTATAAACTTCCACAATTTATCCACGCTCTCGATATTTACCCTTTCATCGGGCGAGTGAGGCGAGCGGATTGTAGGGCCGCAGGAAATCATATCCCAATCAGGGTATGTCCCCACAAGAATACCGCACTCCAGACCTGCATGAATCGCCATCACGGCAGGCTCTTTACCGAACAATTTTGCATATACGGCCTTCATCTCCTTGAGAATCGGAGAATCCATATTGGGTTTCCATCCGGAATAACCTCCCGTGAAAACTACTTCGGCACCGCCGAGTTCGAATATTGCGCGCATCTTTTCCGCAAGATCTTCCTTTGCGCTGTCTACCGAACTTCTCATAAGGCTGTGAACCGAAATGACGCCGTCGGCAGACTTGACCATTGCCATATTGTTGGATGTCTCTACAAGGCCGGGCATTGCATCGCTCATTCTCTCTACGCTGCTCGGACAGCCGTAGATCGCCTTTACCATATTGAGCGCCACCTTGCTGTCGATGGCTTTCGATGCTGCCTGAACCTCCTCTACACAGATTTTCATATCCTTGTCGGTTGCAGAGTATTCTGCTTTGGCATTCTTTTCTATTTGCGCCACAATCTTTTTGGCCTCATCCAATTTACCCTTTTCGATTGCAACTGTTGCAAATGCCTCACGCGGTATGGCATTTCTCAATGTGCCTCCGTCTATCTCCACAAGTTCCGCCTTGAGGTCCCTCAACAAGGGGAGAAGCACCCTTGCCATGACTTTATTGGCATTCGCCCTGTAAAGCACTATATCCATTCCGGAGTGGCCTCCCAGAAGTCCTTTTACCGCGATTTTCAACCCTGCATAACCTGCAGGAACCGGAATCTCGTCATATCTGAATGTTGCCGAACAGTCGAGGCCTCCTGCACAACCTACATAAAGCTCGCCCTCCTCTTCCGAATCGAGGTTTATGAGAATCTTGCTCTTCAAAAGCCCCGGTTTCAACGACCTTGCACCGCGCATCCCGGTCTCCTCCTCTATCGTGAAGAGCGCCTCTATAGGCCCGTGCTGCAAATCTTCCGCCTCCAGCACAGTCATTGCGACAGCACAGCCGAGCCCGTTATCCGCACCGAGAGTCGTACCGGTGGCATACACCCAGCCATCCACTATCCTCGGCTGGATAGGGTCTGTATCGAAATTGAAGTTCACATCGCTGTTCTTTTGCGGAACCATATCTACATGGCCCTGAAGGATGATGCCTGCCCTCTCTTCCATTCCCTTCGTTGCAGGTTTCCTTATTATTACATTTCCAACCTCGTCCTTAATGGTCTCCAGACCCAATTTCTTGCCGAACTGGTAAAGATATTCTGCAGCCCTTCCTTCATTTTTCGACGGACGCGGGATTTTTGTCAATTCATAGAAGTTTTTCCAAACCCTTTGCGGGTTCAACTCTGATATAATCATAACTAATTGTTGTTTTATGGTTTAAAAATGTGTTTCGAATCTATTTGACAGCTATGTCGGCAGGAAATGATTGTATGGAGCCCAGCTGGTACACAGGGAATCTGGCCTGAAGCAGCTCTTTCTGCCCGTCTAAAAGGCGGGCGGTGACCACCACCGGTTCACGGTAATATATCCTGCCTTTTGCAGTGGTGGCGGCAACTGCACCTGCCTGTGAGGAAGCATTCGGTGTCAGTTCGAGTACAATCGGTCTGCCGCTCACATTTGACGAAGGAAGCAGCCCCTGACTCTCTGATATTCTGAAAGCGATATACATCTGCCTTTCGTTTCCCGCTTTCGGGGTGACATCAAAAAGCATGCGCTGTCTGTCTTTTCTGGATTTTCCTATAAAAAGGCTCAGGTACTCTTTCTCAAGTTTATCTATCTCCCTGATTGCCGCGCCCATTGCCTCTCCGCTATATGTAGCGTCCGTATTGCCTGTAATAATATCGATTCTTGTCTGTCTCAACTTGAAAATAAGCGCAGCGGTCTGCTCGGCCTTCTTTTCCAGGCTCTTTTCAACTATCTGAACCTGCTGTACGGGAACTCTCTCCAGGCCGCCTGCAGTCTGAACCGTCTTGTAAAGAGTCGTGACTTTGCTGTCAAGGTTCGAAGAGGCGCCTACGCTGTTGAATGCGCTCTTGTCCAATTTGGAAGGGAAACGCCACTCGAAGGGTTCGCCCGAATAGCCGTCGGAAGCCATGATAAGACCCTGGCTGCAGAAATTGAGAAAATTGGCCGATGCATTTTTCGAAGTCCCGATGTTTACGGCAACCTTCATATTCGGGTCCGCCTCCACTGCGGGATACATTTTTACAGAAGATATTGTATAGGTATCGGCACTCTCCGTCCTGGCTTCGATTCCAAGATATTTTTCTGCATACATGGCATAAGGCCCTGCCACAAATGATTCATAGTCTGCGGTAACCTCCAGAACCACAGTCGTTACCGGAAGCGAATATATGATAGCCCCTGCCGGAGCCGGCACTCCGGGGTTCAATACCTGTCCGTTTGCCATATTGAATGAAAGCATAACGGATGCAATAACCATTGCCTTTTTCAAGAGTTTCATGTCAAAAATTTTTAGAAAATGAATAACCTCAACAGAGCAAAGATAACTTTTTTAGCTGAAATTTTCACACTCTTTCCGCTCCTTCCCGGTAAAGCCGCGTTTCCAGCGTTTATGGCTCCAAAGCCAGTTATGCCTGTCGAGATTTATATGTTCCTCCAGCAGTCTGGCATATTCGCGTGTAATAAAGCCCCTCTGCGTATTGCGGGAATCTTCGCAAATCAATGAGAATTTCATATGGTAGGAGCCTCTTTTCCGATGCTCTATGTCGAGATACACCACAGGCAGCCCCAAACGCCTCGCTATAAACTCCGCCCCTGCGAAAAATATGGTCTGCTGGTTCAGGAACATTACGGGGACACCCCCCTGGCGCGGATATTGGTCTGCAATAAAAATATACAACCCCTTTTCAGGAGCGGTCGCCGCATGATGCAGGATCTGTTTCGAACTCACTATTCTCCCCGGATTGCGGAATTTTCTGTACTCATGCATCCTTATCTTTTCGAAGAGCAGATTGGCCACCTTGCTGCGCGCCACCTTGTAGGTTATGATAATTTCATTATTTGAAAAACTGTGCGGGGTACGCGTCGCATTCTCCCGGCAAAGGGTTCCCAGCATCTCCCAGTTTCCCCTGTGGCCGAGCAGCGCTATCACCTTGCCATACCTTTCCATAAGGTCATCGACAATCTCCCCGCCCTCCATATCCACCATCTTGCACAATCTCCTGTCGGATGCCGAAATCTGCCATATGCTCTCAACCATTATGTCGCACATATATTTATAATACCGTTTCGACAGCTCTTTTATCTCCCCATACCCCAGTTGCGGAAAACTGCGCGAAAGATTTATATATATGGTAGATTTCCTGTATGCGAAAATATCCCTGAGCAGCCATGCAAGAAGGTCGGAAAAGAGATAATGCAGCTTAAGCGGCAACAGAGATGCTGCATAAATGATACACCAGACGATTGAAGCGATAATCTTTGCCATCTTGCCCACTTTTCTACAAAGGTAACCATTTTGCAGAAAAATAGATTTGCTCCGCTCTCCGTTTCTTTTTATCTTTGTAAGAATGCTTTTTGAATCCTAATAAAAACTAATATTAACTTAAATTTTTAACCTATGTTGTTTAATCAACCTAAAGGCCTCATTCCTGCCGCATTATCGAATATGGGTGAGCGTTTCGGGTACTACATCATGAATGCGGTCCTCGTTCTTTTTCTCTGTTCGAAATTCGGCCTGAGCGAAGAGGTCGGAGGATTAATTTACTCTATCTTCTATGCCGGCATCTATGTGCTGAGCCTTGTCGGAGGTTTCATTTCCGACAAAACCCAAAATTATAAAGGCACCATAATCAGCGGACTGGTAGTAATGTCATTAGGATATGCATTGCTCTCCATTCCCATCCTTGCCACAAGCGGCAACCACAGCTGGCTGCTTACCCTGACATGTATCGCACTCTTTCTGATTGCATTCGGAAACGGTCTCTTCAAGGGTAACCTGCAGGCTATCGTGGGGCAGATTTACGACAATTATGAGGCTGATGCCGCAAAAAAGGGCGAAGATGCACTCGCTGTCGCAAAAAACAAGCGCGATACCGGTTTCCAGATTTTCTACGTATTCATAAACATCGGCGGTCTTATAGCTCCATTCGTAGCGCCTCTGCTCCGTTCATGGTGGCTCAAAGCCAACGATTTGATATACAATGCAGCACTTCCGGAAAGATGCCACGAATTTCTGGCAAACGGAGCACAATGGGGTGCAGACAAGATTCAGGAGTTCACAACTATGGCGGCTCAGGCAAGTACAGTACCCGTTACCGATTTGGCTGCGTTCAGCGAAAACTACCTGAAAATATTCAACGAAGGAATCCACTATTCGTTCATAGCATCTGTGGCTGCAATGGTCATATCGCTCATTATCTTCGTATTTACAAAGAAGATATTCCCGAATCCGGGCAAAAAGGCAGCCAAGGTCGTTGAAAATTACACACAGGAAGAGAAGGCAGCAATGGCAAAAGAGATCAAACAGCGTATGTATGCCCTCTTTGCAATCCTCGGTATTGTAATCTTCTTCTGGTTCTCGTTCCACCAGAACGGAGCGTCGCTCTCGTTCTTTGCACGCGACTTTGTAGATACCTCTACGATTGCGCCTGAAATATGGCAGGCCGTGAATCCTTTCTTCGTAATCGTACTCACGCCGCTTGTCATAGTTCTTTTCAGCTGGCTGGCACGCAACGGGCATCCTATTTCAACGCCAAGGAAAATCGCATACGGTATGGGAATCGCCGGACTTGCATATCTGTTCCTGGCATTTGTCTGCTTCGACTATCCTTCAGCCGAGGCGTTCCGCGCACTCGATCCCGCCACACAGGATGCGGCAAAAGTAGGCCCGTGGGTATTGATCGTACTTTACTTCTTCCTTACGGTTGCCGAGTTGTTCATCTCTCCGCTGGGGCTTTCGTTCGTCTCCAAAGTGGCTCCCAAACACATGCAGGGGTTATGCCAGGGACTCTGGCTCTGTGCAACCGCAGTAGGCAACCTGCTTTTGTGGATAGGTCCGCTCCTTTACAATGCAATTCCTATCTGGCAGTGCTGGTGCATATTCCTTATAGTATGCGCCGTATCTATGGGAGGAATGTTCGGCATGGTAAAATGGCTTGAAAGGGTGACAAAATAGGCAATCGCCTGTAACAGGAAAGTTGCCGGAATCCCGCTGGGATCTCCGGCAATTTTTCTATTCACGCAACAGCGTTGCAACTCATCGAGTTTTTATATCTTTGCACCCAGATGAAATCGGCTGTCGTAATACTGAACTGGAACGGCAAGGGCTTTCTGCAAAAGTACCTGCCTGTGCTGCTGGAATATACCCCGCCGGAATATGGCGAGGTGATTGTAGCCGACAACGGCTCTACGGACGGTTCGGTAGAATTTCTGAAAAAGGAGTACCCGGATACAAGGCTTATCGCATTCGACAAAAACTACGGTTTTACCGGAGGATACAACAGGGCCTTCAAGGAGATAGACGCCGAGTATTACATTCTCATAAATTCAGACATAAGGGTTACCGACGGCTGGATAGAGCATCTTATCGACTTTATGGACAGCCATCCCGATGCCGGAATCTGCATGCCCAAGATTCTGAGCGAGGCGGAACCCCGGAAATTCGAATATGCCGGTGCTTGCGGCGGATTCATAGACAGATACGGCTACCCGTTCTGCCGCGGAAGAATTCTATCGGAAATAGAGGAAGATAACGGACAGTACGATACTCCAATGGAGATATTCTGGGCTTCAGGAGCCTGCATGGCGGTAAGAAGTTCCATCTACAAGCAGCTTTACGGACTGGATGAACTCTTTTTCGCCCATATGGAGGAGATAGATTTCTGCTGGAGGGCAAAACTTATGGGTTATCATGTATGGTCAGTACCCCAAAGCATGGTCTACCATGTAGGCGGCGGCGCACTGCCGAACGACTCTCCCTTCAAGCTCTACCTCAATTACAGGAACAACCTGCTGATGCTCTACAAGAATCTGCCATACAGAAAAGGCAAGGGACGGCATCTGCTGCGGAGAAAAAGTCTGCTGTTTACCAGAATGCTTTTAGACGGAGCCTCTGCGGCTGTCTATCTTCTGCAAGGGAAAACCGAAAGTTTCAAGGCGGTTGTCAAGGCGCACAAAGATTACAGGAAACTCAGGAAGAAGAGCCGGATATCTTCCCGCATAATCGGTTATACAAGCTCCTTCCCTAAATATATGACCGGGGCATATAACCGCAGCATTATATTGAAATTCTTTACCGGACACCGGAAATTCTCACAGATAAGATTAAAATAAACTGCAAGCCGAGAGCAATGACGGAACTTGTTCAGGCATTGCCGAGGCGCAGCGTGATTGTAGATGAAA
>CALVAG010000015.1 GCA_944325445.1 uncultured Bacteroidales bacterium | reverse complement strand
TGCCGAGGTGCTACAGTATATGCGGCAAACGAAGTGCTGCCGAATATACTCAAAGAGGAACAATATCGTAATTCAAGCGATACTGCATAGCATATTTGGCAAGCAAAGTGCAGCCGAATATATGCAGAAGCCGAGAGTAATGCAAGTTTACTTGCAATTGCCGAGGTGCTACAGTATATGCGGCAAACGAAGTGCTGCCGAATATACGCAGAAAGAAACCATATCGTAATTCAAGCGATACTGCATAGCATATTTGGCAAGCAAAATGCTGCCGAATATATGCTTGATTCAAAAAATCCTCATGTACATCAGTACACTGCGGTTTTCTCATCTTCGCAAGCCTTGAAATCACTCCTTTTAAATCACCTCCGGTGAAAATACGGAATAACTGTCATACACAGCATGACGCGATATTCCCAAATATTAAAAACAGTTTCCGTATCAACGCTACAGTACATGCAGTACGGCGATGGACGGCGTTGCCGCCCGTGGCATCGTGAACGGGAGGGTAGCGGCAACCATTATTTTCGTTATCTTTGCATGCGGAAGATTCATATGAAAAAGTTTTATTATCTGATATTGCTGATTTTGCCGCTTCTGGCAGGCGGGTGCTCCGCATATAAAGAGATATCCGTTTCAGATATAAGACTCCACGAATTTACGGCCGATTCCGCAGGCAGGGTATTGCTTGGCATAGGCTTTACGGTAAACAACCCCACATCAAAAAGATTCACTCTTCTAAAAGCCGATATCGCAGCCTTCGTAAAAGAGACGCCTTTGGCAAAGGGCTCGCTCGAAGCCCCTGTAGAAATACCGGCACACGGCAATTACGGCCTCATCGGAAACTATGCCATAGAGATAGACAACCCGTTGCTGCTGCTTTCTGCCGGAGCAGGCTTGAAAAACGGCAACGGCAAATCAGGACTGGACAACATAACGCTCGATATAAACGCCACAATAAAACAAGGCGGTCTTAAAAAGAATTTCAAATACAGGAAAATTCCGCTGTCGGGACTATTAAATTAAGTAAAATGAATACAAAGACCATTTTAATATCCGCTCTGCTGCTGTTCTGCACGACTGCGGCATCCGCACAAATAAGAAACAATAATATCGACATGGCAAATGCCGACAGTACCGCCGTTGCAGACAGCGCAATATTGGCCATGCCGCCCGTTCTTGACTCCACGCTGCTGGGCACAAGCATTTACGGCTATGCGGAACAGGCGAACGTAAGGGTAAACAGGACCCCGGCAGTAGATACGGCATTAAAGAGATATATAACCGACAATTCCGCAAGGAGAGTGCACGGATACAGGATAAGGCTCTTTTTCGACAATAAACAGAGTGCAAGAAACGAATCTGAAAAGACAGAGAATCTCTTCAAGGAAAACTTTCCGACGATACCGGTCTACAGAAGCTACGTCAATCCCTACTTCAAGGTTGTTGCCGGAGACTACCGTACTAAATCGGACGCCATGCGCGAACTTTCCGCCATAAGGGAAATCTTTCCGAATGCCTTTATCATAAAGGAATATATAAACTTCCCTCAAATCTAACCCGACAGGCCGGTACAGATTACCGGTTTTTCCACCACTTGACGCGTATCTTTTGGGCCCAGGCTATCAGCGGAGCGACATGCCTTTCGAGCTTTTCAGGATATATATCGTTTATTTTCACAAGGATACCGCTCTCCTCAACGCCTCCGAACCCGGCATTGATTGCTGTGCCGAACATTCTCATGCTCGATGAAAGATTCATGTAGGAGTTGATAAGCGGCGGTATATGCTCGCCGCGCTGCTTTATCTCACGCTGCAGCACCTTATACCCCTCCTTATAATCCAGCCCCTTGAAAAGCTCCACAAAATATTTGTTGTCCTTGTCGCAATCCAGCGGAGTGATTGGAGTGACAAGCCCGTCGTTATCGGGAAAATATTTATGCAGAAAATGGAGTAGCATGTTCCTTGCCGTAACATCATAAGAGGTGTACATGGTAACCTTGCCGAAAAAATATTTTATCTTGGAATATTTTACGACCAAGGCGCCCAAACCGTCCCAAAGATTGTCGAGAGCGAAAACGCTCTTCCGTTTCAGATTGGAACTCTGATAATTCGGCTGGATAAACGAGCGTCCCAATTCAATGGTAAAAGGGAGATAGTTGTTCACGAAATCCTCCGAAAAGAGAAACAGTTCCTTGGTGGCCATCTTCTCTATAGGAATGCCTCCGCATACGATATACCGATAGCCTCCTACAATCTCCTGATCCTTTGGATCCCATACAATAAGCTGCTTGTACGGATTGTGCGTATCCACATCGAATTCGTCTATATCTACGGATTTACCCGTACCGCCGCCTCCGAGCCTGAAAGAGATCTCTCTCAACCGCCCTATCTCCTGCATGACCATCGGAGAATCCGCCGCGGTTATCTCATAAAGATAATTGTTTCCCTTACGAGTCTCCCTTATGAATTTATCCTCCGTAAGTTCCCTGATCAGCAGCCCTCTGTCTACGGGCTGAATTACTGCTTCCATATCACTTCTGTTTCTGTATATACTGCCTGAGAGAATATGCCTTCTCCCTTATCGAATCCGCCATTGCAGCCATTTCCCGTCCGGGCAATCCCGGATCTATCGCCACAGGCTCTCCTATTACCACTTCATGGGTGCTGTTTTCCTGCCGGAACATCTCATCGGGTAAAAAACACATCTCTATATTGAATTTAATGCCCAATCTCTTTCTGACATTGGCCAGTCTGTAAAAGAAATCGGAGTTTTTCCCGCCGAAAAATATCGGCACGACTTCACGGCCATACCTGACCGCATGCTTTATAAAGCTCTTTTTCCACTCCACGTCCGTTATTTCACCGTTTATTCTCCTCGAACACAATCCTGCCGGAAAATAGAGAATCTGACAATCAGAACTGTAAGCCTCATGAAAAGGATCTATATACTCCTTCCCCATGCTGCCCACCTTGTTTACAGGCACGAAAAGCGGTTCCAGCGGTTTGATATACATGAGAAAATCATTTACCACGAACTTGATCTGCCTGAATTTGGAGCCGAGTACGGCCATGAGAACCAGTCCGTCCAATCCTCCGAGAGGATGGTTGGAGACGAAAATATACCTTTTCCTCTCATCCAGGGCCTGCTCATTTACATAAGTGGCATGATAGGAGATATTCATATACTTTAGGGCATTTTTTACAAAATCGCACCCTTCGACTCCCCTGTTCGCAGAGAGGATTTCGTTAATCTCCCGCTGGTGAATAAGGCGTTTTATAAAAGATACCGCGAAACCTGGAATGAATTTTGCCGCTTTCGGGCTCTTTGAAGCTATCACCTTATCTATATCTATCGAGAAATCCGACGAATACTCCTTCATGCTATTTTTTTAAAATGCTAAGATAAAAAAATTATATCTTTGTATTATGTTAAAACAGGGTTTACAGCAAAAATTACAGACAAAACTGTCTCCTCTACAGATCCAGACAATCAAACTGCTCGAACTTCCCACACTCGAACTGGAGCAGCGCATAAAAAAGGAGATAGAGGAGAACCCCGTTTTGGATGAAGCTGAACCTCAACAGGGAGATGAGGACGAAAAGAGAAATATCTCGTTGAGCGATTACTCCCCCGACGACCCGACACCATCGTACAAACTCTATGTAAACAATCAGGGAAAAGACCTCAAACCCCAATACAACACCTTTTCGGTAAAGGAGAGTTTCCATCAGAATCTGGAGATGCAGTTGGGATACCGCGATCTGGACAAACGCACCCGCAGCATAGCGCTCTTCATTATAGGGAGTCTGGATAACGACGGTTATCTGCGCAGGGATCTCGATGCCCTTTGCGACGATATTTCATTCAGACTCAACATAGAGACATCGGTAGAGGAGCTGGAGAAGATTCTGGCAATGATTCAGGAGTTCGAACCCGCAGGTGTGGGCGCCAGGAATCTGCAGGAGTGCCTTATCCTGCAATTGAAAGCGAAAAAGGGGACGAAGGCGCAGGAAAACGCACTTGCCATACTCGAAGATTATTTCGATGAATTCACAAAAAAACATTATACCAAGATCATCTCCAAAATGGGAATCACCCAGGAAGAGTTGAAGGCGGCAATAGACGAAATTGTAAAATTGAATCCTCGCCCGGGAGGACAGATAGACGACTCGTATGTAGAACAGGCGCAGCAAATAGTTCCTGACTTCGTCTTGGAAGAAAAAGACGGGGAGTTGATTATGACTATGCCCAAATTCTCCATACCGGAGCTGAAAGTGAACAAACGCTATGCAAGCCTGCTCGAAAAATCGGCCGGCAGCAGCGACAAGGCCGAAAAAGAGGCCGCCACATTTGTAAAACAGAAACTCGATTCCGCAAAATGGTTCATTGAGGCGATAAAGCAGAGACAGAATACGCTCCAGAATACGATGAACGCGATTATAGATTTCCAGCACGATTATTTTCTCGATGGAGATGAGACAAAACTGAAACCCATGGTGCTGAAAAATATAGCACAGAAAACCGGGCTGGACATCTCCACTATTTCACGTGTGGTAAATTGCAAATATATACAGACCCATTTCGGAATATTTCCGTTAAAATATTTCTTCTCGGAAGGGCTTATGACAGACAGCGGAGAGGAGGTTTCCACAAGGGAGATCAAGAAAATCCTGATGGAGAGCGTGGAACAGGAGAACAAAAGCAAGCCTCTTACCGATGAAGAACTTGTAACAGTCTTGCAGCAAAAGGGATATAGAGTGGCGCGCAGAACGGTCGCCAAGTATAGAGAGCAGTTGAACATCCCCATAGCGCGCTTACGTAAAGAACTGTAAACTAAATAAAACATATGAAAAAACTTATTCTAATGGCTGCCGCGACAATTATTGCGGCACAATCTTGCGATATGAAACAATCTGTAGATTTTATCGGACATAACGGAGTCGTATATACCGTAGATTCAGCCTTTACAATCGTAGAGGCCTTTGCCGTAAAAGACGGCATTTTCATAGAGACAGGAAGCAGCGAAACCATACTGTCGAAATACAAAAGTAAAAATATATGTGATTTCAACGGGGCGCCGGTATATCCCGGGTTTAACGATACCCATTGCCACACATACCTCACAGGAATAGACCTTATGAGCGTAGACCTGCGCAACGCCTCCTCTTTCGATGAAATTTTGGAAAGGCTGGAAAAGGCTGCGGAGCAGAATCCCGATGCATCGTGTCTTGTAGGCAACGGGTGGGATCAGAACCTGTGGGAAGACAAGAGTTTCCCGAACAATAAAAAGCTCGACGAACTTTTCCCTAAAATGCCTGTCGTGCTGAACCGCATAGACCAGCATGCAGTTATCGTAAACAGGGCGGCAATAGAGATGGCAGGGCTTTCAGAAGATGACAAAAACATAGACCCTCTCAAAGCCTTGAAGGAGAATGGCAAATTCACCGGTGTTTTCCTCGAAGACCTCTGCAATACAATCTCCAGTGCGGTCATTAAATATACCACTGCCGATTTGCGCAAAATTTTCACTCTGGCGCAAAACGAATGTTTCAAATACGGGCTCACCTCTGTCTGCGAACCCGGACTGGACCCTTTAGCATTGAAGGTTCTGGATTCTATGGTAACCGAAGGTAAAATAAAATTGAGGATGGATGTATGGGCCACTCCTACCGATGAGTTCAAAGAGAAATATCCTGCTCCGTACAAAAACAGGAATATGAATGTATCTGCGATAAAACTCTTCAGAGACGGTGCATTGGGCTCCCGCGGGGCATTGCTCCTCAAAGACTATTCCGACGACAAGGGCAATACCGGAATCTCGATGGAAAGTCTGGATCAGTTCAGGTCGCAATGCAAATGGGCGTACGAGCATGGCTTCAGGGTGGCAACGCATTGTATAGGCGACAGGGCCAACAGAGAGGCCCTGGATATATACGGAGAGTTTTTAAAGGGGAAAAACAACCTGGCCTGGAGAATAGAACATGCCCAGATCGTAGAAAAGGAGGATTTGCCCAAATTCGGACAATTTTCGATTATCCCGTCGGTACAGCCCACCCACTGCACATCCGATATGCTGTGGGCAGATGAACGGCTGGGTGAAAGGATCAAGAACGCATACGCATACAGAGAGCTGCTCGGGCAACTCGGATGGATTCCTACAGGCACCGATGCACCTATAGAGTCATGCAACCCCATTTATACCTTCTTTGCTGCCGTATATCGCAAGAATCTCGATTTTGTACCGGAAGGAGGCTTCCAGATGGAAAACAGCCTTACAAAGGAACAGGCTCTGCGCTCTATGACAATATGGGCGGCAAAATCCACTTTGGAAGATGATGTAAAAGGCAGCATCGAGGCCGGCAAATATGCAGACTTCGTAGTTACGGACAAAGATTTCATGAACCTGCCGGAAAAAGAGGTCCCTTCTACAAAAATAGAGGCCACATACCTGGGCGGAGAGAGAGTGCTATAACTTCTCTCCGTAAGCCAGATCTCCGGCATCTCCCAGCCCGGGAACTATATATGATTTGTTTGTAAGCTCCTCATCGACTGCCGCAACCCAAAGCGTAACCCGCTTATGCGGCAGTTGCTTCGACAAATAGCCCAGACTCTGCTCGCTGGCTATAGGCGATACGATATGCGTATGCACAGGCTCGCCCATCTGTATAAGCCTTTGATATGCCAGAACCAGGGAGGAACCGGTCGCGAGCATCGGATCCGCCAAAATGAGAACTTTCTCCTCTAAAGAGGGGGAACTCGCATATTCGAATTGAATCGTGAACTTGTTATCCTTGCCATATTTACGGTAAGCGGCAACAAATGCATTCTGCGCAGAGTCGAAAAAACTGAGCAATCCGTCATGCAACGGCAGCCCCGCCCTTAAAATAGATGCCAGCACTATATTATCTGTATAAAAACTGCATTTGGCTATTCCGAGCGGAGTAGTGACATCCCTGATTTCGTAATTTAAAGTCTTGCTTATCTCATAGGCAAAAATCTCCCCTATACGCTCGAGATTTTTTCTGAAACGCATACTGTCTTTCTGAATATGCTTGTCTCTGATTTCGGAAACGAATTTGTTGAGCAGAGAATTTTGTTCTCCAAGATTGATAAGTTTCATATCCTTTAAATTTAAAATCATATAAAGATACCGCTTTTTATTAATCTATCCAAATAATCCACAAAACATTACATGTACCGCCCCAGAGCTAAAGCAGCCCCTCGTCCAAAAAACTGAAGTACTTCTGACCGGCGATAATTATATGGTCGATAAGCTCTATATCGCATATTTGTGCAGACTTTTTCAATCTTTGCGTCTGGAGCTTGTCTTCATTCCCGGGATACGGATTGCCCGAAGGATGGTTATGGACCAATATTATTCCGCTTGCCAATTTACTCATCGCACTTTTCAGAATTATACGCGAATCCATGACCGTTGCACATACGCCTCCCGTACTTATTCTCTCCTTTCCTATCAATATGTTGCCCCTGTTCAGATAAAGGGCCCAGCACTCCTCGTAAGACAAATCCTTTAGGAACGGGGCTATCGCCTTTGCTGCATTTTCCGAAGAATAAATTTTCATGCCCGTTCTCTGCGGCTCGGATTCAAGCCTTTTGCACAGTTCGAATGCCGCCATTATGGAGAGCGCCTTGCCTAAACCTATCCCTTTAATTTTTTTAAAATTATCAAAATTATACTTTTTCAACTCCGACAGGTTGTTGTCAGCCCCTCTCAGAATCTCTCTTGCAAGCTCCACCGCATTGGCCTCCGGACTTCCGGAGCGGATCAGAATTGCCAGCAACTCCGCATTTGTAAGTGCATATGCCCCCTTTGTCAAAAATTTCTCTCTCGGGCGCTCCTCGCTCTCCCACTCATGGATGGCCGGCCGCCTCCTCTTCTCGATTGCCATTTTAAACCTCCTTTTTCCATTTGACATATTTCCGGAAACAGAACCGAAAGATAGGGGCCGCCAGGTTAAGAAAAGATGTAAAAACGTAAAAAGACAAATTGCTGCAAACATATATCCGTATAAAGAAAAAGGAGACCGGCAACCGCCAATCTCCCTTTAACTCCATCTGTAAAAACAGACCTGTTTATGCCAGCTTGTTTACATAAACAGCCAAACCGCTCTTAAGGTTTGCCGCCTTGTTCTTGTGGATAATGTTCTTTTTCGCGAGTTTATCCAACATTGCATAAATTTTGGGAAGCAAAGCTTCTGCTGCCGCTTTGTCTGTAGTATTGCGCAATGCTTTGACAGCGTTGCGGGTTGTCTTTACATAATACCGATTGTGCAGTCTGCGTTTCGCATTCTGGCGAGCACGCTTATCTGCCGATGCATGATTTGCCATTGTACTTAATTTTTAATATTTCTGGTAGTGAGTAGGGGAATCGAACCCCTATTGCAAGAATGAAAATCTTGAGTCCTAACCGTTAGACGAACTCACCATAGGCAATCCCCGAATTCGGGACTGCAAAGGTAAAAATATTTTTTATTTCGACAAAAATAATTACCTGCTAAAATCTTCCTCCCATTCAAAAGAGTATATGATAGATTCCACCTGTCTCAGGTAATTTCTCTTGTCATAGCGCGGAGCATACACGAAGCACTCCAAAAATATGAGATTTTTACCCGATTTGTCATAAAATATGTGGTCTATAAAAGGGCCGCCCATGTAGTCGTTCTGGACCTCCCAAAGGCCGCGAAGCTCGCCAAACGTCCTCCCCTTATATTTTAGCCACCTCAAGGCCGGTTCCTTGCCCTCCACTATGCTTGTGGTCATATAGCTGCCTTCGAACATGCCCGGTACGTTCATCTCCAGCACATCATTCCTTATGGCTACAAGAGAATCCAGAGTAAGGGAGGTAGAATCGCCTACAGGCACTTTATATACGAAAATCCCCTGATTGGTATAGGTGGTTTCATACGAGATCCAGACAAAATCCTGAGTTCTCTTTTTCAGAGAATAACCTGTCGGGAAGTATGGAGAGCCTCCGAACATATCTGCAACCAAAAGCCTCAATCCGCGCTCTTCGTACCGTTTCGACGCCCTTATTATACGGTTTCTTTCCGCCTGTTCAAAGAGGTTGAAAAGTACCTCCCCCTTGGCTGTAATCAATGAATCGGCCGCTTCATTAGTAGGTGCGGTCAATGAAACCACCGTTTGGGGCGACGACCATACATCCTCCCTGATTGCCATCTCCGCCCTCTCGAATGCATCCGAAACCTGCAATATTATAATATTCCTGTGTATCTGGAATATATTGCTGAAAGCATTTTCCGGAATATTGATAAGCGTAAACGACGCCTCCTTTTGAGGCAGCAGCGGGTATTCCGACGCCAGCAATTTTTTCAAATCGGCCCCCGGTGCACTCTCCCACTGGGCCTTGTTTGCAACAATAATTATCTCCCCCGCCTTTCCGCTTACGTTTTGCTTGAGATTCGCCCCGTCGCCGGAACAGCCGGCAAGCATGATTGCCGCAAGGAGAGTCAGAACGATATTAAAATATTTCTTCATAACGCCGTTAATTAAAGAGTCTTGCTATATCATTTCCAAATGCCAGTATCATTATGGCCAAAAGTAAAAACATTCCCACTGTCTGCGCAGAAATCAGGAATTTGTCGCTCGGCTTATGCCCCGTTATCATTTCATATATCGTAAAGAGCAGATGTCCTCCGTCGAGAGCCGGAATAGGCAGGATATTGATTACTGCGAGCATTACCGAAAGGAATGCCGTAAGATTCCAGAATATTTCCCAGTTCCAGCTGCCAGGGAAGATGGAGCCTATGGTAATGAAGCTGCCTACGGACTTATACGCCTCGGTTTTCGGCGAGAAAATCAGTTTCAGCTCTTTCCAGTAATTGGTTACGGTTTTTACAGTTGTATTGAACCCTGCCGCAATAGCAGCGGAAACGGAATACTCCTTCTTTGTAACTTTATAATAGTTTTGCAATGAGGCGTCGAACTCGACCATTATCTTTCCCTCGTCATTTACGGCAAGGGGGAGCGACAATTTCTCTCCATTGCGCAAAACCGAAACCGTTACCGTATCGGCCCTGTTTTCCGAAAGTTTGGAGACAAATTCCGTAAATGTGCTTACAGGAGCCCCGTTCAAGGCCACAATCCTGTCACGGGGTTGCAATCCGGAGGAGGCATTCAGGGAGTTGTCCGGAATATCTGATACTACGGCAGGAATCCCGAAATTGAAAATCAACTCCTTGCTCTGCAGCACCGCAGGCAGGAAAACCGGGTCAATATTTACGGTGATTGTATCCGCTCCTCTCACTACGGTCGCGTACTCCGCCTGGTTTCTTATAAGAGATATCTGCAGCTCCATGAAATCGTCTACAGGCTCGCCGTCGAATGCGAGGATTTTATCGCCATTGCGGAAACCCATATCGTAAGCCAGTCTGTTTACGCTTATACCGGTTGTGACATCGCTGTTTTTTATATATTCTTCACCCCATGTAAAGAGAATTGCACTGTAGACGGCTATTGCCAGAAGGATATTGAAAAAGACTCCTCCGAATATTACCAAAAACCTTTGCCATGCCGGCTTGCTTCTGAACTCCCACGGTTGCGGCTCCTTTTTGAGAGACTCGGTATCCATAGATTCGTCTACCATACCCGCAATCTTGCAATAACCTCCCAAAGGAAGCCAGCCGACCCCATACTCCGTATCGCTGTTCTTCGGCTTGAACTTGAAGAGACGCCATCCCCAATCGAAAAAAAGATAAAACTTTTCTACCCGTATCTTAAAGAGCCGGGCAAAGAGAAAATGCCCGAGTTCGTGAATGAAAACGAGAATGCTTAATGCCAATATAAGTTGCGCTATCTTAACGAGTATATCCATCTCAATTTACAAAAAAAGAATCATACAAATATAATATCATTAGACGCAACGGCACAATTTAAAATCTTGCAGGCTGCACCGTAAGATATTTACTGTAAACATATTACAATATTATTAAATGAAAAAGTCTTGCGCTGTGCGCACCGCTTCGAGGTGGGTGGAAAAAATATCTTCCAAGGAGGGCTCCTTTAAGAAAGGGCATTTTTGCATGCACTTTTCGATTATATGGGGAATTCTTCCGAAAAGGATTTTCCCCTTTAAAAAGGCGTTTACGGCAGCCTCGTTCGCCCCGTTCATGATGCAGGCCATATTGCCTCCCGTTTTATGCGCCTCGAATGCAAGGGCAAGAGCCGGAAACTTTTCCATGTCCGGAGTATGGAATGTAAGTTGCCCGATTTCAGGAAAATCCACTCTCTCCGCATTCAGATCCAGCCTGTATGGGTATGAAAGCGCATATTGAATGGGAATCCTCATATCCGGCACGCCCATCTGGGCCTTGACAGACCCGTCCGAAAATTGGACCATGGAGTGTATTATGGATTGCGGATGGACTACTATCTCTATCTTTTCCGACGGCATCCCGAAAAGCCATGAAGCCTCTATCATCTCCAAACCCTTGTTCATCATGCTTGCGGAATCTATGGTAACCTTGGCTCCCATATTCCAGTTCGGATGTCTGAGCGCCTCCTCTTTTGTCGCATTGAAAATACTCTCTTTGTCTGCATTGCGGAAAGGGCCTCCGGATGCGGTCAGAATCAGTTTTTCCACTTTTGCATGTTCGCCCTGCAGCGATTGGAATATGGCGGAGTGCTCGGAGTCTACGGGCAATATGGGAACATCGTTTTCCTTTGCAAGCTTCGTGACAATGGCGCCGGCGGCCACAAGAGTTTCCTTATTCGCAAGCGCAATGGCCTTTTTGCTCTTTATTGCCTCTATCGTAGGGCGCAAGCCGCTGAACCCGACCATGGCCGCAACCACAATATCGGTATCGGAGAGCCTTATGAGGTCTACTGCCGAATCTATCCCTGCAAAGACTTTTATATCCTCGCCCTCCAACGCTTGCGACAGATTTCCGTAATGTTCCCTGTTGCACACTACGACACTGTTGGGATTGAATCTCTTCGCCTGTTTTGCAAGCAGTTCCCAATTATTGTTTGCAGTGAGAAGCTCAACTTCAAAAATATCGGGATGCCGTCCTATCACATCCAATGTCTGAACGCCTATCGAACCGGTGGAACCGAGTATTGCAACTTTCCGTTTCATCATTAGAAATTAATATAATCTGCAGGATTTACCGCTTCGCCCTTATACCACAGTTCGAAATGCAGATGGGGGGCCGTGCTCAACTTGCCGGTATTGCCTACCAGGGCTATCGGAGTTCCGGCCGACACTTTCTCGCCCTGCTCCTTGATGAGTTTGGCATTGTGCTTATATATCGAAACCAGATTGTTGTCGTGCTGGATATGGATGACATAACCCGTCTCATTATCGTAATATGCGCTTATGACCGTCCCCTCCAATGTTGCGGATACTACGCTGTTTTCAGGTGCGGCTATATCTACATAAGGGTGGTTTACTGTAGGATTGAACTCCTGGGTTATGACCCCTCTGACCGGAGGGAAGAAATGGAGCCCCTCTATCTGTTCTATTTTTGTCTGCTTCAACGAGGCATCCGGCCTGTCCTCCCTCCTTACCGTCTCCCTTAAAAGCGAGTCGTTTTTGGCAAGTGTTTCGGTCTGGGCGAACAACGAGTCGCTGAATTGCGGCAAAGACAACACACTGTCTATGTTTATGGGAGCCTCGCCGCTCACTATTCTCTGAATATTCGCAAATTGCAGGCGCCAGACGTTTATTTCGTTCTGCAGGGAATCCGCGATTATCGCATTTTGCACGATATTGCGTCTTGTCTGCGCTGTAGGGTACCCCGGGATCGCCTCCCTGATAGGCGTAAAAAATATAAGTACAACAACCAGCGCCAGAAGCAATATTACCGATGATATCGCACAGGCAACGAATACCAGCCCGTTGCATCTGAATGTATAGAGTTTCTCATGGGTCCCGTCGCTGAAAAGCGAAATCCTGAAACGGCGGTTCAACCCGATTTTATTTTTGCCTTTGCTTTTTTTAGCCATATATATTTAAATAACTAAATTTGCACCATGAACAGAATTATCGGAATAGATTACGGCCGAAAACGGGTCGGAGTTGCAGTAAGCGATCCTTTACGCATATTTGCATCTGCCTTGGAAACTGTTCATTCTGCAAAGATAATCGAATATCTCAAAAAATATACCGCCACGGAGAATGTGGAGCGTTTCGTAGTAGGGTATCCGATGAATCTCAATAACCGCCCTGCCGAAGCGGCAAAGGATGTGGATATATTTTTAAAACAGCTTGCCAAAAATTTCCCCTCCATCCCCGTCACGCTCGAAGATGAACGCTTCACTTCGCAGATAGCCATGAGGGCCATGATAGAGGGAGGCGTCAAAAAATCTGAAAGGAGGGTCAAGGGAGCGGTAGACAAGGTGAGTGCGGCTCTGATTTTGCAGAGCTATTTAGACAGAAATGCGAATAAACTTTAAAAAGGTACAGATATGATATTGCCTATTTACATATACGGTTCACATGTGCTCAGAGAAAAGGCGCAGGAGGTGGATGTGGAGAAGGAAGAGGGATTGCAAACCTTTATAGAGGACATGTACCAGACCATGAAAAATGCAGACGGCGTGGGGATAGCGGCTCCTCAGGTAGGGAAATCGCTCAGAATAGTCATCGTAGACGGAGAAGACCTGGCAGATGACATGCCGGAACTCGAGGGATTCAAGAGAGTCATGATAAACCCGGTGATTACGTTCGAAAGCAGCGAGACAGCCGAATATTCGGAAGGCTGCCTGAGCGTGCCCAACATCCATGCCGATGTTGTAAGGCCAAAACAGATCAAGGTCAGGTATCTGAATGAAAAATACGAACAGGTAGAGGAGCAGTTCGACGGTTTTGCCTGCAGGATGGTGCAGCATGAGCTGGACCATCTCGACGGCCACCTCTTTACCGACCGCGTTTCGCAGATAAGAAAAAAGATTTTACAGTCCAAGCTCAACAAAATGGCAACCGGAAAGGTCAGGACACATTATAAAATCGCGCAAAAATAGAGAATCATGGGAGCATTTCACGCATACGATATCAGAGGTGTCTATAATACGGATTTCGACAGGCATACAGCATATAAAGTAGGATTTTTCCTTCCAGGGCTGCTCGGAACGGACAAGGTCCTGGTAGGGCGTGATGCCCGTCTCTCCTCCCCTGAAATAAGGGAATATCTGATAGCAGGCATTACCGATGCCGGGGCGGATGTTACAGATATAGGGCTGGCGACTACGCCAATGGTATATTACGCAACAGCCTCTTACGGGTTCAAGGCCTCAGTGCAGATAACCGCTTCGCACAATACGAAAGAGTATAACGGCATGAAGGTCTCTGCTGCAAACGCGCTGCCTGTAGGGAAAGAGAACGGTCTCGCTCTTATAGAACAGTGGATAAACGAGGGAAAGGAGTGCAAGAAGAGCGAAAAAAAGGGAAAGGTCCTGTTCATGGATATAAAAGATGAATATATCGCCTTTCAGATGAAATATAAGGGAGACTATTCCGCACTCAAAATCGGAATAGACCTTTCAAACGGGATGTCTGCGCTGGTAATCAAGGATATATTAAAGGAACAATGCGGAGAGACCTTCTACATCTGCGATACCGTAGATGGCACGTTCCCCGAACATGACCCAAATCCGCTCGTTCCGGCCAACATAGTAAAACTGCAGAATCTCGTGCGGGAAAAGGGATGCGACATAGGGGTCATTTACGACGGAGATGCAGACCGTGTCATGTTTACAGACGAGACCGGCCGTTTTATCTCGCCGGATTTGATGATTGCCTTAATGGGACACTATTGGATCGGGCAAAGAGGGCTCAAAGGCAAGGTACTGCAAGATATTAGAAGTTCCAAGGCGGTTGGGGAGTATCTTGTCCCGATGGGCGCCGAAATGGTTACATGGAAGGTAGGACGCGCCTTTGCCGCAAGAAAATTACGTGAAATAGACGGCGTTTACGGAGGAGAATTGGCCGGTCACTACTACTTCAGGGAGTTTTTCTATTCAGACAGCGGAATCATGGCATCGCTCATCATACTGGGAATTGCCGCAAACCTCAAAGAGCGTGGCATAAAACTGTCGGAAGCGATAGCGAAAATAGAAAAATATAAAAATTCAGGAGAGATCAATTTCAAGATCGAGCAGAAGCAACAGGCCATGGAGGCGGTATGCAGCTATTTCAAGAGAGAAGAAAAACCCGTGGCCTTTATGGATTTCGACGGCTACAGGGTAGAATTCAACGACTGGTGGTTCAATATCCGCCCGTCCAATACAGAGCCATACCTGCGGTTCATTGCAGAGGCAAAAAACGAGGAACTCCTCGAGCAGAAAATAAACAAGACCAAAGAGATAATTTCACAGTTCAAATAATCCGATATTATACACTCAGGTATGAAACAGAGATATCTCTCGCTGGATTTTTTGCGCGGACTCACCATATTCGGAATGGTATTCAGCGCAATTATCCCTTACGGCGTATTGCCTGCATGGATGTACCATATCCAGAACCCTCCGCCGTCCCATGAACTCGACATCGCGGTAACCGGAATAAGCTGGGTAGATTTGGTCTTCCCCATCTTCATCTTCTGCATGGGGGCGGCAATCCCTCTCTCCGGCAGATCCAGAATAGAGAAGGGAATCTCTGCAGGCAGCTATATACTAAGCACCATAGAGCGATTTTTCATGCTCTGGTTCTTCTCCTATGCCTATGTGCTGCTGAATTTCACTACTGCGGACGGCCTGTGGCCCCAGATTTTTACGATCTTGGGATTCTGCGCGCTTTTCCCGCTCTACATGGTGCTGAAACGGAAAAACAGCCTGCCCGTCAGGCTTGCAGGCGCGGCGGCCGTGATAGCCATCATAGCCATAGGCCATTTTTGGTTCGGAGAGGTAATAAGCGTGCAGCGGCGCGGCATAATAATCTTCCTGCTCGCTTTCCTCTATCTGTTCGGCTCCCTTATCTGGTATTTTACAAGAGAGAGGCTTAAACTGCGCGCCAACATCCTTATCCTGCTCTTTGTTTTCACCTATATAACAAAGGAGCTCGGATATCCTGCAGCTACTTATGCAAACCCTCAAGTTCGCTGGTGGTTCAACATGGAGTATTTCTACTTTCTCCTTTTGCTCGTTCCGGCAACATACATAGGGGACATTTTATATAAAAGGGTAAAGGAGGGAAACATTTACAACAATATCGGCGGAAAAGCCATCCATCTCTTTTTCCCGCTGGCGCTGCTCACTGTAATCTGGCTCTGCTACGCATTTTATATGAATCTGAGCGCATTCTTTATAATAATCATTGCGACAGCCCCCTTTTCCATCCTCTTTTATATCGCATGCAGGCACCTACCCCAATATCTCGAATTTCTCTTCGTCGCCGCGCTTTTGCTCGTTTGCGGAACTGCAATGATACCTGTAGAGGGCGGGATAACAAAAGTGCCGTGTACGATATCATACTGCTTTGCGACCTGCTCGATAAGCGTTCTTCTGCTCATATTCAGCGACTATCTCTGCAAATACATTCCGGGGAGCTTTTTGGTGAAAGTATTTTCCGGCGCCGGAATGAACCCCCTCATGAGCTATATAGCTTTCGATTCCCTTGTAATGCCGTTGATGAAGGTTACCGGCCTTGTTGCCGTCTACAGGGCCGCCTATCCTGCCGGCTGCCCTCTCGCCGGGGTCGCAAGGGCGGCCGTTGCGGTTCTGCTTACCATGTGGATAGTAAGCCTGCTGAGCCGCAGGAAGATTTTCTGGAAAGCCTGAATACGCAGCTAATCCATAATAAAAAAAGAGCAGCCGGCGTGGGCCGGCTGCTCCAAATAACCAATAACCTTAAAAGTAACTTATGTTACCAACCAGGATTCTGCTCGATTTTATAACCTGCATCTGAATATTGGTTCTGCACATCCGTACAGATAGGCTCGAGATAGTTCCTCTCCTCGATCTTATCCCTGTCGGTGATATTGTCGGGGATTCTGAAACCTACCATCTGAGCGGCATTAGATGAACTAATATTACCATCATTATCTGCCTCACCATCGAATGTAACTACTGAACCATCGAGTTTCTGAACCTTAAGGTTTCCGAATTGCGATGCGGTAAGTCTGTTGAATTTCTTCTTGAGAGTGTTGGTAGTATTGTAATCAACCCATGCACCTACAAGGATATCGGGATTGGTAGCTCCCTGCATAAGCTCCAGCTGTCCCCAACGACGGAGGTCGAGAATACGGGTCTGCTCCAGGAAGAACTCCATACGGCGCTCGCGGCGGATCTCCCAGATAAGAGGAGAAACGGCACCTTTGTTCTTATATCCGAGCGTTGCCTGCTGAGCGGCCGATGTTCTCTCTGGATCGTTCATCGACTCTGCCATTGCAACGGTAAGCGGAGCTGTCTTCTGAACTCCCTTCATTATTGCGGTATCGTCGAGAGGACGGTTTCTGATTGCATTGATAGACTCATCGAGGTCTGTATTCGTTACAGCCGGACCGTCGAACTTGTCTGCCAGCTCAGCCTTAGCCTCTATCCAGTTCAGAACCACCTCTGCATAACGGATTATAGGGAAACCGTTGGTATTGGTGTTGGATCCGTATTTTGCAGGACGGGTTGCTGTTGCAGGATCTTCTTTCCAACCGTCGGTTGCATACCAGGGGCCTATTCTGTCTATGAATTTCACACAGTAGATACCTGTTCCCGCCTGCGTAGGCTCATCCCAGAATGTTGCCTCGAACCTCGGGTCGCGGGTCAGCGCCATATCCTTGAGTTCCCAGCTCTCTACATTCGCTACGCCTGACTGGTCGTATGTCTTGCCGTCCTGGCAAATCCATGCCTTGAGGGTAGAGAGGTTGGCTGCAGAACCCTGGTTCTCGTCCAGATTGGCATACGAAGCTACGCAGTGCCTTACAGAAAGGGCCGCGCTGTACTCCCTGTACAATATGGTCTCGCTGCCCTGCTTGGTCTCTGCACCGAACAATGTACGGAAATCCGTATCGAATGAATAGAGTCCGCGGTCCATTACATCTTCTGCATATTCTACCGCCTTCTCGAGGAATGTCTTTGCAAGAGCCTCGTCTCCGTTATGATAGAGATACCAAGTACCCTCGAAAAGCATGCAGCGCGATGCGATTGCAGCCACTACATCGTTGTTTACACGGTTAGGCTCGCTTGAAGCAGACCTTACATTTGCAACGGCGAAGTCGAAATCCTCCATTACCTTTGTCATCACGGTTTCGCGGGGATCCCTTGCCTTGTACTGTGAGTCGAGGTCTGTAAACTCTATTACCTGATCATAGTAAGGTACATCTCCGAACGATTGTACGAGGCGGCTGTATTCGTAACCTCTGAAGAAACGGGCTACGCCCATCCAGTGGTTATACTGCTCGTCGGTCAGAAGACCGTCTGCAAGCATGGTCTCCAGCCTGCTTATCATCAGATTCCATTTACGAACCCATGCAAAGTTCCATGCCGATGCGCCTGTTCTCTGGAGGAACGAAGAAGTCTCTGAATTATACCAGTTGTCTGCAGGTACTGCAAGCAGCAGATTGCTCTGCTTTCCTGTAGATGTGGCATCATCGCTCAACTCACCCCTTACGCCGGGGATGTATGCAGTGCTCCAACCGCTGTTATAGCCTACAAAGTAGTTGGTGTACGCGCCATTGACGAACAACCTGACAGTCTGCTCTGAGGCCCAGTAGTTCTCATCTGTCATCTGTGTCTTTGTAGGACGGTCCAGATAATTATCACAACTTACAAAAGTAAGAGCAACAATTGAAAATATTAAATATGTTAATTTTTTCATATCCCATATACTCTTTAGAATGTTATTTGAAGACCTACAGAGGCTGTTTTCATTGCAGGTACGCCGGAACCTACCCTACCTAAGTTGTAGTTGCTTGAATTGAAGTAAGAAACACCAGGTATTGCCTCAGGATCTATTGGAAGTCCATTCAGTTTGTCGAATGTAAGGAAGTTCTCCAACGATACATATACACGCAGCTTGTTGATATAAGCCTTCTTTGTGATATGCTGAGGGAGAGTGTAACCCAAAGTTACGTTCTTCAGTCTCAGGTATGCCATATTGAGCAAAAGTCTGTCGTTGCATACGGTATTGAATCCTGAACCGCCGCCCATGTTCGCTGCACGGGGATAATAAGCATCGTAGTTCGCATCTATGACATTGCCTTCTGCATCGAATGTCTCATACCAGAAGTCGCCTGCAAAAGTCTGAGGCATAGATCCGTCGGATGAGTTGTATCCGGGTATGCCGAGGAAGCTGGCATTCCAGAGGTCTCTCTTGCCCACGCCTTGGAGGAAGAGCGAGAGGTCGAATCCCTTATAAGCCATATCCACTCTGAAGCTGTACTCGTATCTCGGAGTAGAGTTACCTATCACCTCCAGGTCGCCATGGTCTTCTACGGTTCTCTGGCCGTCGTTTATAACGCCGTCGCCGTTTATATCCTTGTATTTCATATCACCGGGGCCGAATACCAGGTTACCGCTGTTAAGGTAGCCCTGAGTAGGCATGTTGGGATCTGCGAACTGGTTTACAGAGTAGCCGTCGGAAGACTCTACTCTTATAAGATTGCCGTTGTTGTCGTACGCGAAGTCATCATTCTGGAAGAGCCTGTCTACGCGGTAACCCCAGATCTCGCCGTAAGTCTTGCCGTTATACCAGTTGTCGATGCTGCGGCCTGTACCGTACTCGTCGATTGTAGTCTTGGCATCTGAAATAGACGCTGTTACAGCCAGACTGAAGCCGTTGCTGAACATATGGCCGTAGTCCAAAGTCAATTCCCAACCGTTGGTCTTCAATGAACCGAAGTTACCCATAGGCGCCGATGCACCGAAGTTGTAGCCGATACCTGCACCGGGAACAATCATGTTCTCTGTCTTTCTGCTATACCAGTCGAATGTGATGCCCAGATCTCTGAAGAGCCTTGCATCGACTCCGATGTCGAGAGTCACGATATCCTGCCATGTGATGTCAGGTCTTACTGCACCCGGAGTGGTGTAATAGTTGAATTTTGCACCGTTCTCTATCCAGCTCGACTCAGTGAAGGTCATTGTAGGGATATAGAGCGAATTGGCCACGGTCTGGTCACCTATCTTACCCCATGATCCTCTCACCTTCAAGAAGCTCAGAACATTTGAAATGCCTTTCATCCAAGGCTCCTCGGATACTACCCAACCAGCAGAGAATGAAGGGAACCATCTCCATTTAAGGTCTGTAGGGAATTTAGACGAGCCGTCGTATCTCAAGTTCGCCTCTACAAGATATTTGTTCTTGTAATTGTAGTTGATACGTCCGAATACGCCGGCCTGAGACTCCCACTCGTGTCCGCCGCCTGCAAACTGGCTGCCGATAGCGAGGTCGAACTGAGGATTTGCGTAGTCGAGCAGGGTATATTTCCTTGACCAGCTGCCCTCGTTCTGATAATCCACTGCCTGGAAACCGAGCATGAAGTTGAACGTATGATCCTCGAGGAAGTTCCACTCATAAGTACTCTTCAGGATATATGTCTGCCTCTGTGAAGTGTAACCGCTGCGGTAAACATGGTCGTATGAAGATGAAGAGTTGCCGTAGTCGTAAACGTTAAGTACATAAGCGGGAATATTCGAACCCATGAGGTTGTATTCAGCCCACTCGTTGGCTACTGTCGCACCTGCAACAGGATTCGGTGCACCCCATGTATCGCCGCCTGTGTGAACTGTACCCGGACGCCATGCGGTCTCGTCACGCACTGCGTAGGTATAATCGAAGTCGATATTCCAGTTCTTAAGAGGAGTGATGGTCAAACCTGCCGTTGTACTGGTATATGAGTAAGAGTTGTATGCAGTGTTGGCATTCTCTATCTCGTTAGGGCTGTTTCTCAAACGGTTGCCGTACTCGTCTGTAGATACCATAGGGAATGTAGGTCCCCAGCGGTATGTGTACAACCATACGTCGGCCGTTGTAGAACTTGAAGCGTATGCCCATCTCTTCTGCTCTTTTGAATACATGATACCTGCGCGTACGCTTACCCAGTCGTTGAGTTTTGTGCTGACTCTCACATTGGCATTCCAACGTCTGTAATCGTCGTTCTCTGCAGGTTTTACAAGACCTTCCTGATCAAGATAACCCAAAGTTATGTTGAAATCGGTATTGCCTTTTCTTCCGGCAACAGAGAGGTTGTGCGAATGAGACGGCCTGTTCTCCTTGATCATATAGTCATAAGGATCGAAGGTACGTACGCCTATCTTGCGTCCGGAATTGTCTACATACCAGTCACGGCCGTATGTAAACGGCGCATTGGGGCTGAGGTCTTTATATTTCTGTTTCCATGCAACTGCCGCATTGTAGCCTGCACGGTCGATCAGCCAGAATGCTCCTACCGGAGTATATGTACCTACACGCTCGGCAGCCTCGACTGTATAGTGCAGTGCATCAACATCGGCCATATTATAATCTTTGGCCATGCTGTTGAATGAAAGGTTGCCGGAATAGTTTACAGTTACAGACTCCTGGTCTGAACCCGTACCCTTCTTTGTAGTGATAAGCACAACACCGAATGCAGCCTTTGCACCGTAAATCGATGCAGATGCGGCATCCTTCAATACGGAAATCGAAGCGATATCCTCAGGGTTTACCATTGATATGCTTGGAATCTCGACGTTATCCAACAGGATCAGAGGAGAAGCGCCTCCCTGCTCAGAACCGATCTGACCACGGATACGGATTCTGGTAGCCGAACCTACCTCACCGTCGCCGACCTGCACTGTCATACCTGCAACCATACCCTGCAATCCGCGGGATACATCTGCGATAGGACGGCTGGCCAATGCCTCTTCTGCATTTACTGATGCAACCGCACCGGTCAGGTTCTCCTTTTTCTGGGTACCGAAACCGACAACGATTGCCTCATCGAGCAGCTCTGCATCCTCCTGCATTGTCACGTTAATAACAGAACGGTTGTTTACAGGTACTGTCGCATCGCGCATACCCATTAACGAATACACCAGAGTACCGTCTGATGGAACGCTCAAAGAGTATGCTCCGTCGATGTCTGTAGCAGTACCGTTGGTCGTTCCCTGAACAAGGACATAGACACCCGGCAACGGTTGTCCAGCCTCGTCGGTAACAGTACCTTTTACATTCACATTCTGTGCCCACATTGCTCCGGCTGATATCATCAGCGCAGCAACAGTCATCATTACGAAACGTAAAGATCGACTTGAAACTTTTTGAATGAACATAAATTAAATTTTAGGTTAATAAATAAGTTTAACTATTACAATAGGTTTGTTTTTTAGGACAATTCAATAATTTGAATCTTAAATTTTTATCTGTCGCGATTATACGGTCGTTAT
>CALVAG010000014.1 GCA_944325445.1 uncultured Bacteroidales bacterium | reverse complement strand
TATATCTTTTATATAATCATAATTATACAGACTTTTCTTTACCTCTTTATCTTTCTCTCATAATGTCAATGAACTTTCCGTTCTTTTTATCGAAACGGGCTGCAAAGGTAACCACTTTTTTTGATTTTGCAAACATTTTTTCACTTACCTATTACATTTTTATTGCATACATTTGTGCCTGATAGAACTAATCCAAACCTAATTCACTATACCACATCATGGAAGAGATTAAAACACACACGTTACCGGAAAATGCCAACAGAGAGTTGCGCCCGGGAGAGAAATACGAACCGATTCTCTCGCCGGACAAGGTTTATCCTGAAGTCAATTTCTGGTCCGTCTCATTCGGTTTGCTGATGACTATTATTTTCTCTGCAGCCGCTGCATTTTTAGGACTCAAGGTAGGACAGGTTTTTGAAGCTGCAATTCCTATTGCCATAATAGCCGTCGGGGTTTCCGGAGCGCTCAAGAGAAAGAATGCATTGGGAGAGAATGTCATCATACAGTCGGTAGGTGCATGCTCCGGGTCGATTGTAGCCGGTGCAATATTCACCCTCCCGGCACTATATATTTTGCAGGCCAAATATCCTGAACTTACCGTAGATTTTACAAAGGTCTTCATGAGTTCGCTGCTCGGAGGCATTTTGGGAATTCTGTTCCTTATCCCGTTCAGAAAATATTTCGTTTCGGATATGCACGGAAAATATCCGTTCCCTGAAGCAACGGCTACGACCCAGGTACTTGTAAGCGGAGAGTCCGGAGGCAGCAAGGCCAAACTTTTACTTTTCAGCGGACTAATAGGAGGAGTTTACGATTTTATAATTTCTACGTTCGGCTGGTGGGCAGAGACTTTCAGTTCAAAAGTATTGCCATTCGGCGAAGCCATTGCAGACAAGGCCAAGGTTCTGATAAAACTGAATCTTGGGGCAGCCGTTTTGGGGCTCGGCTATATAGTAGGACTTAAATACGCCTTTATAATATGCTGCGGTTCATTCCTCGTATGGTTCGGCATCATTCCATTGATGGGAATTCTTTTCGACGGGCAGGTGCTTGACCTTATGGGGACAGGACTTACACAAACAGTAGGGGCCATGAGCGCAGACGAGATTTTCACAACATATGCAAGGCATATCGGCATTGGCGGCATTGCGGTTGCCGGAGTAATCGGCATTATCAAATCCGCCGGCATTATCAAATCCGCATTCGGGCTTGCCACAAAGGAATTGAAAGGGAAAAAGAGCGGCGAGACCAAAGAGAGCATAAGGACACAACGGGATATTTCGATGAAAGTCATAATCATAGGGCTTCTGATTGCATTTATCGTAACATTCCTCTTCTTCTACTTCGGTGTTGTGGACAATCTTGCCCATGCAATCATTGCGCTGCTTGTAGTGGGAATAATAGCCTTCCTTTTTACTACAGTAGCGGCAAATGCGATAGCTATCGTAGGCACCAATCCTGTCAGCGGAATGACACTCATGACTCTGATTCTCGCCTCTGTAATTATGGTTGCCTGCGGGCTGACAGGCACAGCCGGCATGACAGCGGCACTTATAATAGGAGGAGTTGTCTGCACCGCGCTATCCGTTTCCGGAGCATTCGTCACAGACCTTAAAATAGGTTATTGGATAGGTTCCACACCAAAAAAGCAGGAGAGTTGGAAGTTCCTCGGAACTTTGGTTGCCGCAGCTACGGTAGGCGGCGTAATGATAATTCTGAACAAAACATACGGCTTTACCGGTGAAGATGCGCTGGTAGCGCCACAGGCAAATGCAATGGCCGCCGTAATCGAACCGCTGATGTCCGGAGGCAAGGCACCCTGGCTGCTTTATGGAATAGGAGCCATCCTCGCCCTCGTATTGAATGCATTCAAAGTTCCGGCTTTGGCATTTGCGCTCGGCATGTTCATTCCTCTCGACCTCAACCTTCCTCTGCTTATCGGAGGCGCAATAGCATGGTATGTAGGAAGCAGAAGCAAAGATGAGAAGGTAAACAAGGAGCGCAGCGACAAAGGTACGCTTTTGGCAAGCGGCTTTATCGCAGGCGGTGCATTGATGGGAGTGGTAAGCGCCATAATAAAATATGCGAATGTAGATTTGAGCGTAGGGGCATGGAGCGAAAGCGGCGCAGCCCAATATCTCGGATTATTCGTATACATTCTACTTATAGCTTATCTTATTTACGCCTGCACGAAGGAGGATAAGGCCAAATAATGGAAGGGAACTACATAAATGCCTTTTTACTTACTCTCTTTGCCGGACTTGCAACCGGCATAGGCGGGCTGGCAATAATGTTCATCAGAAAATTCAGCCCGAAGGTTTTGTCGGCGGCATTGGGATTTTCTGCCGGCGTAATGATTCTAATCTCCTTTACGGAACTGTTCGCGGAGGCTCAGAATTCATTTTCGCTGCATTATGGAGAGAAATCCGGCCTTTTGTATACGCTACTCTCATTCTTTGGGGGTATGGGAATAATAGCATTGATAGACAGGCTTGTGCCATCATACGAAAATCCGCACGAAATAAACGGTTTAACGGCGGAGGTCCACGAGAAGGCAATCGGTCTTGCTCCGGCCAATAAGACAAACGCTGTCGAGCACGGGGAAAAACTCCTGCGGATAGGCGTACTCTCATCTATTGTAATAGCCGTACATAACTTTCCGGAAGGACTTGCCACATTCGTATCTGCAATGGAGAGCAATTCAATGGGTATAAGCATCGCATTTGCAATTGCGCTGCACAATATTCCTGAAGGTATTGCAATCGCAATCCCCATTTATTATGCAACAAGCAAGAAGGGGCGCGCCGTACTCTCGGCAACCCTTTCCGGCCTTGCGGAACCGATCGGAGGCTTTGTCGGATTTCTTCTGCTCAGCACACTGCTGTCGGATTCCCTAATGGGAGCAGTATTGGCTGCCGTAGCGGGAATTATGGTATATATTTCGCTCGACGAACTTCTGCCCACCGCAGAACATTACGGAGAGCATCACATGGCCATTACCGGAGTAATTGCAGGTATGGCATTTATAGGATTCGGAATGTTAATATTTTAGATATGGAAAATGTTATTGACAAGTTTTTGAGATACGTAGCCATTGAGACTACATCAGATCCGGAAAGCGAAAGTTTTCCCAGCACCGCACGCCAGTTCGACCTGCTGAATCTGCTTTTAAAAGAGTTTAAAGAGTTGAATATTACTGCAGAATTGGACAAAAACGGATACCTTATGGCAACAGTTCCCTCCAATACGGATAAAAAATGCAGTACAATCGGGTTCATAGCCCATGCAGACACCTCGCCCGATATGGCAGGAAAAGATATAAAGCCAAATATCATACGGAATTACGACGGAAAAGATATAATCCTGAACAAGGAGAAGGGAATTGTGCTCAGTGTAAATGAATTCCCGGAACTTAAGGATTATACCGGGCAGACTCTTGTTACCACAGACGGAACGACCCTGCTCGGTGCGGATGACAAGGCCGGTATTGCAGAGATAATGTGTGCTGTAGAATATATGGTCGCGCACCCTGAATTCGAACACGGAGAGGTAAAGATAGGCATCACTCCGGATGAGGAGATAGGACGCGGAGTGGACTTCTTCGATGTAAAGAGATTCGGGGCCGATTACGCCTACACGATGGACGGAGGAGCCATAGGCGAACTCGAATATGAGAATTTCAATGCCGCAAGTGCAAAGGCGATAATAAAAGGATGCAACATACACCCGGGCTATGCAAAGAACAAAATGAAGAATGCGTTGCTGATAGGCATGGAATTCAACTCACTGTTACCCGTAGAGCAGAGGCCCGAATTTACGGAAAACTATGAGGGATTCATCCATATTACGAACATGAGCGGAAGCGTAGAGGAGTGCGAAATAAAGTATATAATACGTGACCACTCATCCGGAAAGTTCGAGCAGAAGAAGGAGACGATGAAACGCTGCGCCGAATTCATAAATTCAAAATATGGTGCCTCGACAGTTGAACTGGAGATAAAAGACCAGTATTACAACATGAAAAAGGAGATCATCCCCCATTTCGAGATAATCGAAACTGCAATAAAGGCAATGGAAATGGCCGGCATAAAGCCGAAAATCCAACCCATAAGAGGCGGCACGGACGGTGCAAGGCTCTCATTCATGGGACTTCCCTGCCCGAACATCTTTGCCGGCGGGCACAACTTCCACGGAAAAATGGAGTATGTCCCGGTAGAAAGCATGGAAAAGGCGACAGAGGTCATACTCAATATAATATCGCTTTTCGCACAGAAACAGTAAACAGGAGGCCGCACGGAAGCGGCCTCCCTATTTTAGATTTCTATCTCAATCTCAACTGCTTTGCTCCGAACTGCGCTTTGTTATTTTCCTCTATGACCTCTTTTGCAAGTGCGGGATAATCTGTCGTAATATAATCTACGCCCAATTTTACGAATGCATCCATCTGGGCCTTATCGCTTACTGTCCATACGTTTACTGTCATACCCAGCTTGTGGGCTCTCTCTACATAATCCGGATTGAGCAGCATCAGGGAATAGTGATAATCTATGCCGTTAATACCTGCAGCCATAAGCTCTTCGGGAGTCTTGTCTCCCATAAGATACTGGACGGAAACCCCGGGCATATATTTTGCCGCAAGCAGACAGGCATTGTAACTGAATGAAATCACGCTTATCTGCTCCTGCAGCTTCATCTTCTTTACGAGAGCGGCCAATTTTACAATAACCTCCTCCTCCACTTCAGGAGCGGCCGATTTCACCTCCGCAACCAACTTCACTTTTACATGTTTTGTAGAACCGTCCGCCATTTTGACCTTGAAGCCCTTCTTTCCGGCTTTCAGATACTCCTCCAATGTAGGAACTCCCTCACCGTTTTCGAACTTGACCTTCATAACTTCGCTGAATGAGGCTTTCTGCACATCGGGAATGTTTCCTACTGCAGGGCCATGGCATACTACCAGCACTCCGTCGGAAGTCATATTGATATCGAATTCGCTTCCGTACAGTTCCGCCTTATGCGCATTTTCCAACGAAGAGATGGTATTTTCAGCTGAGCCCTCCGTATTCCAATAACCTCTATGAGCTATAATCTGTGTCTTAACCTGTGCAAACAATGTGTTGCCAAATGCCAAAAGCACCGACATAATCATAATATACTTTTTCATTTTTTACTAATTTTACTGTTTTCAAACTGCAAAGTTAACAATAAATGGAAAATTTAGCCCAACCTCAACTGAACAGCCACAATAAAGAAGAATATCCTCCCATGCATACCGCCGAGCATATCCTCAACGCTACAATGGTAAAGATGTTCGGATGCCCGCGCTCTTCCAATGCCCATATCGAGCGCAAAAAAAGCAAGTGCGACTATAGACTTGCCGCAGCGCCTACAGATGAACAGATTTCCGAAATAGAGCGGCGTGTAAACGGCATTATAGAGCAGCATCTGCCGGTAACCGTCGAATTCATGGAGCGCGAAAAGGCTGCGGCAATCGCCAGCCTGAGCAAACTGCCGGATGATGCTTCGCAAACGATAAGAATCGTAAGAGTAGGGGATTACGACACATGCGCCTGCATAGGAGCCCATGTATCTGATACAGGAGAGATAGGCTCCTTCAAAATAATCAGTTCCGATTTCACTCCGCCCGCAGAGGGAGAGGAAACCGGAACATGGAGAGTCAGGTTCAGACTGATAGACCGATAAGGCTAATTTATGGAGCCTACCACTCTGAAGTAATAGTCCTGCGGTCCGTTATAGACAATATCATATATTGTATCGTCTACTCTGTAATACCTTGCACCGTTTATAATAACCTCCTCGTAACCGTAAGGCAATTCATATACAATCGCGCCAACGGGAGGGTCTACGACAACGTAATTGGAGCCTGATTTAAGATAATAGACTCCGTCGCCGTCTGTATAGTAACGGTGCGTCCTGCCGTAAGAATCGCGTACCGAATAGGCTACCAAATCTATTATACCGTCTATAAAGGTTCTTGCAATCACAGCCCCGACCGGAGGACGGCATACCACATACCTGTTATCCACGAACCTGTAATATCTGCCGGAAGCATAATAGTAAGTATAAGGACCTCTGTGAATTACTCTTGCGCCGAAAGGAAGGGTATTGACATAATAACCGTAATAATGGTGTACGCTCGGACGTGGAGCGAATTCTCCCGGCCGAGTCGGCGGAGGAGTCGGTCTGTTATGGCCCGGAGGCGGAGCAGGTCTTCCTGGAGCAGGCTTATGCACCGGCTGGGCCGGTTTATGTGTAGCAGGACCGTTCGGTTTCGGTCTGTTCTGCACAGGTCCGCTTTGAGAAGGCCTGTTATTCTGACCGGGCCTGCCCTGATTGATCAACGGAGGCTTTTTCCCGCTCTGGGGTTTGCTGCCTTTATTGTTATCGGGTTTATACACCGAATTGGTCTGCTTGTCCTTGTTGCCGCTTCTCCTGTATTGCGACTGCGCAAAACTCTGCGGGACGGCCACAAACAACAATGCCGCCAGAAGCAAAACGCTCTTTAATTCTCTTACTCTGTAACACATAATCTTTCAGTTTTATAGAGTTATAACTATAATAAAGCAATAATCGTACCTTAAAATTGAAGTTCTATTCCGAAATTTATCACCCAATTGGTATTCTTCTCTCCGAGATAGTTATGGCGGTGGTTCAGCCGCCAGTAGCTGTCTACCCTGAAGATTTTGAAAATATTGGTAATGCCCACTCCCGCCTCCATATATGGTTTGGAGACATCGCCCATTCCCTCCGGGAAGAGGAGTTTCGCCTTTTCGAGATTGCCGGAAGCAGCCTGGGCCAGATGCTCCGCACCTCCGTTGTTCTTATCCTCCAACGTTCCCACTACACCCCTGAAAGAGAAGACCTCCCTCCATTTAAGCCGTTTCAGAAGCGGAATTTTACTCAGAAAGAAACCTTTGAAATCATGTTCGTAAAACCAGCTCACCCACCTGTCGGAAGCGAACTCATAATAGTTCATACATGAAAAACTGCCGGGATTGTTGAAATAGGTGGCATTGCCCTCATGCAGTTTCAAAAGAGGATAAGGCAGCCTCCCCCATATCTTGCCGGCGGTAACCGAAAATCTGGAGACTCCCAAAGGCGGCAATGCAAGATTGTAATCGAGCCCGGCTTCGGCCCTGTAAAATTCATACTGGCTGCCGAAAAGGTCCTTTATCCCCATATTGAAATCGAACTTCAATACCGGATAATCGCCTATCATGCGGTAAATGTCGAAGTGGCCTCTGGTAACCGATTCGTTCCAGCCAAAGCGCAGCGCCAGACCGAGCACCGTACTGTTCACGGAACCCGATTTTGTCCCGTCCGTAAAGTAGAGCGGCACATATCTGTTGCCGTGGATTTCACCGCCCTCAAGATAGAGCTGCGTATTGAACCATTCTCTCCACTCATGGTCATACCGGAGAGAAAAGCGGTCTACCATGCTGAGCCTGTCGCTTCCCCTTGAAAGAAGAGAACCCAATATATTTCCTTCGGAAAAGGCATGTTCTCCCGCACCCAACTGCATTGCATCATGCTTGTACGTTGCAGTCAGCTTTCTTACAGGGTGACGGTCGAACATATACTCCACGCTTCCGCCCCCTTTGAAGATGCCGTCCTTAGTCCCGTATGCGGCATGGGCTGTAAGCCTTAGTTTCTTGCTGAACTCATTGGTAGTCCTTGCACCGAACTGCAGCCTCACACCTTCCAGATTATTAAAGCTCACCAACTTGTAATATGGGCCTATCTCTATCGGACCGGCCTTGTAATAACCCTTGATTAAGGTATATACCAGATTGTAGATTGTATTGAACAGCGGCACCCGTTTTATTGAGTCCACCATATGGTAAATATTCTGCTCCTTCCGGCTCAATGCAAAGGGGCGTTCCTGCTCCCAGAACTCTTCGCTGTTGTTTACCACATCCTCATTCATCACCACGCTGGTGGAGTGCCGCAGCACGGATTCGGGAATTTTATCTCCTATCTTTACATCGGAATAATCGGTAGTCTTGTTGCCTATGAAAGAGACGAGTTTCGACGAGTCGTTCATGGTCACGGAAAAATCGAGGTAGAGTTTTTCGCCTTTGTAAAACCATGTGGAATCATCCGCCAGCTGATACTCCACATCCACCACCATGTCTCTTATCCAGTTTACATTCACCCCCTTCATAAGTTTCACATGGGCCTCGCGCAACGCCATTGTAGCTGAATCTATCTGGATTTCGCCGTCGAAAACGGGAGACGAGACCGATTTTGGGTGGAACCTCAACTTGTATGTCTTTCTTCCCTCTATGGAAAGGCTGTCTACCAGATAATAGTCATAATAGAGAAAACCGTGTTCGTTGAGCGGGGAGGCAATCTTTATGTCGAACATGTCTACATAATTGTCATAAAGATCTACCCTTGCATGCATCTGCCCGGTAAACTGCGAGAGGGAGTATTCGTTATCGATTCCGGATATTCTGTTGGCCTCTATCACCTCCCTGTTCAAAGGGGGATTACGCCTGTTGTAGAGACGGGAAGAGGTTTCCGAAATCATGACCGGAAGATAAGGCTTGCCTGAAATCACGGAGGTATCCATATACATGAAGACAAATCCGAAGTTCTTCTGGAATATCTTGCTCTTCATTTTAGGGTTAAGGTTGGTGATTCCTAGCTCCATCTTGTTGTAGGTCTTACAATTGAAACTCTCCAGATTGGCCGGATTGTTGCGCTTTTTCGCCTCGTATATTCTCCTTACAAAGGCCTTTGTCCGGCTGTCGTCGGGCTTTACCACAACGGCTTCCAGGAACTCCGTCGAAGGGTGAAGGACAAAATCGGCCTCCGTATATCCGCCAACGCTTATCCTCTTCTGCTGCACATCGTATCCCATAAGCTCCACCACTATGGTATCGGAGACGCTCTGACGCGTTTCGATGTAATAAAGGCCGTCCATATCTGTAGTTACCCCTACCGTAGTTCCCTTGAAATAGACTACGGCAAAAGGCACGGGCCCGCCGGTCTCTGAATCGGTAACGACTCCTTTAACCTTGGTGACCTGCTGCCCGTTTGCCGGCTGGACAAAGGCATACAGCAAAAGGACAAAAGCAACAGCTATTCTCACAAATCTTCGCATCCGCATCACTTTTCGAGCCTGCAATATTATAAAAAATTGTCTGACAATATCCTTTTTGTAAAGAAACGGCCTATTTTCTTAAATATTATATCAATAAAAATAACGGCAGTTTAACATTAAATTCATATATTTGGCATTGTCGCATATTGCGTGCATAAATCGTTACGTTATGGCTCTTCATAAAAAGATTTTGAAATGGACGGTCGGCATTATTCTGTCGCTCGTAGCGCTTCTGCTGCTTCTCACAATAGGGACCGGCATATTTCTAACTACTCAAAACCTGAATGGCCTGGTCGAAAAGTACAGCGGCCGGTTCCTGAATGCCGAGGTAAAATCAGACACCATAAGCGTTCATATATTCAAACACTTCCCCTATCTTACCTTCTCCATGACCAACGGAGAGGTAATCTCCGGGGTATTGCGGCCCGTAAGGGACTCATCTCAGTGGGCGATACCGGTCAGCGCCGACACTCTGCTCAAATTCAACAGAATATACGTATCTGTTTCTGTACCCGACCTGCTGCGCTCTAAAGTGAACATAAGAAGCATCGCAATAGAGAGACCCGACATACATGCATTCGTGATGCCCGACGGCACGGCCAATTACGACATTGTCAAAGGCGGTACGGAAGAAGAGACTGCAACAGACTCTACCTCGCTCGATTTGAAAATAAGACGGATAGGCATCTACAACGGAGGTCATGTAAGATACAGCAACCTAAAGGATTCGATGCTTCTGAGCGTAGACCTCAACCGCCTCTTTCTCAGAGGGAACTTTACCACAGACCTTGAAAATGCAGAACTGGACAGGGGGTATCTTTCAAAATTCCTGCTCTCCGTACATAAACTCTCTGCAAAAAGCGAATTCGCGACGGTTGCAAGAAAGGGGGCCGACACTCTCAAGCTCAATGCAGATCTGGTTCACGGCACAGGGGTGCATACCTCCGCAAAATTCGCAATAGATTCTCTGAGAATGAGAAGAAACAACAACCGTTACAATATAGCGGCGCTGACAGAGACCAACCTCGCCATAAATGATTTCACATTGATAAAGGATATACCTTTGGGAATAGAAGGGGCCTTTACATTAAGCGACAGTGCTGATGTACAGAGGATAGACATAGAGGACCTCTACCTTAATGTAGCCAAACTCCCCGTCGAATTTACCGGAGATCTGGAACTGAGCGGAGACACCCTTATGACCAAAGGGGGATTCAGGGGCAGGGTAGAGAACTTCAAACTGTCGGAATTTCTTGAATATATCCCGGAAGAGATGTTCCCTGCCGTAAAAAAACTGAAGACAGATGCAGCCCTGAACCTGGATCTGCATATGAACGGCTTTTACAACTTCAAGACCGGGGAGCTTCCTTCTCTGACAGCAAAATTAACGATTCCGAAGAGCAGCGCATCGTTCAAGGGCATGACCTCCAGGATAAACGAAATGGAGGCGGACATATATGCCTACTATTCCGCTATGGACAAAGACTCTGCAGCCGTGGAGATTAACAAACTGCTTCTCAAGGGCCGCAGCGCAGACCTTTCGCTCAACGGAAAAATTTCGAGGCTTGCATCCGCAGACCCGTTCGTAGATGTGGTATTCAAGGGATGGGCGAATCTCGATACCCTGAGCCGCCTTTTCATAGAAGACAAGGGCTCCATCTGCCGGGGCAAGGTAAATGCGGACCTGAGCATAAAATCCAATGTTTCCAACCTGAACATGTACAACATCGGCAATGCAGACATAAAAGGGGTGATATCATCGGATACTACAATAGTCGCCCTGCCTAAAGAGCATATTTTCACCTATCTGACAGGAGTTCACATCGGGCTTGGAGCCGTCGAGAACAAATATGATTCGGCAATAGAGAGCGGTATGAGGATGTTCGCCACAAATACCACAGCAGATACAATCTATATAAACTACAAAAGGGAATTCGAGGTTATCGCTTCAAAATTCAGGCTTGCAGGGCACAACTCCGCAGATATAACCGGCGGTGAGAAAAAGGTCCATCCGCTCAACGGCGTCACCTCCGTAAAGAGGCTGGATATAAAAGGCCCCGACTCCCTCAAGCTTAGGGCAAAGAGCGCAGAAATGAATTTCAGCATATTGCCTTACGAACAAGACTACTCCATCCCGCGCCTTAGCGCTGAACTCAAGGCAAAGAGCTTCGGTTTCAGGGAGGGATTCAATATTGCTCTCGTAAGCAATGGCGATATCGCACTCGAGGCCATAATAAACAACCGCGACAACAAGAAAATGAAGGAACGCCGCGAGGCATTTCTCGATTCGCTCCAGAAAAGATATCCGCGTATAGAGAGGGATTCCCTCATGTCGCACTTCATGAAACGGATGGAGAGGCGGAGAGAGCGCAGCAAGGGCGATTTCGACGACCAGAACCTCAATTTCAAGATAGACAATTCATTGGGAGCAATTATAAGAAGGTGGAAAATCAACGGCTCGATAAGTGCAAAGAGCGGCGGGTTGATTATGCCGTATATGCCGCTGCGGACAAGGCTGTATAATGTAAATTTCAAATTCAATACAGACAGTCTCAGATTCCACGATACAAAACTGCGCTGCGGAAAATCAGTCATGAATTTCACCGGAGAGGTATCGGGAATCCGCCGGGCGCTGCTCAGAAACGGCACTATAAAGATAGACGGCAACATAGTCTCGGACAGCCTCAACTTCAACGAACTGATTACTGCAATGCACCGCGGGTCCGAAATCATGAAGCATATAGAGCTCTACAGAGATTCTCTCTCGTCCATTACAAGCGAGACGCAGTTGGAAGAGGCCATAGCGGAGGTTGCGCCCGACACTGTCGTATCGCCGCTAATAATAATTCCCGGCAATGTAAATGCAACGCTTTCAATGGATATAAAGAAAGGGCGCTATTCAAATCTTGAACTTCAGGAGGTCAAGGGAGAGATGTCCATAAGAGACCGTTGCCTGCAGATAAAGGAGTTCGATGCTGTCACCAACGCAGGAGAGATGGATTTTTCTGGATTCTATGCTACACGCAGCAAAAAGGACCTCTCCACAGGGTTCGATCTGGAACTCAAAAACGTGGAGGTGGAAAAGTTCGTGGCCCTCATGCCCGACATAGATACGCTGCTGCCTATGCTCAAATCTTTTGAGGGACTTATAAACTGCCAGATAGCCGCCACATCGCAGATAGATACGGCAATGAATATAATTCTTCCCACGTTAAAGGGCGTTGCAAGGATTACCGGCGACAACCTTGTACTTATGGACGGAGAGACCTTCTCCATGATTGCCAAGAAATTAAAATTCAAGAACAGGGATAGGAACCTTATAGACCGCATATCGGTAGAGATGCTGGTAAATGAGAACAAGATAGAGGTTTTCCCGTTCCTGGCGGAGATAGACAGGTATAAATTCGCCATAAGCGGCACACAGAATCTCGACCTTTCATTCAACTACCATATTTCGGTACTGCACTCTCCTATCCCGTTCAGGCTGGGCGTTACCATATTCGGGAACATGGATGATTTCGACTTCAAGATAGGCCGGGCGAAATACAAGAGCGAGAACCTGCCCGTCTATTCGACCATTATAGACAGTACAAGGCTCAACCTCAGAGACAGGATTGAAAACATCTACAGGATAGGTATCGATGCCGCCCTGAGGAATTCGCAGAATATGGCAAGACTGCAGAGACTCCAGAGGGAAAAGGAGAAGTTCGATGCACAGCACGAGGCAATGGATTCGCTCTCGGCCGAAGAGAAACAGCAGTACGATGCTGTAGGGGCGGAGACAGACAGCGCCGCTGAAGCCGTTCAAACGGAAACCGATACCATACCTGCGCCTTGAATTTCATTGTAAAATGACACTATAAGAAACTGCCGGCCATCACCTGACCGGCAGTTTCCTTTATATATGGCCCGGAAAATTAAAGTTCTACATCATAAGAGCATTCCATTCCCCTGTATGGCTCCACCCAAAGGTTGGTTACCTCAAAATTGACCTTGCCGTATTTCGCCCCATTGTCAAAATTGACAGTTATGGTATGAAGGCTGTGCGGCCTTATGGTGTAATCCCTGAAATATCTGATATCGGTATCATGGGCTGTTTTTGCAAGATGGAATACGAGATCGGAATTGTTATATATTGTAACGGTCACCGATTTGCCGCCCTTTTTCACATCCCTTATTTCCAACGCCTTTTCAAAAAGCTGTCTGAGATATACATCCTCGCCTACAAGTGTTTCCCCATGATAAACCGCTGTTCTGCGGCTGAGCAAGGCCTCGCGTATTCCCTCCTCGGAGCGCTCCTTTGCAAAGACCAAAGTCATACTGCGGTGTCCGCCTTTGGCAAAGTCTACATTCCAGTCTATCGGCTGGTGTACGTCTGAATTGCCGATCAACGTAAGCCCCTTTTCGAGACACCAGCGATGAGCTTCGGGGAAATATTTGCCGTTCACCACCTCTATTCCCTGCATACAGCCTGCCTCGAGCAGTTCTGTATGCTCATTCCACCAGAGAGTGGTATCGGGCTGCTGCGCATCCCAACCTGGGTGGTTCCAGAAAATAAAGGCATTCTGGCGTTTTGCGGCAGCGAACGCATCTTTGTAGTCATCCTGCTCCAGTGAATCGGCATCGCTCAAAAATATTGCATTGGAATGCCCGGGAGGCATCGAACGGGTGATTTCGCTGCCTTTTATTAGGATTATTCCCATCTTGTCTGCAAGGGGTTTTGCCACTTCATATGAACGGTTGTGGGAAGCGATTATATCCTTGCTGAAAGGGCGGTACTCTATATGCTCGGTAAGGGAAATTGCATCGAGCCCCTCCTTATAGGCCTCCTGTACGCGGACAGTCGGCCATACTGTTCCGTCTGAAAAGACGGTATGAATATGGAAATCGCATTTAAGAGTCAGGTAATCTTCGAGGTCAGGAATATCTATTTCATTCCTCACCTGTCCGGTTGCCAACACACATGACAATAAAATTGCCGAAACTGCAAAAATTGATTTTTTCATATTTGTAAACAAGTGTTAGATATTTGTTTCATGTAAAAGGAATCTGTTGCAAAGTTACCCTCCGCAGTTGAAACGACTCTATGAAACCGGCTACGTTTTTGTGTAGTTTTTATCTCATTTTTGTTTCGACAAAAAAGAAGATGGCCCAAAGAGGAATTATCCTTTTGGGCCATCTTTCAATCCAATGCCTGCATTCAACAGGGGACGTTGCCGCTACCGATAGAGGTAATATTTTGCGGAGAGTTCCTTGAATGCGGCCACATCCTTGTTCCAGTACTCCCGTATGTCTGAATACTTGTTATTTCTGGCAAAGGTCTCGCGTATATAGTTCGTACCGCAAACCTGGTCGAACATCCTGTAACGCCCCTCGTTTGCGTTGTCGAAGACCTTCTTTTCGGGATAGAGCTCAGCTATCGCCTCAAGAACCTGGAACTGTATTGCCGTAAGTTCAGCCTTGTTGAAATCGGTAACATACATCTGTACGCCGCCAAGATTCTCGCCTGCATGTGCAGAATAGAATGGCTGTATGTATAGAGGACGGAAACGCACACCCTCGATTCCGCGTCCGTTAAGCGTTGCCGCCAGCTTCTCCGCATCTATCCATGGGGCTGCAAAAAGCTGGAAAGGAAGGGTATAACCTATACCTATAGACATATAACCCAACTCTCCCAATATGCCGGATGCCGGATAGTATATTGCAGATTCCGACTGGGGTACATGTGGCGAAGGGAGTACCCACGGAAGTTCCGTATCCGCGTAGAGCATATCCCTGCTCCAGCCTTCCATAGGAATTACGGTAAGTCTGCATTTGAAAGGCTCCTTGTCGCCTTTCTCACCCACTACCAGCCCCTCTTCATTGAGAAGCGTCGCCAGCTCTCCTACGGTAAGACCGTAAAGGTAGGGAATTCTGAACTGGCTTACGAACGAGAAGTAGCCCGGCTCTACATAACAGCCCTCAACCTTGTTTCCACCGAGAGGGTTGGGACGGTCGAGCACCATGAGCTCCTTGCCATATTCCGCAGCCGCCTCCATAAGCAAGCCGAGCGTGCTGATATATGTAAACGAACGGCAGCCGTTATCCTGAATATCATAAACGATTACATCTATGCTGTCGAGCATCTCCTTGGTCGGCTTGCGGGTCGCACCGTAAAGCGAGTAGACCGGAAGACCCGTCGCAGGATCTACGGATGAATCCACGTGGCCGCCTGCATGTACGTTGCCCCTTACTCCGTGCTCCGGGCCGTAAAGCGCGACAAGTTCCACACCTTCTGCGTTTGCCAGGATATCTACTGTAGAGACGAGATTCCTGTCCACTCCGGTAGGGTTGGTTACAAGGCCTACCCTCTTGCCCTGCAGTTCCTTGAAACCGTTGTCTCTCAAAACCTCTATACCGGTTTTTACATCCGGTGCGTTCCCTGCAGGCTGAACAGTCGAAACACATCCTGCAAGCATAAATGAAATCGCAATAGCTAATAATCCTTTCATATGGTTAAATTTTAATCCGTTATTTCTTGCCGTAATACGGGTCGATCTTTCTGTCTACAAAGAATGTAACTACAAGGGTTGCAATGCAGCAGAGCATAACCATCCAGAAGAAATTCACATAACCTATCTCCTCCTGGATATATCCTGCAAACATGCCGGGAATCATCATGCTCAGCGCCATGAATCCGGTACAGATTGCATAGTGCGAAGTCTTGAACTCGCCTTCGGAAAAATACATCATATAGAGCATATATGCGGTGAAGCCGAATCCGTAGCCGAACTGCTCGATTGCAATGGCCGTTGAAATATATACGAGATTCTCCGGCTGCACTATTGCCAGATAGACAAACGTAAGACAAGGGAGAGTCATACATGCAGCCATAACCCACAGCGATTTCTTAAGTCCCACCTTGGATGCATACAATCCTCCGAGAATGCCTCCGAGCGTAAGGAACAGCACGCCCACCGTTCCGTAAACTATACCCGTACTTGCAGTACTGAGGCCGAGCCCCCCCGCCTCCTTGGCGGCAACCAGGAACGGCATGCACATCTTTATCAGGAATGCCTCCGGCAAACGGTAAAGCAGCATGAAGACAATCGCTATCCATACGTATGGTTTCTTGAAATAGGTGACGAACGAACGGGCGAACTCCCTGAAAATTGCGCCGCTTGTCTTCACCTCGCCTTCAAGAGTCGATTTGTCTGCCTTAGGTTTGGGGATTATAAATGTATGGTAAAATGTAACTGCGCTGAACATCACTGCTGAAATCAGCATTGTAAGCGACCATGAGCGCGGAATGTTCCCGCTTTTTATCTCTATGGCTCCCGCTATTGCCACGAGTACGCCCTGTCCGAAAATGGAAGCCAGCCTGTAAAACGTGCTCCTGATACCCACGAACGCCGCCTGATTGCTTTGCGAGAGGGCTATCATATAGAAACCGTCTGCCGCTATATCATGAGTCGCAGAGGCGAATGCCGTAATAAGGAAGAGCACAAGCGTTACGGTAAACATGCTTATTGGAGTCTCTCCGGAGGCAATAAGCTCGGGTGAAGGTTTAGGCATTGTGGCAAACAGCAGAATCAATGCTGCAGACATAACCATCTGCATTGTCACCGTCCACCATCTTTTGGTCTTAATTATATCTACGAACGGACTCCAGAAGGGCTTGATAAACCAGGGGAGATAGAGCAAACTGGTAAACATTGCCATCTCTCCGTTCGGAACGCCCATTTTGGTAAACATCATCACGGAGATATTATTTACTATAAAATAGGGAATACCCTGGGCAAAATAGAGCGTCGGCACCCATGCCCATGGAGATCTAACTTTTGAACTCATATAAATCTGTTTTGAATTTCCATTAATAACGTTTCTCTACGGAAGCTCCTACAAAATAGTGGAGCAGTATCTGCTCATAATTGTAGCCCCTCTCGCCCATGACGGCGGCGCCTATCTGGCAAAGACCTACCCCGTGTCCCCATCCGGCACCGTGAAGTATGAACTTGTTCCCGCTCTTTTCTACCACGAATGCAGAGCTGTAGAGATGAGATGCAGAAAGAGTCCTGCGTATCTCCAGCTCCTTGCCTATTGTCATGGTTTTCTTTGTCCCGACTATTTTAAGCCTTACAAGACGGCCGCTCGTTCCCCTTTCTACAGGGACAAGATCCAGAATCTCTCCGTAATCCACGCCGCTGCGCTTGAGAATCAGTTCGCCCAGCTCTTTTTTGTCATATTCCACTTTCCATCTGTAAAAATTGACGGTCTCCTGGTCATAACTGTTCAGAACCTGGCTTAAAATATCCTTGTCGGTCGTATTGCAGAAGGCATCCGGAGAGTCCATAATCCATTTGCGGGCATTCTCCTCGACAGTCAGATCCGGCAGTTCCGCAGGATTTTCACTGTCCCTAAGCTTTACCAGATAATTGTGTTTTACAGGCTCCCAACAGTGCTGGAACTCCTCCACTGCACCGCCGCAACACTTTGAAAAGCGCGCATCGCAGATTTTACCGTTATATGCAAGCACCTCTCCCCAGGTCTGCGCTATCGCATCCCTCACCTTCTTGGTAGAGGCTCTGGTAAGTCCCTGATAACGCTGGCAGTGGTCATCCGCACAGACATCGAAATTCACATGGTCCTCCCTGTCGTACCACTTTATAAGCTCATCATCTGTACAGGTACAGGCGCTGTACTCCTTTTTCTGCGCCACTATCTCCTTGTTCTTCTCTATCTGGGCAAGCAGCCAGCTTCGCGATATTACGGCATGCGCCTTGAGCAGATTCTCGCTCGCAGTTGCACTCATTTCGCTGGAGATCACACTCGTAAGATAATCTTCCACGCCTATGACATTTATTGCCGTAAGGGCGCCGTTTTCCACTATGAATTTCAACTTGCCCTCGAATTTCTGGTCCTCCCTTCTCTCCCAGTGGAAGTTTACCCCTATGGTTACATTCCTGAGCCAGAATGTGCCCAGCCCCTCCGGAGTAAAGAGAAGTTTGTCGTACTCTCTGCCGTTCCATAATACACGGCCGTTTTCGCAGGTAACGCTCTGCACGCCGGCAACGGTAAGCGGCTCATTCTCCAGCAATGCGGAGACCCTGTAGGGAGAATTGAATTCGAAATCTATTTTCTGCTCTCCATAGATAATGCCTACATTGACCTCCGGCTGAGGTTTTATTGCATTTTCTATTGCACAGAAGAGATCGTCGCCTATCTCTACCTCATCGGTTATCTCTATAAGGTTCTTCTCGCTTATTTTGGCAAAATCCTTCTCCAAAGGAGTAATGAAGACTCCGCCCATATCTACCGATGCGGGACTCAGCAGGATATTGGAATCTCCCTCGGCAAAATAGTGCGAAGGGCGGTGCTTGTCTCTCATGAATATTATTGAGATATACTTTTTCCCGCTCCCCTTTCCTACAGACCATGAAAGGATATTGAGCATCGGCTCTTTTTCTTCATCCTTTATGACCAAGGAGTTATAGATTTGACGGAATTCGTGTACGGCAGCCTCCTTGTTGTCCGCCTCTATTGCAACCGTACTCTTCAGATAGTTCTCCACAGCATAGACCGAAGCTCCGCAACATGAGTGGATAAGCCTCTTTTTCAAGATGGCGTAATCGTACTCTACCGGCAGAAAGCCTTTGTTTCCGCCCTGAAAATGCATATGGTCGGGTGCCGAAGCCCCGCACTTCGGCCCATTGTAGAATATCACGAAATCATCGAGGATTTCGGCCAGCGAGAGCATATCTTCATACCTTTCCCCGTCGCAACCTATAATCTGGTCTACATGCTCCACATCAGGGATGGTAAGGTGTTTCGGGAATATCGGGAAAGGATTGACCAAAACGGTATATTCTCTTTTTTTACCGTAAAAGGGCACCCCCTCCTGAATCTCGGGACGGTTTGCACCGCACAGAAAACATTTTCTCTCCTTGATGCTCTTCACGTCCACCTTGGCGGCCGAAGAGACTATTCTTGCCGGATTGAACTGCACCTTTACCGGGACATCGCCCAACTTGAAATTCTTGATAGCTACATGGCTCAACGCCTCGTAATTGTCTTTGGCCTGCTGCCACACCCCCAGTTGCCTCTCGAACAAACCGTAGACGACTTCATTTGATAACCCCCTGTTTGCCATTACTTCTTGTTTAATGCTACACGCGCCTGCAACTCCCAGGTTCTGATTCTGTCCTTATATAAGTTATGATTGTTCATCTTTACGATATCGAGCGATGCATCGGAATTGTCATCCCAACGGCGGCAGTTGTAAACCACATCGTAAATCCTGCCTATCTGATACTCCCTCGAGAACTTGAGTCCGAGAGCATAGTCCTCTCCATAACTGGTATTGGGAACCTTTATTTCGCGAAGCACCGGAGTATAGAATGCCCTTGGAGCGCCGAGGCCGTTTATTCTCAAAGCATTGTTCCTTCCGTTTTCCGGAGTCCACTCCTTATGGTCTATAATGCCGGGAGCTATCATCTCCATATTGAAGTTTGTCATCATATAAGTTCCTACGACCATTGCGCAGTTCTGCTCATAAAATGCATTTACTATCTTCTGCAATGTATCGGGACCGGAGTAGACATCGTCTGAATCGAGCTGTACCGCAAATTTTCCGCAACATGGATGGTGAACACCCAGATTCCAGCATCCGCCTATACCCAAATCGTTGCGCTCGGGGATAAGATGGACAAGTCTCTTGTCAGATGCGAACTCGTCTATGGCGGCGGTGGTTCCGTCTGTAGAGTGGTTGTCTATCACTATCAGGTTAAACTTGAAGTCTGTCTGCTGTGAAAGTACGGATTTTATGGCATCCCTTATTGTCCTTATCCTGTTGAATACAGGTATGATGACAGATGCTTCGTATTCGAAATTATTCTCGCTGAACTCGATATGTTTGAACTTGGGTTCCAGATAGCCTCCTATCTCCTTGAGATGCTCCGTGCATGCCTGCTCCATCTCTATCTGAACGCCGCGGTTCTTCGGGTCTACATAGTCGAACATCTTTTCACCGGATTTGCGGTTGTCCAATTCCACCTCGGAATAAAGATATTCGTTGATATGCACCAAAGCCCCCTTCTGGGAAACTTTAAGGCGCAAATCATATAGTCCGGCAAATTTGTAATCCTGTTTCATCCTATCGGCACCGCATTTAAGCGCCTTGCTCTTAAAGAAAAGAAGAGAACCGAAATTAAAATCATCTCTCAGAGAACCGAACTGGTAATCTATAACCGGAGCGGCGCTCTTCTTGCCGTTTGCAATCTGGTAATAATCTGCATAAAGCATCGAAGCATCGCTGTCTTCCGCTATTCTCACAAATCTTTCCAAGGCAAAATAGCCCAGCTCCAATGTCGTATATTTGGTATAAATGATTGCATACTCCGTATCCGCCCTCTCCGCAATCGCCTTAATGGTCTTCGTGCTGTTGAGAGAGTCTGTTGCAATAACCTGGCAACCCTCTACACCCGCATCTGCGCCATCCTGCGACAGCAGATATATTTTTGAAACCAATTCAGATGACTTTAAGTTTTTTACAGTCTCCCCCACCTGTTCCTTATCTTGAAACGGGATAAAACAATTAATTTTAGCTGACATAATTAGTATCTTTTAATTTGTTATTTTTCAAAATGAAAGGCATTCTGCAAAAATAACAATTAATTTAGAATTTACCTACTTTGTCAGACCGGCAAAGAGGATTATAAGCTCGAACAGCCTTTCGAAATTTTCGTCGGAGGCATTCGTATATCCGTCGCAGGGAGTATGATAATATTTATAACAATCACCCACTATCTCCAGATATATTGCCGGGATTCCTCTCAAGACAAACGGATAGTGGTCGCTGTTGTCATTGACCTTCTCGTTTACCGGATTCTTGAAGGGAGAAGCCAGCCTTGAATTGCACTCCATGAATTCAGCGAAAACGTCCCTTTCCGGAGAGGTCCCGTTACCGACCTGGCAGGCAAGCTTTTCACCGGTATCGGCAACCATATCTATATCTATTATATCGGCAATCTTATCCAATGCGAAATATGGGTTTTCGGCATAATAAAACGAACCGAGAAGATTGGACTCTTCTGCATCCGGAAAGAAAAATACCACCGAATTGTCGGGTCTGTTCATACTATAGTACTTCGACAGCGCCAGCACCATTGCCGTTCCAGAGCCGTTGTCATTCGCCCCGGGATAGATGTTCCCCTCCCCCATGACTCCCAAATGGTCGTAATGGGCAATGAAAAGGGTATATTTGTCGGGGTTCTTCGCCCCTTCGATTACCGCAAGGATATTGTGTCCGTCCTTATGCTCGATCATCTCGCTCTCCATATCTATGGAAAGGCGTTTTGCATCTGAAGGAAAGCCGCTGTTCACTACGAGTACAGGCATGTTCAGCACCTTGTAGGAACGGGCCTTGAAATAGGGGAACTGCTCCGGTTTGGAATCCTTGAGAATTATTCCTCCTATATTTTCGAGCGGTTCCAGATATGGGAAATAACGTTCCAGCCACGACTCCGAAGGAAGTCTTTCCCAGAAGAGCTTCCAGTCCAATACAACGAAACTGTTTCTGAACTCTCCGCTGCTCAAATGACTGCAAAAGGTTTCCGGCACATACCGGGATTCATCAAGATAAACTATATCGAAATCCCCTTTGCATGACGGTGAAAACTCCTTGGCTATAAAATCCACCGCCGGACGATATTCCTTCCCGTCCACGCTCAGCTTCATGCTTCCGCGCATCACGTTAAGCGGATATTCGAAATGTTGAAGATACTCCTTGTATTTTTCATCCTCGCCGCTCCATCTTCCCTCACCATAAGGCTTTACTACCGACTTATACTCCGGACAGGCCGCTTTCTCCTCCCTTGCCATTGCCGCAGCATCCTTGCGAAGAGGTTTGGCGCCGTTTTCCGCCAGCCTCTCTATTATATATTTTGCCGCCTTAATATCTCCGTTTTTATAACCGCTCCTTCCAAAATATGAAGCGGAAGAGATCTCTTTCAGAACTTCGTTATAGTACTCTTTGAATGACGCATTTGATTTCATAATACTTTTTTTTGATGGTAAAGATAAAGAAAAAGAGCTGATATTATTCAGCTCCGTTTTAAGTTGCAATATATACAAAACAACTTACCAAGTATTATGAAAACCCTCTTTTTCAGGTGTGGAGAACAAGGGAGTCGAACCCTTGACCCCCTGCTTGCAAAGCAGGTGCTCTAGCCAACTGAGCTAGTCCCCCGAATCGTGGCCACTACGGCCCGATTGTAAAAAACAGAAGTGGAGAACAAGGGAGTCGAACCCTTGACCCCCTGCTTGCAAAGCAGGTGCTCTAGCCAACTGAGCTAGTCCCCCAAATCTTTCAATGAAAAAGAACTTGTAGTCCCGCGCGGATTTGAACCGCGGACCCCCACATTATCAGTGTGGTGCTCTAACCAACTGAGCTACGAGACTATATAATAAATAGCATTAAAAACAGCAAGAAAGAAGTAACCTGTCTTCGGTCAGAAAGCTCCAAAAAGGAGGTGTTCCAGCCACACCTTCCGGTACGGCTACCTTGTTACGACTTAGCCCCAGTCATCCGGTTTGCCCTTGATCGATCCTTTCGGTCTCGAGCTTCAGGCACCCCAAACTCCCATGGCTTGACGGGCGGTGTGTACAAGGCCCGGGAACGTATTCACCGCGCCATGGCTGATGCGCGATTACTAGCGAATCCAACTTCATGGAGTCGGGTTGCAGACTCCAATCCGAACTGAGACATGATTTATAGATTTACTCCGCGTCGCCGCTTCGTCCCTCTCTGTTCATGCCATTGTAACACGTGTGTCGCCCCGGACGTAAGGGCCGTGCTGATTTGACGTCATCCCCACCTTCCTCACACCTTACGGCGGCAGTCTCTATAGAGTCCCCAACGCTACTCGATGGTAACTATAGATGAGGGTTGCGCTCGTTATGGCACTTAAGCCGACACCTCACGGCACGAGCTGACGACAACCATGCAGCACCTCGATACA
>CALVAG010000013.1 GCA_944325445.1 uncultured Bacteroidales bacterium | reverse complement strand
GGAGCCATATCGGCAAATTGACATGTGATGCTACACAGTATATGCGGCAAGCGAAGCGCAGCCGAATATACGCAGAAGCCGAGAGCGGAACAAAAAATATTTATAACCGCCCGCGGCTTTGTCAGAAAAATTTACGGATTCTGAAAAATTCTTATTTTTGAGTAAAAAATCGATTGTCAAAATGAAATACAGAATAGCCGGAACTCTTGTTTTTATCTTCTGCTTCATGCTGGTTGCAGAGGTTCTTCGCGCACAGGATGCAAATTATGTCGTTACCGAAGAAGCTCCTGAAATAAAGGTCTATAATCATGATGATGAGGTTATAGGAACTCTCAAACATGGCGACAAGGTCTTTGTCACGATGTTTCACCAAGCATTGCCGCAGGCAGACGGTTCTTGCTCCGAGCCAGTTACCTTTATCGAATATGAAGGGGAGGAGGGTTATCTGCTTCTGGGTTCTCCCGATTGGCTGTGCAGCCTCGAAAATGAAGTTGTTGCAGCCCCTTCTGCAATAAGCGGGCAAACCCCCGTAAGCGGTAAAATGATGCGGATTCTGGCGCTTGGCACTCTGGCTCTGCTGCTTGTTCTCGCCAGACCCGTAAGCGTTATGGAGTGGAGGATAAGAGGCTATATCAAGGGCAAGGGGGTGGCAATCCTGACAGGAGTTCTTCTCCTTGCATGGTGCATAGCCTCGTTATATATTGTCTATCTGCTTTATGAGAGCGGATGGTTCAATACATGGAGAAGGAGCGGTTTCTTCAGGATGGTGGGCAATATTTTCTGGATGTTGCTCTGGTTTATAACTCAATTTGCGGCATTGAACGTTACGGTAATGGGATTGGCCGGTATGAAGCAGCGGATTTACAGTTATTTCGACCCGGGAATGACATCGCTGGCCACATTCGTGGCGACATGGGTCATACTGATTTTCTCCAACTGGGATGTGAGCTGGGGAAAATATGTGCAGATTGCAGTGGCTGCAATCCTCTTTCTTTTTGTCTGTTTCTGTCTCAGGCATGTCTACAGGGAGCGCGGTTTCATTTCCGGAACCCTGATATTGCTGATTACCCTTACCGGTGTTCCTGCGCTCTGTTTTGTAGGGCTGGAAGCGCTGAGCGGAATAATGGAGATACTGACTCTGATTTGGATAGCGAAGTTCATATACGAAGGTATGGAATATTCCCGTTTCATAGAGTTCGCCCCTTCGGAACCGGCCTACATAGATTATTATGACCCTCAGGCCGGTGTTAGCCGCAGGCTGTACAACATGGGGGCAAGCGGCTATGTAGATGTTACGGATGGCAGTTTCTGGTCTCCTTCTTCCGACGGGACATTCTTTAACAGAATGAATTAAAAAAGGCCGCACATGGCGACCTTTTCAACAGGTTTTCTTTAGCGAAAGATTTTACTCTGCTTCGGGCAGCTCTTCCTCTCTTACCGCGTAGTGCGCTGCAAGCTGTGAATCATCAAAGTTCTCGATATAAGAGTATCTCTCGTTGTTCCATGCTGCAGCCCTGTTGGTATAGACATTTGCAGAGTTGGCAAAGCTGCTGCATCTCTGGGCATCTATGACAAGCAGGTATGACATGAGGATATGTGCCGCCATCTCTACCAGCCTTCTTGCATGGAAATCTATGAATTCGTTTCCGCGCTCGGCAGCAAGTGCGCAGGCTTTCTCGTACTGGTCTGTCATAGCTACAATCTTGGCCTTTAACGGAGCGTATTCGGCACTCGTCTCCATCTGCTCGTACTCTCTCATTTTTGCAAGATATGAACCGTTGGTAACATATCTGATGGCCGCAACTGTCTGCAACTGGGATGTGCCTTCATAGATTGTAGTGATTCTTGCATCCCTGTAGATACGCTCTACCGGATACTCCTTCATGAAGCCGGATCCGCCGTGAACCTGAATCGCATCGTAGGCATTCTGGTTGCAGTATTCGCTCGACATCATTTTCAGTACAGGAGTGAACATGTCTGCATATTTTGCATATTTCTTTGACTCCGCCCTCTCTTCAGGTGTGAGTTTGCGCTCTTCTGCAATTGCATTGTATGCCTTGTAGATATCTACAAAACGGGTTGTCTCGTACAGGATTGCCCTTGAAGCCTGAAGTTTGGCCTTCATGAGTGCAAGCATTTCGCTTACGGCAGGGAACTCAATGATTTTCTTGCCGAATTGCGCCCTCTCATTTGCGTATTTGAGAGCTTCTCTGTAAGCCGCTTCAGATATACCTACAGACTGGGCGCCTACTCCCAGGCGGGCGCCGTTCATGAGCGACATCACATATTTTATAAGTCCGAGCTTCCTTTCACCCACCAGTTTCGCCGGCGCGTTCTTGAATACGAGCTCGCAGGTAGGTGAGCCCTTTATTCCGAGTTTGTTCTCAATCCTGCGGACAGTTACACCGCCCCAATTCTTGTCATAAACAAAATATGAAAGCCCCCTCGCATCGGTTGTGCCCTCTTCAGAGCGCGCAAGTACGAGTTTTATCTGGGCGTCGCCGTTGGTGATGAAACGTTTTACGCCGTTGAGAATCCACATTCCGCTCTTTTCATCGTATGTGGCCTTAAGCATGGCGGCCTGAAGGTCTGAACCGGCATCTGGTTCGGTAAGGTCCATAGAGCAGGTTTCCCCCTTGCATACGCGCGGAAGGAATTCGTCCCTGATCTCTTTTGATGCAAACTCGTTTATGGTCTCGGCACAATCCTGCAAACCCCAGATGTTGGAGAATCCGGCGTCTGCACGGCCTGTAAGTTCAGCAGCCATTACATATGGCACCATGCTGAAATTGAGTCCGCCGTATTCACGCGGAAGCGACATGCCGTAAAGCCCTGCCTGTGTAAGCACATCCTGATTCTGCTGTGTGCCGGCAGCATAGGTTACGCGGCCGTCCTTGCATACGGGACCGTCGTGATCCACCTGCTCAGCATTCGGAGCCAGTACATCGCCGCAAATCTCTCCCATAATCTCCATCACCTTGTCGTATGAATCGATAGCATCTTCCACACTCGACGGAGCATAGTCGTATTTGCCGAAATCTTTAAAATTTTGCTCTTTCAATTCCACAATCTTTCCCATCAGCGGGTGTGAAAGCTGGAATTTTATATCTGAATTATCTTTATAAAAATTTGCCATACTGATACTATTTACTGTGTTTTTTGTAAGATGCTATCATCTTTGGTACAACTTCATTCAGGTCTCCGATTATCGCATAATCCGCAATCTGATGGATGGGAGCGTCCGGGTCGCTGTTGATCGAGATGATCATCGACGACTGGTCCATTCCTGCCGTATGCTGGATCTGTCCGGAAATTCCTACCGAAATAAAGAGTTTGGGACGGACTGTGACGCCTGTCTGGCCGACCTGTCTCTCATGCTCTACAAAACCTGCATCGACTGCCGCACGCGAGGCTCCCACCTCTGCGCCGAGAACCTTCGCCAGGTCGAATATGAGCTTGAAGTTCTCTTTCGAGCCCACGCCGTAGCCGCCGGCAACGATAATCTGTGAGCTCTTGATATCGATTTTCTTCTCTTCTATCTCCCTCTCGATAATGGATACTACAAAATCCGTATCCATCAGGACCTTGCTTGTATCTATTCTGTTAATGCTTCCATCTACCGGCTGCGAAAGAGGCTCTTTTTTCATTACACCCTCCCTGACAGTCGCCATTTGGGGTCTGTGTTCAGGGTTTACGATGGTTGCAATGATGTTTCCTCCGAATGCGGGACGAATCTGATATAGCAGATTCTCCCACTTGTTGCCCTTGGCATCCTGATGGTCTCCAATCTCAAGGCTCGTGCAATCTGCTGTGAGTCCGCTATGGAGTGCGCTCGATACGCGGGGAGCCAGGTCTCTTCCGATGCTTGTAGCGCCGAAGAGGGCTATCTGCGGTTTCTCCTCCTTGAAGAGCGAGATAGTTATCGCCGCGTATGGAAGCGTTCTGTAAAATTCCAGTTTAGGATTATCGGCCAAATGAACTCTCTTTGCACCGTAACCGTAGAGCTCTTTTGCAAGGCTTTCTACATTGGAACCTATCAACAGGGCCTCGAGATCGCATTTGAGCGTCTGTGCCAGAGTTCTGCCCTTGGTCAGCAACTCCAAACTTACGTCGCAGAGCTTGCCGTTATCTGTTTCGCAAAATACTATAATATTGTTCATCTTATTAACCGATTGTATGATTAGTGAATAATTCCGAGATAAGAGAATCTATGTCGGCATCGCTTGAGGTAAGTCTCTTGGCCTCTTTTGCCTGGAATACTATATTCTCTACTTTTTTTACCTTGGTGGGTGATCCTGAAAGGCCGAAGCTGTTGTCGTCTCCTCCGATCTCTGCCGCACCCCATTCGGTTATCTTCATTGCATCGCTTACGCTGCTATCTTCCGTAACAGTGCGTGCCGACTTATATTTCATAAGGAATTTCGCATTGCGCGGACGGCACGGAGCTGCTGTCGCATGTACGGTTATCAGCAGCGGCATGGGCGAACTTACGACTTCGATACCTCTCTCCAGCCTTCTGCGGATAACGATATTGCTGTCTGTAATTTCCAAAACTTCCTCCGCATAGGTGACCTGCGGCATATTCAGTTTCTCGGCAACCTGAGGCCCGACCTGTGCGGTATCGCCGTCAATGGCCTGCCTTCCGGCAATGATAAGATCCGGATTGAGCTTTTTGACAGCTTGCGACAGCGCATAGGATGTGGCAAGAGTGTCTGATCCGGCAAATTTCCTGTCTGAGAGGAGAACGCCGCCGTCGGCACCTCTGAACAGTCCTTCACGAATGATCTCAGCCGCTCTGGCCGGACCCATTGTGAGCAGAACCACCTCTGTGCCAGGGTTCTTGTCTTTAATACGCAAAGCCTGCTCCAATGCATTCATGTCTTCCGGATTGAAGATGGCCGGCAATGCCGCCCTGTTTACCGTTCCCTCCGGAGTCATGGCATTTTTGCCTACATTTCTCGTATCGGGCACCTGTTTTGCCAATACTACAATTTTCAATTTTTTTGTCATGATTATAGGTTCGTTATTTAGTTATCTATTCATCATTCGAGTTTGCAAATATAGCACTTATTTTTAACTTTGCATGTCAAAAATTTTTTGTAAGATATTAAAAGTGTAATTATTATACATTTAAAGCATGAATATTTCCGCTAAGTACGATCCCTCTTCGGTAGAGGACAAATGGTATGCATATTGGCTGAAAAATAAATTTTTCCATTCCGAACCAAATGATAAAGAACCATATACAATAGTAATCCCGCCTCCTAACGTGACGGGCGTGCTTCATATGGGGCATATGCTTAACAATACTATCCAGGATGTATTGGTGCGCAGGGCGAGAATGAAGGGTAAAAATGCCTGCTGGGTGCCCGGTACGGACCATGCTTCCATAGCTACGGAGGCAAAGGTCGTGGCCAAGCTCAAGGCGGAGGGCATCGAAAAATCCTCCCTTACGCGCGAGGAGTTTTTGCAGCATGCCTGGGCGTGGAGAGAGAAGCACGGCGGGATAATTCTCGAGCAGCTGAAAAAACTGGGCGCTTCCTGCGATTGGGAGAGGACAAAATTTACCATGGACGAACCTTTGAGCAGGGCGGTCATAAATACCTTTGTCTACTTTTATAAAAAGGGGCTGATTTATCGCGGGGTTAGAATGGTAAACTGGGACCCCGAAGGACTTACTGCCGTAAGCGATGAAGAGGTAATCCATAAGGAGACCCGGTCGAAACTCTATTATTTGAGATATTATTTAAGCGAAAACGGCAGGAAAAGCGACAAGTATATCGTAATCGCCACTACAAGACCGGAAACAATTATGGCCGATGCCGCAGTCTGCATAAATCCGGCCGACGGGCGGTATCATTATCTTAAAGGCAAGAAAATACTCATACCTTTATTGAATAAGGAGATTCCAGTTATCGAGGACGATTATGTCACCATGGACTTCGGTACAGGCTGTCTGAAAGTCACGCCTGCCCATGACGTGAATGACTATGAGATAGGATTGCGCCATAACCTGCCCGTCCTGGATATAATAGACGAGCACGGGCGGCTGAATGAAAAGGCTGTGATTCTCGTGGGCGAAGAGAGGTTTGCAGCGCGAAAGAAGATCGTTGAGATGTTGCGGGAGCAGGGATATATGGAGAAAGAGGAGGATTATCTCTCTCAGGTGGGCTATTCGGAGAGAACCAATGCGGTAATAGAGCCGCGACTCTCCCTTCAGTGGTTTTTGAAGATGGACGAGCTTGCAGCCAAGGCATTGAAGGTCGTAGAAGACGGGGAAATCAAACTGATTCCCGATAAATTCAGGAATACCTACCGCCATTGGATGGAAAACGTGCGCGACTGGTGCATATCGCGTCAGTTATGGTGGGGGCAGCGCATTCCGGCCTACTATCTGCCCGATGGCAGATTCGTGGTAGAACCTACCCTTGATGAGGCTTTCGAGGCGGCAAGGAAGATAATGCCGGAAATCAGAAGAGAGGATTTGAGGCAGGACGAAGATGTGCTCGATACGTGGTTCTCGTCATGGCTTTGGCCTATTTCGGTATTCGACCCCGAAAAACCGGGCTTTCCCGACAGGGAACCTAACAGGGAACTCGCCTATTATTACCCTACCAACGACCTTATAACCGCTCCTGAAATTCTCTTTTTCTGGGTTGCGAGGATGATTATGGCAGGCGAAGAATTTACGGGCAGGATACCTTTCTCCAATGTATATCTTACAGGTATCGTAAGGGATAAGTTCGGCAGGAAGATGTCCAAGCAGCTCGGCAATTCCCCCGACCCCATAGAATTGATGAAAGAGTACGGGGCAGACGGCGTAAGGGTCGGAATGCTGCTCTGCACTACTGCCGGAAACGATATAATGTTCGACAAGAGCCAGGTCGAGCAGGGCAGAAATTTCGCAAACAAGATATGGAATGCCTACAGGCTTATACAAGGTTGGGAGGTAGGTCCGGAAAGCAGGCAGAACGAGTATCAGAAGTGTGCGGTAGATTGGTTCGAGAGCAGATTGAACAAATGTATAGAGGAGATGGATGCCAATTTCGCGAAATTCAGACTGTCGGATTCCCTGATGGCGCTTTATAAACTCTTCTGGGATGATTTCTGTGCATGGTATCTCGAACTGGCGAAACCCTCGTTCGGTGAAAAAATTGACAGCATAACCTACGGCGCGACAGTGAAATTTTTCGATGCCCTTTTGAAATTGCTCCATCCGTATATGCCGTTCATAACCGAGGAGCTTTGGCAAAATCTCGAAGCCAGAAAGGAGGGTGAAACGATAATGTTTTCTGAGATGCCTTCATGTAAAGGTTATGATCCTGAATTGCTTGAAGACTTCGAACATGCTCAGCAGATTGTCATGAATGTGAGAAATATACGTCAGTCGAAAGGAATCGCATCGAAGGAAAGGCTCTCCCTTTACTGTAAGGAGAATTATCGTTCCAAAATGAATGCGGCGGTTCTTAAACTGGCGAATATAGATGAAATATCTGCCAGAAAATCATTCGACGATTGCTCAATGGGCGCGGATTTCATGGTCTCTACTTACGAGTTCTTCATACCTCTGAATACCCATGTGAATGCAGGCGAAGAGATTGAAAAGATCAATAAAGAGATCGAATATCTGGAAAAGTTCCTCAAAGGCGTGAATGCCAAACTTTCGAATGAAAAATTCGTGGCAAATGCACCGGAAAGCGTGGTGGCCATGGAGAGAAAGAAACAGAGCGATGCACAGACCAAAATAGAAAACTTAAAGAACAGATTATGCAAACTTATAAAGGACTGACCTCCGCTGAGGTTTCAGAGAGCCGTAAAAAATACGGCACGAACGATCTTACTCCTCCAAAACGCGAGAGTTGGGTGAAGTTGTTGCTCGGCAAGTTCAATGATCCTATTATAAAGCTTTTGCTTTTTGCGACTCTGCTTTCGCTTATAACCGGATATTTCCATGGCAGCATGGTAGAGAGTTTCGGTATAATCATAGCGGTATTGTTGGCGACCATCCTTTCATTTTTAAATGAATATAAAGCCGGAAAGGAGTTCGACATACTCAATCAGGTGAATGATACCATTCCAGTTAAGGTCTTCCGTGACGGCAAGGCATGCGAAATTCCCAAAAACGAAGTGGTTGTGGGGGATGTGGTGGTAATCGCACAGGGAGACGAAGTTCCGGCAGACGGAGTGCTCGTGGCCTCTATGGATCTGGCTGTAAACGAATCTTCGCTCAACGGCGAGAGCAAGGATTCCAACAAGACACATCTAAAGGTAGAGAGTTACGCCGGCGCCTATTCTCCAAACAACGTTTACCGCGGAACCAACGTAACCCAGGGGGACGGTGTATTCGTAGTGGAAAAAGTGGGAGACGAGACAGAACTCGGCAAGACGGCGCGTCACGCTTCCGAAATAACCGGCGGCGAAACTCCTCTGAACAGGCAGCTCAACAAACTGAGCAAATTCATAGGCAAGGCAGGCTTCATTATAGCCGGAGCGACATTCATAGCCCTTACGGTAAGGGATCTTTCATTGGGTATCCTGACTTTTGAAGCTACACTCGACAATCTGAGTATCCTGTTGAGTTTCTTTATGATAGCCGTTACGCTTATAGTAGTTGCAGTTCCAGAGGGGCTTGCCATGAGCGTTACGCTCTCGCTTGCATACAGCATGCGCAGAATGACAGCAGACCATACGCTCGTGCGCAAGATGCATGCCTGCGAAACGATGGGGGCGGCTACCGTAATCTGTACAGACAAGACCGGTACCTTGACACAGAACAGGATGAGGGTGCAGTATTGCTCTGTAGATGCAGACGAAAAATTTGCTATGGCGGCCGCATTGAATTCAACGGCCTTCATCGAGGAAAACAACGGAGAATATACTGCAATAGGAAATCCTACGGAAGGTGCCATACTTACCTTTACATCTGAAAAAGGGTTCGACTATAAGTCATACAGGGAAAAATATGCCATACTCAAGCGTCTCCCGTTCAATACGGAGCGCAAATATATGGCAACAATGGTTGAAGGTACTCTCTATGTAAAAGGCGCACCCGAGATCCTTTGGGGATTCTGCAAGGTTACGGATTCCGACAAGGATAAGGTAAAGGAGTATCAGGCAAAGGGAATGCGCTGCCTGGCCTTTGCATCCTGTCCGGTAGACGGCAATGATGCCGGAAAGGAGATTGAAGCGATAATAGGAGAGGGCAGACTGGCCTATACGGGTTTTGTGGCAATCGCGGATCCCATAAGGAACGATGTGCCTGCTGCAATGGCCGAGTGTCTGAGGGCAGGAATAAAGGTTAAGATAGTTACCGGCGATACCTCGCTGACGGCTATCGAAATCGCACGTCAGGCCGGGCTTTGGAATGAGACCGACACGGACGACATGTTCATTACCGGCCGCGAGTTCCAGGAGCTCGACGATGAAAAGGCAAGCGAGGTAGCCGCGAAGATAAAGGTAATGTCGCGCGCCCGTCCGGCGGACAAGATGAGGCTCGTAAAACTGCTGCAGCAGATGGGAGAGGTAGTGGCCGTAACCGGCGACGGTACGAACGACGCCCCTGCGCTCAACTATGCGGATGTCGGCCTCTCGATGGGTACAGGTACTTCAGTGGCTAAAGAGGCAAGCGATATAATATTGCTCGACGATTCATTCGCAAGCGTTGTCAAGGCAGTAAAATGGGGTAGGAGTATCTATCTGAATATCCAGAAATTCATACAGTTCCAGCTTACCATAAACCTTCTGGCGCTGCTTACCGCCCTCATCGGGCCGTTCGTGGGCGTGGAATTGCCACTTACGGTAACGCAGATGCTTTGGGTAAATCTTATAATGGATACCTTTGCCGCTCTTGCGCTTGCCACCGAGCCGGCATTGAACGCGCTTATGAAGAACAAGCCCAGAAAGGTGGATGCCTTTATCGTAAACGGAATCATGCGCAGGAACATAATTTCGCAAGGGCTTATCTTCCTTGCCGTCCTGCTCTACCTGCTTTTCCGGTTCAATTCAGACGGTGTGATGTCTGTAAGGGAGCTCTCGATCTTCTTTACGTTTTTTGTAATGTTGCAGTTCTGGAATCTGTTCAACGCCAGATGTCTGGGCAGCAACAATTCGGCATTCTCGAATTTGGGCGGAAACAGGTCTTTCCTCATGATCGCTGCAATAATACTTCTGCTTCAGATTGTGATAGTGCAGTTCGGCGGCGAGTTTTTCAGGACCGAACCCCTCACTTTCAAGGAGTGGATTATGATAATAGCCTCTACATCGCTTGTCCTTATAGCAGGTGAGATATTGCGCGGAATACGAAGGTTAAATGCACGTGCAAAATGATAGAATCGGTTACAAACATAGATGTAAGGTATTACGAAACGGACCTTATGGGTATTGTCCACCATTCGAACTATATAAGATATTTCGAGTGCGGGCGCAACCAGCTGCTGATAGATTGCGGAATCCCGATGCCGGAGATTGAGCGCAGAGGCATAATGTTGCCTGTAATCGATGTCAAGTGCCATTACTATAATCCCGCCCGATTCGGCGATATCCTTACCGTAAAGACCGTAATAGAGAAAATGCCCATGGTAAAGATAGAGGCGAAGGCCGAGATAAGAAACCAGAACGGTGAACTTATTGTGCGCGGAGCCGTAATATTGGGTACAATAGACTCGGTTACACGCCGGCCGGTACGTATGCCGGAGTTTATGAGAGAAAAATTGAGTATATATTTTAACTGATAGTGTTATGAGAAATCTGCTGTTTTTGGGAAATTTCGGTGCGGGTGAAATAATAGTCATCGCACTGATAGTGTTATTGCTTTTCGGCGGCAAGAAAATTCCTGAACTTATGAAGGGTATCGGTAAAGGAGTGAAGAACTTCAAGGAGGGAGTAAAGGGGATAGAGGACGATATCAACGATAATGAGTCAAAAAAGGGAGAATAGCCAAAATGAAATGAGTTTTTGGGAGCACCTTGACGAACTTAGAAAAGTTCTTTTCAAGAGTGCCATTCTTGTCGTTGTCTTTATGGCGGCGATTTTTTCGGCCAAGGATTTTATTTTCGACAAAATAGTTTTCGCCCCGATAGATTCGGATTTTCCTCTTTACCGCTTGATAGACGGAGTTTTGCAACGTCTTGGAATGGAGGGACTCGAACCCTTCAGGCTCGAACTCATAAATATCGATCTGTCGGCGCAGTTCTTTATCCACATAAGCACCTCGTTCTACTTTGCCCTGGTGCTTGCGACTCCGTTTATACTCTATCAATTCTGGCTTTTTGTCAAGCCTGCATTATATGCAGAGGAAAAAAGGTCTGTAATAAAGGCCTTTTCTTTTGGAGGCATACTCTTTTTTGTAGGGGTGCTGGTCGGATATTATCTGATTTTCCCCCTTACGCTCCGGTTTTTGGGAACATATCAGGTGAGTGCCAGCGTTGCGAACCAGATCTCCCTGCAGTCATATATATCGATGTTCATATGGCTGATACTGATAATAGGAGTCGTCTTTGAAATGCCTTCGCTCTCTGCGATTCTCTCGAGGCTCGGAATTCTTACCAAGAGTTTTCTGAAAAAGTACCGTCGGCACGCAGTGGTAATACTGCTGATTGTAGCTGCGCTGATTACACCGAGCGGCGACCCTTTCACACTCATGGCGGTCGGTGTTCCTCTTTATGCCTTATATGAATTAAGTATTTTGGTTTGCCGTGATATCGATAAATAATCTTACAGTAGCTTTCGGAGGATTTACCCTTCTGAATGACATAAATTTCCATATAAACGACAATGACAAGATCGGCCTGGTGGGAAAGAACGGGGCCGGCAAGTCCACTCTGTTGAAGATAATTCTTGGGTTGAATTCTCCTACGGAGGGGAAAATAGTACGCCCTTCCGGTCTGAAAATCGGATATCTCCCGCAGCAAATGGAGCATGCAAAAGATAAAAACGTAATCGACGAGACATTGACAGCCTTTTCCGAGCTCTTCGAGTTGCAGAAGAGGGTAGAGGATATCTCACTGCAGCTGGCGGAGCGGACAGACTATCAGAGCAGGGAGTATGGAAATCTGATAGTTTCCCTCAACGAATGCAACGACAGGCTGGCCATGCTTGAAAGCGAGCCGGCAGAATCCCAGGCAGAACGGGTATTATCTGGTCTGGGCTTTAAAAAAGAGGATTTCACAAGGCCGACATCGACTTTCAGCCAAGGATGGAATATGAGGATAGAGCTTGCCAAAATCCTTCTGAAAAAGCCAGATATGCTGCTTCTCGACGAGCCTACGAACCATCTGGATATAGAGTCCATAGAGTGGTTCGAAGATTATCTCAAGAATTTTAGCGGGGCGATAGTGCTGATTTCGCACGACAGAAAATTTCTCGACAATATCACAAACCGGACGGTCGAGATAATGCTCGGCAAGATTTACGATTACAAAGTCCCGTATTCCACCTACAAAGTGTTGAGAAAAGAGAGAATAGAGCAGCAGAGGGCGGCATACGAGAACCAGCAGAGAATGATTGACAAGACCGAAGAATTCATAGAACGGTTCAGATATAAGGCGACAAAGAGCAACCAGGTGCAGAGCAGGATAAAGCAACTGGAGAAGCTGGAGAGAATAGAGGTCGATCTGGAGGATAATGCGGCAATGACAGTAAAGTTCCCGCCCGCTCCCCGTTCCGGTCAGGTCGTTTTCAAGGCTGTTGATACAGCGATAGGTTATGGCAGCAAAGTGATTGCGGATGGTATAAACATGACAATAGAAAGGGGGGAGAAGATTGCATTCGTAGGCAGGAACGGCGAGGGAAAAACCACGATGATGCGCGTCATTACAAGGGAGTTGTTCCCGCTTGAAGGCGAGGCGGCGCTCGGTTATAATGTCGATTTGGGATATTATGCGCAAAATCAGGAAGATATATTGGATAAGAGTGATACCGTATTCGGCACGCTCGATAAAATAGCGGTGGGGGACATCCGTACTAGGCTCAGAGACATACTGGCTGCCTTCCTCTTCAAAGGCGAGGATATAGATAAAAAGGTTGCGGTTCTGAGCGGAGGAGAAAGGGCCCGTCTGGCCATGGCAAAACTAATGCTAAGGCCGCATAACCTGCTGGCGCTCGACGAGCCTACGAACCATATGGACTTGCTTTCCAAGGATATTCTGAAGCAGGCGCTTTTACGTTACGACGGGACCTTGATAATCGTATCGCACGACAGGGATTTCCTCGACGGACTGGTGAACAAGGTTTACGAGTTCAAGGACGGGAAGGTGAAAGAGCATCTGGGCGGCATCTCCGATTTTTTAGAGCGTAAAAGGTTGGCGAATCTTTCCGAACTGGAACGGAAAAATGTAGTGCCGGAGCCGGAACATAAGGCAAAACCTCTCCAAAAAAACAATTACAGGGAGCAAAAGGAGCAGGAGCGCGAAGTGAAGCGGCGCAAGGCCAGAATCGAGCGTTGCGAAAATGAGATTTCCCAACTGGAAGACAAACTCAAGGTCGTAGAGGAGAAACTCGCGGCAAAAGCCGATTCGCACGGGCTGGGCGAAATGCTTAACGAGTATAACGAACTTAAAAATACACTCGATAAAAAGATGGATGAGTGGATTAAATTAACTTCTGAAAAATAATCGGTTATGGAAGAAAAGATAAATTATATCATAGGGATGCATCCTGTTATCGAGGCTGTAAAAAGCGGGAAAAAGATAGAGAAGGTGCTTTTCAAAAGCGGTTTGACAGGTGAACTCTTCGGAGAATTGCTTACCATGCTTAAGGAGCGGAATATCTCTTTCCAGTTCGTTCCGATGCAGCGTCTCAATAAAATTTCAAAAGGAAGCCACCAGGGGGTGATAGCCCAAATTTCCGCAATAGATTTCATCTCTCTGGAAACGGCTATAGAAGAGTCATTGTCAAAAAATAAAGCTCCTCTTTTTGTCTTGCTCGATGGCGTGAGCGACGTGAGGAATCTCGGGGCGATTGCAAGAAGTGCGGAATGCGCCATGGCAGATGCCATAATAGTACCCTCAAAAGGGGTGGCGGCAATAACCCCGGATGCAGTCAAGGCATCGGCAGGGGCTTTGATGAGATTGAACATATCCAAAGTATCCAACCTCAAAGAGGCGATTTACTACCTCAAGGATGCAGGTTTCAATATCGTTGCAGCCACGGAAAAGAGCGATACCCTGATATATGACGTGGATTTCAGAGGTGCAACGGCAATAATCATGGGCTCGGAAGGCAAGGGGATTTCCCCGGCAGTATTATCTCTCGGCGATGTTAAATGCAAGATACCCATGCTGGGCCAGATAGGCTCCTTGAATGTGTCTGTCGCAACCTCTATAATTCTCTTCGAGGCTGTGAGGCAAAGAATGCTCTCCTGAATTCCGCGCAGATAATTGCAGTGGCGGTCGCTACGTTCAGGGATTCCGTACCATGACCGGCGGTCCTGACTGCCGGAATGAGCAGCAGCCTGTCAGCCATGGCGGATATTTCGGCCGATATTCCTTCCGATTCGTTTCCCATTACGATTACACCCTTTTCGAGAGGCTCTTTTGCCGCATATATGGTTTCACCGCGCAGCGATGTCGCATAAACGGGCATCGAACAGGCTTTGTATCGCTCCAGAAGTTCCGTCAAGTGGGGACATACAGATACTCTCTGCCTGAAGATGGCGCCCATCGTCGCCTGTATCACTTTGGGGTTGTAGAGTTCCACACATCCTTCTGAAAGGTATATGACATCTATGCCGAACCAATCCGCAACTCTGATTATTGTTCCCATATTTCCCGGGTCCTTGATATTTTCCAATACGAGTACGAGCGGATTATCGCCGGCAGCCACTTTTTTTATGAACTCTCCGGCAGTGAATTTTTCCTCCTTTTTCTGCTCGACAACGGCCAGTACCGGGGGCGGGGAGGAGAGGGAAGATATCCTTTCCATTGTCTGGTATCCTATCTCTTCTCTCTTATATATTTCCATTATCCTGAAATCGGATGCGAGAGCCTCATTGACCAGCTTTTCCCCCTCTACGACAAAGAGCCCGCTCTTCTCCCTGAATTTCTTTTGGGAGAGCGAACGTATAAACTTTATCCTGTTTGCAGAGAGAGCGGCCATGTCAGTAACCCAATATTTTCAGCATGGATTTGTAACTCTGCTCCTTGCTGAACAGTTTTGTGAAATATTCCCCGTTCTCGTCCACATCTATTATTACATGTTTGGGAGCCGGCTGCAGGCAGTGTTGTATTCCTCCGTATCCTGCAATGGACTCCTGATATGCGCCCGTGTGGAAAAAACCTATATAGAGAGGGTCGTTCCTGCTCTCCATTGTAGGAAGGAAGATTGCATTCGCATGCGCTTCGGCATTATAGTAATCCTGCGAATCGCATGTGAGCCCTCCGAGGAAGACTCTCTGGTAGCTGTTTTCCCATTTGTTTATGGGCAGGAGAATGAAACGTTGCTTTATTCCCCATGTGTCGGGCAGAGTCGTCATGAACGAACTGTCTATCATATACCAGCGCTCCCTGTCATTCTGCTGTTTTATATCCAGAATCTGGAATATGGTAGCACCGCTTTCGCCTACGGTAAAACTTCCGAATTCCGTAAATATATCTGGTTCCGGAACTCCCCGCTGCTGGCAAATGCTCTTTATCTGCGCAATTACCTCCTCTGCCATATACTCGTAATCATAATCCTGCAGAAGCGAGTTTTTTATGGGAAATCCTCCGCCTATGTTCAATGAATTCAACTCCGGGCAGACATGTTTCAAATCCGCATAAACGTTTACACATTTTGCCAGCTCGTTCCAGTAATAGGCATTGTCCTTTATTCCGGTATTTATGAAGAAATGGAGCATTTTCAACGTAAACTTGCTGTTCCCTTTGATTTTGGTCAGATAAAACGGCACTATGTCGCTATATCTGATACCGAGGCGCGATGTATAAAATTCGAATTTCGGTTCCTCTTCGGATGCTATTCTTATCCCTATATTGGTCGGCTCCTTCACACACTGGTCAAGGTCATCGAATTCGGTCATGTTGTCAAGTACCGGAATTATATTTTTCCAACCGTTGTTCCTCAGATTGGCTATGTTTTCTATATAGAGATCCTTTTTAAATCCGTTGCAGATTATATATTTCTCCTGGGTTATATGCCCTTCGCTCTCCAGCGCCTCTATCAGATTCAAATCGAATGCAGACGAAGTTTCCAGATAGATGTCGTTTTTAAGCGCCTCTTCCAGGACAAATGAAAAATGCGAACTTTTCGTGCAATAGCAGTAATGATATACGCCCTTGTAATCCACTTTCGCCATGGCTACATTGAAAAGCCTCTTCGCTTTCTGGATCTGGCTGGAAATTTTAGGCAGATATGTTATCTTCAACGGCGTTCCGTATTGGTCTATAATATCCATCATCGGAATATTGTGAAAATACAACTCTCCGTCTACGACCTTGAATTCATCTTGCGGAAAATCGAAAGTCTGCTCTATTAAATCTATGTACTTGTTCTTCATTTTTGTAATGTAAGTGAGCCGGATTAATCTTTTTTTTACAATGTAACTTACTTGAATTTCTTAATTGCGGCAAATATATCCATTTTATATTTATGATTCCAATTTTTAATTAAATTTTACTTAATTTTGTATCTGTTATAGAGGATTACAATGGAAAAAACCACTCCCTTCCCTTTTATAATCTGCCTCATTGCCTTGCTCACGCTATTCTCGTGCAGTACGACAAAGGTAATACCCGAAGGAGAGAGCCGTCTGATGGCCAATAAGATAAACATTACAAATTCGGCCCGTTATAATGCACATGACCTGGTCCCTTACATAAAACAGAAACCGAATACGAGTTTTATTTTCGGCTGGAATCCATTTGTCAATATTTATAACTGGAGCAACGGCAAGGATAACGGTTGGAACAGATTCCTGAAGAAATTGGGACAGAGCCCCGTTGTCCTGGATACTTCACTTATAGCTGAAAGCAGGGAGAATATTCTCAACCATCTCGAATACCACGGTTACTACAACTCAAACGTATCTGATTCGATAGTGACGAAAAGGAAAAAATCAACTGTCTATTATAATGTGACTCTCGGCAGGCGGTATTTTATAGATACTGTCGAATATAATATTAAAAATGAAGAGATAAGAGGACTTTTTCTTGCCGATACAGCCAATTCCCCCATTAAAAAGGGAACCCTGCTCGCAGAGACGCTGCTCGAAGATGAGACGATAAGGCTCGCAGATTATTTCAACAATAACGGCTATTATACATTCAGCAAAAACAATGTCTTTTTCAGCGCGGATACCATGAATCGCGGCGGCAATGCATCTCTCGAGCTGAATATTCTGGACTATAGCAGAAATGAGACCGAAGCAGATCCTGAACCCTTGAAAAAGTATAGATTCGGCGAGGTTTATGTCTCTTCCGAAAAGAGCAGTTCAAACTTTCCCGGCATGAGGCAGCGCAGGCACTCTTTCGTGACGGAGAACACGCCCGATACTGCCAGATTCAAGGACGTGAATATCGTCTTTAAAGGTAAATCGTTAATAAACAGAATGCTGATGAACAGGATGAATCTCATTAAAAAAGATTCTCTCTATAGTGCCGAAAGCGTCTCCAATACATATAACAGATATTCGAATCTCGGGATTTTCAGCGGTGTCAATATCCAGCTTCAGGAGTTGGATTCCAATGTGGTGAAGACAGATATAAAACTTACCTCATCCGCGTTGCAGGGATATAAGGTAAATCTCGAAATGTCCAGCAATTCGAGCGGCCTGTTGGGTATCTCCCCCGCAATCTCATATTTTCATAAAAATCTTTTCAGGGGCGGTGAGATCTTCTCACTCAGTTTTATGGGAGATTTCCAATTCAAGTTCAACGATAACATAAGGTCTACCGAGTTCGGAGTCTCCACATCGTTGAGTATTCCCAATTTTATATTTTTTCCTGATGACTGGTTCAAGTCTGTCAATATTCCCAGAACCGAATTCAGCCTCTCCTATAATTTCCAGGAGCGCCCCGAATATAAACGCAATATAATATCGGCCTCTTTCGGCTATACATGGAACAGCGGGGAACGGCTCTTTCTGCGGGTGACGCCGATTCAGGTCAGCATAGTCAAACTTTTCAATCTCAGTGATACCTTCTATGAATCGTTGCAGGATCCTTTCCTGAGGAATTCCTATCAGGATCACTTCAATTTCGGGCTCGGCACGAATCTCTATTATACGACAGACGCCTCTACAAACCCCGAAAAGAGTTATTTCTATCTGAGATGGCAGAACGATGTGGCGGGTAATTTCCTCAGTCTGTTCAACAGCGCCATGAAGAGCGATGCAAACGGCAATAAACTGATATGGAATTCGCCATATTCGCAATACTTCAGAACAGAGCTTACCGCAGTTTATACATATAAGTTCGGAAAACAGAACAATCAGGCATTGGCCGTACGGGGACTGGTAGGATACGGTATGGGGTATGGCAATTCGATTTCGCTCCCTTTCGAAAAACTCTTCTGGGCCGGAGGTGCGTACAGTCTGAGAGCATGGCAGGCGAGGGGAGTAGGACCGGGAGATTCTCCTGTAGACAAGACATTTTCTATCCTGAACCAGACGGGAGATGTGCGTTTCGAAGCAAATATAGAGTATAGGTTCCCGCTCTTCTGGTCATTCGAGGGTGCGGCTTTCATAGATGCCGGCAATGTATGGAACAGAAACGATTTCGATGAATTCTACAGGCAGATCGCCGCTGACTGGGGATTCGGATTGAGGCTCAATTTGGGCTTCGCACTGCTCAGGCTCGATTGCGGCCTTAAAATATATGACCCATCCATGAAACTTTGGATGGGCCCGGACAGATGGTTCAAAAAAGACAACTACGGAATACAGTTCGGCGTAGGCTATCCTTTCTGAATCCTTGCCTATTCGAATTTAATATAACCGAAATATTCCGGAGTATGGAAATTGGGCCGTTCAGTCCCTATGGGATTCCAACTCAGGTAATGGGGCTCCGGCATTTCATCGCCGCATTTGTAGAAATTGGCCCTGATTGTCCTGCCCTTTAAAGGCTCCACTCTGGAGAGCCCGAATACCTCCAGCGGAATAGCTGCGGTAACGGTATATTCAAAGGGCTTTTCATGATTTTCCTTTATGCCGAACGGTTCCGAACCGAGAGTCGAACTCCGTCTGATTTTCGAGAGGACCTCTTCTCCGAATCTGGTCCTTTCGGTCCTTTTGGCTCCGCCTGCAAATGTGCCTTTCGCAATGCAGTTGAGTTCGAGATTGTAGTAAATACTGTCGCCGGCCGGTATGGAGAAGAACTCGAGACATGAATCCTTGTACGGCAGCGCTCCTGTGTCGCACCCGTAGACGGCTTTCACTATAGGCTCCTTTACATAATATTGCAGATACAGTTCATCTTTGGAATAGGCCATCCTGAACTTTACCGTGGGCTTATAATCGTATCCTTCCCAGTTTTCGGTATCGATATTATTGAACGGGACATTCTCTTTGACAAACATCGAGTCTATCATCTCTGTGGTAGGTGCCGGAGTATCGAATACCACTTCATGTACTACCAGTGTCTTATACATATTGTCCATATCTTCAGAAAAAGCAACCTCTTGTGCTCCGGTTCTGCCTAATCCGAAACACAAGAGGATTATGATAAGTGCCGTTCTATTCACGTCAGTCGAATTTATACCTAACGAAAAGCTCGATAGCCTGGTATTCCGCCATACCCAACTTGTCATAAAGTATGGCGGTATTATGGTTTCTCTCTTCGGCTCTTTGCCAGAATTCGCGTTTATCTGAACCCGGGAAGAGAGGACGGTCTTTCTGCGACTGATGTTTGAATATCGCCTCCCTCTTTATTTCAACCTCTTCAGGGCTGAGAGGCACGGCCATCTCTGCGTCAGCCACATCCCACTCCTGCCATGCGCCTCTGTACATCCATACGCGGCAATCTTTGAACCACTCTTCGTGTTTGAGTTCGTTGCATGCAGCGATTATCGCAAGGAAGCATACCCTGTGTGTACCGTGCGGGTCTGAAAGGTCGCCCGCCGCAAAAATTTGATGCGGTTTTACGGATTTTATCAGGTTCTTTACAATCTCGATGTCTTCACGGCCGAGAGGTTTCTTTTTTACACCTCCTGTTTCATAGAAAGGCAGTTCGAGGAAATGCACCCTTTCATCCGGTATGCCGAGATAGCGGCAGGCCGCTCTGGCTTCGCTTCTGCGGATATTTGTCTTGATCATGCGCACATCCATAGGGTCCGGCTCGCCGGGATGTTTCTTTTTGAGCTCCTCTACGACCCTTTTGTAGATGTCGTCTGCCTTTGCAGGGTTGAAACCGTATATGTCGCTGCTTTCGCGGATAAAATCGAGGTATCTTACGACATCATGGTCGAATACGGCTATATTGCCGGATACCTGATATGCCATATGCAACTCGTGTCCCTGCTGTGAAAGGCGCGCTACTGTTCCGCCCATCGAGATGACGTCATCATCGGGATGGGGGCTGAATACTATCACCCTTTTAGGGTAAGGAAGCGCCCTTTCGGGTCTGGTGGAATCGTCTGCATTGGGCTTTCCACCCGGCCACCCGGAAATCGTATGTTGTAAATCGTTGAATACTTTTATGTTGATACTGCTGGCAGACCCCTTTTCCGTAATGAGGTCGCTCATTCCGTTATCATTGTAATCTCTGTCGGTAAGCTTGAGAATAGGTTTGTTCAGTTTTTTGCAAAGCCAGAATACGGATTTGCGTGTCAGATAGTCGCTCCATTCGCACTTCTGGGTGAGCCATGGGGTTTCCACGCGGGTAAGGTTCACGGATGCAGCCTCATCTATGTAGATGTCTACGTTGTCGTGATTCTGCAGGTATGATGCCGGAACCTGGTCTGTAACCTCACCTTCTGCGAGTTTTTTGATAGATGCGGCCTTGCCTTCGCCCCATGCCAGATAGAAAATTTTCCTTGCCTTCAGAATGGTGTCAATTCCCATTGTAATTGCATGATGGGGAACATACTCTACACCGAAAAAGTCGCTTGCGGCGGCAACCCTCGAAGTATAATTCAGAGTAATCTGCCTTGTTTTTGAATTGTATGGAGAGCCGGGCTCATTCATACCCATATTGCTTGTTATGAGTATGTCTATTCCTCCGGCCTTCTCGATCTCCTTCTCGAATGATGCACAATATTCGAGCACATTCTCCATTTTATTGCTCTGCAGGCAGTGGATATTTTCCTGCGGAATATCTACCAAATCGAAAATATACTCTTTAAAGAATCTGTAGTGGCTTTGGAGTTCGTTCCGGTCCAACGGATAATATTCATCCATAGAGAAAATCTCGATAGATTTGAAGCTCAATTTTCCGGCTTCGTATGCCTTGACCATATCATCGTAAATCTGGATGCAGGCAGATGAAGCAGCAAGCGCCAACACACACTTTTTACCCTCTTTAGCCTTTTCGTTACACTTAGCTATAATAGCATCGAGTATAAGCTTGGAGGCTTCCGGTTGCTCTTTGAAAATCGTAACCGGCAATTTTTCATATCTTCTCGAAAAATCTGGTGAAAAACTCATAATACTACTCTTTATATTTGTTGATTTAATATCGCTTTCCTTATAGGAATCAATGTTCTGAGCATGGATTCCATCTTGTCGAGCCTTAACATGTTGGCCCCGTCCGATTTTGCCATGGCCGGCTCAGGATGGGTCTCAAAGAAAAGCCCGTCTACTCCGGCCGCGACTCCTGCCCTTGCCATGGTACCTATCATCTGGGGCAGTCCGCCTGTCACTCCGCTGTTCTGGTTGGGCTGCTGCAGGCTGTGGGTTACGTCCAGCACGACCGGATAACCGAACTGCTGCATCTGCGGTATGCCTCTGAAGTCTATTATCAGGTCTGAGTATCCGAATTGGGTACCCCTGTCTGTCAATATTATCTTATCGTTGAAACGGGCGACCTTTTCAGCCGCGAATTTCATAGCCGACGGCGAGAGGAACTGTCCCTTTTTGATGTTTACATACTTTCCTGTTTTCGCTGCAGCCTCGAGCAATTCGGTCTGGCGGCACAGGAATGCCGGTATCTGGAGTATGTCTATACCGTATGAAGCGGCAAGTTCCGCTTCCGGTACAGAATGGATATCTGTCAGGACAGGTATTTTGAGATATTCTTTTATCTCCTTGAGTACCGACAGCCCCTCCTTATCTCCGATTCCGGTAAAAGAGTCGAATCTGGAGCGGTTGGCCTTTTTATATGACGCCTTGAAAATAAATGGGATTTCAAGCCTCTGCGTGAGGTCTTTCAAATGTTCTGCAATCTGAAATGTAATCTCTTTTCCCTCCACTACGCAAGGACCGGCTATAAGAAAAAACATCCGGTTGTTGTACTCTTTAATGTCGGGTATAGATAACGGACTCATATCACAACTTTAAGAACGCGCAAAGTTACAAATTTTTATCTACATACCGCCATTTTATATCACAATTTGTGCGTATTTTCAATACCTGTACTTGGGCCACAACTGTTGCAGCCTCTTTCTGATTTCATTTTCCCTGGTGTTGTTACCTGGGTTATAAAATTTTTGATTTTCAATCTCTTCCGGCAAGAATCTCAGGTCTGTAAAGTTTCCGGTATAATCATGGGCATACTTGTATCCTGCGCTGTAACCCAGATCTTTCATAAGTTTTGTAGGTGCATTTCTCAAATGAAGCGGCACCGGCAAATCCCCCTCGCGTTTTACAAGTTCGAGGGCCGAGTCTATTGCCATATATGCAGAGTTGCTTTTAGGCGATGTGGCCAGATAGATGGCGGTTTCCGCGAGCGGAATCCTCCCTTCGGGCATACCTATGTTGTGAACGCATTCGAAACAGTTTTGTGCAAGCAGCAGCGCGTTTGGATTGGCCAACCCGATATCCTCTGCCGCGAGAATCACCATTCTCCGTGCAATGAACAGCGGATCTTCCCCTCCTGCAATCATTCTTGCCAGCCAGTAGACGGCTCCGTTTGGGTCCGACCCCCTCATGCTTTTTATAAATGCCGAAATTATATCGTAGTGCTGCTCGCCGTTTTTGTCATACAGGGCGATATTCTCCTGCAGCACCTTTTTGACAAGTGCATTGTCTATAATTACAGGCTTTCCTACCTGGGAGTTCGATATGATTATCTCTATTATGTTGAGCAGTTTGCGGGCATCTCCGCCGGAAAATCTGAAAAGCGCCTCCTTTTCTCTTACCTCTATTTTCAGTTTTTTCAGATATTCATCGTTCTTCAGGGCGTTGTCCAACAGTTTGTCGAGATCCTTTACTTCCAGCTCTTTAAGTACATATACCTGACAGCGCGACAGCAAAGGGCTTATCACCTCGAACGAAGGGTTTTCCGTAGTGGCGCCGATAAGGACGAACGTGCCGCTCTCTACCGCCCCGAGAAGGGCGTCCTGCTGCGATTTGCTGAACCTGTGGATCTCGTCTATGAAGAGTATGGGGCGTTCCGTAGCAAAAAGGTTTCCGCCCTTGCACTTTTCTATCACCTCGCGCACCTCCTTAACCCCCGAACTTATGGCGGACAATGTGTAAAAGGGCCTTTTCAGAGTATTGGCGATGATTTTTGCAAGAGTGGTCTTGCCCACACCGGGAGGCCCCCACAAGATAAACGAAGAGAGCCTGTTGCTCTCTATCATTTTTCTCAATACCCCGTCTTTGCCGGCAAGATGCTCCTGGCCCACATATCCGTCCAAAGATGTAGGGCGCATCCTTTCAGAGAGAGGAGCCATGATACCGCTGTTCCTGTTTTCCATATGCACCATGATTTCGGCTTCAAAATTAACCATTTTTTACCTATGCGCTTAAAATATATCTCATGCTATTATTGGATTAGTGAAAAAAAATAGGATATTTGTAATGGCAATCCCGATATTGCCCATAAAAATGAATTAAAAATGAACTTCAGCGTTGTAACCGGAGATATTACCAGGCTTCATGCGGACGCGATTGTGAATGCCGCGAACAACTCGCTGCTTGGTGGCGGCGGTGTAGACGGAGCAATTCACAGGGCGGCAGGGCCGGGGCTGCTGGCAGAGTGCAGAACGCTCGGCGGATGCAGGACCGGTGAATGCAAGATGACGGATGCCTATAACCTGCCATGCAAAAAGGTGATACACACTGTGGGCCCTGTATGGCACGGCGGCAACCGCAATGAGGCGGAACTTCTGGCTTCATGTTACAGAGGCGCAATGGAACTGGCCTGCAGAAACGGGTTCGGCAGTATCGCCTTTCCATGCATAAGTACCGGTGTTTACGGTTATCCCGCCAGGGCGGCTGCAGAGATAGCCGTGGGTACGGTATATGATTACATTAAAAAGCATGAAAGCGGAATAAATGTGACATTCTGTTGTTTCAAGCAGAGCGACGCTGAAATATACAACAGTTTGCTCGACAGAATTTCAGTCAAGACAGTGTGAGAATATGAGAAAGAAAAGCAGGGAGATGGACAGCGCCTGGGCTCTGGATGTGATGCGCAAGGCGCCGTATATTACGGTAAGTTTCATAAATAAGGAGGGAAAAGCTTATGGAGTTCCCCTTTCTCTTGCCTGTACGGATGACAATACCTGGTATTTCCACTGTGCAACGGAGGGGGAGAAACTGGATGCCATTGCCGCAAACCCGCAGGTCTGCCTCTCAGCCGTTTCGCGCTGCATGCCTACGGTAGGGCCAAAGGACGGCTCCTTTACATTGCAATACAAGTCTGCAATCGCTTTCGGTATTGCAGAGCTCGTGACAGATGATTCCGAGAAAATAGAAGGATTGAGAGCCATTAGCGAGCGTTTCCTGCCCGGCCATATGGATGCTTTCGACGATGCTGTACGCCGCAGCCTGAGCCGTACGGCTGTCGTGCGCATAACTCTTTCCGCACCGCCTACCGGCAAGCGCAAGCAGTACGACAAAAACGGCGATGAAATGAAATTCGGCAGAATGGAGTGATTATGGAGAATATTCTTTTTTTATTCGATTTGGACGGAGTGGTTTTCGATACCGAAGGACAGTATTCCCTTTTCTGGAACAGGGTGGGGGAGAAATATAAGAGTGACAGCGATTTTGCCATGAAGATAAAGGGGCAGACATTGCCGGAAATTTTCTCCCGCCATTTTGCCGGCAACGCGCCTCTCCAGCGCGAACTGACAGATGGAATCAATGACTTCGAGAGAAACATGTCCTACGAATATATCCCGGGTGCAAAAGAATTTATAGAGAGTGTAGCCGCTTCGGGAATGCCGCGTGCGATTGTGACAAGTTCGAACAGGGCGAAAATGGAGAATGTCTACCGCGCCCGTCCGGAAATATTGAAACTGTTCGACAGAATATTTACAGGCGAAGATTTCACCCGTTCCAAACCGGCCCCGGACTGCTATCTGAAAGGGATGGAGGAGTTCGGAGTATCTGCCGGACGCACATTCATATTCGAAGACTCCATAAGCGGCCTGCAGGCGGCCAAAGACTCCGGAGGGAATGTCATAGGCCTTGCAACGACAAACCCGGAGAATGTCATTGCTCCGTATGCCGGGCTTGTAACAGATGATTTCAAAGGCATCTCCATAGAGATGCTCCGCGATGCATTCAAGATATGAATATAAAATTCCAACATAAACAATAACAAACAATTTAAAACTCACTATCATGGAAAAATTGGTAAAACCAGCGATTCTGGTTGTAGACATGCTCAACGATTTCGTTACAGGCGCCCTTACATGCGAGAGGGCAAAAGCCATTGTCCCCGCAACGGCAAAACTTCTTGACGCGGCACGTGCGGCCGGTGTTCCGGTCATATTCTGCAATGATGCCCATATCAAGGGTATCGACAGAGAACTCGCATTATGGGGAGACCACGCGATTGCCGGCACAAAAGGAGCGGAGGTTATTCCGGAACTGAAAGTCTGCGAAAAGGATTACGTTGTTCCCAAACGCCGTTACAGCGGCTTCTTCCAGACAGATCTGGATATTCTCTTAAGGGAACTGGGTGTAAAGACAGTCGTTATGACAGGCCTGCATGCCCACATGTGCGTACGCCATACCTCGGCCGATGCCTATTGTCTCGGCTATGACGTGGTTGTTGCCAAGGAGGCTACAGACTCCTTTACGGAAGAGGATTATAAGGCGGGTCTTGCCTACCTTAAAACCTGCTACGGCGCCGATGCCTACAGCAACGAAGAACTGATTGCGGCATTTTAATCTGTAAATGTCAAACTTGGGTACTATGTGAGTCCGGCCTGCAGAGCCGGACTTTTTTCTATTATTTTCTGCAAGGTCCTGATAAATCTGTCGGATTATTTCTATATTTGATATCTGTAAACATTAGTGTCCGGTAAAAAAATCGCAAAAGTTCTTTGAAAATATTGAAGTATAGGTAATTACAAGGGTGGGACGAGCGCGCCGATTTGAATTTATCTTT
>CALVAG010000012.1 GCA_944325445.1 uncultured Bacteroidales bacterium | reverse complement strand
TGATACTGCCTCAACACTGATATCAGATCTTGCGGTGCGTCCTTAATAATACGGTAGACGTTGATGAGATCCGGATTAATATCGTTAATCACCGCCTGAGATATATTTGAATACTTCTGCAATATCCAAAAAAGGACAGCACCACCTCCGACAAAAGGCTCGACATACACCGCGTCCTTAATGGACGCGAAATTACCGGGCAAGGATTTTCCAACCTCATCCAGTAATTGAGTTTTCCCTCCGACCCATTTTACAAAAGGTTTTGCACAAATATTTTCGTCAAGCATCATCTGTGTCTCAATTTTCCAACAAAGATAATCAATCCTTATCCAAATCAATACCGTCGTCAAAGAGCACGAGAAGATATTCCTCCCCGTATTTCAAAGTTCTGTCCATATCTTCTATCGCCCGGCAAATTGTAAAACTGCCATTCTCCATGACATACAGCATTAGATCCTCCTTGGTCTTTTTCAGAACCCAGCAACCCCAGTCAGTTTGGACGGAATCATTGTCCCCCATTATCGCAGAGGACAGAGGGTCATTGATACCTACTATGGGAAAGACATCCATTATCCGCTCCGGGCAGTAGGTGGCCGAAGCTTTGTCCGGGCCGGAATACGGCTTGTAATAATCGAAATTTTCTGATTTAACAGATCCTATGTAAATACTTAAACACATATCAAATAATTTAAAAAGACAAACCGGACATGCGGGACGGCACTTAGTCCATATCAAGAGCAATAACCGGCTCCGCGCTCAATAGCGAGGGCAAAATCAAAGGCTTCTGAGACGAAATAAGCAAAGCCGCAATTTGATGTAAGGATTTTTGACCTGTAGTAAGGAATAAAATACGACCGTCCCGCATGTCCGTTCAGGCAGGTTTCGCGCAGGCGCTCAGTCCTGCCTTATTTGTCAGAACTGTCGAAGTTTTTCATATATCGGTCTGAGATTGTCGGGTATGACTATCTTCAAGGCTTCCACTTCCTTGCGTTTTCTGTTCCTCTCCCGATTGAGCTCTTCTCTCTTCAGGTCCACATCGGCCTTCCATTGCTCCATTGCGGCACTCCACCGACGACTCTTTTCTTCCTTGTCCGCTGCAATGGTTTTCTCAATCTCATGCATCATCCCGTTAAGCTCCGCCTGAGCAGAACGGTGCTCGGCCTGCAGTGCGAAAAACAGGGATTCGACCTCCTCGCCCTCCACATTGGGATAATACGTGTACACAAGGGTGTCCTTTCCATTCTCCTTCACAGTCTTAGGTGTCGACAGACGCTCCATGTAGGCCTTACGGGCTTCCGAGAGCGCTCCATCCGGATGAATGAACTTGCCTATGACAGCGCACTTTGTCTGCAGGGAGAGATAGTGATTACGCTCCTTGATGTTCCATGAATCAATGACATCCTGGGCAATAAGGTCCGGCTCCTTCTCCGGCTTGCCGGCCAGCAGATGAGCCAACTCAGAAGAACCGATTTCCCCTGCCTCTTCCGCCAGCTTCTCCTTGGCCTTAATGGCCTCCCGCAGATATGCGATGAGCCTCTTCATCTCCACAATCTCATTCATGCCGTCCCGTATCCCCGTGAACTGCTCCGCGCTCGTCCCGTAGGATATCACGGTCTCGTCCGACGAGCCAATCAACGCCACAGTCGTTTTGTGAAAATCCATCGAAGAGAGCCTCTTTTCCACCGCCTGATAACTTTCCTTGGCAATATCTGCAATATGGTTGGCCGATGCTGCAGTCAGGCCCTGCTGTCCGAAAAATGCCGGAACACTGAGTTCATTCTTTTCCATAATCTTACCTTTTTATCATTACACTCCAAAGGTAAGGCAGTTCAGTGCCAGAACATGTCACTCAGGAATATCTATTTCAAGAAAATACTAAGAATTTTCATCTCCCACACAATCATATTCCTTCCAGTTTATCTGATAAGATTTTGACAAATTTACGCGCCTGTCTTCTTCCAGACTCCATCCTCACCACGACTAATAATATGCTCACCATACTCGCATTTGTCATTCCATTTTATGACATACGCCAAAGATTCTTTCCTATTTCATATCCGTTCACAGTCCACTGCACGACTCCATCCTTGATTCTTTGCTCCACTGAAAAATCATCACAGCTCTCACAGCTACAGATGCTGATATCGTTATCTGACAACGGTCGGAAAATTCTACTTGCTGCCGGACCGAATCATTTCCTTTACCCAGTCTATGACATCTTCGTTTGCATCAAAGACAAACTCCTGTCCTCTTGCTGCTGAGACAAAGCCCTCATCTTGCCATGCATTGGCATTGTATGTCATAGGAATTTCCCGCATGAAGTCCGGCAAGTTCCATACTCTGCGCGGGCATCCTTTCTTAGTCAGCACGAGCCTGTCGGACTTAGTCAGGCATCCGGCTCCTGGCAGTTCCGGCTGTATGGTAAGCCGTTCTGCCGCCACATAAATCGCATTACGGTCTCTTTTCCACCGCTCAGCAGTATTGTGAGGATGTCCGGCCAACCACTCCGGCACATCCTCCTCACGGGTGATTATATACCCTACCTGCAAATAGCCGTATATTATATGTAAATCCTGCGCATCCCGCACATACCTCAACCTGCCGTCCGACAGCTCTGTTTGGCGGAACCACCCGAAAAACAGGAAAAGATCACCCTCTCCTACTTTTTGATTTTGTAAATGACTAAATGCTGCCCCTTCCTGACCAAACGACGGCTTCCATCCTACAGATCTCTCTATAACTTCAGGTCTGATATCCGGATCAAGGTGACAACTATAAGCTTCTTTTATCTTTGTCCTAGGGGACAAGGATCTTATTTTATTAAAATAATTTTCGCCATCATATTGCAAATCTGTAAATTTACAATTTACAGCCTTGTCCGGAATCGGCAAGGATAACAGAGTTCCATCTGGCAATATAGGACTAGGTATCTTACCATAGGATGCGTCAAAACCTTTGCGGCTGAGTATTATTTTCTTCATATATGCGAACTTCTATAACATTGGGATACATGCTTTCTTACATAATTTATAAAATCTGTCGGTTCTTCTGTTTTCGAGCCATAAGCTGATTGAGCCTTGAGAATATTAGGTTTAAATTCTAGCGGGATGTTCAATGGCTATTTCTTCCCGAAATAATAAAATTCACCGTACACAAGAACGAATTGCCCTTTCAGGTCCTTTTTCTTATTTTTCTCGACATGATTAAGATTCTTTACCTGAACAAAACCTCCTTCAGCAAAAGAATCCGGTTTATAAATATTATCGCCGAACCTTCTGTCATCATTTTTGTCATCTAATCTATCCGGCCTCTTATTCTCAAACCTAGGATCATTCCAATACTGTTCAAATGTCAGCTTCTCCGAGACTCTGGCTAGATAGAGAAGTTTTTCTTTACCCACCTCTGTTGAAGCGCCACGCAGAGATTTTGATGTCTATCCGGAAATCCTGTCTCCTATCCGAACGTTCAAGCGAATATAAGGTTTGCAAACAGCAAGAGTCAAATGTCCCAAAAATGGATTAGGCGCAAACCTGTCATCATGCACCATTTTGTGATTATAAAGATTTTCCATAAAACAAAGATACGATAATAAACTGAGTGCTATTCAAAGGTAAGGCGGCTCAGTGCCAAAGCATGTCACTCAGAAGTCCATGCGGTGCAGGGCATCGCGGTAGACTGTTTTCAGTTCCTCGCGAAGGTGGGCAGGGGCGATGACGGTGATGTCGTCGCTGCGGGAAAGGAGCTCGCGCCTGAATGCAAATGTTATGCGCAGCCTCAGACGGATGCGGACCTCTTTATCATTGTCTATCAGTACTTCCTGAGATTCGTGGAGAGGATAGGCCTTGCAGTAGCGGCCCTCTCGGGGAGACATCGACAGGACAACTTCCTCAACCGGCACATTGCGGTTGGAGTATACGCCGAACGAATCCTTAAAATCCGCCTCCACATCCACATCGGGCCTCGGAACAAACCGATTGTCTGTAATGCGCAGATTCCTTATACGGTCCAGGCCCCAGCTTTTAATCTCACCCTCCGAAGTGACTTTCTCCCCTAGGCCTATCTCGATGGCCAGCAAATACCAGCGGCCCTGTCCCTCCTTGAGGGCGTAGGGCATTGCCCTCCGCTGCCGAGGTTCCGAGCCGTCGTACTTGACATAGATAAATTCGACCTCCAGATGTTTCTTCACCGCATATATCAGCGGACTGAGATGCTCCGTACCGGCAGCTTTCCGCTTCTCGGCAAACACGATCGAGGACAGTTCCTCTCTGGCTCTCAACGAGGTAATCAGGTCAAACTGCTCCAGCACCCGCTCCAGATCCGAAATCCGGTCCTCATCTTCAGGGATATAGTAGCCGCCTTCGCTCCGGGAATACTCTACGCTGACACCCAGGCCGCTGCGAATATCCCCGATATCCCTCAGCACCGTCCTTCTCGACACTCCTGCCGTACCTTCGTCGTCATAGTAGGCCATCGCGCACTCAACCTCCCTTACCAGATCTTCCAACGAGATATAAGGACAGCTCCTGACCAGCCTTATTATCAGCATATACCGCTGTATACATCCCAACTTTGACATAATGCTTCTTTTTTCCCAAAGTTAGTATACAATTCGGAACTAAGCCGACATCAGGGGAATTATTTTACAGAAACTGCATACTGACGCCGGCGGACCACTGCGACATAGAGGAGCAGCACGATATTCATCAGCAGGGCATAGATGATGGCGGGTACGGCCATCTCCTGTGCGGCATTCTGCATCCCGACTTCTATGACGATTGTTCTACGTACGGCAGGTGTAAAGTTGGTTTTAAGGTGTACTACTCAGCAAAACATCATCGAAAATCGGAAAACATCTTTGCAAATAACCACGCTCCATGCTGCCAATCGCCATGAAGCCGTGCAGAATCCCATTCTATCAAACTTTGGCAACACGATTGAAAACCGTGGACGCCATCCGGCAAAAATCAACTACATTTGCGACACAAGCCGGAGGCGGGCAAACCGGGAGAGCAGGGCGGGGAGGAATGACAAGGAAAAACAGAAAAATGCAGCAGGTGAAAAATCAGGGACTTGACTTTATAGCAATAGATTTTGAGACGGCGACCGGCAAACGGGCCTCTGTCTGCGAAGTGGGTATATGTGCTGTACGCAATGGAGAAATTATAGAAACACGCTCCTGGCTGGTGCAGCCGGAAGACAATCTGTACAGTTATTGGAATATGCAGTGCCACGGCATCACGCCTGAAGAGACTGAAAATTCACCCTCCTTTCCGGAAGTGTGGGAAGAGATAGAGCGATTATATCTCGATGAGTTCAATATCTTTGTAGCACATAATGCACCATTCGACCGCAGCTGTCTGGAGCATTCCGCCAGGCTGTATAATTTGCATTTGCCGGAATTGCAGTGGCAATGTACATTGAAAATAGCCAGACAAATCTACGACTTCGGCTGCAACACGCTCGGTTACCTTTGCAAGCAGCTCGCCATCCCCGAAGGTACGCACCACCGTGCCGGAGACGATGCACAGATGTGCGCGAGGCTCTTTCTCCGCGAAATGCGCGATGCCGGCTGGCGCGACCTTGCCGAAATCGACTGCTGCAACGGGAAACTGTAAACATATTTGGATTTTATGTAAATTCGCATCCGGTTTTAAAAATCGGAGTTGATGGAGGTAAAAAGGAGCAGGGCGGAGTGGCTCCGCCGCTACATAAGTTTTGTTTTCATACTTTTTGTAATAGCGTTGGGAACATCGCTCTCGATCAGGGCGAATCTTGGTTCTTCGCCAATCTCCGCACCACCCTATATCCTCTCGCTCATCCCCGGAATGAGCCTTACCATGGGGCAGCTCACAATCTGCATGCATGTCTTTTTCATAGCTGTCCAGATACTGCTATTAAGAAAGGATTTCGAAAAAAGGCAGTTCCTGCAGATAGCGGTCTCGTTCCTGTTCGGGTTCTACACAGACCTCACCATGTGGATGACAGGCTTCCTCCAGATTCCGTTTACAATGAACCCGGCCATAGGCTATCCGCTCAGATTTATGGAGCTGCTTGCCGGAGGGGCAATCCTCGCGTTCGGAATAGCCTGCGAGGTGCGCTGCGACTCCCTTATGCTCGCAGGAGAAGGCTTCCCGCTGGCCATCTCCAAATTCCTCAAAAAAGAGTTCAGCAAGGTAAAAATCTGCACGGATACATTTTTGGTCTCAACGGGAGTGGTATTCATGCTCATCTTTTTCGGCAGGTGGGACTGGAAAATGGTTGGAGCCGGAACCTTGGTCTCGATGTTTTACGTAGGCTTCATGGTAAGAGTCTTTTCACCTAAAATAGGATGGCTCGACAGGATATTCATCCCTGCAGCGGAGCGCAATAAGGAGAGCGGGGCGGAAAGGGCCGCCTCAAGCAGCTGGCCTGCCCATACCGTTATAACCATTGCCAGGATGTACGGCAGCGGCGGCAACAGCGTAGGAGAGGCTGTGGCCCGCAAACTCGGTTGCCCTTGCTACAACAGGCAGATTATCGACAGGACAGCCCAACAGATAGGCTATGCACCGGAATTCGTAGCGGAAAACGAACAGAACATCTCGACTGCCCGCCTCTGGGAACTGATTATCGCAGACAGCAGCATCCCGCTCTCAATGAATCCTTCCAAAGAGGATGCAATCTATGTAAGCGAGAGCCGTACGATACGCGATCTGGCACATCACGGGCCGTGTGTAATCATAGGCAGGCTGAGCAACTGGATTCTCAGGGACAACCCCCGTGTGCTCCGTGTTTTTGTGACATCGGGCAAGGAGTATGCGGCAAGACAAGTCGCAGGACTTCTCCATATTCCGGAAGAAGAGGCTGCAAGGAAAATAGAAAGGGTAAATACGGGCCGTGCAAACCACTACTGGCAATATACCGGCAGACAGTGGACAGATTTCAATGAATACGACATTGTTGTAAATACGGAAAAGTTAGGTATCGACGGTGCGGCGGATGTAATCATGCGCGCCGTAAAGGACGTACACTGACTTCCGGGCATCCCTACCGGTTCACTCTACAGTCTATATCCCCATTTTTCCAGAGCGGCCTTGAACGTCCCTCCAACGGTACATCGGGGTTCAACTCCAGCGAAGGCAGGTCTGTGGCCGGACGGGAGCAGCCTGTTGCCGAAAAGCATAGATGATAACAAAAAAGCAAGGGCAGATGGAGAATGCCTCTCCGCCGCCCTTTCCGTATCATCTGCAAACCTGCCGGCAGGATTACAATTGCAAGACTACATCATAGTTATAGGTAATGCCGTCGATTTCCTGCACATTGCTCTGATATGTATAACCGTCTGCCAGGGTTGCCTTGTTGTCTTCGAAATAACCGCCGATTATGGTAACAGTGCCACCTGTTATATAAATATCGTCCATATTATTATATCCGCAGAAATACCCTCCGGTAATGACAGTATTGCCTCCCTCATTATAAACCGCATAATATCTGCAATCATTTATAATGGTACCGCCATTAATGGTAACCGTAGCCCCTCCAATGGATTGTATCGCTTCAATCTTACCTCCATTGACAGTCAGCTTCGCATTGTCTCCGGCAGCCATAAGTGCATATCCGGTAGGATTTCCACCGTTGGTAACGGTACCGTTGTTGATTGTCATATCTGCGTTTCCGGTATTCATAAGGGCAAATCCCGGGCCATTTATAACGCCATCCTCTATAATGCATTTCCCCTGATTATAAATAACCACCCCATTGGCATCCTCCACTTTTTTGGCAGTATATGTTCCACCCTTGATTATCAGTTCCGCCCCATTCTCATTCATGAAGACATAGCTCGACGCATCCATTGCGCCCTCTCCTGAAACCGTGAGTATACTCTTGTTGTGAATCTGCTGTTTGCCTACTGTCAGCGTACCGCTTTTCAATATGATTTCCGTAGGATTCTCAACTGCTATCATTTCGGGTGTTTCAGGCCATTTTGTAAGGTCATAATCGCGCCAGATATATACCTTGCCTCCTGAAGAGAGCAGGTTTGCAACCCTCTTTACCTCAACCCAGCGGTCCTGGGTAACGCCGTCTATAACCAGCCTGGTACTGTAAGGATAGCCTGCGGTATTGTAGTCTCCTGCCCACCATCCTGCGTAATCATTTGTGGTATTGCAGGTAGGAATGCCGTCTATCTGGGTATCGACTCTGTTGTCCTTAAGCTCTACTGTATATTTCCCATACGCATCTTCATTTTTGGAAATATTTACTATATCGCCTATGAAGGCATGAGAATAATATTGCTCCAAATCATAGATTCTGTCTGTTACTTTAGAGTCCGGCTCATATACCTTGCCGAGCGTAATGTCACTTACAGAACAACCCTCTACAAGCACGTTCCTGTCGAATGTCTGCAGGTAGCCAATCAGGCCTGCAGCCTGATACAATCCGCTTGAAATAAGGGGGTTTATTGTACAGCCTTCAACAGAAGAGCCCTTTACAGAGACATCCTTGGAACTGTTGCTTACAAAACCTATGAGGCCGCCGAGTTTCTGCTCTCCGGTAATGTCTGCATTCCTGACATGGCAGTTTTCAATGCTGCCCCAGTCCATGCGGCCTGCAAGCGCACCGCCTCTATGGCACGTAACTGTCGCATTTTCTATTGTAAGATTCTTTACATTGCCCTGAAGCACATAGAAAAAGCCTCCGTAATAGTAACCTTCGCCATCTGCATGGCCGGTATAATTGTCTGCATAAAGGTTGCTTACGGTATGGCCGGCACCGTCCAGTTCCTCGAATCGGGTATTCTCCGTATTCACAGGTTCCCACATGTTGCCTTCACTCCCCTCAAGATCTATGTCTGCCGTAAGCAGAATCCTGGCACACTTGTTCTCTTCTGCAAGGTCGAAAGCCTCTCTCAAGAGCTGTGCGTCACCAACGCTGTAAACCTTTACAAAAGCATCGCTTCCCAGAACCAGATTCTCTACCGTGCCGTAAATCTCCACACCGCCTTTGTTTACCGTAAGGTTTCCAATGGCAGTACCTTCCGATACGACAAGGGTATCATCTGCGGTAGAGGCCTCGACAGAGCCATAGCTTCCGCTCAAATATACGGTAGTATTGGGCATGTCGAGCACAAGGGTACCGGTTGTAGATGCATCCAGATTTACGACAGCCGGGAGGTTTGCACCGTCACTGTTGCCCTCCTTTAAGGTTATCTTCTTGTCTGAAGCCGGGATCATAATGGAAATCTCTGTTGCCGCATCCGCAAAACAGTTCGGTATTACGATTGTCGCATCGCTTGTCGGGGCCTGTGCCACTACGATATTTGTCTCTCCTGCCTCGAGTGCGGCTGCAATGTCGGCAACTGTCTGTACACCGCAGGCATTGTCATACTCCTTCTCCTCGAATGCCGGATTAATCGCAACTTCAAAGCTGCCCTCTTTGGTAAGCAGGTTACCGCTTACATTGGTTTTGTAGTTGCGGCGTATGGGAACGCTCTTGAAGTTGTCGTTTACGGTAATGGAAGTCGTATTGTTCAAAAACTCTACGGAAAAGTCTGCAAGTGCGGCCTCATCCTCCGCCGCCCAGATATAATCCACCGTGAGTTCTCCTGTAGCGGCGTTTATAATATCGGCCGTATATTCTACTTTCTTTACATCTCCGGCCTCACCGGTAAGGGCGTTGAACGAAACGGGGATTCCGGCAAATGCAACCTTTACAGCTGTAGGTTTCAGATTTTCAGCAGAAATGGAAGCAAGATCATTTGTCTTTATATTAAGCATTCCAAAGGGGCGTTTGAGGGTAACCTCCTCTGTAAACGCTCCTTCCACCTTGTAATCTTCCAAAGTGTAAAAGAAAGCGTCCATTTCGTCGTTGTTGCCCGCATAAGTTCCGTTCACGGTAATTGCCGTGAGGTTTGAGGTAACATACGATTTGTCTGTAAAGTTGCCCGAGCCGTCTGCCGTTGCGCAGTCTGCCCAGAAGACGAAATCATACTCCTGCGATGAGACCAGACGTACGGTAAAGGTCGCCTGCTTGCCTGATATTGCAGAGACCTGCTGAGGGCCGTATGGCTGCCCGTCTCTGTAGACCTGCAGGATACAGCGGTTTACATTGCTGCCGCTGCCATAATCGGCTATAGCAGCACGGGTCTGCGGCATTGCGGGCAGCTTCACTGTTATCTGCTGCAACTCGCCTCCGCCCACAGGCCCCTCTTCTTTCTGGCAGGCCGAAAAGGCAATAACCGCCACTGCCGCCAGAATCAAATTCAAAACAAGTTTTTTCATAATATCGATTTTGTGTATGTCTGCTTTGATTATCTATTCTGCGGGAGAATAGGTGTTGTCCTCCTCCGTTACCGCATCCTGCTCGTTTATGTAAACGAATTCGTCTTTGCAGGAGCCGCCTGTCATTGCGCTGAGCGGTGTTGTAGAGAGGTTATCCTTTACATTTACCATATTGGGGTCGCTCATTCCGGCAGGAGTCTCTTGAAACTGGGCGTTGCCCACAATGCCTGCAACGAATACGGCACCGTCCAATGAAGGAGCATAGTTCTCGTTGCCTGTTATCTCCCCGTAATTGTAGACTGTACCCACTATTCCGCCGGCATCGTTTCCGCCGTCTATTTCGGCATAGTTCTTATTGCCCGAAACCTCAATGATATTCTTTGCAGGATAGCTGGCTGTCGCACCGCTGTAACGTATCCAGCCTACTATGCCGCCCGTTCCGTAGGCCGTTGAACTGTTTGTAACCTTGCTGCGGTTCTCGCAATTCTTTACGCTGCCTGCATTCTGCTGCTCGGCCACTATGCCTCCTATGCTGGCTGCGGCGCCGTAGACTTCACCCTTGTTGGTACATCCTGTAACGTTTGCTGCGCAGAGGCCCACAATGCCTCCCACACCGTAAATGCCTTTTACATTTCCGTAATTGCTGCAGCCATCTATGGTCATGGTCTCGCCCGTTGCAGTATAATATGCGGCGCCGACTATTCCGCCGGTGTTGCCACCTGAAGCGAGACCTGTAATATCGGCCCTGTTAATGCAGTTTCTTATTGTTCCACTCTTTGTCATACGCCCCACGATTCCGGCATTTCCGCGCCCTGCAGTAACGCTGCCGGAGAGCACCTCTATATTTTCAGCAAGAGCATCGGCTCCGTTGAGCATGCCTATGGCAACTGCCGCCATTTCGCTGCTCTCAACATTGATATCGGCATTTTCGAACTTCAAGTTCTTTACCGTACCGTCCTTTACAACTCCAAAGAGGCCTATTGCGTAATCCGCTCCCTTGGTCTGCGAAATCTTCAGGTCGTGGATTGTATGGTTGCCACCGTCGAATGTTCCGGCAAAACTTTTTCCCAGAGGAGTACTGTCTTCACGGTATCCGTTTCCTATCGGGGTCCACTCATGGCCGTCGAGATAAATATCTTCCGTAAGGCGTACGGTAAGACCGGCAAACTTGTTGCCTCCGTTTACCTGCTGCGCCAGCCATGCCAGCTGCACCGGTGTGGAAATCTCATACTCGCCGGCAGCGTTTGGAGCCACAGCCTCAACGGAAACTCCGTCCCACGGGTTGAAGTTGCCGTTTACGGTTATATTTTCGCTTGCATAAACCGGAGCCTTGCTGAACCCGCACTGTGCATCATATTTGAAGGTTACGCCAAGCCCCTCGCCCTGGTTCGCATAGGCATAGACGCAAGGGAACCAGGAAGCATAAGGTCCTGTCAGCCTTACCTGGGTATTGACAAGGGTTACGTCTGTAGGATACTGGTATCCCTGGCTTTTGTTGCCCATTGTCAAGGCAGCGGCCTGAACGGAATTGCCGGTTCCCCAGTCTATATTTTCATATTTGTTGTAATAATCGAGGTATGTGTCGAAGTTGAAATTCAAGGTTATGGTGCTGTTATAAACCTTTGCCGTTCCTCCGCGCACCACCATGCCCTGGGTATTGCCTGTAACCGTACAGTTCTTTACTGTCATATTGCCCGGTATATTCATGAATACTGCGGCGCCCGCAGCGGTGAAGGTAGAGTTTTCAAGCTCGATGCTCAATGTATGGTTTTCCGAAGCGTTAGTCCCCACTCCGTATGACCAGCCGTTCACCGAAGAGTTTCTCACTATCAGTTTTGCTGCATCTCCCTCCGGGAAAAGCCCCGCTCCGTTGGTATTGAGAACGACATTTTCAAGAATCATGGTTCCGCCTGCGCTTACAGAGAGTGCGCTTGTAGAAGTATTAGCCACCTTGCTCTCCACGTTTCCATTGCGCAGGGTAAAACTCTGCCCGGCCTTAACATCCAAAGAGCCGTTCGTACTTAGTCTCTTGCCGTTCAAATCCAACTCTCCGGCAATGAAATCGAAACTATCGTCTGTCGCGATGTCGGACATAAGGAGAATCTTCCCGCATTTGCCCTCCACTGCCAGCTCGGAGGCATCCATGAATGTGTCCGCCTCCGAAACGCCGTAAACCTTGACTTTGCAACCCTCTGCAAGAGTGAGATTTCCTACCTTTCCGTATATCTCCACATTACCTTTCTTTACAGCAAGGCTGCCGACAGTCGCCCCTTCAGGTATAACCAGCGTATTCTCCGCGGTTGCAGCCTCTACAGAACCGTAATTGCCTTTTAGAATGACGGTAGTATTGGGCGTATCTATAACCAATGTATTGGTGGTGGAAGCATTCAGGGTTACGGTTGCAGGCAGGTTATTGCCGGCGTCGGAAGCTTCGCTTATGGTAATCTTCTGTTCCGAATCGGGTATTGTAATTGAAATCTCCGCATCTGCCTGAGTAAACGAATTTGGAATTGTGATATTGACTTCGGCTGTGGGAGCGTTTGTTACGACTACATTTGTCGCACCGCCCTCCAAGGCAGATTTGATCTGCGAAACGCTCTCTACCTCCACAACCTTTTCATCGTATGTTTCATCTGCAAAATCGGTTGTAATGCTGACAGCAATGTCTCCCGATTTTGTAATAAGGTTGCCGCTTACATTGGTCTTGTAGTTGCGGCGTAGGGGAATGTTCTTGAAATTTTCATTGGTAACAAGTTCCGCAAGCCCTTCATTTCCGCTGCCGCTACCGTTATAGAAGGTTACCGCGAAGTCTGCAAGCGAAGCCTCGTTTTCGCCGGCCCAGAGGAAATCCATGGAGATGGTACCGTCAGCTTTGGCAAAACCGTTATAATAATAGGAAATGTTGCCATCACCTGTTGTGCTTACCTCGCCTGTAAGGGCGTTGAAGGTATCCGGCATCTCCTTGAACGTTATACTGTAGGATGTAGGCCTGAGACTCTCGGGAAATGTCTGCACCTCGGCCCAGTCGTCTGTCTTCAAGGTAAGCAGACCGAACGGACGGCCGAGTGTGACTGTCTTTGTAAATGCACCGGTTACCTTTATTGTTTCGCTATGGAAAAAGGCGTCTCTCTCATCGGAGTTGCCTGCAAAGGGAGCATTCTCTGTAATATTCTGCAGGCCGCCGGTATTTGTAGTCTTGTAGAACTTGTCTTCGAACGTTGTCGTGCTGCCCGCCGTTTTTTCTGTGGCACAGTCTGCCCAGAATACAAAATCATACTCCTGCGAAGGTATAAGGTTGAGGTTGTCGAAGGTGATCTGTTTGCCGGCAACCCCTTTCTCTATTCGCTTGTATAGTTCGTCTTTATAATAGATTTCGAGAATGCAGCGGTTTACAGAGCCGCCCTGGCCAAAATCGTCATTTACCGTCTTTGTCTGCGGAGCGCCGCCCGGAATTACCGCAGTGAACGAACAGCCCTCTGTGGCCGGCATTGTCTCCTCTTTCTGGCAGGCAGAGAATGCAAGGAGCAGACCCGCCGCCATGAAAGCATAAAAGAATCCTTGTTTAAAAATATTATTCATAGTCTATATGTTTAAAATCTATTCAGAAACTACTTCCCATTTGAGGTCACCTTCCGAGATTGCCTGCCATTTATAACCGTCGGCCGGCTCATAAATCGCTTTGGTTTCATGATTATATGCCTTTCCACTGAATTTGCCGCCCTTGAGAATCACGCTTCCGTATGGCAGACCGGTATCATTGTCGCCGGAGACTACGGCGCTCGTTCCCTCTATTGCGAGTCCTCCGGACCAGTCGTTGCCGCCTATGAACTCACCGCCGGTAATGGTGGCAACCGCATCGTTTGTCAGGTAAAGGGCATAATAAGCATCCTCGTTTCCTTCGGAATTTACGGTATAATACTTCCCGCTGCTTATTACTGCATCCTTGCAGCCCTCGATGGAGATTGCCCCCTGTATGCCTTTCACTTCGCAATTCTCAATCCTTATCTTTGAACCGAAAAGACGCATTGCGTAGGCCCAGTGCGACCCATTGTCCTTGTTCGACGAGGTAGACTCGAAGTAACTGTCTTCAAGCGTTATTACTCCGCTTGCAACACCGCGCCCCATGCCGCAGAGGGTAAACTCACCGGAAACTATATGGGAGTTCCTTATGGTAACGTCCGCATCGTTCCAGTAGGCAATGGCCGCTGTGTTGTAAGAACTTCCATGCCAGTGATAATCGGGATCGTTTATAAGAGTGACCCTATCCAGCACAAGTTCTCCGCCATATATATGAATAAGGGATTTGTGTTCATGTGTCTCACTGGCGGCCATAACACGCCGCGCGCCGGCTGTCGTTGCAACAGGAGAGTTGTCTATCGTTCCGCCTGTAATTGTCAGCCCCTTTTGCGCAACCATTGTCACACCCGCCGTCTTTAAGGTTGCATCCTCCGCAATCTCTATTGCCTTGGGCTCGTCGAATGTAATTTCAGAAACCGAGGCAGCGCTCAAATCCACATCTGCTGTAACGACAATATCCTCTACCGCCGCGTTCTCCAGTGCATTTTCCAGCTCTTCGGCATTGCCTGCCTCAACAGGCACGCTTACCTTTTCTCCCTGCGGAACCACTTCGTATGTACCGTTCGGAGACGGAGTCTGGCTGACCTTTACAGTAGTTGAAGTAGGAGCCACGAAGTTCTTTACAGGATTCTCTGTCATGGAGTTTGAAGGGTCGAAGTTCACGAAAGTACCTCCATAGACATTTATTTCGGCATTTGAACCGTCTTTCAGGTTCAACACCCAGTAGCCTCTGCTGTTTGCGCATTTCGACTCGAACCTGCCGCCGTAAATGTTTATGACCGCATTCTGGTCTGCATAGATAAGGTCGAGCTGCGCATTGCCGCCGTTATAATCCTGATTGTTCATAAAGTCGCCGCCGTATATGTTCACCGTAGAGTTCCCAAGAGCGTACACTGCCATGCGGTAACCGTCTTCATCTGGTTCGGTGCTTATTGCATGAACTTTTCCGTTGCCGCTTATATTGAGAGTGGCTCCGCCCTTTACTTCAAATACCGTAGTGTTTCCGTATTGGGGGGCGCCGGCATCGGGAACTGAGACATTGTTAATAATGTCATGCCCATTGAGATTGATATCCACCACCTTTCCGTCTCCTTCAAGAACAAGCGGAGCGTCAAGGACTACATCTTTGTCAAGCGTTACACTACCGCCGTTTTCAAATGCAGCATGGAGTTCAGGATAATCTATATCTATGTCGGGGGTTTCAAACAGGGGGTCTACCGTTATATCGAATATACCCTCCTTGGTGAGCAGGTTGCCGCTTATGTTTGTCTTGTAGTTGCGGCGTACGGGAATGCTCTTGAAGTTGTCGTTTACCGCGATAGACGTTCCATTATAGAGAAACTCGACAGAAAAATCCGCCAGGGTAGATTCATCCGCTCCTGCAAGAATATAGTCTACAGAGAGGTCTCCGCTATTGTTTATGACGGGAGCGGTGTAGGTTACATTTTTCGTATACGCCGTTATTGCTCCGCTTTTTGCATTGAACGCCGTAGGCAATTCTGAAAAAACCACCTTTACATGAGTGGGTTTCAAATCCGCATCGGGTATCTCATCAATGTCTGTTGTTACGATATTCATCTGGCCGAAAGGGCGTTTGAGGGTTATCTCCTCCGTGAAAGGCCCTGTAACCCTGTAATCTTCCATAGCATAGAAGAAGGCATCGAACCTGTCGTTGTTGCCGGCATAATTCTTTGCCGTAACGTTGGTCAAATCCGCTGTATTGTAGTAGCCCTCGTCTTTGGAACAGTCTGCCCAGAAGACAAAGTCGTATGTCTGGGTTGCGGAAAGGTGGAGTGTGAATGTAGCCTTTCCGCCGGCCACAGGTACGGAAATCTGTTCTCCGTAAGGGGCATCGTTCCTGTAGACCTGCAGTATGCAGCGGTCTACATTGCTTCCTTTGCCGTAATCTCCGATTGCGGCGCGTGTACCAGGAGCGGAAGGAATATTTACAGTTATCCGCTGCAGTTCATCTCCTGTCCGGGTCTCCTCTTTCTGGCAGGCAGAGAATGCAAGGAGCAGGCCTGCCGCCAGCATCATGTTTAAAACAAGTCTTTTCATATATCTGGATATTATAGGTTTATTTTCAATTTTACATTGTAACCGTAACATTAGTCACATAATTGGGAGCGACAGAGATTTCTCCCAGATTTTTGGTTTCGTTCGGTTCCCCGAAGTCGAGAAGCGAAACCTCTGTGCTTCCGCCCGAAGGCACAAATAGGAACAGGTCTCCTATTGCAGCAGAGCCCGATTTAATGGAGGCCTTGAAAGCGATTGTGGCAAGTTCCGTTACAGCAGCTGTTGCGACATCATATCCGGTAGGAATATCGCTGCATTGTATCGAAGCGTCGGCATCATTCGCCGCAAAATTCTCTGAGGCAGTGATGGAGAGTTTCGCCAACGGACGGGCCAGCACTGCACTGAGCGAGGGAGCCGTTCCGCCAACGCCCCATTCCACATTCTCTTTACATGTGGCAAAGGCATCCCGGCCGTCTGCTGCGCCCATATCGGAGCTGCCGTCATATTCATACTTCACGCTGCGCAGTCCGCCTGCAGAAGCAGAAACGGCATTATCGGTGATATAGTATCCGTTATCGTAATCCGCCCAGAAAAGAAAGTTGTAATTACCCGGAACGATGGCAATCTCCACCGTTCCTCCTGCAGAGAGTTCCGATTCGGCCACCTCCTTGCGTGTTATGCGCTCCGAATAGTCGTTCGCCCAGACTTCAATGACATAGGTAAGCTCTCCGGCAGCCTTTGTCTGAACCGCCCTCTTGTCCACTGTCCCGTTTGCCGCCTCATATTGTGCTGCAAGGGCAATCCTGCCCGTTACGGTTTCTTCCGCCGGACATCCCGTCTCTTTTGTACAGCCTGCAAAGGAAAGAAGCGTGGCAAGCGCAATTATTGTCATGTATATATTTTTCATAATCCGTCTGTATTATTCTGGTATCACTATGTTTATCTCCCCGTCGAATCCCGGGTCTATTCCTATGCCCGGCGCGTAATCCCCGGTAAGGAACTCATCTTTTATTGTAGTAAGCTTGCCTCTTGCAATCGGCACTTCAATACCGTCTATCCTGTTTATCAGATTTCCCTCGTCATCGCTGATTATAAGATTCACTGTGACGGCAGATTCATTGCCGTTCACGAAAATATAGTCGCTGCCAAGACGCGCTTCCCCCTCTGAAAGCCGCTCCATGGAGCCGGTAAACGACATTCCCAAAACCGCATCGTTAGGTTTGTCCGTATAGGCATTAAAGCCCGACGGCAGATAGCCGGCATACTCTACCTTTATTTTGATCGTGCTCAAATCAGGATTTGCAGAGAGCAGCGCGTCTGAAAGTCTTGCATTGGCATCATGGCGTGAAGAGTTGTATAATTTGGCAAGATTGTCCAGCATCTTCTCCACGTCTGTGGTTATGAACTCTATCTTTGCCATAGGGCGCTGCAACGTTATAGAGTGCTCGGCCGTTGAATTCCATTTGTCGCGGTACTCTGTAAGGTCGACCTCCTCAACCGCCACATAGGTATCCTTGTGCTCCTCATTGCCTATATAATCTTCAGGAGCGGCAATTGATATTTGGGAAAGCGAGCTCACGTTGTAATATTTGTCGGCAACCGAGCCGTCGTCTACATAGTCGGCCCATGCCACTATCACATATTTCCCGGCATGCAGGTCAAACGAGGTGTTATGTCTGTGATTCCCGTCCGGTGCCGGATCGCAGGTAAGCACGCAGGATGCCTCCGGTTCTCCGTCTATCTCGTCTCTGAATATCTCCACAATCCAGCGCACGTCATGTTCCGTGACATTACCCTCCGAATCAGATGACTTGCCAGAGGGCACGTAAGACTCCATTGCAGGATCAACTGCAAGATTCAGGTTGAAATTTACCAGCGACGGGTCCACTCCTTCTCCTTCCGGAAGTTCAAGTATGAGATTGTCGCAGCCCGCAAGCAGAAGGAACAGACAAAATATATACGCAATTTTTCTTTTCATACGCTTTCCTCCTTATTTTCCGAATTTATAGACCAAGCCTACACCAACCCTTGTAAGCCCCCAATAGTTGTAAGAGACGCATTGCCTGTACCTTGCGCCATTGTCTATATTATAGTACGAATCGTACTCTGTATAGACATAGCCTGCTCCTACGGTAAACTCTGCCGCCCACCTCTTTGCAAAGGGCAGCATATAACCGTAACTTACGCCTACTCCGTAGAATCCGTTTGGAGACTGGTAACGCAGATCGCTGTTGACAGCAACATTGAAAGCACCCACACTTGCATGCACGCCAAAGAAGTGTCCCTCCATCGGGGTTTTCAGCCAATAGCGGAATTCAGGCTGCACAGCCATGAACTTGAGGGTATAGTTCCGCGATACTCTGTAAGGACTGAAAATAAACGGCACATCAATGGAATAATGTTCACCGAAACTGTACTCAACGCCTATGTTGGCTACCGTGGCGGCCAGATAGGCAACGTTTGTCTTTATGGCAAACCTGTGACCGAAACTGCCTTCAGCCGCCCTTTCCAAACCATCTTCAGCACTTTCATCATGTCTGCTCTCTTCGGCTGCAGGAATCGGGGTTTCACCAGGAACGGCAGGTGTCGCGTTTTCTTCCGAAGCTGCAGGTTTCAAATTCTCATCAGCTGCGGAAACTTCTGCACTTTCGTCCGGGGCGGCATGTAGAGTCTCTTCATCTGTTTCACCGGCTGTTGTCTCCGGCTCCGTTACAGATTCATGCTCCTGCTGATCTGCCGCTTGTGCAGACTCAAATATAAATGCGATTCCTATTACGTCGCTGTCGCCGTTCCATGCAGAAGCAGAATTGGTAGTATAGAAATGCTCCTCCTTCAGCCCTTCATGCACAATGTAGTAAGACTTCACCTGGTTGCTCCTGTTTTTGGCAACCGCCAGATTTTCCTTTACAGAACCATACGAAGAGCAGAATCCGAGAACACGCACTTTCTCGCTGCCGGAGAAAATCGCATCTTTGTGCTCTCTTATCAATGTCTGCAATCTCTCTATAGATTGCCTGTTTCCACGATAGTCTGCCCAGAACATCCTCTTCCCTGGAACAAATCTGAACAGCACCGTATCATTTTGGATTTTCTCCATACCCTCTCCGGCACATGACGGCAAGGGGATGCCCCATGCCGATGTACCAATATACATAAGCATGAAACAGAATAGTAAAAACGATTTACGCATATCTTATTTTAAACTTCGTTTACAATCACGCGGCGTCTTGCCCCAATCATATTTTGCGAAGAACCGGCCCGCCGGCGCGTAAATACAAACAAAACGCGCAAAATCTGGGCACGACACTCTTTTTCTATAAACAATTGCTTCAAATACAGTAAATTACAGATCAAGACATGTAACAACGGATATTGTTTTGGAATTTCCTGAAAGCATGAAGAAAATAACTTTTCAAGATTTTAAAAATGAACGCTGCACATACTTCTACCGCATATTTTATCTGCAAAAACTAACCAACTGAACGATAAATCGTTCGTTTATTCTGCTGTACCAAAAAAAAGTGCCTCTAATTGTGCAGGAGCGGCATTTAAAAAAAATCCAATCTATTGAATGCAAAAATTTTAAAAAAAATGTTCTTTTTCAGGAAAAATTCATTTATCTTTGAGCTATAAAAATGAACGATTTATCGAACGATTTACTTAGCGGCATCCTGAAAATGCAATTGGGAATCGTCCGGTAATGTTTTACGCAGATACAAACATATTTGATGAATCGAAGACTTTTACTGTTGGTCTTTTGTCTGCTTGTTTCCCCGCTGCTGCATGCCGGGGAAAGCGTAGTTGATTCGGCCCGTATCTATTACAGGCTGGGCTACCGTTATGTAGACACGTCGCTGCGCGACAACGGCGAGGTACTCAAGAATCTATGCGCAAAAATAGAAAAGGCGCTGCAGGAAGATCTCCTTGAAAAAGTGGTAATTTATTCTTACACATCTCCCGACGGAACCCACAAGGCCAACCTCACATTGGCCGCAAGACGTATGGACTCTTTGGAGTCATGGCTTTTGCGCAACACGCCGCTTCCTGCGACAATGCTTGAGACAAATTCCGGCGGAATAGCCTGGGATCTTTTGCGTGATGCCGTATCAAAGAGTGAAATGCAGTACAAAAAAGAAGTGCTCCAAATACTTGACAACACACCAGTATGGGTCTTCGACAGCAATGGCAAGGTTATAGGCAGCCGCAAGAAGGAACTTATGGATCTCAAGGGCGGTATACCTTACCGTTACATGTACGAACATATTTTCCCCGATTTGCGCAGCAGCATTGCAATAATGCTCTATATCAGAACTTCGGGACCCCAGACAGAAGAAGAGAGAGAACCAGCGGCTTCTGAAAAGACATCTCCTGCCGCACCTGAAAAAGATATGGTTACTACAGTTCCGGAAGAAAGTGTACCCCCCGCTACAGAAGAGAGTGAGACGGTTGCACCTGATGAGAAGACAACGGCAGCTGTTCCTGAACAAGAGAGATATGAGCCTCTTCACAAACTTGCATTGAAAACAAACATAATATATGATCTTGCCCTGATGCCCTCTCTGGAGGTAGAATATATGATCGATGACCGCTGGAGCGTGAATGCAGAAGGCGAGGTCGCATGGTGGAAAAACAATGGCAAACACAAATATTACCAGATAGCCACCCTGAGTCCCGAAGTACGCTACTGGTTCAAGACAAAGAAGAGATGGCACGGGCATTATGTGGGTCTGTTTGGAGGTGGCAGCTGGTATGACCTGGAAAACGGCAAGCGCGGTTACAAGGGAGAATTCTGGAAAGCCGGCCTCAGTTACGGATATATGTTTCCCATAGGCCGTTCCCTCTCTTTTGAAGCCGGCCTCGGGCTGGGTTTCCTCCGCACATGGTACGAGGAGTACCTGCCCATAGACGGCCACTATGTCTACCAGCAGAGCAGCCGTACCAACTGGATAGGGCCTGTAAAATTGAAATTCACACTCGTATGGAGGCTGTGGGACGAAAACAGAAGCAAAAGAGGAGGTGAGAGATGAGACGACGCACGGTTTACATATTATCGCTTCTTCTCTGCAGCGGAATCATTCTGGCAGGCTGCAGAAAGGATTTGTGTTACGACCACGACATTCACGGGCTCAAGGTCCGTACGGTACTCTATCCGCAGTGGGAACTTGAATGGGAATATGAGCATGGAATAGATTGGGATACACAGTGGGACAGCGAGCAGTTCCTCCATGAATATGAAGAATTCACGCCGGAACAGGCAACCGGCATAGCCGCTTTCGTTTATCATGAAGACGGAACCAATACCGAGAACCACCTGCCGGCGGAGGGCGGCGAACTGCCGATGAGCGAAGGAGAGAAATCGCTGCTCTTCTATAACGACGATACCCGATACATCCTTTTCGGGGATATGAGCTCGAGCGCAACGGCCACGGCCACGACAAGAACCCGTACACGTTCGACATTTGCCGAACTGCATGCCGGGGAGCGTACGGTAAATGCACCGGATGTACTATTTGGGGAGTGGATAGAGGAGCACCATGCAGAGGTTACGGCGGAACCCGTTCCCCTCAGCATAAACATGCAACCGCTGGTCTATACTTACCTTGTACGTTATGAGTTCGAAAGCGGGCTGGAGCATGTTGCTGTTGCAAGGGGGGCCCTTGCAGGAATGGCCGAGAGCGTCTACCTGCGCGGTGGCGTTACAGGCAACGAGAGCGCTACTATATTATTCGACTGTACCCTGACAGACTTTGGGGCGGAGGCTGTGGTTACTTCATTCGGAGTCCCTGATTTCAACCCGCAGAGCGATAACGAAGGGAAGGGCAGTTTCGGGATGAGTCTGGAGGTAAGGATGAACAACGGCGAGTTCAAGACCTTTGAGTTCGATGTTACGGAGCAGGTCGCAAAACAGCCGCGCGGAGGGGTGATTACCGTAAGCGGCCTCGAAATTTCCGACGGCGAAGCAGGTACAGGTTCCGGCTTCGAGGTGACCGTAGAGGGATGGGGCGAATTCCAGGATATAGTGCTGCCGCTATAGAGACCTGAAAGTTCGGGTGCTTACCGGAAATGACTGTAAATGAAAATTAGAACAAAAAAATAAACGTTAAACTAAAAACAGACAGAGATGAAGAAACTATTCTTTTTTGCGCTTACCGGGGTTGCAGCAATCCTGGCAGGCTGCACAAAGACAGAAACCGTTGAGATTCCCGACAGCAGGGCAATCGACTTTTCAGGCGCATACATCGGGAACGCCGTAGAGACAAGGGCGCAGGACAATCCTGAGAATATTACGGATGCTTCCATCACCGAATTTATAGTATACAGCGGTTATAACGGCACCATGACAGATGTTTTCAACGCAGAATCGGTAACCGGAACTTCAGGCGGGGAATGGACATACACCAATACCGAATATTGGGTAGATGGCGAAACTTACGATTTTGCAGCCTATGCTCCCGCAGCAGTTTTATCTGTTGCAACCGTTGCAGCAGATAATGCAAACAAGGCTCTCTCGTTTACAGACTTTACCTCAAATGCATCCAGCCAGAACGACCTGCTCTATGCGCATAAAACTGTTCCAACCGTTAACCCAAGCACACAGGGAGAGGTTACGTTCAACTTCGACCACGCTCTTTCAAAAATCCATTTTACATTTACAAATGCAATAGACGGCAAACTTACCATAGAAGGCTTCAAGTTCTATGGAATGAATTCTCAAGGAGACTATACCTATAATACATCTGCAATGGAATGGGGTAATATTGATACTCCTATTGAGGGAACCGCTCCCTTTACAGCCACTGTTTCAGAAATTGCAGCAGTAGGCGGCACTGCAACAGCAGGCGATTTCCTTGTAATTCCTCAGAATGTAACGGCTTCTGCAATGACAGTTACATTTACCGCGACCTTTACAAACAATAGCGGTGATGAAGTGCTAACAGACAAACCTGTAACTGCAACCCTCCCCGAAGGCACATGGGCACCCGGCCAATGCTATAACTACAACCTGAACATTACAATGAATGTAATTGACCCGGATGGCAGTCTTAAACCTATTGTATTCTCAGATCCTGTAGTTACCGCATGGCCTGATAAAGACAATGACACAGACCAGAACATTGATTTGTAGAAAAACTGAAACAGGCAGAAGGTTCTAATATCATTCCCGGAATGAAGAGAGGCAATATATTCTTTTGGTTTGCGGCGGCAGTGGCGCTTATGGCCATTGCCGGCTGCGCCAAAACCGTGCATACGCCTGAAAATGGGGAGCAACCCATTGGCTTTAACGTGCAGGAGCCTGTAAAGTCGGCCGTAACCGGCGCTGCCGATATTGACTCCTTTGAAGTATGGGGGTGGTACGGCTCCAATACGGGACGCGACAAAAATGTCTTTGACGGCATTCGGGTAAAGAATACCGGAAGCAGCTGGGTTTATGACAATATCCAGTACTGGGTGCCGGACATGAACTATACCTTTTATGCCGTTTATCCTGTTGGTGCCGGAGAGTGCTCTGCAGAGGGTACCGTTACAGTTGAAAATTTCGACTGCTCAGCCACCGGCAGCGATGCCGTAGACCTTATGACGGCAGAACCTGTAGATGGCAGCGGAAACAAGCCTTCCAATGTAGTTTTCAACTTCCGCCATGAACTGGCAAAGGTAAAGTTTACCGTAAAGACAGCAGACCCCGACGGAGTTGCCGTTTCCCTTCTCAAGCTTTACGGCATAAGCGCCCAAGGCTCGCTTAGAAAGCCCCAAGACGGTAGCGCCTTATGGAGTTTGGAAAATGCAGTAGGCTCAGACGACACTCCATACTCCGTGAACGAAGAAGTGGTTCTCAATACCGGCAACAGTTATACGGCAGAGCCGTTCGGAGAACTTCTCCTGCCGCCGCATGCCGCACTTGCAGAGGCGAGACTCTCGTTCTCCTACTATTATGGAAGCAACAGCACGCAGATAAAGAGCGCAGATATTCCGCTTGCAGCGGGAACGGGCGGCATAACCTCCTGGGAAGCCGGCAAGAGTTACAACTACACCGTAGAGATACAGGCAAACAGAGATATAAAAATTAACGTAACCGTTACAGACTGGGATGAGAGGGATACCTCTGTAACATGGACTCCGAATAACTGAGATGAAACATAATATGACATACAGATATGCGGCCCTCCTTGCGCTGCTTTCTCTTCTGCTCTCTTTCGGATGTACAAAAGAGAAAGGGCCGGGCAATGGAGAGGGCCTCGCCACCATAAGAATAACGGAGCCCATGCTGAGCGGTTACACAAAGGCTTTGAACGAGGGCAGTTACGAAAGCGTAATTAACACGCTAAGGGTGATTGTAGCGCCTAAAAATCCGGAATCCGAAACAGATTACATTGCAAACAGACTCTTTTCCGGAGAGGAATTGAACAACATGATAATAGAGAATGTTCCTGTAGGAAACGTCCAGATATTCGCCTTTGCAAATGAGGCCTCCGTAGGCAAGGACTACAGTAATTTCTCAACATTTTTAACCGATATAAACGAGGGCGAAGACAAACTCCTGATTATAGACTCAAACAGGGAATTTTTTCCTAAACGCGGAAGCGGGACAGATGCTGCCATAGGGCTTCCGATGAGCTGGTCGAACAGGAATGTGCAGATAAACGCTCCTGATGCTTCCGGTGCGCCTCAGAAGATAGAGATAGCATTGAGACGCTGCGTTGCAAAACTGCGCATTGTAATGAACAACACCCTTTCAGACCAGATAACCATTAATCAAATGTCATTCGGCCCTTTCTTCGCAGACCGTTTCTTCCTTTTCTGGGAACAGAACCTCGATGTTCCTCAGGAAACGGACTACGGTAACGGACAAAGTTATGAAACCTCCATAGATATAGAGGGCGGAGGCTCGGCGGAACTGCTGCTTTATCTCTACCCCAGCCATGCCCGCATTGGAACTGAGACAAGCCCTTATACAATCGGATTCAAAACTGAGAATACCGAATATAGATTACGCCCCTTTATGGAGGGCAGCAACCCCATGAGCTGGATAAGCCGCAACACTCAGGTGAACATATATGCATCACTCGGTGCAGAAGCAGATATAAGTATAGAGTATTATGTAGCCGAATGGGAAGAGAAGAGCGTAACTGTCCCCGATTTCAACTAAAGGAGTTTACAGTATGAAAACAAAGAATCTTATATTACCTGTAGTTGCATTGTTGTTTTCTCTTGCCGCATGCGAGGTGGAGGAGCCCTTTTCAAAGAGAACGGAGGTTATAGAGGGATTGCCCGTTACTGTAACCATTCCTTTTGCTACAAAGGCGAAAGCTGTTGTAACCCGTGCGGCTCAGGATGAAGATTTGGAAAACAGGGTAAACAATGCCTACCTTCTGATATTCGACGAGGCGGGCAACAAGATAGGAGGCCGTTACTGCACACAGGGCGATGGAATGAATCAGGTGAGCGACAGCACCGGCACCCTTGAAACAAACGCAATATCCCAGAACAGGGCCCGTATTGTGGGCATAGCGAACCTGAACGATGGAAGCACCTCCACCGCCTACGACCTTACTCCTGCAATGCTCGATGCCATTACAACTTACGACCAGTTGTGCAGCCTTCAAATGAAACTGAGCGAGCGCAGTGTGCAGCGCGGTTCCACCTTTATCATGACCGGTGTTGCAATAGATAAAACAGATGAAAACAACAGCGAATGGGTGCAGATTCCAGGCTCTGAAAGCGGGAAAGTACAATTGAACTGCCGACTTAGATTCGAAAGGACAGATGCAAAAGTAAAATTTGTAGTCACAACCAACAAGAAAGAAAGTTTTTGGGAATATTTTTCATTCCAGCCCAAGGAGTGGAGAGTCTGCAAGGTGCCGGCACAGGCTTTGGTAATTAGAGATGCAAAAGGAGGCGATGCAGACGGAGAGGGCACCGAATACTTTTCGAGCAGGGCGGTAAATTTCGAAGAAATCACAAGAGATCCACTAACGGCATCGTATCAGGGCGGTTCGTTTGTTTTCTACATGCCTGAAAACAAAAAGAGTCCAAAGATGAATATCTCCGAACAGGGTACCGAGGCGGAACAATACGCCCTTCGCGACAAACAGGACAAGAATGAACCCGCAGAGGGCGACGAACTTGTACTCGGCCAGGAAGTGGTGAACGGAGAGTTTACCTATGCCAACGAAAACTCCACCTATGTAGAGATGACAGGCACCCTCTCATACGAGTATACAGGACCTAATGACGGGCAGCGCTATTATGTGGAGGCCGACGTACGTTATGTAATCCATTTGGGATATGCAAGCGGCGACCCCAATGATTATGATACCGACCGCAACTGCAATTATACATATACGGTAACCGTAAGGGGAATAAACGATATTGAAGTGGAAGTTACGGCAGACCCGCAGGGGCCGGGAGAGGTTCGCCCGGGCGCTGAAGGCGATGTCATCTACAGCAGAGCCGGTGTCTATGAATTTGACGCCCACTACGACAGACGCCTGATAACAATAAACCTTTCTGATATACCCGACGGGCAGACAGACCCCGATGCTGCCAACGGAGTTACATGGGGCGTACGCACCCCGTTCAGCAACGGAATTTACGATTTGAACGCTCCCGATAATTTCAGCGGAATAGAGGATTACAAATGGGTGAAATTTGCCATTAATTCCGATTATGGGGTTGCAAATGACAAATTTGTAAAATATCCGGGAGACCAGAATTACAATGACCTTCGCCCTGAGGCTGTAAATGACAATCAGCGACCCGGGACAAATGAACATGGCCTATATGGCGAAGGCTGGGAAAACGCCCGTCTTTTAGATGTACAGCAGTTCGTGAAGCGGATAAACGAGATGAAAAAAGATCCGAACAAACCCGCCACTGTGGCCGTTACCGTATTCATAGACGAATATGTATATTACAGAAACCCCGTTACATACGATAATGACCTTTCGCTCTGGAAGTACAGCGTAGACCAGCCCGACAGGATGATGTATATTTTCATAGTTCCCGGAGATTCGAAATACAGCCCCGACGGGGAGTCGCTTGTCATAAACTCCGTGCTCACATTCAGGCAGAAGAGCCTGCGTACAATTTATGATGTAAACAATCCGGACCTGACCAATGGCAATACCATAAATGGCCGCCAGGGGTTATGGGGGTTGGAGTCTATAATGGAAACCGGACGCCTGGAGACAGGGGGCAGTGCAATTGCAAACGGAGACAGCCGCAGCAACGGACGCCGCAACACCCTGCGCTGCATGCTCGGTACGGATTACAACAACAATGAATCACTGCACTGGAGCGATGTCCTGAATACCTCTGACCATTATGCAATGAACAGCGGCTATAAAAATGCCCTCTATGCCTGTCTTATGCGAAACAGAGACCTTAACGGAGACAATGTCGTACAGGCAAACGAAATCCGATGGTACCTTGCATCCGTAAACCAACTGGTAGATATTTATATAGGCGAATACGCCCTCGACCGGGAAGCGTGGCTCTATCCTGAAAATCCCGCAGACCGGGATAACAAAACGTATTGGCATTATACCACCAGTACATACAACAACGGCAACCCTGAGGTTTTATGGTCTGAGGAGGGAGCCTCTCTCGGCTCATACGGAGCATCCCAAAGCAGTAACGGAAGCCTTTATGCCTACAGGTGCGTACGCAATCTGGGCATTACACTTGACAATCCCGACACCGAACCTCTTCCGCTCTACACCTATACCGAGACAACAAATGGAGAATATCTGATAGACGTTACCAGGCTGACCCCCAATTCGCGCCGCGAAAATTTTGAGCCGGGATACCTGCCGGAACACACCGACATTCAGATAAGCAACCTGCCCTATGCCAGATTCCAGGTACAGGGGGCCGACAGCGATTTTCCAACACCGGAATATGAAATTGAGTATTACGGAC
>CALVAG010000011.1 GCA_944325445.1 uncultured Bacteroidales bacterium | reverse complement strand
GGAACTTGTTCAGGCATTGCCGAGGCGCAGCGTGATTGTAGATGAAATCTAAAATAAACTGCAAGCCGAGAGCAATGACGGAACTTGTTCAGGCATTGCCGAGGCGCAGCGTGATTGTAGATGAAATCTAAAATAAACTGCAAGCCGAGAGCAATGGCTAATCAAAGAAACATTGTCATATATGCCGGAAGACACAGCAGATCTTCTTCTTTGCGCATATCTTTCGTATAAATCAGATATTTATTTTTTATCCGTGCTGAAAATTTTCTGCAAAAGGCATCCAAAGAAGCATGAGCCTTATAACCGGACGATTTAACCTCAATGGGGCTTACCTTGTCGGCTTCGGCTATCAAAAAATCCACCTCGTAGTTATGCTTTCCGCTTTCTGTAGGAAATGTGTAATAATACAACTCATGCCCGGAAGATTTCAACATTTGGGCGATGACATTTTCATAGACATATCCCAAATCGGCACTTAGGTTGTCACTGAGAAGTTTATGATAAATAGTGTTGTCAGTAAACTTCTTGTCCCAAAACGCGAGAGTGACGAACAGTCCCGTATCGCCAGTAAACATCTTGTATTTGTCCGAGGCTTGATGTAATGCCATTCCCGCATCCGGATCATTGGCATGATAAGCCATGTTTACCACCATTGATTCCTTGATTTCTGAAATGATTTCAGCCAAGTCGGAGTTCCGTGCGCCGTCTGTCGCTCTCCATGTCATATATCTGTTGGCATTGCTTGTCAGTTGTGCCGGAATATGATGGAACATCTTGGAAGCATTGCCGGTCGGGTCTATTTTATTGAAATCATCTTCATATAAAGTTATGATGGAACGTTTTACACTATCTACCTTTTCCAGATTGTTGGTGTCAAGGTAGGAAGCCACAGCCTGCGGCATGCCGCCGACAAGCATATACAAGCGGAAATCACGCATCAACTTACGGTTCGTAGCATCTCCCAAAGAAGTCCTGTTATGGAAACAACCTTGGAGCAACTTTATCGTTGCAGTATCTCCCAACGCCCACTTGAACTCTTCATAATCCATCGGATACATGTGGAGTTTGACTTCCTCGCTTGGAATAAGAATATCCTTGACGTTCTTGCGGATTGAAATCAGAGAACCTGTCTCGATGTAATCATATCTTCCGTCTTTTACAAGATACTTTATTGCCTGCCTTGCTTTAGGCGCAAGTTGGACTTCATCGAAAATAATGGCGGACTTGCGTTCTTTCAATTCCGTACCATACTCCAGTTGCAGCCGCATGAAAATAAGGTTAAGATCAGATACATCATTGAACAAGTCGCGGATTTCAGAGGAGCATGCGGCAAAATCCACCAATATATGAGTGTCATATTCGTTTGTCGCAAATTCCTCGGCAACGGTGGACTTCCCGACACGTCTTGCGCCCTGTATCAGCACGGCCGTTCTGCCTTCATCTGTCCGTTTCCATCGCAGAAGCTCATCGTAAATCTTCCTTTTGAATATCATAGATTGACTTTTATTGATGGCAAAGATAATATATACAACACGAATCTCAAAATGTACTTAGCCAATATAGACACAAATCTCAATTTGTTTAAGAATAATACACGAATCTCAAAATTTATATTGCATAATTATACACTAATCTCATTTTTTAGTTTACTCCCTCTCAAACATTGTGTCTGCCTGCATGGTGAACTCATCGTTCCGAAAGTATGACGATTGGGTGATTGTAAATGCAATAAAAAATAAAAGAGAGGGCGCGTCCTCTCTTTTATTTTCATGTTTTCGCATTCTGCGAAGAAGCGTACTTCAGCTACGTGACTGAGTCGAGATACTGCTGATAACGCAGTAATTCACCGGCTCTCTCCCTTGTCGATTTTCGCATTCTGCCGGGTGAAGTACAAGGCATCAAAGTTCGAGACGAAGGAGCGTACTTCAGCTACGTGACTGAGTCGAGATACTGCAGATAACGCAGTAATTCGCCGGCAGAATGCGAAAATAACTTAGTCCTGATCTATACTCCACGAAAAACACCTCAATCCCATAGCCGGCGACTTCTCATCCAATGCCTTGATTCTTCTTTTAAAGCCGGGGACCAGGGAGTCTTCAGCCATGATAAGCAGGGAAGAGTTAAGGGTAGGCCAGGCATGGCTGCCAAGGTGCGGCTCTCCCTTGAAAGAACCGCTACCCATGGTAGTATCCCAGAATGTATATCCTTTGAGGCCGGATCTCTGCATAATGTCGAGAACCTCCTCATGATATGCCTGATTATATGATACGAATAATGCTTTCATATTATATTCATTTACTTATAATTACGCTTTGACATAGCTTTTAAGCAGTTTTCTGCGTCTTCTCTTGACACCGTTGCCGGCAAATACGGAGTAGACGGTAGGAACTATTACCAATGTAATCAAGGTAGAGACCGAAAGGCCCCATGCAACGGTAAGACCCATACTTCTCCACATCTCGGCACCTTCACCGGTACCGGTTGCCATAGGAACCATACCCAATACGGTTGTAAGGGTGGTCATGAGCACCGGTCTGAGACGGGACTTGCCGGCGGTAACGACTGCATTGGAAACTCCCTTGCCCCTTTCACGGCAGAGGATGGTGTAGTCTATGAGCACGATACCGTTCTTCACCACGATACCGAGCAGCATCAGAAGTCCGACCATCGCCATGATGCTCATAGGCGTACCGGTAAGCACAAGTCCCATGATCACACCAACAAGGGCGAACGGAATGGAGAACATTATGACAAACGGATATGTGAGCGACTCGAACTGCGCCGCCATCACTATGAAGACGAGAATGACAACCAGAACCATAAGCGTTATCAAATCGGAGAATGAATCCTGCTGGTCTTCATAGGTACCTCCGAGCTGCCATGTTATATCGGCAGGAATCTCGAGGTTGTCCATCTCCTTGTTTACGATCTCGACCATTTCGCTGAGCGCCATTCCCACAGGGCAGACAGCGTTTACGGTAACGATTCTCTCGCGGTCCTTTCTCTCGATTGTAGGAGGGGTGAGAATCTCCTTCACCTCGCCAAGGTCGCGGATTCTTATACCCTGTCCGGCATTGTTGTAGATTATCATGTTCTCTATATCCTCTACGGACTGACGGAACTGGGGCGCATACCTTACGACGATGTCGTACTCCTCGCCGTCTTCACGGTAGTATGAAGCGGTGGTACCGTTGATGCCGGTTCTGAGGAACTGGGCAGCGGTAGACATGTTTATCTGGTTGATGGAGAGCTTCTCCCTGTCGAAATCCACCTGATACTCCGGAATATACTCGTCGCGGCTTATGAAGACCTCGCTGATCTGCGGATATGCAAGCAGTTTGTCTGAAATATCGCTTGCCACTTTATCGGTAGCATCGAAATCGTAACCGTAAATCTCTATGTCTACAGAAGACTGACCAGACATACCGCCGCTCTGGCCGCCGGCGATAACCTGGAACGACCTTATTATGGGGTATTCCGAAAGGTCCTTACGCATCATATCGCAGATTTCGAAAAGGCTTCTGTCGCGGTCATCGAAATCTATCAAAGAGATATTGAATGAAATGATATGCGTACCGTTGTCCTGCATCGAAGCGAAGGTATTGTCTGAATCTGCCGAACCTTCAGTAAAGTTGCAGACCTCGACCTCGGGGTATTTATTCATGAACTTCTCTGCAAGTTCCAATGAGAGGTCTCTGGTAATCTCCTGACGCGTACCGGTAGGCAGGTTTATGTTTATGGCAATACGGCCGTTATCCTGTGCCGGGAAGAACTCTGTCTTGATTTTAGGCCCGAGGAAGAAGAGGGTTGCAAGGAATATTCCGAGACCTCCGAGAATGACTGTACGTCTATGGTGTACGGCCCATCCGAGCAATCTTGCATAGCCTCTGTCTATTGCGCCCAACCCCTTGTTTATAGGTACGAAAACCAGCTTCTGGAATCTTCCCATCTTTGGATTGAGACGCAGCATCTGCGAGCAGAGCATCGGGGTAAGAGACAAAGCGGCGAATGTAGAGACTATCATGATGATACTTACGCTCCAGCCCAACTGCCTGAAAAGCACTCCGGAAACGCCCTGGATCATTGTCATGGGCAGGAACACGGCCAACATGGTGAGGGTGGAGGCGATAACGGAGATACCCACCTCGTTGGTAGCGTAGACCGCCGCCTGTTTCGGTCGGCTTCCCCGCTCGATATGGGTCGTAATATTCTCCAGAACCACTATGGCATCATCCACCACCATACCTATCGCTATGGAGAGGGAGCTGAGTGATATGATATTAAGCGTATCTCCTGTTGCAAAGATATATATCAGGGAGGCCAGCAGGGAGATAGGAATGACGAGCACGATTATAAAGGTTGCCCTCCACCTTCCCAGGAAGGCATAAACCACCAGCATCACAAGTATGAATGTGGTTATGATTGTCTCCACCAATGAATTGATGGTGTTTACGATATTCTCCGACGTATCTACTATTACACCTATCTTTACATCCGACGGCAGATTCTCCTGAAGGCTCGGCAGCATCTCCATCACCTTCTTGGATATGTTTACCGAGTTTGCCCCGGACTGCTTCTGGATAATGATCATACCTCCCTTTTCGAGGTTGTTGTAGGTCTCCTGCGCACGCTCTTCAAGGCCATCGACAACTGTCGCCACATCCCTCAGGTATATGGTCTTGCCGTTATAGCTTCCCAATACCAGACCGAGCATCTCGGATGCATCTGTAAACTCCTTCTGCACCCTCAGCGAATAGGTCTGCGAACCTATATCTATGGAACCACCCGGGATATTCCTGTTCTCCGCGCTGATTATAGAGACGATATTCTGTATTGAAATGCCGTAAGCCTCGAGTTTGTGAGGGTCGCAATAGACCATGAGTTCACGCTTGGGGGCTCCGGAAACAGATACCGCACCAACGCCGCTCACACGCGCAAGAGGATTGGAAATCCTGTCGTCAAGTATCTTGTAAAGACCGCTGGTACTTTCATCGGCCGTTACCGACAAAAGCAGGATAGGGATATCGTCTGTACCGAATTTGAATATTATAGGTGTCTCCACCTCGTCCGGCAGCGCCGACGTTACCATGTCCAGTTTGTCGCGCACATCGTTGGTGGCCACATCAATGTCAATTCCATACTCGAACTCCAGCGTTATGATTGAGATATTCTCCTTGGACTGGGAAGTTATGTGTTTCAGGTCGGAGACGCTGTTGAGCGTATTCTCCAACGGTTTTGTAACGTTATTCTCTATATCCGATGCACTTGCGCCCTCGTAGGTCGTCATGACCATTATAGAGTTGGTCTCTATATCCGGGAGCAGGTCAATCGGAATCTGTGCAATTGAAAAAATACCGAAAATTGCAATGGCCACGTAAATCAGGGCCGTGGTAATCGGTTTTTTTACAGCTGATTGATATATGCTCATCTTAGAAATTCCTTTTTAGCTTTTAAATATTTATTACTCCACAACAACGACTTCCATTCCGTTGGTAACGCGGTTCTGCCCCTCCACGACCACATTGTCTCCTGAGCTGAGGCCGCTTACAATCTCATACTCTGTATCCAACCTTCTTCCGAGCTCGACTTTCTTGAATGTAACCTTGTTGTCTGCACCTACCACATATACGAATCTGTCGCCTGAACCGGTGAGTTTAACGACCGCCATATCGGGAACGACCACATGGGTAGCGGTTCCGTAAGTAAATTTGACTCTTGCGAACATACCCGGACGCACCCTTTCATTTGCATTGGCAATCTTGATCTCTACAGGGAATGTCCTGGTCTGGGGATCGACCGTAGGATATACAAGAGAGACCACGCCGCTGAAGACCTCGTCTCCGTAAACATCCAATGTCACATCCACTTTGTCACCTTTCTTGATATGTGAGAAGAGCTGTTCAGAAGCATTTACCATAATCTTGACAGGCGTAATCTCCTCCACTACATAAAGGGGCTGGCCCATGGAGAACATATCGCCGCGGTCGTAGTTTCTCGCCGTAACCACGCCTGAAACAGGGCTTGTCAGAACCGTATTCTCCAAAAGGTTCCTGTAACTTGTGCTGGAAATGTCGTAGCTCAGTTTCTTTGCATCCCACTCGCTTTTTGAAATGCCGCCCACCTTGTAAAGGTTGTCGTTTCTTACGAACTCCAGCGAATCGTTCAGCATCTGCAATTTGGCCTGTACAAGATTTGAAGCGTCCAGATCCGCGAGTTTCTGCCCTTTGCGCACATGGTCTCCCACCTCCGCATAAAGTTTCTCTATCCTCAACGTCTGGTTAGGAGAAATATTATTCACGACATTTGCCTCGACAGTCGCGGTAAAGACCTCAATCTGCTCCACCTCTCTTTCGAAACACTGTTTTACCTTTACAGAGACCTTCTCCGTCTCCTCTACCGCGGTTTTGCTCTCCTTTGCACCGTTATTGCATGCAGTTGCGGCAAATACTACCGGAAGAGCAATCAACATCTTTAAAAAATTTCCTTTTTTCATATCTGTTTTCATTATTTATTCAAGTTAGCACTGTTGTTATCTACCAAGCCCCTGTCGTTTATGCCCAATGTCTTGTCGAGTGTAGACTTGGCTACCAGATAATCGTATATAGACTGGTTCAGATTCAATTTTGCCTGAAGCAATGCAAGTTTGGAATCCTGCAGTTCCAGGAATGTTCCGCTGCCCACATCATATCTCTTCTGGGCTATATCGTATCCTACCTGCGCCCCCTCTACGCTCTTTTCAGCTGCAGAGAACTGCTGTACGCATGTATTCATTGAACTCAACGACTGACGTACCGCAACCTCGAGTTCGCGCGCCGTATTCTCGCGCTGCAAGGCAAGCTGATCCTGCTGTATGCGTGTCTGCCTTACGGCGTTATACCTCTGTCCGCCCGAAAATATAGGAATAGTGAGTGAAATTCCTCCTATGGAATAGGGATTCCATTTATATTGGTTGAACTTGAAATTGTCCTCCATTGCCGTCCACATATATGACAATGAAAGATTCAGTGAAGGATAGTAGGCTGCAAGCTGCATCTGATAATTTTTATGCAGGCTCTCCTGCTGCAACTCCAATTGTTTCAACGACGAGTTGTTTTCCAAAGAAATCGCCTCATTCATAGAAAGTTCCCTCATTGTATCGCTATAATCGGAAAGCGAACCCACACAATTGACCTCAGTGTCGAGATCTATGCCCATCAGAGCTTTCAGACGCCACTTGCAAAGCACTATATTGTTCTGCGCGTCATACATTGCAGGCGCGGCATTATTCATCGCAACCTCCGCCGTTATAAGGTCGTATTTGGCTACGGTACCGTTGTCGTACTTCTCCTTTACATCCTCATAATCCATACGGGCATTATCGTAATTCTCCTTGTAGACAGTATAAAGGTCATTTGCCAGAAGTGTGGCATAAAAAGCCTGCTGCACCTGCTCTATGAGATCCTGACGAGAAGAACGCGCCTGCTCTACAGCCAATTCCACATCGAGCGCCGTAACCTGGATACTTTTCCACAACTGCACGGAAATAAGAGGCATGGAGGCGCTGAAACCGGTAGACCATGTATTGTCCCTGCCCACTGCAAATGACTGGTCCTCCATGTACATCACCTGTTTCTTTATGGTACGCTGATAGTCTGCACTGAAATTCACCTGCGGAAAAAGAGCCGCATAGGTTCCCTTCCTTGCATAACCGGTCTTTGTCACCTCCATATCGGCCACCTGAACCGTCAGATTTTCACTCAGGGCAATTTCCAACGCCTGGTCCAGCGTCAGGTCGAGTGCACTCTCCTGCGCATGTAGCGGTATGGCTATCAACGAAGCCAACGCTCCTACAAACAAAACTTTAAAAACTCCTTTTTTCATCTGTATTTAATTTAACAATTATAATCCCTTTATAAGGATATTCTCCAATTCCGCCTTTCCCTTTTGGGTCGCTATCCCGTAGAGAATCGTTATCAGAATATTGAATGTCCTCTCCAATATGGTATTTGCATCATAGTCGCCCGCATACTGGGCTGTGAACTGCGCCTTTATGACATTGCTCACCGTTTCGAAATTCAATCCTTTGTTAAGATACTCCTCATCTGCGGCCCGTTCCATATTGCGCGAAAGCAACCGCTCTACTCTCTCCGCCGTCTTTCCCACTATTTCATTGCATCCGGCACACTCCCTGATTTCGGAATAGGTATGCGAAGGCATGGTGCAGAAAAACTTTACACCCGCCATAATCGAATAGACCAGCCCGCGAAGGCTGTTGGGCTCGCTTTGGCCTATATTCTCGACATCGGATGCAAGTTCGGAGAGCATATACTCCACCGCAGATTCCACAAGACTCTTTTTACTGTCGAACAAATCGTAAATCGTCTTTTTGGAAATGTGCAGGTTACGGGCAAGTTCATCTACGCTGAACCTCTTCATGCCTCTCTCCTTTAAGCCTGCGGCAGCCGCCTCCAGCAATTTTTCTCTTTTCATTATTTTTCAAAATCTCGAAAACGGGAGCAAAAATCGTACAATAGTTGGAAACAAAAGTTTATAAAATTGTACATTTTTGGTCTAAAACTATATTTAATATCAAAAATCGAATACCTATTGGGGCAAACAGGATAGCAATTCCTGAATTTTAATGATTATATTTGCCGAACCTTTTTGTTACAAAACACTATAGTCCTATAAAAAATGGTTTATAAGAATATCTACGACATCTCCGATATTGCGTCTGCATGTAACGGTCTGAATCCGGGAAAAGGATTGGTTCTTGTCAAAATAGGCCACGACAACCACACACAGCTCTCCTATGCCATCATGGATTTCACACTTAATGGAGACAAAAGCAATATCATAACCTTTTTCTTTGTAGATGAAGGGGAAATGACCGTCACCATGGACTATATGGAGCATAAGATAAAGGGGCATTCCGGATTCTCCATACCTCCGGCCGCAATAGTGACCTCGGTCAGGATGAGCGATGACATTAAGGGATATGCAGTAATTGCGACGGCAGAATATATGGATGAAGTTTTCCTCACACGAAAGCCCATATCCATTTCGCACGCCATCTCTCTCAGACGCAACAATACAGAAGGAGAGAACGGAATCAACGGCCATGAATTTTCGATGTCGGATTTCGTAATTTTGAGAAAAGCGTTGGAAAATCTGGAAACCCAGATGAAACGCAACAACCACAAATTCCAAAAGGAGCTGATTGATTCTGCCTTTGCGGCATTGGTCTACGAATCTGCGAACATTCTCTTTTCGGAAATAACGGACAAAGAGAATATCCAGCGGGCAGGCAGTACCGACATTTTTGTAGACAAGTTCATAAAATTGCTTACCGTAAACGGTGACAAGGAGCACAGTCCTGCATTTTACGCAGACAAACTCTGCATAAGCGTACAGTACCTTTCACTTATTCTCAAAAGGTTATCGGGGCAGACGGCCAACAACTGGATAGCCGGCTACCTTATCACACGCGCCAAGGTCATGCTCAGAAACCCCTCGTACACTATCCAGCAGATTGCTTCGATTCTCTACTTTTCCGACCAGTCTTCGTTCGGGAAATTCTTCAAGAAACACACCGGCATTACGCCGAAACAGTATAAAGACGAATTTTTAAGGTATTAGCCTGAGATTCCGGTTCTTGAAATAGACAAATGCCGCATACGCGACAATCCCGGCCGTGCCGAGCCCCATCTTTATTATCCAGCTCCATGCCGGGGCAAGATCCGCCGTATCCGTCGCAACGAAAACAGCCCCCTTTACCGCGAGCAGGATAACGATGGCGGCTGCAATATATTCCATGATTCTCCGCCAACGGTACGGAACAGGATAATATTTGTTCCCCAACCGCAAACTGTAGAACAACATTACCAACGCACTCAGCAGATGCGCGGCAACCGACGCCCAATAAGAGAAATACGGCATCAGTGTCATATTTATGACGGCAGTCACTGCCAGTCCCGACAAGGTTATATTCACGGCGAACTTCGTATGGCCGCTCAATTTGTACCACATGGAGACATTGAACAATATGCCCAATAGCATATATGAAAAGAGCATGAACGGAACCGTCCCCAATGCACCGCGGAAATCGCGTCCGAGAATAAGGCCGAGCAGATCCATATAAAGCAGAACTCCAAGGAATATAAACATGCAAAAGGCTACAAAATATTCCATAACCTTGGCATACAGCTCCTTGGAATTTTTCTCCCTTTCGCGTGCAAAGAAAAACGGCTCTGCGGCATACCTGAACATCTGTATGAAGAGATTCATTATTACAGCCAGCTTTACGGCCGCCTGATATACGCCGAGCGTCGCTCTCCAATCGCCGCCTTCCGGAGAAAAGAATCTGAAAAGGAGCCTGTCGAGCCCGTCATTGATAATGCCCGGCAGCCCGGCAACCATAAGCGGAATGGAGTAAAGCAACATCTGTCCGGCAAGTTTTCTGTCGAATTTCAGACTTATTCTGAAAAGTTCCGGTATAAAGAGCAGGAAACAGACCACGCAACTCAGGAATACAGCCAGGATTATATAGGAAAAATGGGGTTCCGCCGGGATAAGTTCCAATAGCCAGGAGCCCTGACGGGCGGCGGCCCAACCCGGGAAAAAGAAGAAAAGCAACAGATTGAAACCCGTTTCGCTTACAATCTTTATGGTTTTGAAAAGGGCGAATTTAACCGCTTTCTGCTCGTATCTGAGTTTTGCGAAAAGCACAGCAGTAATGGAATCTGAAACCAGAATCCCGGCCACGAAATAGATGACCGCCCTATAGGATTGGCAGCCTATAAAATCAGAAAGCGGAGCGGCGAACATCGCAATCACGGCAAAAAAGAGCAGGGAGACTCCGCAAACCATCAGGAATGCAGACGAAAATGGGGCAAAAGAGTCTTTCTGGCTTCCTCCGCCGTTTTTAATCCCGTTTGCGAACTTAAAACAGCCTGTCTCCAGCCCCAGCACCAAAACTACCTGAAGCACGGCGATATAAGACATTATCTCGGTATAAGAGCCATACGAGCCCTGCGTGAGCACTCTGGTATAAATCGGCACGAAGAAGAAATTTATCATCCTCGCCAAAATGGTACTCAACCCGTAAATTGCCGTCTCTCCGGCCAATTTCCTTAAAATTCCGGCCATAATCAAAACTCCTGCGCCTTTTTGTTAAACAATAAATAACCTATGTTGAGTTGCGGATACCATTTATATTCTCCGCTGTCGTAATAGGTGGTGGAAAATGAGACCGGTCCTATGGGTGATTGCCATACCAATGCCGCATTCGCTATTATCGAACCCCTGGGGAATGCGGACGAATAGGCAAAGTCGCCCCTGTCGAGCCTGACCAGCCGTTTATAAGGCTGGAAATAGGAGAAGTTGGCATGCAGATAAAAGGAATCTGTAAATTTCACAATCGGAGAGATGCCGGCTCCTATATAGCTGTAAGCCCTGTAATCCTCCATAAGGACAGTACTGTTATGCGGCACAGGCCTGAATGCCGGCATATAAAGGACCGTTGAAAAATAATCTCCGAGGCTGTTTTCCTGCGATACCACCATATCGGCAAGATAACCCAGCGTAAACCATTTCGAAATACGGGTATAAGCCTCATAATAGAATTTAAACAGATACCTTCTGTGCCGTCTGAAATCATACGATGCCATATAGTCCGATGTGGTCCCCGCTTTGAACGACTCCAGGGCATAATCGAACCTGAGCGTCAGGGAACCCCTGTTGCCGGAGGTCGCATAGAGCGGATAATCCAGCGTATTTCTCTCTATGCCTATCATCGGAGAGACCAAAGTAAGGAACGTTTTGTCAGGAATATCTCTGGAGGTATAATCATTGCCCTGATAATATTTGTAGTATTCACCTCCCAGCACAAAAGAAAAACGGGCAAAGATATTCTTGTGCGCCAATACCGGCGTCAGAAAGTTCAGCCTTCCGTAATACTCCAGCCGCTGTACGTTGTCGGGCATTCTGTCGGAGGCGAAAAGGTTCTGGTTCCCGTTATAATAATCGAACTGATGGGCGGTAAATTCAGCAGAGTAGCATGAGAGGGGATCCACACCTATATTATGTCTGAAAAAGAGTTTTCCGCCCTTGTAATACTTGCCCATATTCACATTTGCGGCAAGTTGCCAGGGATTTCGCGACAATTTAGAATATGAAAGCGACAGATAACCCTGATTCAAGGAGGATGAGGAGATGTTTCCACCTATGGCGACATTCCACGGCATGCTCTCGGTAACCCTCAGCCCCAATGTGAGCAGGGAGTCCCCCGGCCTGCTGTTATAATAGGGGTAAAATGTCTTCACCAACCCGGTAGCGGCCACATTATAATATCCGCGTTTGAGCTTTTCCAAGCCGAACGGGCCCTCGCCCCTCTTTACTATATTCTTTTTTATAAACTCCTTTTTGGATTCCGACAGATTATCGCCGAGTATTATCTCCTCTTCAAACCGTATGGGTTTCAGGCGTTCCCTGAATGCCGCCCTCCTGAGATTCACCTCCCGTTCCGTTCTCCTGCCCTTCACCCTCTCCTTTATCTGCGGAATATATTTAAGGGCATTCTCATACCCCATCTGCACAATCTTGTCCGCCTTGTTGAAATCCATCAGCCCGAAAGGATACTTTCTTGCAATCACTACCCCCTCTTCCTCCGGAATATCGTAATCAGTATAGCTCATAAGCATGTTTGTAACCTGCGTGGATACATCATCTTCATCGAGAGTCATATCTCCGGTAACGCATTTGACCCCTATCAGGAAATCGGGGGAATAGGTCCGTTTCATGGTCTGCCAGGGGAAATTGTCGTAAATCCCGCCGTCGAACATGAGAGTGGAATCTATAGTTATCGGCTTGAAATAAAGCGGATAGGTCATCGAAGCCCTGACAGAAGAGCCCAAATTGCCGCTGCGCATGACTACCGCCTTTTTGTTCACTATATCGGAAGCTACGCAGAAAAACGGGACCATCAGGCTGTCGTAATTGCCGCCGGCAGCTTCAGAGGCTTCCGTAAAAATCTGCAATACCGCTATATCCATAGGATATGGTGATACCAGGCTCGTAGGCATGTCTATCCTTACCCTTTTCTCTTTTCCGAAATCATCCTTCCTGTTCACCAACTTGGAGCCGAATGAAAACTCCACCATGGCCGGCTGGAACTCGTCCCTGTAAAAATAGGTCGCAAAATCGGGTTCGGGCAAACCTTTGTACCACGACTCGAATTCCGCGCTCTTGAAAAGAGCCATCATTTCATCCGGCGAATATCCTATCGCATATAATCCCCCCACTATGGCCCCAATAGAAGTACCGCAAATGTAATCTATAGGTATATCATTCTCTTCCAGCGCCTTTATGACACCCACATGGGAAAGGCCCTTGGCGCCTCCTCCGCTGAGGACAAGCCCCACGGATTCCCCTCTTGCACCAAATGGCGCAAAAAACAGCAAAATAAGTATGATTGCAAGCCTGTTTCGCATCTCTCCCAAAGTCAAATACAAAATTAATATATAAATTTGCAATATCGTTTAAATAAAGTAAACATAAAAACAGTCTTATATGAGAAACAAATTATTAATTCTTATGGCATCCATAGCCTTGGTAGCCTGTAAAAACGGAGGCGAAAAGGCTGCAAAAGAGCAACAACCGGCAGTAAAGGAAGAGCAGAGCGCCGCACAGGAACGCAAATTCGTAGAAGAGCCTGTATTTGACATAAATACAAACATGGGCACTATTACCGTCAAACTCTACGCACAGACCCCTCTGCACAGAGACAACTTTGTAAAACTGGTATATGACAACTTTTACGACGGGATTCTGTTCCATCGCGTAATCAACGGCTTTATGATTCAGGCCGGAGACCCGCTTACCAAAGACCCGAATGCCGCTGCCAGATACGGCACGGGCGGACCGGGCTATACTATTCCGGCAGAGATAATTCCCGAACTCAAACATAAAAAGGGCGCCCTCGCCGCAGCGCGTAAAGGCGATGCCGCAAATCCCAACAGGGAATCTTCGGGCTCCCAGTTCTACATAGTCCAGGATGAAAAGACCTGCGCCCAACTGGACGGAGCATACACTGTATTCGGCGAGACTATAGACGGTTTCGACGTAATAGACAAGATCGCTGCAGTGCAGACCGGCCAGAGAGACCTGCCTGTCACCCCGGTCAAAATAGTGGATATTGTAGAGGTGATTCAAGACGATGCCGCTGCACCGGCCGATTCCACCCAGGCCCAGACCAAATAGGCATCGACTTCAAAATGGATCTTACAGGTAAGGTTATCGCTTTCGATGCCGACGACACTTTGTGGCAGAATGAGATAAATTACAGAAAAGCGGAAAGGGAGTTTGCAAAGGTCATGCTCCCTTTCTGTAAAGATGAGCAGCAGGCCATAGCATACCTTATGAAGGTCGAGGGGCGGAACATTCCCCTTTTGGGCTACGGCTCAAAGACATTCATCATAGCATTGGTCGAAAGCGCCATGGAACTGTCTGGCCATAAAGCAGACAACAGACTCATAGAGAAGGTCATAGAGATAGGAAAGACCACGGTTTCACCGAAAATGGAACTCTACCCCCATGTAGAGGAGGTTTTACGGGAACTCGGGAAAAGCCACAGGCTGGTATTGGCAACGAAAGGCGATTTAAGAGACCAGCAGGATAAAATCCGCAAATCGAATCTTGCCGGATACTTCTGCCATATAGAGATCATGAGTGAAAAAGACGAAGAGAACTATCTGGCTCTTATAGAAAAACTGGGGATAACGCCGCAAAGGTTCGTTATGGTAGGCAACTCCTTCAAATCAGACATAATTCCGGTATTGAACATAGGAGCTTCCGCCATTTACATCCCGTCGGAAATAATCTGGGCACATGAAAAGACAGAAGAATTCGAAGACAAGAACCTTCTCAAACTAAAATCTATAAAGGAATTGATATGAACTTTCTGGAACTTGTAAAGAAAAACCGCAGTTACCGCAGATTCCAAGAATCCCAACCTGTCGGTACAGAAGATCTTAAACTTATGATAGAAGCGGCAAGGCTGACTCCCTCTTCGAGAAACATTCAGCCTTTAAAATATATTGTCTGCAACAACCGCGAAATGAATGCCAGGATTTTCCCCACACTCGCATGGGCCGGATACCTCACCGATTGGGAGGGTCCAAAAGAGGGAGAGAGACCTGCAGCATATATAATACAGCTTTTAGACAGTTCCATAACTTCCGACCCCTCATGCGATGCGGGCATAACGGCACAGACTATTCTTCTCCAAAGCGTCGAACTGGGTTACGGCGGATGTATAATTGCATCCGTAAAACGCGAAACCCTCGCAAAAATTCTCTCCATACCTGAACAATTCTCCATAATACAGGTAATCGCATTGGGGAAGCCCATAGAGGAGATAAGGATAGAGCCCATGCAGAACGGTGAGTACAAATACTGGAGAGACGGAAAGAGTGTCCACCATGTTCCCAAAAGGGGATTGGATGAGATAATTCTAAAAAATTTCGACTGAAATTTAATTTATGGCACAGGCTTTGCAAATTCGTAAAGTGTAGTTTTTTCATAGGTTAAATTTAGGTTAAGAAATGAGGTTGCTAAAGGTCGTGGCAGCCTTATTTTCTTTTTGCATTTCCGATATTTTGATTATCTTTGCGCACCTTTTCTCGAGAAGATTAGGAAGTTAAAAAAGTTATTAATTTTTAAACTCGTACAGTTATGGCTGTTAAAATTCGTTTGGCCCGTCACGGTAAAAAGAACTATGCTTTTTACCACATAGTAGCGGCCGACAGTAGAGCACCACGTGATGGTCGCTTTATTGAGTTGTTGGGAACTTATAACCCGAATACAAATCCCGCAAGCATTATTTTGGATTGCGAAAAGGCACTGGATTGGTTGAACAAAGGCGCACAACCTACCGAAACATGCCGCAGAATTCTCTCATACAAGGGAGTATTGCTTAAAAAACACCTTAACAGAGGCGTTCAGAAAGGAGCTTTGACCCAGGAGCAGGCAGATGCAAAATTCAACGCATGGGTTGCAGAGAAAGAGGCCAAGGTAGCAAGCAAGAAGGCATCTTTGGCACAGAAATCAGCTGCAGACAGGAAAGCGAGCCTTGAAATCGAAGCAAAAGTCAATAATGCCAGAGCAGAAGAAATAGCAAAGAGGAAAGCTGAAGAGGCTGCTGCAAAAGCAGAGGCAGAGGCTAAAGCCAAAGCGGAGGCTGAGGCACAGGCACAGGCTGCAGAAAACGCAGAAGCACCTGCAGAGGAGGCTTCGGCAGAGAATGCAGAGGCTGCCGCAGCAGAGTAGAACGTATAACTCGCTCCGGAACATGGCTGCAACGGAAACAGAGCGCGTAAACCAAGGATTTTTACCATCTCCTGTTGCAATTGCACGCATCACGAAAGCGTACGGCACTTCCGGAGAAGTTGCAGTTAAACTAACCGATTATTTTAATGAGGAAAAACCGGTATTCATCTATTTCGATGGACTGCCGGTTCCTTTTTTTATAGACTCCTATACTAAAAGGGGGAACAATGGTGCAATCGTAAAATTCAGCACCGTAAATACCTATAAGGAGAGTCTCTCTCTTGTAGGAAAGGATATCTTCATTTCTGCAGACACTCTCGATGATTCCCAGCTGTCGGAATACTTCAGCGACAGGGAAAAGATACTTTCGAACATTTTGGATGCAACAGTATTGGATTCCAAAGGAAAAACGATAGGCTGCATTACCGATTATCTCGACTATCCCGAAAATCCCTGCATAGAGATAAAACTTGCAGACGGGTTCAGATCGCTGCTTTCAGAGGGAGACGATGACTCTTTTGCAGAGATTCCGTTTAACGATGGTCTGATTCTTGAGGTGGATTCGGATACGAATTCTATAAAAATGGACATTCCGCAAGGTCTCATTCAACAAAGGGACTGAATCGTTGTTATATTATTTGAACTTTAAGATTTGCAGTATGAAAAATTGGAAAACAGAGGCATTGATTCTTGCCGCAGGCATTCTTCTGCTCGGAATTATGATCAGGGGAGGCTTCAACGATTTCAAAAACAAGGAGCGCATCGTAACCGTAAAGGGACTTGCAGAAAAGGAAGTTCCTGCAAATAAGGTAACATGGCCGTTGGTACACAAGGAGATAAGCAACGACCTTGCCACCATATACGCCAATATAGAAAAGAAAAATACCGCAATAGTGAATTTCCTCAAGGAAAATGGAATTACGGAAGAGGAGATAAATGTAGAACCCCCTCAAATCATAGATATCAAGGCGGACCGCTACGGGAACCAGAATGTAGACTATCGCTACAACTCTACATCCGTAATCACCGTCACATCGCAGAATATAGATAAAGTGAGAGAGCTTATGTCTGAACAGACAGAGTTGCTCAAAAAGGGAATCGCCCTCACCGGCGGCGATTATCAATATCAGGTAAGCTACGAATTTACAGGGCTTAACGATATCAAACCGGCCATGATTGAAGAGGCTACAAAAAATGCACGTGCAGCTGCGGAAAAATTTGCAAAGGACTCCGGCAGCAAACTCGGTAAAATAAAAAGCGCATCACAAGGACAATTCACGATTTACGACAGGGATGCCAATACCCCGTATATTAAAAATGTAAGGGTCGTTACAACCATCACCTATTATCTCAAGAATTAGTTCCCCGCAATGCCATAATCCCGCATTGCATCGTCATTTGACTCCGTAGACATCTTCCGGATGGGTTCCGAACGGTTCTATGTGAACCACGATATCATAAACCTCCGGAATGCTCTCTCTTATGCGTCGTTCCGCCTCCATTGTAAGTTCGTGAGCCTGATCGAGCGTAAGATTTCCGTCGGCCTCGACATCAAGCGTAATCATATATTTGTTGCCGATGCTTCTGGAGCGCACCCTGTGCGTATTCCTGATGCCCTCTACCTTATCTATGGCATCGAAAATTTTCTGGTAAACGGAAACATCCTTGACCCCGTCCATAAGTTCCGTATTGGAATCCATGAAAATCCTGATTGCGGACCAGACAATAAAGCAACTGACCAAAAGGGCCGTAACGGAATCCAAAACCGGGAGCTTTAAAATGAATGAGAAGAAAAGCCCGGCAAGAACGCTCAATGAAATAATTACATCGTTCCTCATGTTTATGCCGTTTGCAATAAGCATCGACGAGCCGGTCTTACGCCCTACAGCCGTCTGGTAAAAAGAGAGCAATAATTTGCAGAGTATGGATATTACGGTAACATAAATGGCAAGCATGCCGGGCATTACACGCTCCTGCCCGGAAAAGAGATTTTTCAATGCCGATACAAACATTTCCGCTCCGGCAAAAAAGATAAGCATCGAAAGGATTTTTGTAGCAATCAGTTCGGCCTTTGCATAACCGTAAACATACTTCCTGTTGGGTTTGCGCCCCATGATTTTTGCCGTAACTATCATTACGACAGACATCGCCACATCCGATGCAGAATCTATTCCATCGCTGACCACCGCAAAACTGCCGCTTACGATTCCGGCTACGATTTTTGCCGCGGAAAGCAGCCCGTTGCCTATTACGCTCACATAAGAGGCCCTTACGATAAGCCCCCCGTCGGATTTTCCAGAAGCACCTTCCATCCTAATTCTCCCTCATGGCCTCCTCCACATCCTCGGGAGTGATAGGCAATCTCTTAGAGCCCAGACGCCTGCATCCGTTATGCGTTATAAGGATATCATCTTCCAGCCTTATGCCGCCGAAGCCCCTGAATTTTTCCAGTTCTTCGAAATTTATGAACCGGGTGTTTATATTTTCCGCTCTCCATTTGTCTATCAACGCCGGTATAAAATAGATACCCGGCTCTACGGTCACCACATTCCCGGCAGAGAGCACTTTTCCCATTCTGAGAGAAGAGAGTCCGAATTGCGACGACCGTTTATAGGAATCGTCGTAACCGACATAATCCTCTCCAAGATTCTCCATATCATGCACATCCAGCCCCATGTTATGGCCCAGTCCGTGAGGCATGAAGAGAGCATGGGCGCCGGCTGCGACCGCCTCATCAGGATTCCCTTTCATAATACCCAGATTTATAAGCCCCTGTGTAATGAGGCGGCATACATTCAAATGCACATCCCTGTATGCCACGCCCGGGCGGGAGAGAGACTGCCCCATATTGTTGGCGGTAGAGACTATCCTGTATATATCTTTCTGCTGTTCCGTGAATTTCCCGCTGCTGGGCAGAGTGCGGGTAAAATCAGAACAATAATTCATCTCATTCTCCGCCCCCGCATCGATAACCAGCATCCTTCCCTCTGTCAGGACCTGATTGTGGGAAAGATTATGGAGAGTTTCCCCGTTTTGGGAAAGAATTGTGGCAAAAGAGGTCATGGCTCCTTGAGAATGGGCTATCCCCTCCATTATACCATAAAGGGTCTGCTCTTTTACGCCTACTTTCGCCATCTTCATTATGGTATAGTGCATTGCATAACCTATCTCGCATGCCTTCTCTATCTCCGCGATTTCGCACTCCTCCTTTACGAGCCTCATCTCCACCACCGCCTTTATGAGTTCGACAGAAGCCTTTGCGTTGAGTTCGCGGACGGGTATGGATGTCAGTTCGTTCAATAAAATTTTATTGTAATTTCTGTATGGTGGCAGGAAATGGATTCTCCTGCCCTGTGCCATAACTGTTTTTACATATATCTCCAAATCCGACAGGGGCTCCGATTTTTCGATTCCGCAAGATTCCGCAAAATCGCCTATCGAAGGCTGCGGCCCCATCCAGATGATATCGTCGATATCCACGTCATTCCCGAAAAGAATCTGTTTTCCGCTCTCCGCATCCATTATCAATGCCAGATCGGGGCTGTTCAATCCGGTATAATAAAGGAAAGAGCTATCCTGCCTGAACTTATATGTATTCGACGGATAGTTGCATGGCGCCTCGCTGTTCCCGAGCAGCAGAATAACACCGTTTCCCACTTTCCTTATAAGTTCAGTACGTCTTTTGCTGTAAATATCCTTAGAAAACATCTCCGTATGATTTTTATGTCCAGACAAAGATATAAAAAAAGGCGGCAACTTGTCGAACAGACATTTTGCCGCCTTTTGCTATAAATCGGAATCAACGTTTCTTGAAATCGCCTATAGGGTCATTGATGTCGAATGTAAGGGCATCCACTCTGTTCCCTTTCGTCTTGAATGTAAGCTCGAAACGTCCTGCTCCCGGCACTCCGAAACTGAAGACGTTACCGTTCTTATGCTCCAGATAGCTGTCTACATCCTTCAGTTTGAAGAAAAGTGAATCATTTCTTTCATACACCTTGGCAGTACCGAAAATATCGAGATGATAATTTCCCGTATATGCGCTGTTTCTCAAAGCTGCAACAGGCTCCTGCTCCTCTTGCGGCCTGCGCTCGCGCTCGGCAAAAAGGCTCTTTTTGTACTCGGTAAAGTAATCGTCGAAATTGGTGCTCTTATCGTTTCCGTAGTACATTTCTATCAGATCGCGGGCAATTGCAGCCTGAGGATCTGTCGTACTGCCGTTATTTGTAAGGAAGACAAAACCCATGTCCAGATTCGGGACCAGTCCTACAAGTGCCGTATATCCGTAAGCCAATCCGGTATGACGGATATAACGTCCCCTGTTGTTCTGCTCTATTGTCCAGCCCTGGGCGTAATTGCAAAGACGCGAAGAGTCGCACGACTCTATTGTCTGCGGATAGAACAGCATGTCGTGGTTTTCTCTCGAAACAATCTGCCTGCCGTTAAAAGTACCGTGATTCAGGTGCATTATAAGCCAGTTGGCCATATCTTCCGCCGTAGAGATCACGAATCCGGCCGGAGAAACGGCCGAAAGCCATGTAAATGCATCCTCCTTGTCTGTGCGGGGATAGACAACAATCTCCTCCTTATCCTTTGCCCTTGTCATTCTGTAACCCTGAGCCAGATTCTCTGCCGTATAGAAAGAGACATTTCCGGTAGTGGAATTCTTCATCTCCAGAGGGGCGAATATTCTCTCCGCTATTGCCTCATCCCAACTCTTTCCGGTATATTTTTCTATAATTTTCGCTGCGACAGTAAACATTTCATTATTATAGGCATAGGTACTCCTGAAACTGTACGAGGGCTGTACCGCGCCGAAAAGGGCATAAAGTTCATCCCTGTCATAGCCGAAAAACGGAAGGTCATCGAGAGCATACGGCTTGAATCCCGTCCTATGGACCATAATGTCCCTGACCTGGAAATTCTTCGTAACCCAAGGGTCATACAGCTTGAAATCCGGAAGGTAATCTACGACAGGAGCATCCCATTTTATCTCCTTATACTCATCCATCACATTGGCCAGCAGCGCACTCGTAAAAGCCTTGCTGGTAGATGCTATTACGAACTTCGTCTTCTCGGTAACAGGAACTCCCTCATTCAGAGAATCGGGCAGGGCTGCCATACCGAATCCTTTCAAAAATACCACTTTGCCGTCCTTTACAACGGCTACTGCCATACCGGGCACTTTCCATTCATCTATAGCCCTCTGGCATAACTCATCGAATCCCTGAGGGATAGACTGATAATACCTCTTTGAATAGTCTTGCGAACAACCTGCAAGAATTATCCCCGTAAAGAGAAAGAGGATAACTGTTTTAAATAAGCGGTTCTGTCTGATCATTATAGTGTGTTTTAAGTTTGTATATTTTAAAGTACGTCCAATACTCTCTCCAGTTTCATTCCCCGTGAACCCTTTATCAGAAAACATCTCCCTACCGGAGCCTCCTTAGCGAGATACTCCCTAAGTTGCAACGAATCGTGGAAAAGGGCTACACGTTTCTCATTCCCCGTTGCGCTCTCCTCATACGCCTTTCTGAACTCGTCTCCCACAAGGCAGATGCTTGCGGCATCGGAAGAGAGGGCCAGAGACAATATCTGCTTGTGCTCTTTGAGCGAGTCCTCGCCGAGCTCCAGCATATCACCGAGAATCAGGGATTTGCATGGGAATTGCAACCTGCTGAAATTTTCGAGCGCAGCCTTCATGCTTGTCGGGTTCGCATTATACGCATCGATTATAAGCGTATTATTATCTGTCTTTTTAAGTTGCGACCTGTTATTGGAAGGTATATATTGCTCTATGGCCTCGACCGCATCCCTTACGGGCACGTCGAAATAGAGCGCCACTGAAATGGCGGCCAGCACATTATCCGCATTATAGCTCCCGATCAGGTGCGTACGGATTACAACATACTTTCCCTCTTTTGCGCTGTCGAAATCCGGAGCGGGGATAGCAAGTTCCAGAAAAGGATTGCCGCTTTCCGAAACAATCGCAGCACAGTTGTTCCTGACCCCGTAAGGCACTATATGGAGCGCAGGATACCGGCCGAGCATCTCCATAAGGTCCGGATTGTCTACATTTACAAAGGCTATCTTCTTATGCTTTTCAAGATCTGCATACAGCTCCCCTTTCGTTTTCTTGACTCCTTCGAACGAACCGAACCCAAGAAGATGCGCCCTGCCCACATTGGTAATGATTCCGAATGAAGGGCAGACCAATTCTGCGAGCGTCGCAATTTCGCCGGGCGCACTTGCCCCCATCTCCACTATGGCGGCCTCCGTAGTATCATCTATTCTGAGCAGAGTTAGAGGCACACCTATATGATTATTCAGATTCCCTTCCGTGCAGACTGTCCTGTATTTTTTCGAAAGGACGGCATTTATCAGCTCCTTTGTGGTCGTTTTCCCGTTCGTGCCGGTTATGGCTATTACCGGCAATTTATGTTTCAATCTGTTATATTTCGACAGCTGCTGCAACGCAGAGAGGCTGTTATCTACAAGTATCGCCCTTCCGCCGTACTTTTCCGCAAGCTTGCAATATATTGCCGGAGAGTCCACCACTGCATAGCCAGCCCCATTCTCCAATGCGGAGGCGGCATATTCATTACCGTCGAAACTCTCGCCCTTAAGGGCAAAAAAGAGTGCTCCGCGCCCTATTTTACGGCTGTCTGTCGAAACGCCCCCGCACTCCAGAAACAAATCATACAACTGTTCGGTCTCTACGCTCATTCCAAATATCTCTTATTATTAATATCCCGATTTTATCTCATTTCAATCGACGGTATATTCCAGCTCTTTTCTGTCCGCATAACTGCCGTACCTGAAAAGAGGCATCCCTATTCCCATACCGGCAACGATTTTCCTGCCCTCCGGCAAATTCACCGACCGTTCGAACTTTCCCTTGCCCATTCTTATCGCCGTACACAGGAATCCCGTATATATCTGGCTCACACCCAAACTTTCAGCCATTAAGGAACCGTTCTGATAGGCAAGATTCCCGTCTGCCGCACCGAACATGCTCTTTTCAGGCACATGTATCAGTATTACTGCAGTCGCACCCCTTAAAACCATATCTCCGCCCTTTTCCATCTCGGATTTCATTCTGTAATATACCGGGACATAGCGGTAATACCGCTTGAAAAAGAGTTTCAATACGGGTTTGAGCAAGGGATTCTCCAATATTTTTACATACTTGCCGAAAAGTTCCACCACAAAAAGAGAGATCTTTTTTACATTTTCCCGTTTTGTAATTACCGTAAATTCCACCTGCTGCATATTGCTCGCCGTAGGTGCGGCATGGGCCGCCTCAAGAATCTTCCGTATGCAATCTACGGGCACAGGTTCGGCTGAAAACGCCCTGTTGCTCCGTCTGCCCTTGCAAAGCAGCATCACCTGCTCCGCAGAAGGATATCCGGCATAATCTATTTCATGAATCTTCTCTTTGGGGAAGAGCGTATGTTTTACAGCCCCGCTCCCGCAGACACATACGCAGTGACCGCATCCGATACAAGAATCGGTATTGTTCAATTCGATACCCTCATCCGAACATGAAAAAATCTGCGAAGGACAGACCTTTACGCATTTTCGGCACAATATGCAGAGAGACTTTTCTACCTTTATCTCCATTGCCGTTCTATTTTCTTCCTGTGGAGCCGAATCCTCCAGCCCCGCGCTCGCTCTCTTCCAACTGCTCCACACACTCCCACTCTGCGGTTTCATGACGGGCTATTACCATTTGGGCAACCCTTTCGCCCCTGTTTATCACGAACTCCTCTTCCGAAAGATTTATCAATATGACCTTTATCTCGCCGCGATAATCCGCGTCTATCGTTCCCGGAGCATTCGCCACCGTTACGCCATGCTTGGCGGCAAGTCCGCTGCGCGGCCTTATCTGCGCCTCATACCCTGCCGGCAACTGAATATAAAGCCCTGTGGGCACAAGCGCTCTTTTAAAAGGGGGCAATACAACAGGAGTCTCGATATTGGCCCTTAAATCCACACCGGCCGACAAAGGCGTAGCATAAGAAGGAAGGTCAAAATCCGATTTATTTACAATCTTAACTTTCATACATCATCTGTTTTCGCGATTCCGCATCAGTTGCCAAAGATAAGATTATATTTTCTCCTCTGCAAAACAAAAAAAGACCGGCCCGAAACTAATCCGGACCGGTCTTGTTCCTGCAAACAAACTTGTTGCGTTTATCCGTATCTTTGGAAGATTACATTGCGCTTTCCGAAGACTGCTCCTCATCTACATAAGTATAATAAGAGAGGAACAGATAACGGTAAGTGGCTACGCCGGCAACCTGCGTATCGATAATCTGGCCTGTCTTGCCGTCCACGACGTTCATGGTGGAATTGGTTATATAGTCATTCGGCTCAGAATAGAAAATATTGCCCGTGGCTGGGCTTACCCCTACGCTGTAAAAATTATGTCCTTCGGGAACCGCGCTGGTCACATTGCCGTTTTTAGGGTCGAACTTCAGGACATTGGCAGTACCGGCTGCGTAATCGTTTACATAAGTGTAAATATAACCGTCGTCAGCAAGGAAGAGGTAACCGTCGTAATCCAGCTCCATCGCATAAGTATCCACGGTGGTTTCGCTTCCGATGCTCACAGCCCATATTCCTTTACCCGGGATAGAGGCATAAATAACCCCGTTCACAATGCACATGTACTTTACGGGACCTGCGAAATCAGCCTCCGGCTCAATAGTGTTGCTTATCCTGAAATCTCCTGTAGGCTCGCATCTTACGACTACAATGCCGTCTTTTGTGGCAACATAGAGTTTATTGTTCGAGTAAACCAGATCCTGCGCGTCGGAACCTACCTCAACTTTCCCTGCCAAAGTGTTTGTATTGGCATCGAAAATACTTACAAAAGAGTTTGTATATTCATACATCCCGTCCGGCTGCTCCACATAGGTCTCTCCCTGGTTCGAAACGAATATCCAGTTGTCGCCGAGCATTATTTCGCGTGTATTGCGAAGCTGTCCGTCGGCATCGGTAATAGGGTTGGTCAATCTTCTGCCCGGATTTCTGTAAAGGTCTATGATTTCTATCTTGTCGGGATTCGAACAGAGAATATAACCCATGCCGTAGACATTGTAGATACCATCCATTATGGTAGCTCCCAGCTCCTCGCCGTTGCTCTTGTTGATGATATTGTTCTCCATTCTCTTTGTCGTTTCGTCATACAGGTAAATGGAGCCGTTGTGCTCGGAATAATTGCCGCTGTTCAGCACATACACTACATCATGACGCTCCGTAGGAAGCGGATCGCTGTTGCATGATGTAAAAACCAGCGATACCGCAAATGCAAAAAGTAAAAAAATCTTCTTCATAACTATTTATATTTTTTGACAACTAAATTTTCTCAACATCCCCGCCGCCTAATTTAAGATGCAAAAAAAAGAATTTTTGTTGCACTCCGTATCTCAAACGGCCGACAATTTCAATTCTTGAACTTTATTTGGGCGCCGAGCGAAAAATTGAAACCCGGCATAGCATAAAATTTAACATTCTGATAGCTTACATTTAAAATATTGTTAAGTTCCCCCGACAGAATCACCTTCCGCCCCAGCTTATACTTCACATATGCGTTAAGCAGAAAATAACTCTTCATTATATCGTTTATATCGCTCGAAGTTCTCCTGCCCGTAAAACTTCCGACAAGTCTGGATTCTACCCTGCCCCGTTCATATCCGATTTTGACCATAAAGGTATGTTTGGGCTGGAATGCAATCTGATGCCCGATTCCCGGGTCATTCTCGATACGTGATTTTCTCATGGTAACATTGGTATAGGCATATCTGGCGCCTACGCGCCATACTCCCGCACCGAATGTCTTTACGGCATCGAATCCCGCCTCGGCTCCGTCGGATATTACCTTGGGAATATTTCTCGGCCTCCAGACCTCGCCTGCAGGCAGCCATCTTATCCAGTCCTTGACCGGAGAGTAATAATATGTCAGATAAGAATTCACCCTCCAGCCCTTAAATACAGTCGAATAATCTGCACCCGCCTCATATGTCTGCCCCTTTTCCGGTTCCAGATAGACAGCCTCGCCTCCCCAATAGCGGTCATTGAGCGTGGGGACCTTGACACTGCCCGAAGCGGAGGCTCTGAGAGAAAGTCCCTCTTTAATCTTATATTTCATATTGACAGTAGGTTGCAGCGGCACAGAAAGGTCTGTGACGAACGTTCCCCTTAATCCGCCTCCGAGAGTCAGCCTATCGTTCGGATTATAAAGCGCAAGCACAAACAGTTCGGTACGCCACTCGTCCGTGCCGGCAGCATAGGCATCTACATCGGGTTTTATATATTCGCTCCTGCTGCCGATATCCAACAATACCTTTTTAAGCGACAGCTGGTTCTCCATAGAAACCGAAAAGCGGTCTGCGGCAATTATATCCCCTTCATACAACTCATAATCGTAATTATATGCAGCGCTTATCCTGTAACGCCATATCCCGCTGTTGCCGCTATACAGGGCGTTGGCCTTTACATTCCGGTCCAGCACTGTATGATAATAATAATCGCTGTCATTGGTAGAGACAGAAGGTTGGATCTGCCTGTCGAAATCCAGATAGACAAAACTCAACTGCAAGACAGACTCGTCCTTAAACCGCTTTGCGAACTCCTGCAATATGCCGTAATTATTGTACTGCGCATTATTCTGCCTCTCCCATGGGATTTTCCACTTTGAATTGTTTTTGAACCTGAAATTGTTCTTGGAATATGAATAATATGCGCTCGTTCTGCTTTCCCATTCATTTTCGGTCGCATACCTGAGGGTGGCTCCGCCGAAAAAGGTATAGAAGCTGCCGGCCTTGAGGGTAATGTCGCCGTCGGCCCCCTTTTCGAATTTCGGGGCAGTGCGCAACTGAATGCTGCCGCCCATGCTTCCGTTGCCGTACAAGGCCGAATTCCCGCCGACATGGATTGTCATATTGTCGAAAAAATAGGTGGGGATATGGCTCAGATCCGCCTGTCCCAAAGTAGGGACCAAAAGCGACTGGCCGTTCCAGTCTATGGAAGTATGCGTAGAAGATGTTCCCCTGATAGCCAGATACGAACTCATCCCGCGCCCGTACTCCTTGACATAAAGAGCGGTCTCCCTCTGCAGAAAATCGCTTAATGAATTGCCGGCAGTAACATGCTGGATTTTCGCATACCTCTCGACTCTTGTCCCCGGTGCGAACTTGGCATTTAAGGATGCATCCGCCTTGGATTGGGATACCACTACCGCCGAAGCCAAAGTATCGTTTTGCTGCGGATATACGCAAAACGGCAGCAGCACAAGCGCAGACAATAAAACAGCACGACAAATGGTATTTATCATTGTCACTTTACCTCCCGAAAGTTTGAATGCAAGCCAAGAGCAGGTTTTCTGACTTAATTTTATGCCTTCCTTCCCCCTTGCAGAGGAGTGGATCAACAGGCAACCATTCCGGTACTGAATAGCGGCATACCACCTATACACTCCTTCGTAACAAACTTTGACGCCTTGTACTTTATCCGCTATTCAGCACCGAAAGATTCTGAAACTTTATAGCGGCAAATTACTTCGTCTCCGCAGTATTGCGACTCAGTCATGTGCCATCGTACCTAAGGAAATATTACAGCAGCGGGTACTGTTCCGGATTCGCACCGGATTCCCTTTCTATAGGCTCAATGATATTTATATATTCAAATAACTTTTAAACTATCTCCGTTATCAATAATTGAATACGATAGTCTTCTTCAAATCCGGATGCAGGCTGTTCGCAACGGGGCATGTTCTTGCAGCCGCCTCTATAACGCGTTTTTGCTGCTCCGTATAGTTGTTGCCCTTGGGGAAATTGAATGTTATCTTTATCTCCGCAACACGTCTTGGATTCGCACCCATAATCTTTTCTATATCTACAGTTGTCCCTTCCAGCTCATATCCGTATGCCGGAGCGGAAATTCCCATAATGGTAAGCATGCAGCTTCCCAATGCGGCAGCCAGCAAATCCGTAGGCGAAAAGGCCTCGCCCTTGCCATGGTTATCCAAAGGAGCATCGGTAATGATTTTATCTCCCGACTGCAAATGTACCGCCTCTGTCCTGAGAGAGCCAAGGTACTTACTCTTAATCTTTGTCATACGATATATTATTGTTTTTCAATTATTTTAGCCATAAGCGTCGCCGAAGTGCACGAGATAACCTCCACATCTGCATACTCTCCGATACCGTGCCCGTCCGCATCGAATACGCAAACTTTATTTTGCGGGGTACGTCCTATCAGTTGCGACTCCGAACGTTTGGACACTCCCTCTATTAAAACGGTATATCTTTTGCCCAGACATCTCTGATTTGATGCCAGCGACAACCTGTTCTGCAATTCGATTATCTCATTCAACCGCCTTGTCTTTACCTCCTCCGGCACATCATCCTCAAAATGGCGCGCCGCCTTCGTATTCGGACGTTCGGAATATTGGAACATGAAAGCCGAATCGAAACCCACCTCCTCCATAAGCGAAAGGGTCTGCAGGTGATCTTCCTCTGTTTCCGAACAAAAGCCTGCGATTATATCGGTACTTATCGCACAATCCGGCATAATCTCCCTGATCTTCTCGATACGCTCCAGGTAACCTGCTCTGGTATATTTCCGGTTCATTTTCAACAGCATGGCATCGCTTCCGGACTGCACGGGCAAATGTATGTGATTGCAAATGTTCGGATACATGGCCATCGTATAAAGCACTCCGTTTCCCATATCCTTGGGATGGGAGGTCGAAAATCTCACCCTCAATGATGGATCTATCAATGCGACCAGTTCCAACAGTTGGGCGAAATTCACCTTTTCTGTAGGATTGTCGGGGTTAAGCCACAGATACGAATCCACATTCTGTCCCAAAAGGCAAACCTCCTTATACCCGTTATCGAAAAGTTCCTGGGCCTCCCTCACTATGCTTTGCGGATCCCTGCTCCTCTCACCTCCCCTGGTATACGGCACAACGCAATATGAGCACATATTGTTGCAGCCCCTCATTATGGAAATATAGGCGGAGACTCCGTTTTTATCGAGCCTGACGGGAGTGATATCCGAATAGGTTTCGTCTCTGAGCAAAGCTACGTTCATCTGCTTCTCGCCGCCCTTTGCCCCCTCTATCAGCCCGGCTATCCTTCTGTAAGAATCGGGACCGGCTACAAAATCGACCGCGGCATGTTCCAGCAAGGATTGTTTCAAGCGCTCCGCCATGCACCCCAAAACACCTACCACTACGCCGCTTCTCCTTTTTTTCTCCTGTAAAAACAGATCCAGCCTGCCCCAGACCCTCTGCTCCGCATTCTCCCTTATGGAACATGTATTTACAAGTATTACATCCGCCTTTTTAATATCGTCGCAAAGCGAATAGCCGGCATTCTGCAACACGGAAAGCACTACTTCGCTGTCATTGATATTCATCTGACAGCCGTAAGTCTCGATATAAAGTTGCGGCCGCGCACCATCCAGAACCGGTCTTACAGAACAATATTTGCTATCCATCCTCAACAATTATGGTGCAAATATACGCAGAAACCGAGTGCAGAGCAAAAGTTTTTGCATCCCCTATTTGGAGATATAAAAACGAAGTTACAGATGCGAGAAGCCTGTGCGGCGCAAACTTGTTTGCGGCATTGCAGGCTTCGAGCAGATGTATGAGTGCCGCAAGGCACGCATATATCTCCGAATAGGGTAATGAAGCTGCAACCGGGTGCTGCTCTGCCGAGGTGCTACAGTATATGCGGCAAACGAAGTGCTGCCGAATATACTCAAAGAGGAACAATATCGTAATTCAAG
>CALVAG010000010.1 GCA_944325445.1 uncultured Bacteroidales bacterium | reverse complement strand
CACATAAGACGCAGTATATCAACGGTTATATTTGCAGATGTTTAGCTCTTTTTTTCATTTTGGCCTTTATTCGACTTCCCGAATATCATATATTGCAGTTCCATTCTTTTTTGTTATTCCAGCAACATGTTGCAGCCTCTGAGTTCCGCATCTTTCAGACGCCCCAGAAGTTCGAACCCCTTTTCGGTAATGCGTCCCATATCTTCCGTCTCTATGAAGGAGCATGAGTTCACATTGGCGAGGTCTATGATATTTATGCCGCCGGTAATGTTGTAACCGTCGGGATAGCTGAACGGATTATAAAGCTCCCTTATTACAATCTTCATCCATGGAGGTGTAAGAAATACTCCTTTCCCTTTTGAATACGCCTGCGACAGCAGCTCCGCCATTCCGTATTCCGAATGTATCTCCCCTACGCCGAACCCCTCGCAAAGCACTTTATGCAACTCATTGCGTGATATCTCCTTTCCGCGCCCTTTCATGCCTCCGGTCTCTATTATTGTCAGGTCCGGGAAATCTATTTTATACTCCTTGACGAAATCCAGCAGGGCAAATGTGACCCCGAGCAAGATTGTCTTTGTTCCCTGCGCTTTCAGTTCATTTAACCTTTCGGCAAGTTCTCCATAATTATAGAGATAAAATCCGCTGGCGGAATTGCCTGTCAGCCTCATCAGATGTTCGGCCATGTAGATTAGCGAAGAGCCTTTTCTCTCCAAATATGAGGGAAGGAGCGAGAGAATGGCATATTGCCTGGGCTCTCCGTAGAATATGCGGAACCCTTCGGTGAAACTTCTGCGGTAAATTTCAGGATCTGTAACATAGTGTTTCGACGGCACCATTCCTGTCGTGGCGCTGCTGGTAAAGAGAATTTCTTCTTTAGGAAACTCCTCATTTCCCCGCATTTGGAGTTCTGTCACGACTTTCCGGCTTTTAAAAAATCTGATGGGCAAAAATGGAATTTGCTTTATGGATTTTACATCTGCGGGATTGCATCCTGTCATCTCCAGATATTCCCTGTAGACATTGCAGTTGCCGGCCTGAAGCCTGAAAACCTCCATGCACAATTCGTTGAAATCCGAATCCGAGGCTATGCCGAAAATCTTATTGCTTAGTGAGTTCATCTATAAATTTTAAATTTCCGTAAAGACGGGGGACTTTGTTCTGTCCTCCGAGTTTGTTTCTGCTCTCCATCCATTTGAGGAACGAGCCTTTCGGCAGGGCAATGACCTGCAGTCTCTCCATGGTAGCATTGCCGGCTCTTTTTGCCTCGTAGTCTGAATTGGCCTCCGTAAGGTGTTTATCCAGCAGGGACGTAAATTCTTCCAGATTCCGGGGCTCTTTTCCGAATTCGATAGCCCATCTGTGATATCCTTTTTTTGCAAAAGCGGAGTCGTCTTTTCCGGAAAGACTCATAAAGACAGGCGCTACAGTAAAATCCGTTACAGTGCAGCCGCACTCTTTACAGGTAGCGGCAAGTGCATTTTCCGCATTCGAGATCATGAGCTCCTCTCCAAAGGCATTTATGAAGAGTTGTGTCCTGCCTACGATTTTTATCCTGTGGGGTGCAAGAGATGTAAATTCTACGCAGTCTCCAATCAGATAGCGCCAGAGCCCTCCGCATGTTGAGATGACCATAGCGTACTTCACTCCGGTTTCGACCTCCTCCAGTGCAGGAATATCCCTGATCTGTCCGCTCATAACCTCATCGAATATCTCCATTGGAATGAATTCATAAAAAATGCCGTTGTTTACCGTAAGCAGCATCGAATTTATATCGGCATCATCCTGAAAGGCAAAATATCCTTCCGAAGCGTTGTAGTTCTCCAGATAATGCATATTCCCAGAAGGGATAAGCGCTTTGTATATCTCCCTATAAGGTTCGAATCCTATTCCTCCATGCATGAACAGTTCCATGTTCGGCCATACTTCCAGAAGATTCTTTTTCCCGGTATATTCCAGAACCTTGTTCATGAGAATCAGGTTCCAGCTCGGTACGCCGCTGAAATTGGTCACATTCAGATTGCAGCTTTCCCGGCAGATGGCTTCGATTTTTTTATTGAAATCTGCCATAAGAGCCGTTTTTCTGGACGGTGTCCGGAGCATTTCCACTATAAATGGCGAATTTTCAAGCAGGATAGCCGAGAGATCCCCGCTGAAATTTCCGCTTCCGCCCATACAGTCCAATTGGACGCTCCCTCCGAGCGTGAGCGCTTTTCCGTTGAATATTTTCGACCCTTTGTTGCTTTCCACGTAAAATGCAAGCATTCTTTGGAAACCTCCATAATGATTTATATGGAGCGAATCAGGTGTAATGGGGATGAATTTGCTCTTGTCCGAACTTGTACCGCTCGATTTTGCAAACCATTTTACCTTCTGGTTCCATAGAATATAATTCTCGCCGTGCCGCAATCTCTCTATATAGGGGACAAAAGCGTTATAATCCCTGATCGGCACATGTTCTCTGAAATCCTTTACTTTTTTGATTTCATTGAATCTGTGCTCCTGCCCGAAATAGCTTTCCCTTCCGCCTTTTATTAGTTTTTCAAACCATTGCCGCTGATATCCATACGGTTCCGAACGGGATTTTTCAATCTCTTTTATCAGTTTCCGGGAAAATCCGAGGTAAAGTTTATTGATTACAGACATATACTTTAATTAAAAACTTCATGCAATACATCCAATGACTTCAGTTCAATATCGGTTCCAAGATGATACGATATATATTTCAGTATCTCTTTGGCGAATTTGCTGCGCAACTCGCCGTTACACTCTATTCTGCCTATCATGGAGACCGGAGTTACCATAAGGCGGTAAAGCAGTTCGGATTCCTGCCGGGAGAGAAACGGCGACAGAGGCTTCTCGTTTTTTAGCGTATCTGCAAATTTTGCGGCCGGGAGGCTGAAAATGCTTTCCGGGCCTGAATAATCGTTTACAGGCATGATTCCCATAAATTTGCAGAGCCGTACCATAAAATGGAGGTGGAAATTTGCGATACCCTCCTCCATATTCTCCAGCATATTTACCGATGAAACCAGGAAATCGTATAGAGAACGTTCGCCTTCAGCCTCCCGGACGCTTTTTAAGAGCAGCTCGCTTAAAAAAATGGCGACGGTACTTTTATAAACATCAGACCTGATACTGTCCAGCTTATATGCAGAGGCGTATTCCCTAATGACAGGCATATATGAATTTTTACTGTAAGTTATAATATCTAATATGCTTAATCTATGGAAGTCAGATATCTTTACTTTATTTTTTTGTGAAACCCTTAAATAGAGTGCTTCACGGCCCCGTTCACGGCTGTAGCACTGTACTACCACCCCGCTGTCGGAGTGCTTTATGGTATGAAGTACGACTATCTGTTCCTTATCTGTCATTCTCCAGGAAATTCTTCAATGCCCTTATCGCTTTTCCTCTGTGTGAAATCGCATTTTTCACCTCTGCGGGGACCTCTGCAAGGGTAGTTTTCCCTCCCGTTTCATCCGGTACGAAAACCGGGTCGTATCCGAATCCTAAATTGCCGCTTTTCCGGCATGCTATATGCCCTTCCAGAACGCCTTCGAACGTATGGAGCTCTCCTTTTTTGTCTTTATATGCAATGACTGTCCTGAACCTTGCCCTTCTCATTGCAGGATTCCCGTATTCAGGCCCCAATTTTTGCAGCTCGGCAAGCAGTTTGTTCATATTGGCATCGCTCTCTTTGCCCTCTCCGGCATATCGTGCCGTATGGACGCCCGGAGCTCCTCCGAGAGCATCCACCTCCAATCCTGTGTCATCGGCAAAGCAGGCCCTTTTACAGATTTTCCACAGGTAAGTGCATTTTTCAACGGCATTTCCCAAAAGAGTATCGCAATTTTCTGGAATATCATCCGTAATTCCCAACTCTTTTGGCATAATTACTGTAAATGTTTCTCCCAGGATGCTTTGTGCCTCCATGGCCTTATGGGCATTGCCCGTAGCAAAAATAATCTCCATTTTGTACAATAAAGTTGCACCAAAGGTAGTAAAAGTTTATTTTTGTTGGTTAGCCAAGGCGAGAATGAATAATTAGAATTGAGAGAGGAATGAAAAGGATATCAATGATTGCGGCCGTTTTAGCGGTTCCGGTTTTTCTGTTTTTTTCGAAAAATCTTGCAGCCCAGTCTGCGGATTTCAACACGGCGAAAAGTCTCGAAATACAATATAACATATTGAAAGAACTTTCGAACGGATTTGTGGATTCAGTAAATGTGGAAAAGCTGGTGAATACAGGTATAGATGCGATGTTGGGTTCGCTGGATCCATATACCGAGTATATTCCGGAAGAGGATGAGCAGAATCTGGCGTTGCTTACCACTGCCACTTATGGCGGCATAGGGGCGTTAATCAAGAAGCTGGATACTACCGGAGTAATAATTTCGCAGCCCTATGCAGGATCGCCGGCGGTGAAATACGGGCTCGAGCCGGGCGATGTGATTTTGAAGATAAACGGAGAGGATGTGCTTCCGCTCAATGCGGAAGAGTGCAGTTCCAGAATGAAGGGAGAGCCGGGGACAAAAGTGAAATTCCTTGTACGGAAGGGCAGAAGTTCAAAAACCGGGGAGATAGAGGTCGTTAGAGAGAGAATACATATCCCCGATGTGTCGTATAGCGGTATTTTGCAAGACAGTATAGGCTATATCAAAATTGACGGATTTACCGTAAACGGTTCGGAAGATGTTAAAAAGGCTGTCGTTTCGTTAAAGGAGAAGGGTGCGAAACGGTTGATTCTCGATTTAAGGGGCAACGGCGGAGGATTGTTGAACGAGGCCGTGGATATCCTCTCCATTTTCCTGCCTGAAGGCACATTGGTAGTCTCTCAGAAGGGACGCAAAAACGTGGGTGCAGATCTGGAGTACAGAACCCGGAACGAGCCTGTGGATACGTTGATTCCGCTAATGGTGCTCGTTAATTCTGGCAGCGCCTCATCGTCTGAAATAGTGACAGGTGCGATTCAGGATCTTGACAGAGGATATGTAGCAGGAACACGCACCTACGGTAAGGGGCTTGTGCAGGCTATAAGGCCGGTCGGATATAACGGTACGATGAAGATGACGATAGCCAAATATTATACCCCCAGCGGCAGATGCGTGCAGGCGATAGACTATTCTCACAGAAATTCCGACGGCAGCGTGGGCTATGTGCCGGATTCGCTTAAAAAAGCATTCAAGACAAGGCTCGGCCGTACGGTTTACGACGGCGGCGGCATAACTCCAGACTCGGTAATAACATCCGATCCGTACAGCAGAATCGCAATTTCGCTCGTTATGAACGATATTATAAACGACTACGCTATCAAATTTTATAAGGAGAACGATTCCATACCGTCCGTTAAGGATTTCTCGCTTACGGATGAGCAATACGGAGATTTTGTAAAATATGCAGTGTCGAGAAATTTCGACAGCCGCAGCGGTGCGCAGGTGCTTATGGAAGATTTGCTTAAATCGGCTGAACAGGAGGAACTCGACGATTATATCAGGGCGGAAGCCGAGGCTTTGAAAAACAAGCTTTCCATTTCCAAAGAGAAGATGTTGGAACTTAAGAGGTCGGAGATACAGCCGCTTGTAGAGGAAGAAATTGCGAACAAGTATCATTTTACGGCAGGCAGAGTCGAGGCCATAATAAAGAACGACAGCCAACTTAAAAAGGCAGTCGAACTCTTTGCGGGCATATAAGTCTCTCTACCGGGGCAGAATTATTGTAATTTGCGGATTCGCAAAAGGTTTGGCATCAGAAATTTCGTTGCCGTCCAGCCAATATCTCGCACTGAAAACAGGTTCATCGTAATTCTTCTTTCTGTTATACTTCCAGTCCAGTTTCTGGCTATATGCGATCCGGCTGCTTTTCCCCTCTCCCCAATGGATGGTGTACTCAGTGCGCTCTACGTCGAACTCCTGATTGAAATACCCGATAACGAGAGTATGGGTTTGAGGATTGGTCATGAGCCCCCTGAATGTGGCTGGACCTATGAATTTTGTCTGGGGCATTGGGTCATACGGACTGTTTTCATCCAATAGCTCATATATTGTCCCGTCATGCTCCATCGTTATCTCATCATTGAGGATATTACCTTCGAAGTCCGGGTCTATCAGATTATTCCCGTTCGCGTCCACGACCGCAATATCTATGTAGGAAAAAGACATATCCCATATCATGGGTATTTTTTCCTTTTGGCAGGCACCTGCCAGCATGAGCGCAATTAAAAAAAAGAAGAGTTTTTTCATAGCAATTCAAATTCGGTTAAATATAAGCAATTTTTTAATTCGTTATATTTGCGCGTTTTTTTTCAGATGTGATAATATGGCTGCGACGATACAGATGACCGAGGGAAAAATCCTCCCTCAAATTTTAAAATTTACTTTTCCCCTTATGCTGGGGAATATCCTGCAGCAGACTTATTCGCTCATAGATGCGGCAATAGTGGGTAAAATGCTGGGCGTAAATGCACTGGCGGCAGTAGGCGCAAGCGTCTCTATCGTTTTTTTGATATTGGGCTTTTGCCAGGGGTGCTGTTGCGGGTTTGCGATCCCCGTGGCGCAGAAACTGGGGGCGCGGGATATGCCGGCCGTAAGGCGTACATTATGGGCCGCCCTGAAAATATCGCTCTATATTTCCATAATCATATGCGTGGTCACCAGCCTGCTGTGCGATGAAATTCTGGCAATGATGAAGACTCCCGAGAATATTTTCAGGGACTCTTACATATATCTTTTAATTACTTTTATAAGCATACCTTTTACCTTTTTCTATAATCTGTTCTCCTATTTGCTCAGGGCTTTGGGAGACAGCCGTACGCCGTTTTATTTTCTTTTGCTGGCCACGGTTATAAATATCGTACTGGATGTTTTCTTTATAGGCGCATTGGGGACGGGAGTGGGAGGAGCTGCCGTCGCGACGCTGATTGCGCAGGCCGTATCGGCATTGTTCTGTTACATGTATATGAGAAAACATTACCCGGAAGCCAACCCGTTGCCGGAAGAGAAACGAATGGACTGGCGCCTTGTAAGCACATTGCTTTGGCTCGGAATACCGATAGGGCTTCAGTTCTCCATTACGGCTATAGGAAGTATCGTCCTGCAGACGGCGAATAATGTTCTCGGCTCTGTCTATGTTGCCTCATTTGCCGCTGCTGCAAGAATAAAGATGTTCTTTTTTTCGCCATTGGAGAGTCTGGGCATGGCATTGGCCACATTTGCCGGACAAAATTACGGAGCTTTGCGGAGAGACAGGATTTCCGGCGGTTCAAAAATTTCCATAGGAATTGTCATGGTCTATTCGGTCTTGGCATTTACAATTATATATTTTGGAGCGGAATCTGTTGCAAGGCTCTTTGTCTCTGCCGACGAGACGGATGTAATAGCATATACCGCAAAATTCCTTATAATAACAACCGCCTTTTTCCCATTGCTGGGGCTTTTATGCGTATTGAGATATACAATTCAAGGGTGCGGATTCACAGCCCTTGCCATGATGGCAGGTCTGTTTGAAATGGTGGCAAGAACGCTGGTAGGAGTTGTAGGGGTTCCGCAATGGGGCTATACGGCCGTATGTTTCGGCGACCCTATGGCGTGGATCGCTGCAAACATATTCCTTGTACCTGCTTATCTCTATGTCTATTCGCGTCTTGCAAAGGCGGGTATAAAAAAATAACCGGCAGCCCTGTTCGGACCGCCGGTAAATCGATGTGCAAACTGCCGGATTTATTAGAGTTTTGCAAACTCGATATCTGTCTCGGCACGTTTAGCAAGTTGCTCGCTCTTCTTTGCTGCCTCCAACTCTTTGTTAGCTGTAGCTGCGTCGCCTTTGCGTGCTGCTATGATTGCGCGCATGTAAGCCTGGCAAGGGCAGTCGCCTGTAAGGATAGACTGAGCTTTAGCCTCATTTTTAAGAAGGATGTTTGCAAGGGCCTCGTTAGGTGTGTTTGAACCGTTGAGGGCCTCTGCTGCAGCCTGATATTTACCGTTGAGGATATCGAGAGCTGCCTGATTGAGTTTAGCCTCATCTACGTCAGACTGCTGAAGGAATTTTGCAGCGGCCTCGAAATCTTTCTCCTGCATAGCTACAACTGCCATATTGTTGTAGTAGCTGCTTGTCTTTGCGCTCATCTTGTTGAGAGCGGCCTTTGCATCTGCAGTCTTGCCCTCTGACAATTGAACGGCTGCAAGGTTGTTGTATGCACGGTCGCTGTTGAATTTAGAAGCAGCTGTCTCGTAGATGGTTGTCTTAACGATGTTTGACTCAACCAATGTTGCAGTGTAAAGAAGTGCCTCCTCATCGAGAACGTCGATATCGGTTACGATAAGATCGAGCAGTTCCTCATCTGTATAGTTCTTGTACTCTACGTTTGCAATGAATCTTGCTCTACGGAGTTCAGGAAGAATCTCTTCTGCCAAAACTTCATAAACGCTTGACATATTCTTTATCTCTTTCTCGCGTACTGCAGGATCTGAGTACATTGAGAGAACGCGGAGGATAAGCTCCTTATCCTCGATGTTGGAACCTGATACCAGCTCCTGGAATCCTTCCCAGTCCTGACCTATAGATTTAACATTGACCGGAGCCTCTACTTTAGCCTCTTTGTTGATTGTTCTGTTGAATGCTTTCTCGGCAGATTTTCCACGGTTGTCTGAAAGTTTGGTGTTCAGTTTCTCACCTCCGTCCGGAGAAGCGTAAGCTATGATGTCATTTGATTTGAGAGTTCTGCGCTCGTCAGCCTTAACATCTTTGAGGTATTGCTCGAAAGCTTTGATCTCGTCGGTCTTAAGCTGGTTTCTCCTTACGTCGTAGCTGTTGATAAGATACAGAATCTGAGCCTCTTTTGTCTCAGGGATGATCTTCTGGTATTTGTCAGCTTCGAAAGAAGGGGTACCCATAGTGTTTACCAACATGTAAGTGGTATTTGTTCCGTCTGCAATCTTGAATGCCTCGGGAACCTCGGCTTTCTTGGTCCTTGCCTTGTTGTAAACGGTAGCCCTCAATTCGAGAGTAGCTTTCTCGACACCCTCTACATAGTCGAATACAACGGGAGTAGAGATTGTAGCGCCCTCTTCGTATGAAACCACGCGGTTGTTTTCGAGGATGCTCTCGCCCTGTAATGTGAGAACGTCGCCCTTAATCTCGCCGCCTTCGTAAACCAAAACAGGAGTTACCTCAAGGATAGCTTTCTTTGCAAAATACTTTTCAGGGAATGTTACAGTGTAGGTAGCATTAATCTTACCTGCAACTGCCTCGAGAACCTGTGGCTCGCACTCGGTTGTAACCAGGCTTGCCATCTTCGCCATTTTTTTAGGATTGCTACATGCAGCGATAGCCAAACCTAAAAATGCAAGGCCCAATAATTTTAATGAATTCCTTTTCATTTTTAAATTGTTTTAAGGTTTATAATAATTCCAAATGTATAATCCTGATTAAGCACAATACATCAATGTGCAAATATAGTAAAAAAGTATAAAAAAGAAATGCAGTTACGTTAAAACTTGAAATTGTCGGAGTTCAGATAATCCAAATCCTGAGGAGTATCCACGGCGTGAGTCTGGAAACAGGTGACCGCAACCCTTATTTTATATCCGTTTTCAAGCCATCTGAGCTGTTCGAGTTTTTCTGTCTTTTCGAGATAGCTTTGCGGAAGGGCGCAGATTCTTTCCAGAATATCGCATCTGTATCCGTAAAGCCCGATATGTTTGAAAAATGTATTTTCTTTTATGAATTTTTCATCTATGCTGCAATCTCTTGCAAACGGAATAGGAGTGCGGCTGAAATAGAGGGCATTCATCTTTTTATCCAGAACTACCTTGGGGGTGTTGTTGTTCCGCAGCTCGTCTTCGCTCTCTATTTTTTTGACAAGCGTCGCGATTTCCACTTCATCGTCTTCGAAACAGCCTTTCAGTTCCAGAAGCTGTTCGGGACGGATGAACGGCTCGTCGCCCTGTACGTTTATGACTATGTCGAACTGTTTGGAAAAGTTGCGGGTATAAATATGAAGCGCTTCCAGGGCACGGTCTGTGCCGCTTTGATGCGATTGGGAGGTCATTACGGCAACTCCTCCGAATTTTTCTACCGCGTCATAAATTCTGGTGTCGTCCGTGGCGACACATACATCGGAAAAAGCCTTTGAACTCTGTTCATAGACGCGTTGTATCATACTTTTTCCCCTTACCATGGCCAGGGGCTTGCCGGGGAAACGGGAAGAACCGTACCGGGCCGGAATTATTGCCAATACATTCATATATAACCGATAGTGAAATTAACTTAAAATCGCCTCTAAGATAGTGTTTTTATGGATTTGTTGTTTAAGATGCTTTTTTTAATTTTGCACTCTATGGAATTACAGAGCATAAAACAGAGATTCGATATAATAGGCGATGATCCGCAACTGAACCGGGCAATCGATATTGCGGTGCAGGTGGCATGGACGGATCTTTCGGTCCTGATAACCGGCGAGAGCGGTGTGGGAAAGGAGGCCATTCCGCAGATAATACACCAGTACAGCTCCAGAAAACATGGCATGTATGTCGCCATAAACTGCGGGGCAATACCGGAAGGCACGATAGATTCGGAGCTTTTCGGCCATGAAAAAGGCTCGTTCACCGGTGCGAGCGAAATGCGTAAAGGCTACTTCGAAGTGGCCGACGGCGGAACCATTTTCCTGGATGAGGTCGGGGAGCTTCCCCCTTCCACACAGGTGCGATTGCTGAGAGTCCTGCAGAACGGCGAGTTTTACAAGGTGGGCTCTTCAAAGGTACAGAAGACGAACGTAAGGGTCGTTGCCGCGACCAATGTGAATTTGTTGCATGCAATGCAGACCGGGAAATTCAGGGAGGATCTTTATTACAGGTTGAATACTGTCCCGATAACAGTCCCTCCGCTCAGGGAACGCAAGGGAGATATCAATTTGCTTTTCAGAAAATTTTCGCTCGATTTCGCGGATAAATACAAAATGCCAGTAATAAGGTTGTCGCACGATGCGCAGATTCTTCTGAAAGATTACAGATGGCCTGGAAATATAAGGCAGCTGAAAAGCGTTGCCGAGCAGATGTCGGTACTGGAGAGCAACAGGACAATAGAAGCGGATGTGCTTAAAAGATATCTGCCGGAGGATACTCCGGAACAATTGCCGGTTTTGAACAGCGCGTCAGGCGGCAACGGCGATTTCATATCCGACAGGGATTTGCTGTATAAGATGATATTCCAGTTGAAACAGGAGATTGCCCATCTCAAGGAGCGTGTCGATATGGCTTCGCAGGGCGGAACGAAGATAGGAGATGCTACATATCTGAATCCGGCTCCGGCAGTCGTATCCAATAATCCGAAACGGACGCAGGTAGCGGAAGAGACGGTATATACGCCGGTCGAAGGCGAGGATAGGCATACGGAAGAGCCGCTGCAGCAGACCCTCTCCATCCCGTCCGTAAATGCCGAACTTATCAAAAAATGTCTTGAAAAGCACAATGGCAGGAGAAGGGAGGCTGCGGCGGAACTCGGAATTTCGGAAAGGACGCTGTACAGGAAAATCAAAGAATTGAATCTTAATATTTAGCATATATGAGAAGGATTGCGGTCTTGATTGCATTTATGTTTTCACTTTGTCTTGCCGGATGCGGGATTTATTCATTTTCAGGTACCTCGATAGCCCCTGATGTAAAATCCATTTCAGTTTATACTATCGAGAACAGGGCTATGAAGGTAAACCCCTCCTTAAGCAATACTCTTACCAATGCCCTGCAGGACAAATATCGCAGGCTGACCAATCTCGAGATGCTTCCGGAGGAGGGCGATCTTGAGGTTTCCGGCATAATAACGAATTATGATGTCACTCCTACGGCGGTAACCTCGGACGAGGTGGCTTCGCAGAACAGACTGACCATAACCGTCAGAATAACTTATAAAAATAACAGGCACGAGGAGGAGAATTTTGAAAAATCCTTTGCGGCATTTCAGGATTATGATTCCAATAACTCTCTCGATGCCGTCGAGAACGGGCTGTGCGAAGATATCGTAGAGATATTGGTCGAAGATATTTTCAATGCTACGGTTGCAAACTGGTAAGATTATGGCAAACAAACCTGTGGTCGGAAATTACGACATATCCCAATTGGAGAGGCTGGTATTTTTTTATCCATGGTATTCATATGCAAGGGTGAAGCTCGTGGAGAAACTTGCGGCTGCCGATACCGGCTCTGCCGAGCAGAAGGCAAGGGAGGATTCCGCATATTATCCGTCGATATGCCGCATATATGATATTCTGGAAAATAAAACGGCAAACGATGCTCCGGAGGAGGGGAATGTCATAGATTTTGTGGCGATAAGTCCCGCTGCAAGGGAGAATGAACCCCAATATATATTGGCGGGCGCCGATTATTTTTCCCCCGAAGAGCTGCGTTCTGTCGGCGAATCTGATTTCAAACCCGGCAGAGGAGACGCTCTTCCGGTATCCTCCGATTTCATGGATGAAACCTCCATTCCGGAATTCGACCTTTCCGATTTTTATACCGAAACGCTTGCAAGAATCTATGCGGAGCAAGGCTATTACGATGAGGCGATTAAGGTTTATGCGAAACTAATTTTGCTATATCCGGAAAAAAGTGCTTACTTTGCAACCCTTGTTGACGAAATAAAATTAAAAAAGAGCTAGATATATGTATACAACTATCGCTATTATCATTGTTATTGCGAGTGTACTTCTTACATTGGTAGTACTTGTCCAGAATTCGAAGGGAGGCGGACTTGCAGCCAATTTTGCGGCAGGCAACCAGGCATTCGGCGTAAGGCAGACTGCAGACATATTGGAGAAGACTACATGGACTCTTGCCATAATAATCATTGTTCTGTGCGTGTTGGCAACGGCGTTCGTATCTACCAGAAAGGCTACATCTTCTACACTTAAAGACCAGATAGAGAATGCGGCATCGGTACCTGCGCAACCTCAGTTCCCCATAGATCCGATTGCACCTTCTCAAGAGGCGCCCGTACAGGATGCTCCTGCTGCGCCTGCACAAGAGTCAGCTCCGCAAGCCGAGTAAAAATGACACAACTGGAGAGAAGGGAGAAGGTCCTGCAGCAGCTAGACCTTTGGAATATTCCCTACACCATGTACACGCATCCCCCGCTCCCTACTGTAGAGATAGCTTTGGAGTATTGGAAAGATGTGGATGCGACTCATTGCAAGAATCTGTTTATGAGAAACCACAAGGGTGACAAACATTACCTTGTGGTATTCGAGTGCCATCATCAGATGGCAATCCACGATATAGAGAAAATGTTGCATCAGGGCAAATTGAGTTTTGCCTCTCAAGCGCGTATGGAGAAATATCTCGGGCTTCTTCCAGGTTCGGTCTCTCCTTTCGGGCTTATAAACGATACCGGCAGGGAGGTGAAACTGTTCCTTGACAGGAATCTGCAGGATGCCCGGCTGCTGAGTTTCCATCCGAACGACAATACCGCAGACCTTGTTGTCACAAACGAAGATTTCATGCGGTATCTCGATCTCTGGGGCGGGGAGTGGGAATATCTCACCCTCTATTAGCGGTTATTTCAGAGCCTTTTCAAGATATGGCAGAAGCGTCTCTGCATAACGCAGGAATCCGAGGTCTGTCATGTGTACTCCGTCTACCGTCCCTTCATGGTCGGGGCCTATGGCGGATTTCTTCATGTTGCATTCCGAATAGAGGTCTATGTATTTTATGTTTTTATATCCCTCCTTACGGAGTTTGTCGCAGAATTCTTTCCAGAGGGCATTCTCTTTTGCCGCATCTTCGCGGAACTGCGCATCGAGCCAGTGGTAGGGGTAGCAGTAGTTGGAGAGCATTAGAATCGGCGTCTGCGGATTGGCCTCAGCTATTGTCCTTATGAAATATTCGGTACTGTCGCGCACAATATCGTAATCGCAGTTGGCCAGACAGTCTATCACATAAACGGAAGCCGGGACTTTTGCAATTTCATCGGCCATGATTTTATCCATCCTGCCGTTTCCGCTGAAACCGAGGTTTATTGTCTGGCGGTGCAGCCATCTTTCGAGAATCGATGTAAAGGACATTCCGGGGCGGGTCGCACAGCCTCCCTGCGTTACGCTTGTCCCGTAAATCAGGATCGCCCCTTCCGCCGGATTTTCTGCAGAGAGGGGAAGAAGGTCGGGATTTTCCGGCATCAGAAGGGATGCAGTGCTGTCTATGCCTATTTCAAGGCTTATCACCCCGTCGTAAAGGGGCAGGTACATCAGATATTCCCTCATACGGCCGTCCATTTTCCTGATGAATACATTGCGGGACTCTTTCCCGTTCGGCTGGGCGGTACCTGCGAAATGCCACTCGTTATCCTCTCCCAGGGCATACAGATCCAATCCCCTTATCCCTGTAGCAGCCATGTGGGCCATAGAAAAATTGTTGAGCAGTTTCCATTTCGCCCCTATGCATTTGGAATCGCTCCTGAAACGTACCGCAATACCGGAGGAGTTCTGCCCCAAATCCCAGACAGCCTTTCTTATGCTGTTCTGTACGGATGCCGGAAGACGGGTATAGTAACCGTCGGATACTGTATCGTTTTGCCTTATGCAATCTGTAAAGCCTTTGCCTATGACGGGCAGGCCGAGTTCTCTTACATCGTAATATTCGAGTTCTGATGCTTTCTGGCCTGCAGCATCCATCGAGACCGTAAGGATAGCCAGCAGCACCAGAATTTTAAGATACAGGATTTTCATATTTACTGTTTTATATTTTTATCCACTCTATTTCAATGCCTTTCCGCTCCATGCCACGAAACCATGTCATCTGCCGTTTGGCAAACTGGTGGATTGCGACGGCGAGTTTTTCCACCATTTCGCCGTAACCCATCTTCCCGATAAGGTAGAGCGTTATGAACTTGTATTCCAGACCGTAATAAATCAAATCTTCTGCCGAAAGGCCGGAGTCCATCAGCGCTTTTACCTCCTCTACCATTCCTTCATCGAGCCGGCGATGCAGCCGTTCGTCTATTCTGCGGTTGCGTTCCTCCCTATCTACCTCTATGCCCATGTAGCAGACCTTTTGGGGCAATGTGAGATTTTCTTTGACGTTCAGTTCATGCTCTGCAGCGAATTTCTCTATTTCAATGGCCCGTATGGCCCTTTTTTTAGTATCTACGTCGGTGTTGTTGTGCAGTTTGGCCCCGCGCCTCTCCTTTAGCTGCCGCAATATCTGTTTAAGTCTTTCGAGGCTCTCCTTTTCCAGCGAGTTGCGCAGTTCAATGTCGGGCTTTACATCATGCAGGAAATAGCCTCTTGTCACCGACTCGATGTAGAGCCCGGACCCTCCGCAGATAATCGCGGTTTTCCCTCTCTTTTTTACATCTGCATAGGCTGCGGCGAAATCGCGCTGGTAACGGAAAATATTGTACTTTTCCCCGGCATCGGCAATATCTATGAGATGGTACGGGACATTGCCATATTCAGACAGGTCTTTTCCGGTACCTATATCCATTTTTCTGTAAACCTGACGGGAATCTGCGGAGAGAATTTCCGCCACCGGGTCGAATCTCCGTGCAAGTTCCACGGCAAAACGGCTTTTCCCGCTTGCCGTGGGGCCGAGTATGCAAATTGCATCATACTCCTGCGCTATCTGCATGAGTCTTTCGTCAGATATGTACTCTTGCTGTCTGGGCACTGTCCGGTATTGAAAAGTTTGAATGCGAATGTAGCAAAAATTTTAGAGTTTATATTTATCTTCGCACCGGGGATGCAGCGGAAAGGAGAGTTGCCGCATCTTGGTCTTTGCAAAGTGAAGATTATGGGCAAGAGCAAAAGCAATATAGAGATAAAGAACAAGCGGGCCGGGTTCGAATACGAGTTTCTGGAAAAATATACGGCCGGGATTGTGCTTTCCGGCACCGAGATAAAATCTATACGCTCGGGCAAGGCGTCGCTTGCAGACAGCTACTGCTATTTTGCCGGCGGCGAGCTTTATGTAAAGAACATGCACATTGCCGAGTATTGGTGGGGGAATCTCTTCAACCATGACCCCCGGCGCGACAGAAAACTGCTCCTCAATAAAAAGGAACTGCGCAAATTGCAGAGGGCAGTGAAGGAAAAGGGGCTTACGATTGTGGCCACAAGGCTCTTTATTGCCGAAAACGGCTATGCGAAACTGAATATTGCGCTTGCACGCGGAAAGAAGGAGTACGACAAGCGCGAATCCATCAAGGAAAAGGATCTGAAACGGGCCATGGAGCGCTTCTAACGTATCTTCGCGCTCTTTTCCTTGGCCTCTTTTGCCGTCTCTCTCATTGCGGGTACGGCGATGTAGCGGCTGCGTATCATCAGAATTATGCCGGCAATCACAAACGGTATGCTTAGCAACTGTCCCATGTTCAGGGTCATTGTCTGTTCGAATTCTACCTGGGGCTCCTTTATGAGCTCTATCAGGAAACGGGCCCCGAAAAGGCCGGTCAGAAAGAGACCGAACAAAAATCCCCGTTTGAGCCTGCCGAGCCGGTATCTGTAGAGCATAAGCAGTGCAATTCCCAAAATCAGATAGGCGAGGGCCTCATAAAGCTGGGTGGGGTGTTTGGGGAATATCTCCCCGTTCCTGAGGAATACGAACCCCCACGGCAAATCCGTGACATCTCCGTAAATCTCGGAATTCATGAGGTTTCCCAGTCTGATGAACATTCCGGCAAATGCAATGGCAATGCCTATTCTGTCCAATATCCAGAGAAAATCGAAACGGTACTTTTTCCCGTAATGCCGTGCATACCACCAGAGGCCTATGAGAATGGCAATGGCTCCGCCGTGCGAGGCGAGCCCTCCGTGCCATATCTTGAATATCTCCGCCGGGTGTGCGAGGTAGTAATCCGGCTGGTAAAAGAGCACGTGGCCGAGCCTTGCCCCTACGATGGTGCAGACAATGAGCGTAAAGAGCAGCGGGTCCAGAAGCGATACCGGCAGGTCCTCCCGTTTGTAGAAGTAGACGAAAAGCCTGTAGCCCAACCAGAATCCTATTACGAAGAAGAGGCTGTAGTATCTTATGTGCAGAGACCCTATGGTTATAAGGTCTGGATTTACGTTCCAGTTTATTGCAAATGCAGCGGGTAGTGAAAGAATCATTTTTCTGTTATCCGGTTATCTTATCTTGTTAGTCTCGAAAATACGCTCAGGGGCATGGCTTTGCCGAATCTGTCTGTAAGGACAAGCTCTCCATATTCCGTCTTGCCCTCATCTTTCCCGACATTGAAAGCCTCTTTGAGCGCGGTATCTGCAAGCAATGCCGAGTAGCCGTTGGAGTAGAGGTTCAACAGGGTGAAAGAGTTTTTCGGGGCCACTATCTTCGAACATTCCAGAAGGAGGTCGAAGAGAAGCTCGTCGAGTTTCCATTTTTCTCCGTCAGGGCCGTGCCCGTATGCCGGGGGGTCGAGAATCAGCCCGTTGTAAAGTTTTCCTCTTTTTGCCTCGCGCCTTACGAATTTGAGGGCATCTTCAACAACCCATCTTATATCCGACAGGCCGCTTAGTTCCATGTTCTGCCTGGCCCATGTCACCACCTGGCGTACAGAATCCAGATGGGTGGTATCCGCGCCCGCCGCCCTTGCCGCTAAAGAGGCGGCACCGGTGTAGGCAAAGAGGTTGAGCACCTTGGGCGTTTGAGCGCCCGTGCGTGATGCATTCTCCACCATCTTTTTTGTCTGCCGGTAGATAAAATCCCAGTTGGGGGCCTGTTCCGGAAAGACTCCCACATGCTTGAACGATGTGAGAGAGAGCCGCAGTTTCATCTGTTTGTATGAGATTGCCCATTGCTGCGGCATCTCTTTGGCCGTTTTCCATGTCCCGCTCTCCTCTTTGCCTGACCGGCCGAAACCTGCGCCTGTTATGAATTTCGTGTGGGACAGCCGCTCCCACTCCTTTTCGGGAAGCGTCTTGCGCCATAAGGCCTTCGGTTCCGGGCGTGCAACGACACAGGGGCCGAACCGTTCCAACTTTTCAAAACCGCCGGAATCTATAAGTTCGTAATCGGGCCAGTTTTTCGGAGTCTCCAGAAGCATGGTACTTTGTATGATAACTTTACAGACCGCCAAAGTTACAACAAAGAAACGAAAGAACTGTAAATTTTATTATTTTTGCAGCGATTCAAGAATATAAAAAGTTTTGGTTATGCAACAAAGTATTGACACCTATGATTTTAAAGGCAAAAAAGCCATTGTCAGAGTAGATTTCAACGTTCCGTTGAACGAGCAGTTCCAGATTACGGACGATACAAGAATAAGGGCGGCTATCCCCACCTTGAAAAAGGTTTTGGCAGGCGGCGGCGCGCTTATCCTCATGTCGCACCTCGGCAGACCAAAGGGAGTGACTGAAAAGTACTCTCTAAAACATATTATTTACAGAATTGAAGAGTTATTGGGTACAAAGATAAAATTCGCTCCTGACTGCATGAAGGCTCAGGATTATGTAAAGGACCTTAAACCGGGCGAAGTGCTTTTGCTCGAAAATCTCCGCTTCTATGCAGAGGAGGAGGGCAAACCCCGCGGGCTGGCAGACGATGCCACCGAGGAGGAGAAGAAAGCTGCAAAGGCAAAGGTAAAGGAGAGCCAGAAGGAGTTTGTAAAGACTCTTGCCTCTTATGCAGACTGCTATATCAACGATGCTTTCGGTACGGCTCACCGCGCCCATGCTTCGACTGCGCTTATCGCAAAATACTTCCCCAACGACAAGATGTTCGGTTATGTGATGGAGGGCGAAATAAAGGCTATAGACAAGGTGCTTCACGGTGCGGCGCATCCTGTAACCGCAATAATCGGCGGTGCAAAGGTCTCATCAAAAATCGGGATAATAGAGCACCTCTTCGACGTTGTGGACAACATGATTATCGGCGGCGGCATGGTCTTTACCTTCGTGAAGGCTCAGGGCGGGAAGATCGGAAACTCTCTCTGCGAGGATGACCAGATGGATACTGCGCGCAACATCATTGCAAAAGCAAAGGAGAAGGGTGTAAATCTCTACTTCTCAAAGGAGGTCGTAATTGCAGACAAGTTCGCGGAGGATGCGAATACAAAAGTTTGCCACAACTATGAGATTCCCGACGGCTGGGAGGGAATGGATGCTGCGGAGAGCACTCTCAAGGAGTGGGAAGGTGTTCTCATGGATTCGAAGACCATTCTCTGGAACGGCCCCGTAGGAGTGTTCGAGATGGAAAAATTCGCTGTAGGTACAAAGAGAATAGCGGAGATTCTTGCAAAGGTTACTGCAGAGAAGGGCGCCTTTACCCTTGTCGGCGGAGGCGATTCAGTTGCGGCTGTTACCCAGATGGGTTATGCAGACAAGGTAAGCTATGTCTCTACCGGCGGCGGTGCAATGCTCGAGTACCTCGAGGGCAAGGAGCTTCCCGGAATTGCAGCAATAAGAGAGTGATAAAGCCAAAGCGGGATAATTCAGGGTTGCCACATCGGCAGCCCTTTTTTTATCGGATTTATTGCTATCTTTACCATAAACAATAAAAAGACTTCAACAGATGAAAACTTCGGCTTTTTTATCGGCGGCCGCAATGGCGCTTCTCTTTCTGTCGGTATCTTGCAACGGCGGAAAGGATGGTACGGCAGAAACCCCCGTCGGAATACTCGATATTGAAAATGCCGTTACGGAAAACCTGACCGCGCTCAATCTGAGCAGATACGCCTCCTCCATAAAATATATTCCGCTGGAGACGGGAGACGGCTTTCCCGTCGGCGATATAAAATTCTTCAAGTCGGACGGGAAGAATTTTTACCTGTCATCGATACTCGACAACAATATAAAAATCTTTTCTTCCGCAGGGAAGTATGTGAGAACCATAGAGAGACAGGGGCGCGGACCGGGTGAATATCTTGGTGTCAATGGTTTTTTTATCTATGCCGATGCGGGAAAAACTGGAATCGGTGTGATTGACATATATGATAAAGTGCAGGTGTATGACAGCGCAGGCGTATTTGTCAGGACCCTTCCCGAGGCAAACCACATGGAGTATATAGGCAGCGGAAGGTATATCGGGATTACGGATGAATATGACAATGAAACAGAACTTAGTATAGAGAAACTTTTCGTGACTGACACTGCCGGCAGCAAGCTGTATCAATCGGATCTGTGGGATATCTATGAGAGACCGGTCGATGCGGCTCCTTTTGGAGGGGAAATAACCTTGATGAAATATGGCGCGCTCTATACGGTTGCCGGCAGTATAAGGATTGCAGACTCTTCAATGGATACTATTTATACCGTCGATGAAGATTTTACCTTGACTCCGGAGTATGTTTTCGATTATGGGAAATATATGGATATGAAGGAGAAAGCGTATAATATGAGCGATATTATACATACCGATACCAAAAAAATCATGGAGACGGACCCTTTCCTGCTTTTCAGGCTGGATTTGCCCAAGAAGCCCTTCAAAATGTACAAATCTTCTGATAAACTCTTCCCGAGATATGTTACGGCCGTTTTCGTTTACGACAAGGCTGAAAAAAAACTCTATGCATTAAGGCAGGACCGGGATATGTCCATAGGTTTTACAAATGATCTGGACGGCGGGGGCACCTTTTCGCCGATGTATGTGGCATGCGATAAAATGTATGAGATAGTGGATGCGATAGCCTTTATGGAGAGGGCGGAGGCAAGCGGTTCTGCCGAAATGAAGCATGTTGCCGCACAACTTACCGAAAATTCCAATCCGGTTATCGTCGAGGTAACTTTGAAGTAAAGGAGAGGCTGCCCTTGATTTTGTCGTACAGATTCAACGTATCACCTGCAACTGATACGGAATACCTTTTCGGAGAGCTCCATTGTTCCGTGCCTTGTACAAGGTTTTCTGTCCTGAAGTAAATTCTTGCTATTTCAGGGCTGATACATATCGTGTCGTAAGGTTCAATCCTTTTATGATGGATGGTGCCGGCAGATATGATTTCAAGAACCGGTTCTTCCGGTTTTGCAGGCATGTCGCTTTTGTTCATGTCAAAATATCCGGTTATGAACCTTCCGGTATCTGATGTTATATTGGCTGCCGCAGGGGTCTGCAATATAGACGGTTTCATTTTCGATTTTATATACCACCACAAAGTGGTTCCCGTTCCAGTGTATGATACATGGCAGTTTTATTTCCGAGCAGAGACTCTCCCAATCCGCTTTATAGGTGTGTGAAAAGAGACCTATTTCATCTGCCGCTTTTTTGATTCCCAACATGGAAACGCCCGTAGCATCGGTTCCGGTTTCGCGGCGCATTGTGGCGGCGCTGTAGGAGATGCCGTAATATTTGGCAACCATCCTCAGGCATGTTGCACCGCAATCGTTGCTGTCGAATTGTCTATATAAAGGAAATGCCATCCAAACTTCAAATTTAATAAAAAACAAGAAGAAAAAACAGTCATTAAAATATAGTATATTAATTTTTATCTTTTTAATTTTACGACAGTTAAAATAAACAGCAAGCCGAGAGCAGTGGGAGAGCTTGCTCAGACAATGCAGAGGCGCAGCGTGATTGTAAACGAAGTTTAAAATAACTTATAAGTTATATACAGTTGCATTAGTCCGATCTTTTGACCGAGTTGTCTTTCCGGTGCGTTTTTAACGTATACAGTTTATATATTGTTTAATTTTAAAATTCTTTATCATGAAAAAGCAATCTTAAAAAACGCAGAAATGCAGAGTGTCAAAGGTGGTGCTATATGGGACATGGAATCTACGATTATTGCAAAGTATTGCCCGAGCTGCGGAAGTGAACATGTAGCGAGATTTAAGAAAAATAAGTGGATTTGTTCCGATTGTGGTAGTGTAAGTGAATAACACTCTTTTCTTTGTACATATTTGATATGCGTATCCCCATTGTTAGGTATTTTGCCTTTCGGCAATTGCGTATAAAAACAAGATTTGCTAACTTTAAGGTCGTAAATTATTAAATTCCAATATATGAAAAAGTTTCTGTGTATACTTGCGGCTATGGTTTTTGCGGCGGCATCGCTGTACGGCCAGCCTGAGGCGGGCCATTACGGCACGGTGACCGACGAAGGGGGCGATACGGTTCCTTATGCCATAGTCTCCGTGATGAATCTGGGCGGCCATATAATCTTCAACAGCGTATGCGACGAATCTGGTCGTTTCCATCTTCCTGAAAGCATTCCCGACGGTAAATATATCTTCAAGGTCTCGTGCGTGGGCTACAGCATAGGAAGCTATGAAGTGTCATTGGGCACAGGTGCGGACCTGGGGAGTTTCTCCATAACGGCAGGGGAGCGTCTGGAAGAGGCTGTAATAACGGCCTCCCGTCCGGTGATAAGCGCGGAGGTGGACCGCCTTGTCTACAGCGTGGAGGATGACCCGGATGCAGCGAGGATGAATTCGATGGAGGTTCTTGGTAAGATACCGTTCATAAAGGTGCGCAAGGAGACGCAGCAGATAGAGGTATTGGACGCCACAAACTTTTCCATACTGGTGAACGGAAAGAAGTCCCTGCTTCTGTCCGAGGCGAACCAGTATGTAGCGCGTGCTCTGGCGGCATCGAATCTGAAGGAGATAGAGCTGATAACGTCTCCGGACGGTGCGTATGTCAATAAGGATGCGGTAATAAACATAGTTACGAAGTCATCGTTGCCGGAGGGTTTTGTAGGGAATGCTGGCGTATCGTACGAGAGCAACACGAGCCTTTCTCCGTCGTTGTCTTTCACCTCAAAGATAGGCAAGCTGGTGTACAACATCGATTACGGCTACACCTACTCAGACCCCCGTACGAGCTATGTATACGAGCAGACGGAAGACTATGTGAACGGCGAGCGCATAACAGGGGAGCAGGTGTCTGGCGGTATGCCGGGCAATACCCATAACATCAATGTTAATGCGAGCTACGACATAGGGCGCAACACCCTGCTGACCATTTCCGGAGGCGGCAGCATGTCGGATGCGAACAGCCGGAGTTATTCCGAGCGAAGCTATTATGACATGTCAGGCGGTGATTTAAAGCGAGTGTTGAGCGATGGCACCCGGATATGGGGAGACGACAACTCCTACAACGGCAGCCTCAATCTCCAGCAGTCGTTCGACAAGGTTCCGGGCCGTCTTCTGACGGCGACCTACAGCATAGAGGACAAATCTTCGAGGATGAGATACGATGACGGCGGAATATCTGATTTTTCGATGAACTATTTGGGTAACAGGGAGCAGATGGCTGCGATAGACTACTACTCACCGATAGGGAAGAACCAGTCATATTACATAACGGGCAAATACACCCACAGGGATTACGGGAGCCGCAACGAATACGGCACATACAATACGATGATAAACGTAAACGGCGGTTTTGTAAATCGCAGAGATAACATGGACTATACGCAGCAGGTCTTTTCATTGGGTGGCAACTACTCCTACAGGAGCGCCAAACTGATGTTCAATGCTAACGTATCGTTGGAGTACACCAAGAGCGACGCGCAATTCGGTGAGACGGAACTGAAGAAGGACAACACCACGTTGCTGGCTGAGATAAGGACCACCTACAAGCCGAATCCGAGGAACTGGCTTATACTTACGTTGCAGCGGCGGGCTTTCAGGCCGGATATAAGCTATCTCAATCCATACAGGGACATCTCTGTTCCCGGGGTTATAACTGTAGGCAACCCCAATCTCGACAACCAGATAACCAATAGTGCGGTATTGATGTACCGTTACTTTGCGACAGACAAACTCACCCTGATGTCTATATTGGGTTACTCCTATAACGGCGACATGGTGGGAGATTACAGCTACATAGATGGTGAAAACATAGTACATACATACAGCAATATCGCGGATTACCAACGGACATGGATTAGTGTTAATCCTACATACACTCCATTCGACTGGTTGGAATTGAGTTTGGGGATCATATATGGTTATAGAAAATTCAACGACGGCGGAGTCACGAATTCATACAATGAGTTTTCTGCACAATTCCGGTTGTCAGCCGATTTATGGAAAGGTGCAAGGTTTTCATATTCTGCAAATCTGCAGGACCCGGATTTTGCCGTAAGCTATAATTCCCAGACCAAGAGGCAGCATTTCATGTTTATAGACAGTTTCAGTATTACTCAGAATTTCGGCTCCAAGGTAAACGTTTCATTTGAACTCAACAATCCGTGGAAAAAATATTATAAACTCGAACGTGAAATAGAATCCTCGCAACTGCATACCCTTACAACGACCCGTTCTTTGGCAAGGACCATACTGGTGTCAATATCGTATGACTTCGGCAAGTTCAAGGATTCTGTAAAGAGCGCTCGCCGCGGTGCCAGGAATTCAGACAGAAGCAGGATGTAAAACAGCGCTAACAATTAATAAAAAGTGTCATGAAAAAAGAAGAATTAAAAAATGAAGGATTAGAATCTGTAAAGGGTGGGCATAAATGGGAAATGCTGGATGATGAAAAGCCAAGATTTTGTCCATTCTGGTATGAGTTTAGATGTGGTAAAGTGCTGCAATAGTGATAATAAATGGTATTGTATGTCATGTGGAAGCATCTCTGAATAAAAATAATGTGTGCTTTGTTTCAGATGCCATACCGGATGATAATTAATCATATTCCGGATATGGCATTTGTTTAAATTCCAATCCATGAAAAGATTTCTGTGTATACTTGCGGCTATGGTTTTTGCGGCGGCATCGCTGTACGGCCAGCCTGAGGCGGGCCATTACGGCACGGTGACCGACGAAGGGGGCGATACGGTTCCTTATGCCATAGTCTCCGTGATGAATCTGGGCGGCCATATAATCTTCAACAGCGTATGCGACGAATCTGGTCGTTTCCATCTTCCTGAAAGCATTCCCGACGGTAAATATATCTTCAAGGTCTCGTGCGTGGGCTACAGCATAGGAAGCTATGAAGTGTCATTGGGCACAGGTGCGGACCTGGGGAGTTTCTCCATAACGGCAGGGGAGCGTCTGGAAGAGGCTGTAATAACGGCCTCCCGTCCGGTGATAAGCGCGGAGGTGGACCGCCTTGTCTACAGCGTGGAGGATGACCCGGATGCAGCGAGGATGAATTCGATGGAGGTTCTTGGTAAGATACCGTTCATAAAGGTGCGCAAGGAGACGCAGCAGATAGAGGTATTGGACGCCACAAACTTTTCCATACTGGTGAACGGAAAGAAGTCCCTGCTTCTGTCCGAGGCGAACCAGTATGTAGCGCGTGCTCTGGCGGCATCGAATCTGAAGGAGATAGAGCTGATAACGTCTCCGGACGGTGCGTATGTCAATAAGGATGCGGTAATAAACATAGTTACGAAGTCATCGTTGCCGGAGGGTTTTGTAGGGAATGCTGGCGTATCGTACGAGAGCAACACGAGCCTTTCTCCGTCGTTGTCTTTCACCTCAAAGATAGGCAAGCTGGTGTACAACATCGATTACGGCTACACCTACTCAGACCCCCGTACGAGCTATGTATACGAGCAGACGGAAGACTATGTGAACGGCGAGCGCATAACAGGGGAGCAGGTGTCTGGCGGTATGCCGGGCAATACCCATAACATCAATGTTAATGCGAGCTACGACATAGGGCGCAACACCCTGCTGACCATTTCCGGAGGCGGCAGCATGTCGGATGCGAACAGCCGGAGTTATTCCGAGCGAAGCTATTATGACATGTCAGGCGGTGATTTAAAGCGAGTGTTGAGCGATGGCACCCGGATATGGGGAGACGACAACTCCTACAACGGCAGCCTCAATCTCCAGCAGTCGTTCGACAAGGTTCCGGGCCGTCTTCTGACGGCGACCTACAGCATAGAGGACAAATCTTCGAGGATGAGATACGATGACGGCGGAATATCTGATTTTTCGATGAACTATTTGGGTAACAGGGAGCAGATGGCTGCGATAGACTACTACTCACCGATAGGGAAGAACCAGTCATATTACATAACGGGCAAATACACCCACAGGGACTACGGCAGCCGCAACGAGAATGCTATCAATAATATGGACTATACGCAGCAGGTCTTTTCATTAGGTGGCAACTACTCCTACAGGAGCGCTAAACTGATGTTCAATGCTAACGTATCGTTGGAGTACACCAAGAGCGACGCGCAATTCGGTGAGACGGAACTGAAGAAGGACAACACCACGTTGCTGGCTGAGATAAGGACCACCTACAAGCCGAATCCGAGGAACTGGCTTATACTTACGTTGCGGCGGCGGGCTTTCAGGCCTGACATAAGCTATCTCAATCCATACAGGGACATTTCTGTTCCCGGTGTTATAACTGTAGGCAACCCCAATCTCGACAACGAAATAACCAACCAGGCGGTATTGATGTACCGTTACTTTGCGACAGACAAACTTACCCTGATGTCTATATTGGGCTACTCCTATGACGGCGACATGGTGGGAGATTACAGCTACATAGATGGTGAAAACATAGTACACACATACAGCAATGTCGCGGATTACCAACGGACATGGATTACTTTTAATCCTACATACACTCCATTCGATTGGTTGGAATTGAATGCGGATATTTTGTATGGCTATAGAAAATTCAACGACGGCGGAGTCACGAATTCATACAATGAGTTTTCTGCACAATTCCGGTTGTCAGCCGATTTATGGAAAGGTGCAAGGTTTTCATATTCTGCAAATCTGCAGGACCCGGATTTTGCCGTAAGCTATAATCCCCAGATCAAGAGGCAGCATCTCATGTTTATGGACAGTTTCGGTATTACCCAGAATTTCGGCTCCAAGGTAAACGTTTCATTGGGAGTCAGCAATCCGTGGAAAAAATATTTTAATGATAAACGCGAAATAGAATCCTCGCAACTGCATACCCTTACAACGACCCGTTCTTTGGCAAGGACCGTATGGGTGAGGGTATCGTATGACTTCGGCAAGTTCAAGGATTTTGTAAAGAGCGCCCGCCGCGGTGCCAGGAATTCAGACAGAAGCAGGATGTAATTTCAGGCAGTGGAAGGCATTAAAGTTCAGGGCCCGGGAGTGTACTTCTGTACATGACCGAGCCCTGATACTTATTGTTTTCCAGTTCGCTGCTATAACGCTAACTATACGGTCATAATCTCCTTCTCTTTCGCTGCAATAATCCCGTCAATCTTCTTGTTGAAATTATCGGTCTCTTTCTGGATTTCATTTTCTGCATCCTTGCATACATCTTCAGGCAACCCTTCTTTCTGGAATTTCTTGTGTGCATCTATAACTTCCCTGCGGGCTGTCCTTACGCTTACTTTGGCATTTTCTCCTGCAGCGCGCGCCTGTTTTACCAGCTCTTTCCTTCTCTCCTCCGTAAGCGGCGGAACAGAAATCCTTATCTGCTCTCCGTTGTTTTGCGGGGTGAATCCCAGATTGGCATCCATAATCGCCTTTTCGATAGCCGGAATAAGTTTTTTGTCCCATGGCTGTATAAGCATGGTTTTGGCATCCGGAGTAGTTACGCTCGATACCTGAGGAATCGGGGTAGGGGTTCCGTAGTAATCCACTACCAGTCCGTTGAACACTGCCGGGTTGGCTTTCCCCGCTCTGAAACTTTTAAGTTCATCCTCGAGAAAGATGATGGCATTGTTCATCTTATCTTTAGCTTTCTGCAAACACTCTTTTGAAACTTGTGTATCCATATTGTTTAGTATTAATTATTTTCGACAGTTGTACCTATCTCTTCTCCCTTTACGACCAATCTTTCGAGATTGCCCTCCTTGTCCATATCGAATACTATAATCGGGCAATTATTCTCCTTGCAAAGGGTAAAGGCCGTGAGGTCCATTATCTTGAGCCCCAATTCGTAGACTTTAGAGAATGTTATGGTCTTGAATTTCCTTGCAGCGGGGTCCTTCTCGGGATCTGCCGTATAAATGCCGTCTACGCGCGTACCTTTAAGCAGGGCATCCGCTTCTATTTCGCATGCACGCAGCGCGGCAGCGGAATCCGTTGTAAAATAAGGATTGCCGGTTCCGCCGGCTATTATTGCAATACCGCCCTTTTCCATAAGGGCCACCGCTTTTTCCTTTGCGTAGTGGCGCGCTACGGGCTCCATTGCCATTGAGGTGAAAACCTCCGCCTCCACTCCCTCTTTCTGAATGAACATGGAGAGGGCTATGCTGTTTATGACGGTTGCAAGCATTCCCATCTGGTCTCCTTTGACCCTGCTGAATCCTTTGTCTACTCCTGAAAGCCCCCTGAATATATTTCCGCCGCCTATGACTATGGCAATCTGTACGCCGGTTCCGGCGACTTTGGCAATCTGTTTTGCATACAGGGCGGTGACAGCGGAATCTATTCCCGTACCGGTTTTGCCGGCCAGACTCTCGCCGCTGAGTTTCAGTAAAATTCTCCTAAATTTCATTTTAATTTAAATCAGCAAAATAAGGCACTATGCCATAGTAGAATATGAAACAAAAGTAGCCAAATATTATGATAATTGCAACTAAGAATATATCTTTGCGTAGTTAAAGCGATATTAATATTTTAAAAATAACAAAACACAAATCGATATGGCAAATATCTTTACATCTTCTATCGGGAAAAAGCTCATAATGAGTATCACCGGATTGTTTTTAATCCTTTTCCTCTTTATACACGCCTTTGTCAACGGACTCTCTTTAATAAGCGATGAGGCATTTCAGGCCGGATGCGACTTTATGAGTTTACCGATAGTAACCGTAATGGTTCCTATCCTTGCAGCAGGTTTCATTATTCATATCATTTATGCTCTGATTCTTACCTTGCACAATCGCAAGGCCCGCGGTGTAGAGAGATATGCAGTCAGCAACAAAGCCCAGGCAGATGATTGGGCGTCGAAGAATATGTTCGTGTTGGGTATCGTTGTTCTCGGCCTTCTTGCATTCCACCTTACCCATTTCTGGGCGAAAATGCAGCTGCCCGAATTTATGGGAGAACATGCGGAGCAGGGCCCTGCGCTTCTTTACCAGACCTTCGACAATATCTGGATTCTGATTATCTATATAGTCTGGTTCATAGCTCTCTGGTTCCATCTCAATCACGGTTTCTGGAGCGCGTTCCAGACATTGGGAATAAACAACAATATCTGGTTCAACCGCTGGAAGGTAATCGGCCACATAGTTTCAACTATTTTGGTACTGGTATTTATAGCAGTTGCAGTCAAGGCATATATCGTTGCCAATTTCTGCACGGCAGCGTTTTAATCAGATAAAAAGGTCTCTTATAATCCCGTCCGATACAAAAAGCCTTTCGGACGGGATTTTTATTTTATTCCCCTCTGAAAGCAGGTCGCCCCTTTTGAGCATTCTCTCCATTTCAGGACCCTTTTTTTCGAGAAGCACCGGACTTATCTCCCTGAGGCGGTCCAAATCCAGTCCGTCGCAGGTTCTTAGCCCGAGCATAACGGTTTCATTGAAGATATCCGCAGCATTCAGGCGTTCGCTGCCGCTTACCGGTTTCCGCTCCGTAAATCCGCCGTGTTCCGGAATTTCGGAGAAGTATGCGCAGTAGCGTTTTACCAATGGAAGATTCCAGCTCCGTATGGCAAATATCCCGTCCTGCCCGTGCAGAATGCCGCTATATGAATGGGCCCCAGGCCCGAATCCTCTGTATGGCTCTCCGCTCCAGTAAGAAGAGTTATGTGTGGCAATCCTGCAGCTTCCGTCATCTTCTGCCTTTGCAAAGTTGGAGATCTCATATTGCCGGTATCCGTGAGCGGAGAGAAACTGCTGCAGCATGGCATACTGTTCTGCACATCTTTCCGGTGAGTGCAATACTTTTTTCCCCTCACGCGCCATGGAGGCGATAAGGCTTCCCGGTTCTATGCTCATCTGATAGGCGGAGATATGTTCGGGCGCAAGGACGGCAATCTTTTCCAGATTCTTCATCCATGCCTCATCCGTAAGCATGGAATAGCCGAAAATAAGGTCCAGGCTTATGTTTTCAAAGCCTGCGTTGCGTAAAATAGAGTATGCCCTTACGGCGTCATCTGCGTTGTGACGGCGGTTCATCCATTCGAGCGCGGCATTGTCGAAAGACTGTACGCCCATACTTACCCTGTTTATCCCCGATGATTTCAGTCCAGAGGCATATTCAGGCGTAATATCGTCGGGATTTACCTCGATTGTAAACTCCCTTAAAGCAGAGAGGGAGAAATTTGCGCGGACGGTACCGATGATTTTCCGCAGCTGCCCCAACGGCAAAACGGAAGGAGTGCCGCCTCCGATATAAATCGTATCCGCAGCACTCCCTTCGTATTTTGCGTAAGAAGCTATTTCCCTGCACAGAGCCTCCACATATTTCTCTCTCAACGAAAGCAGCTTTACGGAATAGAAATCGCAATAGCTGCAAAAACTCGCGCAGAAGGGAATATGGATGTAGAGATGCACTATCTTAAGAGCATATCCGTTGATGCAAGTTTGGCTTCGTCTGTGTACGCCTCCACAGTATAGACCCCTTTTGTGAGTTTCTGTCCCGGGTCGAAATAGATGCAGACTTCAACCTCCGAACCCTGATAATCGACTTCACGGCTCTCCGAATAGATCATCTGCTCGCCCTCGAAGGTAAAGAGATGCTGTTGCTCGGTAGTCATGAGTATGCCGTCGGGCCCCTTGATTCTTATATAAACGCTTCTCGGGCCTTTTTTTGCAATGGAGTTCTCTACAAGGTTGAGGCAGGCTTTCAGTTTTGCAGTCCTGCTGCTGCGGTCTGTCTCCTTGCCGCTTTCGGTGACGCCTGTCATTACCAGCCCGCGCCCTTTTACTATGGAGCCCAGTTCAACCTGCTTGCCGAGCTCTTCCGTAGTCGATTTGAGATTCTCGTATCTGTCTTTGCTTTCGCGTGCCTGCTGTTTGGCCTCCGCAGCCTCTGCACGGAGCGTTATATTGAGCGTGTTCAATGAATCTATCTGTTTTATATAGTTGCGCATTATGCTCCGCAATGTCCCAAGTTCCTTCTCATATTTGCGCAGCATGGCCTTGTTCGTGGCTTCGGTCTTCTGAACCCTCTCTATAAGCTGCGCTACCTTCTCTCTTTCCAGCAGTATTTCGTTGTTGAGGGTGTCGTTAGTAGATGAGAGTTGCGCATACTCCTCCTGCAACTGCAACATCTCTGCTGTAAGATTCTCCTTGTCTATGGTGAGTTCGTTTATATAACTGTTCCTGTCTATCCACACATAGATTAATACGATTGCCAGAACCGCAACTGCAGCAGACAATACGCCGATGATAATCTTGAATTTCTTGTCCATTGTCCAACATTTTTAGTAACAACCTTACAAAAGTAGTAAAATTTCTTAAATTTGCACCATGGGAGCAACTCGCACAAAAAGAGTTGCATAATTATTCACTAAAAAAATCCGATATGAAATACGCAATAAGAGCCGTAAAATATTTTTTCTATATCGCCATAATTTTCTGCATAGTGGTGCTTATATTGTTCTACACTTCGCAACATTCAGACCAGCTTACTGTTTTCGACCTCTTTAAGGAGGGGGCATGGTGGAAGATCCTTCTCTTTCTGATAGGCATTTCCGCGATATATCCCATTTTCGGTTTTGCAAAAAAGGAGGTTTACGGGGAGTATGATTTTGCAGGTAAAAAGGATGCCGTGGTAAAGGCCATGCAGAATTACAACTATGTTTTGAGCGGAGAAACGCCCACATCCCTTTCTTTCAGGCATAAAAATAAGGTTATAAGGGCGCTCAGGATGTTCGAGGACGAGGTTGTCATAGACTTTTCATCCAAACCGGCAATGATATGCGGGCTCAGGAAGGAGGTTTTCAGAGTGGGCAGGGTTATTGCGAATGCTGCAATGGAGGAGCATCAGATATCATGAAAGTTGTAGGGAAATATCTCAATTCCTTTTCTGCCAATGTGGCAAAGGGAATGTTGGAAAATGCAGGGATAAAGGCGGCTGTAATGAACGAATATCTGCCTATAATTTCGGGCATAACAAACGATGACCTTTTAAGTATCACTCTCGTTGTGAACGATGAGGATTATTCGGAGGCGAAAAAGCTTTTGGAAGCGGCTTCCAATGCTGAATAAAATTCCCGGCCGTATGCCCTTATGAGGGGCTCTTTCAAAAACCGGTATACTCTTATCTTCTCTTTTTGCCCTTTTTCGTAGGCATCGGAGCAGATGCTCCATCTGTGCAGGTTGAGGGCCGTTTTTCCGTTGGAGAGTTTAGATACCCTTATAGGGTAAAGATTGCAGGAAATCGGTTTTTTAAAGAGGCTGCCATTCTGCAGATACCCTTTTTCTATTGCGCAGTAGCAGTTGTTATCCTTGTCGAAGCAGCAGTAGGCGCACTCCCTGTCCTCTACCAGGGGGGTTACGAGGTCGTTGTCGTAGTCCCTTATGGCAAATCCCTCCCTTTTTACCTCCGCAATGCCCTTTGCCGTCATGAACGGGGCATATCTGTCGAAATTCTCCCTTAATTGTGCGATTTCGTCTTCCTCCACGGGAGCGCCGCTGTCGCCTATTATGCAGCAGCAGCCTCCGCAACTCTCATAGTCGCAGCAGAAATATTCGGTGACAATTTCGGAAGAGACCAAGAATTCGCCGATCTCAAAAATGAATGTGCGTTCCATTTTTATTCTATGCCGAAAAACTCCCTTATGAAATCATTCTCCCTAAAAAGGTTCTGTGTATTCACATCCTCTGTCGTCCCGTCCATTATTATGGAGATTTTATTCCCCTTTTCAAGAAGATTCTTTACGAAACCGCTCAGTTGCTTTTCTGTTATACCGGTGAGGACAGAACTGTAATTGGAATGGAAATCGATGTTTTCCATATAACGGTGCTCTATGGCTTCGAGCCAATAGTAGCTGCTGTTGCATGTGTTGGCGAACTCCTCCTGCATAGCCTGCTTGATCTGTTCGAACTCTCTGGTGTCTCCTTTGCCGTAGGCGATGGAACCGAGCGAACTCTCTACGAGAGAATCGAGAACGGCGGCATTCGAACTGTCTGTGACGAAAACCGTATTCAATGTTGCAATCTCTTCCGGATAGTAATTCAGGGAGGCGGTTATATCGCTTACGGTAGAAAGCCGCCTGTTTTGCGGAAGAAGCAGCATGTCTTTAAGGTAACGTTCGGTCATCTTTGCAAGGATGTGGTTTTCTATCGTATAAGGTACACCGTAAGAGCGGGTTACATTCATGTATGTTTTGGGGGATATCATGCTGTACAGGAAACGTTTGCATACATGCCCTTTTGTAAGGTAATTGGGCAGGACCATCCACTCTTCATCATCGGAACTGTTTCCCGGAATGGCCCCGATATATTTTGCCGCATATTCCATAGCCTCTTCCGCATCGAAGTTGCCGGAGAAAATAAATATGAAATCCGCTGCGTTGGAGAATCTTCTCCGTGTCTGGGACAGAATGTCTGCATAATCGGTCTCTTTCATCTGCTCTGCCGTTACGGCTTCCACGCTTTTTTTATTGCTGTAGGTATATCGGAGCAGAGTATCCCTGAATGCATTTTCCGGAGAGAGCGCCCTCGATTCGAGTTCGTAGATTTTGCCTTGCCTGTAAGTCTCGAAAGCCGCCTGGTCTGCTCTTCTTTCCACCATATTCATGTATATCGCATGAAACAGTTTTTCCAGAGAGGCTTTTGATGCGTAACCGTATAGAATCTCCTTATTTTGGGTGATTCTTGCATCTACAGACAAATCATAATAGGAGAAGAGCCTCTCCATGTTCGGCTGCGATATATTGCCGACCCCTCCTATGTTGAGAATATCGTTTATGTAACTTTCATTTGCAAGGGTAACCCCTTTCATAAGCGAAAAGCCGCCTTTGCTGACTGCCCTGAAAAGGATGGTGTCGCTGTTTGTCTCCACATCGCTTTTCAGTATTACGACAGCTCCGTTGGAAAGTTTCGCGATACGCGCTCCGCTTATCGGGTCTTCGTTCTGCGAAACGACTGTACCTGCTGTTCCGTCTCCCGTAAACTGAGGCCAGAAAATTATGGACTGGCCATTTTTTGCCGTAGTGTCAGGCGTGACCAGTTCTCCGCTGCTGTATGCCGCGAGAATCCGTTCCGCTGTAGGGGATTCCATATTTGAATCCGGCATCATGCAGGTTATGACAATATTGTCGTTTTGCGTGAGCAATGCGTTCGTGTAGCTGTTTACCTGTTTTTGGGAAATGGTAAAGAGAATCTGCTTCATGATTTCGAACTTGAGCTCTATGCTTGCCAGCGAACCTCCATTGTAGAAATGGTTCAATGCCCTTTGCAGATAGATATCGTTGCCGAGAAACTGACGGTTGTCGTAGATGTTTTCCAGTTCTCTGAAATAGATGTCCTTGGACTTGGAGATTTCCCTGCCGGTAAAGCCGTATTGCGCAGCCTTTACAATCTCGGAATTTATAAAGGAGAGGGCGGAATAGACCATGGACGGAAGTGTCTCGAAAGTGACCGAAAAACTTTCCAGATTGTGTATATTCAAGAATTTTCCTTTTGAAACGGAAATGTTGGCGACAGGTATGTTCTGGGCGATTATACCCTCTCTTATCCTGTCTGCAAGCAATTTCTCTACAGCCGTGTCGAAATATTCCTGTATAAATGGAACGGAGGTGTTTCTGTAATTCTCCTTGAGAGGCGTTTTCAGCAGATTTATCGAAACCGTGGTTTTGCTGTACTCCCTGTCTTTGAGCAGGACTGTATTTATCCCTTCGAGCACGGGAGGATTGTAATACTCTCTCGGCCGATCGTACATCGGTTTCGAAATGGTTACGAAAGTAGACTTTATCTTCGATTCGAGAAGAGCCGGATCTATGTCTCCTACAACGATTATCGCCTGTAAATCGGGCCTGAACCATTTGTAGTAAAATTCCCTTACATCTTTTGACGTATAGCTGTCGATAATATCCGTATATTCAGGTTTGAAACTGTCGGCATAGCTGCTGCCGGGATAGAGTTTTCCGAGCAACTGTTCGTGCAGTCTCTTTTCTGCATCCCATTTATTGAGTATTTCGCTCTTTATGAATGGAATCTCCTCTTTAATGTCTTCCTCGTCTATATTCAATGAACCTATCCAGTTGTAAAGAATGAGCAGAGACGAATCTACGGTATTTTCCCTTCCGACAGGGATATCCTTTATAAGATAGGTGATATTGTCTTCATCCGTAGAAAAAATTATGTTGTCTGAAGAGACGCCGAGTTTTTTCAGGTAATCGGATATTTCGGAACCGGGAAAGTTGCGTGTCCCCTTCAGCATGAGAGCCTCGAGCAGTTCGAACATGCCGGTCTGTCTCTTCTCTTCGAGTACGGTCCCGCATTTTTGGGCAAGGCAAAAATCCGCATATCCCTTGACGGCGTCGTTCTTTACCAAAATATATGAGAGGCCATTTGCCAATGTACCGCTTTTTACGCGGGGATCGTCGGGGAGCGTCTCAACATCCTGCCCGTAAAGTATTCCAATTATCCCAAACAGCAAAATCGTAACGAATAGTCTCCGCATTGTCATTAAGTATTAAGTTTCATTAAGTGGCACAAATTTAGTTCTTTTATGCTTATCCGCAAAAGTACCGCCTGTTTTATATTACCATTCTCGAGTTCATTGAATAAAATACTCGGTTTTCAACCAAAAGGCATAAATCGGGTCCTGAAACGAGATTTCACCGGCTATAAGGGCTTTGAGGTAGTTCAGTTGCTGTGTGGTCAATGTTTCTGTGATTGTTACAAACATCAGACTTAACTGTTCCACCAATGCCGTGTGCGCCTCACGCACAATCTCGACGGTACATACATCCTTTGTCCTGAGCCATGACAGTTGTGGCGGCTGCTGTGCCACGTTCTGGATTAGGAGGTCAAATCGCAAGGCATTCTATAATGTCCGATTTTATTTAAGAATTTCGGACATTATATCGTTATATTAAGAGGATATTTTGGTACTGTGATTATGAACTATGGAAACACCGCCGCAGCACAACATATCAAGGCTTCATGCGATAATTGGCAGCAATGGTTGTAATTATCTGTTAAACGTTGCAGAATGGCACAAATTTGGCGCGCTTTTTTTTCTTGGAACATCATTTTTTTATAATTTTGTATGGATTAAGTTCCGCATAGAAGCGACTCTTATTAATAACTACGTATAAAATAACTTGTTACAATGAAAAAATTCTGTAAAACATTATGTGTGGCATTGGTTGCAACATTTGCGTTATCTACCGGTTATGCGCAGAATATGGAACAGGCCACTGAAATTTTCAACAATGCGGTTACCGCTCTCAATGAAGATCGCGACAATGACGCTCTTACCGGTTTTCAACAGGCAATGGAGATGGCTGCGGCTGCAGGTGAAGAGGGAGTATCGATGGTGAATGATTGCAAAAGTGTTATTCCGGGCATTCTTTTGAAAATGGGCAAAACAGCAGCCAATGACCAGGATATAGACGGAGCCATAGCAAAATTGAACGAGGCGATAGCAAAGGCAGGGGAGTATGGAAATACAGAGGTGGCTGCCGAAGCAAAAGAGTTGATACCTGTTGTAATGCTGGCAGACGGCAATACGCTTTTCAATGCAAAACAATATGCAGAGGCTTTGGCCGAGTTCCAGAAAGTCCTTCAGTATGATCCTGAGAACGGCATGGCATATTTGAGAATCGGTATGACACAGAACAGACTCGGAGACCAGGCTGCCGCAATCGAGGCTTTGGAAAAGGCGATGTCACTCGGACAAGAGGATAATGCAAAGAAACAGCTTTTGAGCGTTTACGCAAATGCAGCGGTTGCCGCTTATAAGGGCAAGAATCATGCGGAGGCATTTGAAAATGCCCAAAAGGCTGCAGAGTACGGAGATAACTCTCAGGTTTACCAGATTGGAGGTATCGCAGCCTTCAACCTTAAAAAATACGACGAGAGTATTGCAATGTTGAGCAAGGCCAAACAGGGCAACTCCATCAGTTATTATCTTGCAAGGGCCTACGAAGGTAAAGGAGACAATGCAAAGGCTTGCGAGTATTATCAGAAGATTGTGAATGATTCGAATCTCGGTGCCTACGCAAAGAGCAAAGTTTCCACCTTATGCAAATAGAGCTTGAGCTGTTGGCTCCGGCTAAAAACAGAGAAATCGGCATTGCGGCTGTAGACTGCGGTGCCGATGCTCTGTATATGGCAGGACCTGAATTCGGTGCGCGCGAGGCTGCCGGGAACTCCATGGATGAGATTGCCGCGACCGTTGCCTATGCAAAGCAGTTCGGCGTAAAGGTTTACCTTACGCTCAACACCATATTGTACGACAGCGAGCTTAAAGCTGCGCAGAGGTTGGTGTGCGATGCGTGGGAGGCCGGTTGCGCGGCGGTCATAGTGCAGGATATGGCCCTTTTGAAAATGGAGCTGCCGCCAATAAGGCTTTTTGCCTCTACGCAGGCGAATATAAGCAGTGTGGAGCAGGCGCTCCTGTTGAAGAATCTCGGTTTTGAAAGGCTGATTCTGGCCCGGGAGCTGAGTCTGGAGCAGATTGCCGCTATAAAGCAGGCTACCGGAATGGATATCGAGTGTTTCGTGCACGGAGCCTTGTGCGTGAGCTACAGCGGGCAATGCTATTTGAGCGAGTTTCTTACCGGCAGAAGCGCCAACAGAGGCTGTTGCGCTCAGGTTTGCCGTTCGCTTTATACTCTCGAAGACGGCTCCGGGAGGGTTTATGCCTGGAATGAACCTCTGCTCTCGCTGCGCGATCTGAACCTGAGCGGGCGCATACCCGATTTGGTAAAGGCCGGAGTTACCTCATTCAAGATAGAGGGCAGGCTTAAGAACAGTTCGTATGTAAAGAACAACGTCAAACTTTACAGAGAGGCGATAGACAGGTTCATTGCAGAAAATCCCGGGTATGCGCGCGCTTCTGCCGGCAAGATCTGCGGCGGCTTCACCCCGAATCCCAACCTTACCTTCAACCGGGGATTTACAGAGTATTTTATAGACGGAAAGCGGAGCAGATGGAGAAGCGAAGCCGCTGCAAAATATATCGGGGAACCGGTAGGGAGAGTAACCAAGTGCGGCAAAACGGCTGCGGGCTGCATGTGGTTCGAATATAAAAGGAATCCGGAGTCGGAGCCTATTGTAAACGGCGACGGTCTCTGTTTTTTGAAAAACGGCGGCGATGAAAAGGGCGGAATATTGGGAGCAAGAGCCAACAGCTGCACGGGAAACAAAGTTGTTACAACCGAAAAATTCGGAATACCGGCCGGCTCGCCCGTCTACCGCAACTACAATTTCCTGTTCGAAAGAGAATTGGAAAAGAATATGCCTGAAAGAATAATCGAAGTGTCGCTCAAGGTTTTTGCTTCTGCGGAAAAGATACGCATAAAGGCCGGATGGGAACCGTGCGGAGAGTTGGAGACGGAATTCGCCGCCCCGTTCCCGTCTGCCCGGAACCGGGAACTTGCAATGGAAAACATAGTAAAACAGTTTGGCAAGAGGACAGGGGCTTTTTCGTTTAATGTAACAGAGACCGGATTTGAAAGTGATGTTCCGTTCATACCCCTTTCCGTACTTAACGAAATGCGCAGGAGATTGGCGGAAATGATAACGGTGGACGGTGTTGCAGGCGGAAAAACCGGAAAGATGAATGAAGAGACGAAAATCGCTCCCGCCCGCCTGAGCTATCTTGCGAATTGTTCGAATCATCTCTCCGAGGAGCTTTATCTGCAATTGGGAGCGACTGCAGTAGAGAAGGCATACGAGTTGGAGCATAAGGAGAAAGCGGAGCTCATGCATACCAAATATTGCATAAGATATGAGTTGGGATTATGTTTTAAGGATAATCCCGAAAGGGCAAAGGCCGTAAAGGAGCCGCTCTATCTTGTCAATGGTGAAAAAAGGCTGAAATTGAGATTCGACTGTAAAAACTGCAGGATGTTTGTAATTGGATAAAAATGTCTATTTTTACGCCATGCGTTTTTCTCAGATAACAGGACATACGGATATCGTAGAGAAGTTGAGGGAGATGGTAGACAATGACAGAATGCCCAATACGCTTCTTTTTTCGGAGCAGCCCGGATGCGGGGCTCTTGCCCTCGCCCTTGCCACGATTTCCTATATGTTTTGCAAGGAGCGTACGGCCGGAGATTCCTGCGGCCATTGTCCGCAGTGCAGCAAGACGGACAAGCTGGTCCATCCCGATATCCACTTTACGTTTCCCATAAATACTTCTACCGTCGTAGGAAAGGATAAACGGGCCGAGATAGAGGCTTTTTATCCGTTGTGGAGAGAGATAGCCATATCCAATCCCTATTTTACGGAACAGCAGCTTTATAAAAAATTCGGCATAGAGAACAAGTTCGGAAATATAAGCGTGAATGAGGCGAACGGAATAATAAGAAAGTTGAGTCTCAGCTCATACGAAGGAGGTTACAAGGTGATGCTCATTCTCTTTGCGGAGCGAATGAACCAGGAGGCTGCCAACAAGCTGCTCAAATCGTTGGAGGAGCCGAATGAGGGGACCTACTATTTTCTTATATCTCAGAATCCCGACAGGATAATTCCTACGATTCTGAGCCGTTGTATGATAATAGAGGTGCCGCCTGTAGAACAAAAACTGTTGCAGGAGAAAATCGGAAAGGATTTCGGGATAGGAGAGGAGGATGCGGTGATATGGGCCAAATATGCAGCGGGAAGCTATGGCAAGGCGCTGGAATTGATTGAGGCAGAAAATTCGGGCAACGAATATTTTAACACTTTCGTATCTTTGCTTTCGCTTTCGATCAAGAAAGATATGGCTGAGCTTCTGGATCTTGGCGGGACCATTGCAGGATGGGGCAGGGAAGAGCAGAAGGAGTTCTGCCTGAGGGCGCTGGAAACCCTCAGGAAAATCCATGCAATGAGTATCGGAGTGGAGCAGATTGCTTACAGTCCTGCTTCGGAAGCCGGGAAACTGAAAAAACTGTCGGGATACCTGAATAAGGATATATATGTCAAGGGGTACGAATATCTGAACGATGCACTCGTATGTATAGAGAGGAACGTGAACCCCAAGTTTATTTTTTGCGATTTATGTAATCGCTTTTATTATAAAGCATAGGTTTTATGGATAATAGAGTTTACGATTGTCTGAGAGGTTGCGAAGTTGGCGCAGAAGATGACGGCCGGAAGTCGTATGCATATAATCGGGGATGTTGCAAACTTGCAGTTTTCGATTGGATGGACGGAATTACCCAGCAGGGGCTGGAGCAATATTTCGAGGTCAGATTCAAGAATACAAGGAAGGCCATTTATAAAAACGAGTCGGAACAGAATCTCAAAGCGGGCGATATTGTGGTGGTTGAGGCGCAAAACGGCTGCGATGTAGGGATAATAACCATTGCAGGGCCGATGATTGCGCGCCAGATGTTGCGTAACGGTATAGAGTCTGCCAAATATGAATTTAAGAAAATCTACAGAAAGGCGCGAGCCGCCGATATAGAAAAGTGGCAGAATGCAATCGCCCGCGAGCACAGGACAATGATCAGGGCGCGTCAGATGGCGGCGGAACTAAATCTCGACATGAAAATCGGGGATGTGGAGTTCCAGGGGGACGGGACAAAGGCCATCTTTTATTATATAGCCGATGAGAGGGTGGATTTCAGGCAGCTTATCAAAAATTTCGCGGAGGAGTTCAAGATAAGAATCGAGATGAAGCAGATAGGCGCGCGACAGGAAGCGGGCCTCATAGGCGGAATAGGAGTGTGCGGACAGCCTCTTTGCTGTTCGAGATATATGAATGTCTTCAAATCGATTACAACACAGGCTGCCCGGTGTCAGGACCTCTCTCTGAATCCGCAGAAACTGGCCGGACAGTGCGGGAAACTGAAATGTTGCATAAACTATGAGGCAGCCGTTTACAGGGATGCGCTTGAAAGATTGCCTAAGGTTACGGAGCCGATTCGTCTGGAAGACGGGAACGCCTATCTGATAAAGACGGATATATTGAAGGGAATCATGTGGTTCTCTTATGATGCCAACAGCACGGCGAATCTCATTCCCGTAACCAAGGAAAATGTCTTTAAAATTCTTGAGATTAACAGAAAAGGCAAACCTGCAAAGTCTTTGACCGATTCTGGAAATACAAAAGAGAAGTCTCACGATTTTATGAGCGGTGTAGATGAAGAGAGCATATCCCGGTTCGATGAGGCTAAAAAGACCAAAAAGAGCAGGAAGAGGGGAAAATGAGAGTGAAGTGCCATCTTTTGTGGCTTTTTCTGGCCTTGCCGTGGAGTTGCAGCAGACCGGATATAAATTGGGGAATAGAGACCTTCAATCATAAGGAGAGCTGGAAAGAGGCTGTCGTATTCGACATGGATTTGCCCGACAGTTCGACTGTTGTCGGAATTGATATATGTGCACAGTTTTACGGCGATGTCTCCGCTTCCGAATTGCCTGTGGTATTATATTTCGAAGCTCCGGACAGTACCCGTTTCTGCGATAGCATAAGGCTTCCTATGAATGTAATGAAAGAAAAGCATATCTTTAGCAGAAACGGAAAGGTATTCTCTGTCGATTGGCCGTATAGAAGAGGTATAATCAACAGAAAACCGGGAAGATGGAGAATCTCGGCAGCACCGGACACTTCTCGTGCCGATGCAACTCTGTTTGGAAATGTAAGGGCTGTAGGATTGGCTGTAAGGCCCGATAACGGTAAATGAAATTAAGACCAGACTGTATGAGCGCGAAAGACAAACTTAGAAAATTCAGGGAAAACGAGACATTCGGTTGCCTCTATCAGCCTACGACGGAGGAGGTGTTGTGGAAAGATTACCGGTTGAAAGGACATTGGGGCGGGCAGGTATTCGGGAATGATAATCCCATAGTGGTGGAACTGGGGTGCGGAAAGGGAGAGTACACCATAGCCCTCTCTAAAATGTTTGAAAATGTCAATTTTATAGGAGTGGACATAAAGGGCGCCCGATTATGGAAAGGGGCAAAGTACGCACATGCCGAGAAGCTGTCCAATGTAGCCTTTATAAGAACCAGAATAGAGTTCATAGAATCTCTTTTTGCCGAGAACGAAATTTCGCAAATCTGGATAACCTTTCCCGACCCTCAAATAAAGAGGGCAAAAAAAAGATTGACCGGGACCCTGTTCCTGAAACGTTATTTCAATTTCCTTAAAAGCGACGGCATTGTAAACCTCAAGACCGACAGCCGTTTTCTGCACGAATATACTTTGGCATTGGTAAAACAGAACAATTTACCTCTGATAGAGGCTAATACAGATATTTATGGCAGCGGCCGGGCCGATGAGATTCTCTCCATAAAGACATTTTATGAGGCGCATTATCTGAAACGAGGTTTCCCGATAACCTATATGGCTTTCCGTATAGATAAAAACGAACTTGCGGAACCTCAATGGGATAGCGAGTATTGGGAAAAAGAGGAGATGAAGGGACGGGAGTTTACTCCGGCCAATAAAGGCTGAATTCAAGAGTTGCGGGTGCAGAGATAATCTGCAATCTCTAAAAGATGTCTTTTCTCTTTTGTTTCCGGCAGAGGTGAAAGGCTCTCTTTTGCAAGTTCCGCCCTTTTTGCCAGTTGGGCCTGGGCAGATCCCACGCCGTTATGTTTTGCTACGAAATCGAGTGCCGCTTCTGCCACATCCGTGCTTTGCCTTGCTATTTTATCCATGATAATCGCGGTTTGCTGCTCTGTGGCCTCTCTCATGGCGCATATAAGGGGAAGGGTTATTTTCCGCTCCCTGACATCCGCCCCGGTCGCCTTTCCGGTATGGAGCGACGGCGAATAGTCGAATATGTCATCTCTTATCTGGAATGCCTGCCCAAGGTAAAGAGAATAACAGGCCATTGCATCTATCCATTCTTCAGGGGCGTTTACCGCGATGGCGGCGCCTTTCGTTGCTGCGATAAACAGGCTCGAGGTCTTTTTTGTGATAATGCCGTAATAGGTCTCTTCTGTCATTTTGAGCGTTTGGGAGAGATCCATCTGTATCATCTCCCCTTCAGCCAGATACTCTACGGCGGTTGTAAAACATTCGAGTATTTTGGAATCGCATTCCGAGCAGAGAAGGTAGAGTGCTCTTGCAAGCCAGTAATCCCCGGACAAGACCGAGGCTGCCGGTGTAAAGAGCGCCTTTACCGTAGGTTTTCCCCTTCTGATATTGCCGTCATCGGTGACATCGTCATGCAGGAGTGTCGCGGTATGTATCATCTCCGCCACTGCAGCGCAATGGAGCACTTTGCTGTTGCGCTCTCCGCATGCCCCTCCGGAGAGCAGCGCCAGCATAGGTCTCAGCTGTTTGCCGCCGGTCTCTATAAGATAGTTGTTTACTGCGGTTATAAGAGGGTTGTCATTAAAGAGAGTGGATACCATAATGTTGCGGTATCCACTCCAGTCATTTCCCAAATCCGTTGTTATTTGCCCGATGTTCACTTGTCAGGATTCTGTTAGAATAAAAAGGCGATTGAAAGTTCGAATCCCCTGTTTTTTCCATTGTTCATGGCTCTGAACACATCTTCAAAGCCTTCGCCGAAACTGTCTCCCTTGAAATCAGAAATTGTTCCCAGATCCCAGCAGTAGCGTCCGCTGACCTGGAATTTCCAGATGTCCAATCCGGCGCCTATGCCGACTCCGTATTCGAATTTGTTCAAATTGTCCCATTCGACATCTTTGAATCCGTCACCTTTGGCAATGGCATATCCTATATACGGAGAGACCATCACGAACGGGCGGAAAAGTACGAGATCTACACCCCATTGCAGATTTACGGGAAGTTGCAGATAATTCATCTTTATATCTCCGCTTGCTCTGCCTCCCATATCTATGGAGCCGCCTTTCTGGGTGTACATAAGTTCGGGCTGCAATGCAAAACCGAGCGGCAGGTTCAATTTGTAGAGGACTCCCACATGGAATCCTGTTTTACCCTCGAATGAAGATCGCAATTCATTTACATTAAAATCCTTCATCGAATTGAAGTTGAGACCGGCCTTTATACCGAACTGTCCGTAAACCGTAGTGGAAAGCAGAATTACGGAAAAGAGGATCGCAATCTTTTTCATGTGCTTATGATTTTAAAGTTAAAGTATTGTCTATAGTAATTTATCCAGTTCGTCGGTAATGCCTTTTTTAGGGGTGGTACCTACGATTTTCCCTTTTACCTCGCCGTTTTTGAAGAAGATAAGCGTAGGGATATTTCTTATGCCGTATTCTGCAGGGGCGTCTGCAGCTTCGTCTACATTGCATTTTGCAATAACGGCCTTTCCTTCATACTCTTTTGCTATCTCTTCGATTACAGGTGCAAGAGCCCTGCACGGTCCGCACCATGTAGCCCAGAAATCAACGAGTACGGGTTTGTTGCTCTCAAGAACAACCTCTTTGAAATTACTGTCATTTACATTTATTTCCATCTCTCTTATATATTTGAATAATACGTTTTGTTTCACTTATCAGACCGCTAATTTAATACCATTTTTTCAAATCTCTCGGTTTTTTTGAAGAGAGAGGTGAAAAGTTGCTCCAAACGGCGGGATTCTTGTTATTTTTGTGATAAATGCAATGGAAAATTTTAAAAACTGTAAACCATGTACGAGTCTTTTCAGAAATATCTCAGCAAAGAGCTGGATGAGATAAAAAATGCAGGTCTTTATAAAGACGAAAGAGTTATAACATCACCGCAGAGTGCGGCAATTACCGTAAAGGGCGGAAATGAGGTGCTTAATTTCTGTGCAAACAACTATCTTGGACTTTCAGACAACAAAAGGCTGATAGAGGCTGCGAAAAGGGCTCTTGACCGGAGAGGGTTCGGGATGTCGAGCGTGCGGTTTATCTGCGGTACTCAGGATTTGCATAAGGAGCTGGAGAAAAAAATCGCCGAATTTTTCGGAACGGAAGACACGATTCTATATGCCGCATGTTTCGATGCAAACGGAGGCGTTTTCGAACCTTTGCTCGGCGAGCAGGATGCGATAATTTCCGATTCTTTGAACCATGCCTCCATTATAGACGGCGTGAGACTTTGCAAGGCACAGCGTTACCGTTATGCGAATGCGGATATGGCCGAACTGGAGGAGTGTCTGAAAAAGGCGCAGGACAAAAGATTCAGGCTTATAGTTACAGACGGGGTCTTCTCCATGGACGGCAACGTGGCTCCCGTAGACAGGATTTACGAACTGGCAGCCAAATACAATGCAATGGTGATGGTAGACGAATCGCATTCGGCAGGCGTTGTAGGGCAGACAGGAAGGGGAGTTACGGAACTCTATAATCTGAGGGGAAAAATAGAGATAATCACAGGGACCCTGGGCAAGGCTTTCGGAGGTGCGATAGGCGGCTTTACAACGGGTAGAAAGGAGATTATAGCAATGCTCAGACAGCGTTCGCGCCCCTATCTTTTCTCCAATTCCATTCCTCCCATGGTTGCCGCTGCAGGTATAGAGATGTTCAACATGATGGCACAGACAAACGAACTGCAGGAGAGACTGCATCGGAATACAGAATATTTTGTCGAGAAGATGCAGCAGAGCGGATTCGACATCAAGCCCACCCAGTCTGCGATATGTGCGGTGATGCTTTATGACGCACCGCTTTCGCAGAAGATGGCGGCAAAACTTCTGGAAGAGGGAATTTACGTAGTCGGGTTCTACTATCCTGTCGTGCCGAAAGGCGAGGCAAGGATAAGAGTGCAGCTCTCCGCCGGCCATACAAGGGAGCAGCTCGACAAGGCTGTCGCCGCCTTTGTAAAGGTAGGCAGGGAACTGAAGGTCATTTAAATGCGCTGTAAGCGGGATTAGCCGTTTTGTAACAATTTTTTTTGGATTTTTTAACTCGTACGTAACATCTATTACCCTTTTTTGCGAAAAATTTAAAAAAGGGTAATTTGTTTACGTATGAAAAAAATTCTTTCAATTCTTTTTGCCTGTCTGTTTTCCGTGCTTTCCTATGCACAGAACAGCGGTGTTATTTCGGGTTATTTACAAGACAGCGAAGCCGGACGGCCATTGCCCGGAGCAACAATCACGCTCGACAAGTACAACCGTTATACCATTTCAGACAATAATGGTCATTATGAGTTTTTGAATGTGCCGGAAGGGACCTATCGGGTCGAGGTAATATATATAGGTTATAATGCCCCGGCACAGAGCGCTACGGTAAAAGCCGGAGAAAATGTTCTTGTTGATTTCGTAATGGATGAGTATTCTTATGAGCTTGGAGCGGCAGTCGTTATGGGCGATATGCTTCGCGGTCAGGCCAAGGCCCTCAATACTCAAAAAACCAATGCCAATATATCCAATGTCATTTCGGCAGATCAAGTAGGCCGTTTCCCCGATGCCAATATCGGAGATGCGCTCAAAAGAGTGCCCGGTATTTCAATGCAGAATGACCAGGGAGAGGCCAGAAACATTATCGTCAGGGGACTGGCATCGGAGTTGAACTCGGTAATGCTCAATGGAAACAGAATACCATCCGCAGAGGGTGATAACCGTAAGGTGCAGATGGACCTCATTCCTTCTGACATGATCCAGACCATAGAGGTGAATAAGACAATCACTCCCGATATGGATGGCGATGCAATCGGAGGTTCTGTAGACCTTATCACCCGTGCGGCTACGGGCGGACAGAGGCTTTCTGCAACCCTTGCCGGCGGATACAATCCTATCAGGGAGGGCTTTACCGGAACGGCGGGCCTCGTTTACGGAAACAGGTTTTTCAATGACAAGTTCGGTATGGTGATAAGCGCCTCATATATGAACAAAGATTACGGTTCAGACAATATAGAGGCGACATGGAAAGAGGATGATGAGGGGAATATTTATGCAGAGGAGATGGAGCTGAGAAAATATGACGTACAGCGCGTAAGGAGGAGCATCTCTGCAAATTTAGACTATAAGATAGACGAAAACAATACCATATCTGCCGATATAATGTATAACTGGCGCGATGACAGGGAAAACCGTTATGCGCTTTCATATAAGGACATAGAGCCGATATACGGTGACGGCGGCGTTTTTGAAGGATATGAGGGAACAATTGCCCGTCAGACCAAGGGCGGTATAGATAACAACAGAAACAGAAAACGCCGACTGGAGGATCAGAGGGTTCAGTCATATGCTCTTAACGGACGCCATCTGCTCTCTTCGAAATTCGATTTGGATTGGAATATCAGCTATTCAAAGGCAAGCGAGGACCGTCCCAACGAGCGTTATATAGAATTCCGTCAGGAAGGTGTCTCCATTTTGGAGAATCTTGCAGATACATATAAGCCTGTGGTAAGTTCTCCAGACGAGAATCTCAGCCTCTTTACATTTGATGAACTGACGGAAAACCACGATTTTACCAAAGAAGATGAGCTTTCTGCCAAAATAAATGCACGCGTCCCCCTCACTATTATCAAGGATCAGAAAGGGCGTCTGAGATTCGGACTCCGTGCCCGTTTCAAAGATAAGGAGAGGGAAAACGATCTTTTCAAGTATGAGCCTGTCGGGGATTTTCCTGTCCTTGCAGATATGGAGACCAAAACATTCGGTTCACACCTCCATCAAGGGGCAGCCTATGTTCCGGGAACGTTTGTTTCAAACAGTTATCTTGGAAACGTGAACATATATGACGGGAGCAAATTCGAGGCCGAAGCCGACCCTGAGGAATATCTGGTAAGCAACTATTCTGCAAAGGAGAGAATATTGGCTGCCTATATACGATGGGATCAGGATATTACAGACAAACTCTCTTATATAGTTGGAGTAAGGGCAGAGCATACCCATATCAATTATGACGGAAATTATATTACAAACGAGGATTACGACAATGCAGAGAACAGAAGCCGCGAGAACTCATATATAAATTTCCTGCCGAGCCTCTCTTTCAAATACAATATCTCCGACAATTTCATATTGAGGGCAGCATTCTCTACGGCATTGGCAAGGCCTAACTACTATGCGCTCGTTCCTTACCTCGACGTAAAGCAGGACAAGGGAGAGATTGTTGCGGGAAATCCCAATCTGGAAGCGACATATTCATACAATTTCGATTTGATGGCTGAATATTACTTCAAGAATATCGGTATAGTTTCAGGAGGATTCTTCTATAAAAAACTCGACAACTTCATCTACACCTATATGAATTCAAGTTATACGACAGACCGTTTTGCAGAGGATTTCCCTAATCTTGCAAACCCGATTCCTGCAGGCGAGACATGGGAGTATACCGTACCTCTCAATGGCGAGAGCGTAAATCTTTACGGCGTAGAGGTTGCACTCCAGAGAAAATTGGATTTTTTGCCCGGCAAATTCCTTAAAAACTTTTCGATATATCTCAACTACACCTATACGGGGTCGAAAGCTTCAGGAATATACAATGAAGACGGCGAAGAGAGAACCGATGTAGATTTTCCCGGTACAACACCCCACATGTTCAACGCCTCTCTTTCATGGGAGAACAAGAGATTCTCTGCAAGGGTTTCGCTCAATTATGCAGCAAGCTATCTTGATGAAGTCGCAGATGAGGCATTCAGCGACAGGTACTATGACAAACAGCTTTTCCTCGATGTCAATGCATCGTATAAAATCGGCGGGCATTTTACTATCTTTGGGGAAGCAAACAATCTGACAAATACTCCGCTCCGTTATTATCAGGGTGTTAAATCCAGACTTGCGCAGTTGGAGTATTACAAACCCACATTCAACATCGGAGTCAAGTTTAATTTATAAAAAGATATATTATGATTTTAAAGAGACACGCAGTTTTGTTGTTGTTGCCGCTTTTGTTTCCCTTTTTGATTGGGTGTACCGGGCAACAGCCTGTAAACAGACTTACATCGCTCCCAGAAGACAATTTCAATTTCATCATTGCAAATGACTTGGGACGCAACGGCTACTACCTTCAGAAACCTATTGCAGAGACTATGGGGAATCTGGCTGAAACCGTAGATATCGAGTTTGTGGCAGCCGCCGGCGATGTTCATCACTTCGAGGGTGTAAGGTCTGTAAACGATCCGCTCTGGATGACCAACTATGAGTTGATTTACGCCCATCCCGAACTTATGATAGACTGGTTTGCAATAATGGGAAATCATGAATACAGGGGCAACACTCAGGCAGTAATCGATTATTCAGGAGTGAGCAGAAGGTGGAATGCCCCTGCCCGTTATTATGCAAGGAGTTTTGAAGTTGAGGATACTGCATCACTTCTGGTGGTGTTTGTAGATACGACACCTATGATAGACAAATACCGCAGGGATTCTCTGGATTATCCCGATGCTGGAAAGCAGAATCTGGAAATCCAGTTGGAGTGGATAGATTCGACTCTTGCAGCATCTGACGATACATGGAAGGTAGTGATAGGACACCATCCCGTTTATGCCCAGACAGACAAAAAGGAGCAGGAGAGGATTGACATGCAGGAGAGGCTTAATACAATCTTGACCAAGTATGGGATAGATATGTATATCTGCGGCCATATCCACAACTTCCAGCATATAAGAGACGGCAAGAGCGATATCGATTATGTCGTAAACAGTTCTGCTTCGCTTGCCAGAGACGTGGAGCCTGTGGAAGGCACACAATTCTGCAGCCCCGAAGAGGGATTCTCGGTAATGAGTCTCTCTGCAAAAGAGATGAATCTCTATATGCTGGACAGCGAGGGTTCGATCCTGTACACTGTATCGCGCAGAAAATAGTTCTGCGGTCAGATGAACTTTATAATGTAGTAGAGCATTATTCCGCTGGCTATAAGTTTTATGCCGGTGCCGAATATGAAACCTAAAAGGGAGCCGAGTGCCGAAAGGAGCGAGGCTCCCATTGTTTTCTTATGATAATAGAGCTCCATAAGCATAGCCCCTATAAAGCTTCCTATAATCATCCCGAATGGCGGGAAAAAGAAAAGTCCTATAAGCATGCCGCCAATCGAGCCTCTTACAGCCTCTTTTGTACCTCCGGTAATTTTTGTAAAGTAAGCCGGCACTATATAATCCAGAACCGTCACGACGATGGTTATTATGAGCCAGATTATCATAAAACGGCCGGTAATCTCGTCGGAAGTGCCAGGATGGTTTGTGAAAAAATATTGAAGTACCAGCGCTATATAGCTTAATGGAGGGCCGGGCAGTATCGGAAGAATACATCCCAACAGCCCTATGACCCCCATTATTACAGCCGTTATCTCTATAAACAGTTCCATTATTCCTCTTCTGTTTTGCCGAACTGGCCCCACCCTTCGCGATTTATATTGGGCAGATCGTTGTTCAGCACTTCAATTACGCAATTTTCAGGAAGATAAAAATACAATTTTTGTTTTTTCCCTTCAAATTTGTTCTCTTTACTGTATGATATAGGATTTATCGTAATCAGCGAATCCGTGACGGTATAACATTTTTCGGCAAGTTCCTGTTCATTATCCGCTATGATTGCGTTTCTGAAGTATGAATATCTGCATTGTATTTCCGGAACGGTATTATCATCATCCCTGCGGATATTCAGTTCTGGATAGACAGTGATTTTCAGATTGTTTTTTTCTCCGTTTATCTCCTCTATATAAAAGAGATCGTAATAGTGTCTGCCTTCGTTCAGGTAACCGGTTATATTTGCTGAAGCGGGAATGCCGTTGATTTTTACATATAGCGTATCATAATTTTTTTCGAGTTCCTGTGTAATCAGGCGGCTCTGATAGTTGTAGTATGGCCGTGCGGCAATGGTGCTTGTAACCGAAGCGGCAATTGCCAGAATTATAAATGCGATGAAGAACGTCAATCCCGGTCTCCATTTGGGGCTTTTGAATCTGAAACAGCATTTGATGCCCCAATAGAGCAGAAGTATGCAAAACAGCAGATATGTTACCATACATAATGTCTTTACTATCCATGCGCTGATTCCCAAAGTTATATAATCCAGAGCGCCTACAAGAGTAACTCCGTTGTAGACTTCTATGCCAAAGAGAACTATACATGCAAGGAGCAGTCCGCCGAATCCTAAAGCTATCAGGATGATACCTGAAATTATTTGCAGGATTCTGCCTATTACCGAGATAAATCCTCCTATTGCACTGCTCTCTTTCTGCGGGCTTATACTCTTGCTGTTCTGTATATCGTCTATTCCTGTAGAGACGCCGGCCATCGCACAACGTTGCGAAACGGTCTTTGCCGGCGGCATTATCAGGCAGAGCAGGAAGTAGAGTATAATCATGCCCCAAAACCATAAGCCGCTGTGTACTCCTCTCGCCATAAAGAAGAACAGAACGGTTATGAAAACATAGATAAGCCTTACGAAAACGGGGTCGGTTTTAAAGAAGTTTGCAAAGCCGCTCAATACTCCGCCTATGATTTTATTGTTTATATCTCTGTAAAGTTTTCTTTTTACAGGCTGTTGTTCGCTCTTTTGCTCTTTGGCCGCCCCGCTCTCTATTTCGCTCGGGCGTCCCAAAGTATCGATTATTTGAATTACATCTGTTTTCGAGATTATTCTTTCCCGTCCTTTACGCTCTATGAATAGCTCTGCAATACGTTCTTCTATATCCGAAATTATCTCTTTCCCGTCTTTCTCTTTCCCGTAGTATGTGCTCAATTCTTCAAGATACTCTTCGAGCAGACTGTAGGCGTCGTTCTCCAAATTAAAAGAGACTCCGGCCAAACTGATTTTTGTGTATTCGTTCATATTAACCTTATTTAACCATTATTTATTTTTAATATACTCTATAGAACTGACAACTTCATTCCATGCGTTGTCCATTTCGGCAAGAGTCTCTTTACCTTTTTCTGTCAGCGAATAGTATTTTCTTGGAGGTCCTTGAGTACTCTCTTCCCATCTGTAGCTCAACAAACCCTGGTTCTTTTGTCTTGTGAGCAACGGGTAGAGCGTTCCCTCGACCACTATCATTTTAGCTTCTTTAAGCTCCTCTATTAATGAGGATGCATATGCGTCGTTTTTACGCAGAAGGGTAAGAATGCAATATTCGAGCACACCCTTTCTCATTTGTGATTTTATATTGTCGTTGTTCTGCTCCATAACTTTCGGTTTTAAATCTGTTAGACAAATCTTTTAAGGTTTTCTGCCGTTACGGGCAATCCGTACATTTCGCACTTCTGTGCGGCAGTGACAGCAAGCGGAGCCACTATCCACAATATAAGATATACCCACAGGCCGGCCAATCCTGCGAGGACGCAGACTATGAATATTATTCTTATGATAGTAACGTCTATATTGAAGTATGTGGAGAGTCCGGTACATACACCGCCAATAGTCTTGCCGTATGGATTTCTGTAAAATTTTCTTACAGGCTTTATACAATCCTCTTTCGGCTGGGAATTGGCATTTTTGTCATCTTCTATGAACGGCTCTCCGTCCGGCATTCCCAATTGTGATATGACCATATTTACAACTTCTATCGTTACCACGTTTTTGTAGTCTGTAATATGCTGAGAAAAGAGTTCTGCAATCCGCTCTTCGATATCCTCCATAAGCTCCTTGGACTGGTATCCCATATTTGCAGAACTTTTGAACTTTTCAAGGTAATTGTTGAGCTTGGCATAAGCATCTTCGTCTATGACAAACCCTTTACCGGCAATAGCCACATTTAAAACTTTTTTCATCGTATAAGTATTTTACAGTTAATTAAATTCTTTCCGGGTTTTATTTCACAAGGTTTTTTGCACTGCAAATATATGAAATAATTTTAGTACTATGCAAGACATAGTAGTAATTTTTTTAAAAAGAGTTCTTTGATAAATGTCATGTTGCTTATTATAAGGATATTATGATATTGAAAAATATTAACAAAAATTAATCTTTTACGATTTTACAGTTATTTATTTCTATTGAAGCATAAATTGACCTGTAAAGTAAGTTGCAGAATGGAAAACAATGGTGAAATTATATTTTACCAGCCAGATGAGGCTGTGAGATTGGAGGTGAGGCTGGAGAATGAAACCGTGTGGCTGAATCGCCAACAGCTTGCCGAATTGTTTAGCAGAGATATCAAAACAATTGGCAAACATATAAACAATGCTTTGAAAGAAGAATTAGCCAATGTTTCAGTTGTCGCAAAATTTGCGACAACTGCCGCAGATGGGAAAACATACCAAATGGAATATTATAATTTGGATATGATTCTTTCAGTTGGATATAGGGTAAAATCTCAACGAGGAGTCGAATTTAGAAGATAGTCCAACAAGGTACTGAAGGAATATCTGCTAAAGGGGCATTCCGTCAATCAGAGATTAACTCAACTGGAACAGCGCGTCTCCAGAACAGAAGAAAAGATAGACTTCTTTGTGCGCACCTCTCTTCCTCCGGTGGAGGGCATTTTCTACGACGGCCAGATTTTCGATGCTTACAAGTTCGCCACCGACCTCATCCGCTCTGCCGGGAAGTCTCTGCTGCTAATAGACAATTACATAGATGAGTCTGTCCTGCTGATGTTAAGCAAGCGGTGCTCCGGAGTCTGCGCAACGGTTTATACCCAAAAGATAACCGCGCAGCTGCAGCTGGATATCGAAAAACATAACCGCCAGTATCCGCCTGTGGAGATACGTATTTATAATAAATGCCACGACAGGTTTCTGATAATAGACGGCACGGAGGTCTACCACATAGGAGCATCCCTGAAGGATTTGGGCAAAAAGATGTTTGCCTTTTCAAAGATGGATATCCCGGCGGATACAATAACTAAAATGTTTGAATCTTAATAAACGAAAGAGCATGGAAAATAGAGGAGAGATTATACTTTACCAGCCAGATGAGGCTGTGAGATTGGAGGTGAGGCTGGAGAATGAAACCGTCTGGCTGACGCAGGCACAGATGGCAGAGTTGTTCCAGACATCCAAGCAAAACGTAAGCCTGCACACGAACAATATCTTTAAAGAGAAAGAATTAAGTCCGAATTCAGTTGTCAAGGATTCCTTGACAACTGCCACAGACGGCAAGAAATACCGGGTCAAGTATTACAATCTTGATGTTATTATATCCGTAGGTTATCGCGTGAAATCTATCCGAGGCACGCAGTTCCGGCAATGGGCAAACAAGGTGCTGAAAGACTACCTTCTGAAAGGTTATTCAGTCAACCGCCGTCTGACGGAACTGGAACATACCGTAGCGGAGCATTCACGAAAAATAGATTTCTTTGTCCGTACTTCTTTGCCTCCGGTGGAGGGTGTTTTCTATGACGGCCAGATTTTCGATGCCTACAAATTCGCTACAGATCTTATCCGTTCTGTCGGGAAGTCTCTGCTGCTTATGGACAATTACATAGATGAATCCGTGCTGCTGATGTTAAGCAAACGACGCTCCGGAGTTTCTGCAACAGTTTACACCCAAAAGATAACCGCACAGCTGCAGCTGGATATCGAGAGACATAACCGCCAGTATCCGCCTGTGGAGATACGCATTTATAATAAGTGCCACGACAGGTTTCTGATAATAGACAACACGGAGGTCTACCACATAGGAGCATCCCTGAAGGATTTGGGCAAAAAGATGTTCGCCTTTTCAAGGATGGATATCCCGGCGGATACTATAACAAAAATGTTTGAATCAAGGGATATAGGAACTGAATATGATTTTTGCAAATTGCCGGGGCATGATTTGTCTGAATCTGAATGAAAAAAAAGGTGACAATCGTGCGACCGCCACCCTTTTGGATAATCTCCCGATTAACTTTTACTGTTAGAAGGTAAAGCCTTCGGGGAATTGTATTATTTCATTATTGGTTGGAGTGGAATATGCCCATTTATCATCGTGATATGTGACAGATAGTTCAAGTGTAAGAGGAGCCGTTGACAAAATTTCCCAACTATTTATCTCAAAGACCAATTCTCCTTCAAAAGCATCATCTGTAAGACCTGTAGAAGTTGAATTCCAAGTCAATGTCTCTCCATCGAAGTAAAACTCAAAATCCGTATCTTCAACCCATGCATCCGGAATAATGAAATAGTTACCCTCTTCCGCTTTCAGAATTTCTTGAGGCCAACTTTGTCCGAACATAGATGAAGAATACACCCCTTCACCTATAGAGACATAAGTCAGCTGTTTTTAAAGGGTAAGAGTAACTTTGCCGTTGCCGGTTTGTGCCACGTCTTCTGCATTTGCAGCAGCAATAACAACCTCTACAGGATCTGTACCCATATCATCCAAATTGAATGCTACTTCAACGGACGTGCTGTTTTCACCTGCCGCAAAATCCGCAGTAGGTTTTACAAGGCTGAAAACACCGTCTCCGCCGGTAAGTGTCAGCTGTACGGATGCAGCCTCTGCTATATTGCCTCTGTAGAGAGGGACGGAAATTTTACCGCCATCCTCCGGAACCAGTGCAAAGTTCATCGCAGATGTAGGAAACGTTATACCTACAGAAGGATTCATGTCAAAATCAAATGTGCGGCCATTCTCTTCGGAACATGCCCCAAATGAAAACATGAGGGCAACGGCTGCGATATATGTCAATAATTTCTTCATAATCTATATTTTCAAAGGTTATTCTAATAGTCCATCGGGTTCTGGTCTGTCTCCGGGTTCAATGCGGTATTTCCGTTGAACTCCTCGAGAGGAATAGCATAGATAAACCCGTCGTATCCTGCCTCATAATCATAAGGTATTCCATCAGTTGTATGATTGTTAGGCTGGTATGAGTAGTTTCTGTGCATAGGCAGACCGAGCCTTTGTAAATCCTGCATTCTCGGGAATTCGCCCCAAAGCTCCACCCTGCGCTGGAAAAGGATGTAATCCATAAGCGATGCTATATGGCTGGAGGTTTCCGTTGTAATGACATTGCTGTCGGGATATTTTGCAAGGTTCGCCTCATAGTCGCTGTCGCGCTGCGAAGTGACCATCTTCACATACTCCCTTGCCGTGGTATAGTCCCCGTCATGGCAGGCGGCCTCGGCCACTATGAGCGCCATCTCCTCGCCCCTCATGAGAATATAGTCTCCGGTGCCGGATGCTGCGTTCTTGTAGACCAGCTTGTGCTGGATGTATGGTTTCTGGTATGAGGGGAGGTCTGCTTTCTCATCCGCCTCTGCAGGGTCTGTCCACCATGCACGGCGGCTGTCGGTTACGGGTATCTGGTCGTAAAGCCATGACGATATCAGGTGCTGCGCCTCACTATAGGTGCTGCCGCAGTCTGCATCCATGTGGTTATATATGCCTATAGTTCCAATGCCCTGGTCCGTGAGAATCTCCAGCCCCCACATCACGTTGGCGGCAGCCACGTCATTGACCGTTTCGGTAAATGCCAATGACATCCCGGGTTTCTTGAGGGCCTCCTTTGCAGCCGTTACAGCCTCCTTGTAGTTGTGCTGCACCATCATTGCCCTTGCCTTTATGCCGTATGCCACATACTTGTCTATGTGCGAGGGGTGCTGCTGCTCTACCGAACTGTTCTCCAGATAGCCTATGCCAGTGTTGATGTCTTCGTTTATACGGGTATAGACATCCTGCACAGTCCCCCTGCCCTTGCCTTCCGATTCGGGAGTCGTAGGCTCGGTGTAGACCGGCACTCCGGGGAGCGAGGGGTCGTTCTGCTGATAGCTCTGCACCAGCCAGAGGTAGCAGTAGGCCCTCATGGCGTATGCCTGTCCGAACAGGTAGTTTGCCAGGTCGGGGTCATCCTGCAGGGCCTCGTCATTCTCATGCGCAATGATATAGTTGGCATTGCTTATGAGAGTATAGAAGAAGTTCCATGTCTGGTACTGACGGCCTGCAGAAGAAGTGTAGTCGCCGAATATGTTGTAAGCGTAATCCATATAGAACCAGCCGGAACCCATATCATTCATGAGCCTGTCTTCACCCATAAGGTCGCTTGCGGTGATATACGCCATAATACCGCCGTTCTCAGCTTCCCAGCCCGAGCCCCAGCCGTACGTATACATCAGTCTGTATGTGCCGTTCATGGCAGCCATGGCATTCGATGCAGAGGCGAACACGGTAGATTCGTCGGCGGTTGTGGTGGGGTTGGTGTTCAGATGGTCTTCGCAACCTGCCGTTGCAGCAAGAAGAACCGCCGAAAGTAAAATGTATGTCAGTTTTTTCATCATCGTTCTCTCAATTAAAAGTTAATGTCCACACCGAATGATATAGTCCTTTCAGGTGTATAGCTGTATCCTACGCTTCCAGAGAAGTTGTACTGGGGGTCGAGTCCCTTGCGTGCGGCAATCAGCCAGAGGTTGTCTCCCGAAAGGGTGAACCTTATAGACTTCATGTTTATCGCCCTCATCCACTTTTCCGGAAGAGAATAGCCCAAGGTGAAACTCTTGATGGCGAAATATGAAGCGGATATCAGATTGTCGTCTGTGTAAGAAATTTCATTTCTGCCTCCGACATCTATTCTCGGGATATCCGTAACGTCGCCCGGCTTCTGCCATGCCTTTGTCCTGTCCACGTGTGCGGCCGTTCCGGGATAGGTGTTGTAGAGGAACTCATAGTAGAGGTTGTCTATCATCTTTCCGCCTATCGAGTAGGTGCAGAGCAGGTTGATGTCGAAGTTGCCGAATCTGAAATCGTTGCTGATTGAACCGTAAAGGTCGGGGATGCGGCTGCCGCTCACCTCCCTGTAGTTCTGGGCTACAGACTGGTTGTCCGTGGTAGAGTAGATTCTTTCTCCGGTTGTTTCATCCTCTTCCCATATAAGGTAGAGCTTGTCTCCGGTTGCGGGGTCGACTCCGGCTCCCATGGGCAGGTAGAACGAGTTGATCTCCTCACCCTCCGCTATGATTGACGTGCTGCCTACGATAGGCTCGCCGTTCTCCGTCAGGGAGAGCACCTTGTTGCTCACGGTAGAGCCCATGACGGTCATGTTCCAGTTGAAGTTCTCCTTCTTGAGAATATCTCCGGAGAGTGAGAACTCGAATCCGCTGTTGCGCATGCTTCCGATGTTCTTGTTGTAGCTTGAGAAGCCGAGCGACATTGCCATGGGATAGTCAAGCAGCATGTCTTCGGTCTTCCTGTTGTAGTACTCGAACGTTGCGGAGAGTCTGTTGAACAGGCGTGCCTCGATACCCACGTTGAGGTTGCCGTTCTTCTCCCACTTGAGGTCCTTTGTCTCCAGTTTGCTCACTACTGCTCCGCTTAGGCTCGCATTGGGATAGCTGAGCGAATAGTAGGCCTGCCATGCGTAGAGCGAGCCTATGGAGTCGTTGCCCTGCACACCGTAGCTGGCCTTGAGGGTCAGGTTGTTGAGCCACCTTACGTTGCTCAGGAACTTCTCCTGCGATATTCTCCAGCTTGCGCCCACAGACCAGAAGTTGCCCCATCTGTTGTCCTCGTGGAAGATCGAGGAGGCGTCGCGGCGGAAACTTGCAGAGAAGTAGTACTTGTCGTCGTAACCGTAATTGAAACGGCTCAGGTAGGAGTCTATGCGGTAGTCGTTGGAATAGCCGCTTATGTCGCGGATCGTGATGAATCCGTTCAGCTCATAAATCCCGTCGATCGGCTGTCCTGTCTTTGACGCGGAGAGATACTGGTAGTTGTAGTCGTAGTACTCGTGGCCGAGCAGTACGTCTACATTGTGCTTGCCGAACTCCCTGTTGTAGGTGAGCAGCTGGTTGAAGGTGTAGCTGAAAAGACGTGACGCATCCTGCGCGAGAAGGCCGTTCACTGTCGTGCCGTTGCCGAAATGGGGGTTGTAGAATGTGGTTGACTTGTTGTTGGTATAGTCGAAACCGAAGTTCGCGCTAAGCTTGAGCCCCTGGAGCGGACCTTCCGTAAGGCCGCCGAGTTCAGCGTATGTCCTTGCGCTCAGGTTGTCTGTGAGCATCTCGTACTTGTCCTCGAAGAGGTTGGCTATGGGGTTCCAGCCCGGTGACGCTCCGGCAGGGCGGTTGTTGCCCCAGTCGTACTGCGGATTGCCATCCGCATCGTATACCGTCTGTCCGTTGGCGTCCTTCTCGTACATGGGGTAGATGGGGCCCATGTTCTGCGCCGAATAGAACACGTTAGAATAGCCTGAAGACGAATTCTGGCTTGTACCCAACTCCGTGGTGTTGCTCTTGCTGTTGGCGAAGTTGGTGTTCAGGCCCACCTTGAACCACTCCTTGACCCTCGTGTCTACGTTGGCCCTTGCCGAGTACCTTGTAAAATAGGTGGACTTGACAAGACCGTTCTGGTCGAGGAAGCCGAGCGAGAACATGTAGTTGGTCCTGTTGGAGCCTCCGGTCACGGTGAGCACGTACTCCTGGCGGAGCGGGTTGCTTGCGGTCGCCTCATCCAGCCAGTCCTCGTCCCACTTGAGGGTCGTGCCGTCCTTTATCTTGCCGGTCGCAGGGTCTATGAGGTCTGAAAGCTCGCGGGAGAAGGGGTTGTACAGGCCGCCTGAAAACTCCACCGCGTTCACGAAATAGTCCATGGCTCCGGCCACGAGCGCATCGCCCGTATTGCCGGCCGCATAGCTCTCCCTGAGGTAGTAGCCGTAAAGGTCTTCAGTCCACTCGTATGCGTTCATGGTCTCGTAACGGGGAATGGCACGTGAAGCAAGGCTCCAGTTGGCCTTCAGCTGTACGTTGAGCGTACCCTCCTGGCCGCGCTTTGTGGTTATCATCACGACACCGTTGGCTCCGCGGGCTCCGTAGAGCGCTCCCGCAGAGGCGTCCTTGATAATGGTCATGGACTCTATGTCGTTGGGGTTGATTGCGTTTATCTGGCCGTCGTAAGGTATGCCGTCCACTACGTAGAGAGGAGTGGTCGACGCACTCAGCGAACCGTATCCGCGGATTATGACAGATGCGCCCGCACCCGGCTGGCCGGAACCGGAAGTGGAGATGACGCCGGTGGTAAGACCGTCGAGCGCCTTGGTTACGTTGGCAACCGTCCTCTTCTCCAACTTGTCCGACTTGATTACCTCCGCAGAACCCGTGAAGGACTCTTTCTTTGCGGTACCGTATGCCACTACAAGCACGT
>CALVAG010000009.1 GCA_944325445.1 uncultured Bacteroidales bacterium | reverse complement strand
GCATATATAATTTGTTTGTCCACCAATTCCTTCCATCGCCTCAGCCTGCCTCAGACGGTGCGGTTTGTTTGCGCAAATTTTATTGATTATTGCATAATATATTGATAATCAATATAGATAAATTTCTTCAACGAAGACGAATACTAACACTCTTCAGATAGGTAAAGATAAAATATCGGCGCGACAGACAACAGAAACTTGTTTGCCGCGCCAGTGTTTTATGGCCTCAGACAGCGCGGTTTCTTTGCGCAAAAGGCTGCAGGATTATATACACAAGTTCCGCTTCATGTCTCTTTTTTTCATAACTTCGCGATGGTTATTGCAATTTGCCGCCGCCGGGTGCAGCACAGGAATTCATCTGATGCATGCCGGGCGCAACCTGATTGCAAGCCGGAACTAAAATGAAAGACATCATGTACCTGCACCCTGAATTTGAAAAACTCACACGGTCGGAGATAGAAGTTCTGCAACTGGAGCGCCTGAAAAAGACGGTAAACCGCTGCATGAATACCGAATTTTACAGAAAGCGTTTTGCCGAAAACAATATCACCCCTGACGATATACGCTCACTGTCGGACCTGTACAAAATCCCGTTTACGACAAAACAGGATTTGCGCGAGAGCTACCCGTTCAAAATGTCCACAGTCCCCTTGAGCCAGGTAGTGCGCCTGCACTCTTCAAGCGGAACGACAGGCACTCCTACAGTCATACTGCATACGCAAAAAGATCTGGATGAATGGGCAAATGCCGTAGCCAGATGCCTCTATATGGTAGGCCTGCGCCCAGGCGACATTTTCCAGAACTCGTCGGGATACGGCATGTTCACCGGCGGGCTCGGATTCCAGTACGGTGCGGAACGTCTCGGAATGCTCACGGTACCGGCCGCAGCCGGAAATACGAAAAGGCAGATAAAATTCATCACCGATTTCGGGACAACCGCCCTCCATGCCATTCCCAGTTATGCAGGAAGGCTCTACGAAGTAATGGAGGAGATGGGAATAGACCCGCGCCGCGACACCAGGCTGCACACGCTGATTATCGGAGCGGAGCCGCATTCGGAAGAGCAAAGACGGCGCATCGAGAAGATGCTCGGTGTAAAGGCATACAACTCGTTCGGAATGTCGGAGATGTGCGGACCCGGCGTAGCCTTTGAATGTCAGGAACAGAACGGCCTGCATATCTGGGAAGACTACTATATAGTCGAGATTGTAAATCCGGATACGCTCGAACCGGTCAAGGATGGCGAGATCGGAGAACTCGTGCTTACGACCATCAACCGTGAAGCCATGCCTCTGCTGCGCTACCGCACACGGGACCTTACCCGTATTCTCCCCGGATCATGCCCGTGCGGACGGCATCACAAGCGTCTCGACAGGATGAAGGGCAGAAGCGACGACATGATGATTCTCAAAGGGGTGAACATCTTCCCTATCCAGATAGAGACTATATTGATGCAGTTCCCAGAACTTGGGAACGATTACCTCATTACGCTTACCAACGAAGAGGCCAACGACCTTATGACCGTAGAAGTAGAACTGAAAGAGTTCTCGGACGACTACCACCGTCTTCAGGCGCTGACCAAAGAGATCACAAGACAACTGAAAGACGAGATACTGATCACACCGATTGTCCGCCTCGTTTCAAAGGGCTCGCTCCCCAAACAGGAAGGAAAGGCGATACGTGTAAAGGATTTACGTAAAACATTAATATAAAAGCCATGACGGTACAACAAATATCAATTTTCGTGGAGAACAAATCCGGCACGCTTCTCAAGGTGCTCGATTTGTTCAAGGAGGCCGGAATCCAGCTTATCGCCTCTACCATCTCAGACACCGTGGAATACGGAATCTACCGCATCATCTGCTCCGAACCTTCGCGTGCCCTCGAGACATTGAAACAGGCCGGTATCTCTGCAAACGTTTCGGACGTTTTCGCAATAGAACTGGACAATATACCTGGCAGGGCTGCCGATGCCGTCCGTCTGCTCAGCAAAGCCGGCATAAGCATATCGTACCTCTACTCCTTCATGCTCTCCGGAAAAGGGATACTGATATTCAGGACAGACAATCCTCAAAAGACAGAAGAGGTCATAACGGAAAAGGGGCTCCAGACACTCGACGACAATTCGCTGCTCTCCATGGTTTAGGAAGTACAGGGCAAAACGGTATAATTTTACCTACAAATGAGTATTGTCCGCCGTTGCATGATATCATAACTTTGTCATGCAATCAAAACATCTCATATATGGAACGGAAAAGGCGAATACTGTTTTTGTGGGCATCTATAATCGGCGGCTTCGCTATCCACAGTCTGGCAGATTTGATGCCGCTTTTCTGGAGTGAAAACATCTCCATATCCGAAACCGGTAAAGCACCTGCAGGCATGCTGTTATTCATGATGACGGTAAGTTATCTCATTCCTGTTGCAGGAATGATTTGCATGCTTTACTTTTCATCCAGAACGGCACGGATTGTAAATGCCGTTCTCGCTCTCTTTATAGCCCTGTTTTGCATCCTGCACATGCTGGAACTGATAATAGGATTCAATCCGGTGCAGCTTGTAATTCTTCCCGTAATGGCCGTCACTGCAATTCTGCTTGCGGCCGACTCCGTAAAGGCGCTGAAACCATAGAGAAATATGCATCACGTGCCCGGCCACCCATACGGAGTCAGATAAACCTGCCCGTTATGCTGGCCGGGCTGCTTTTTATCGATTCTGGAGTGCCTGCGGCTACAATGGTTCCGCCCTCGTCACCTCCACCCGGCCCCATATCTATGATATAGTCTGCATTGCGGATGACATCGAGGTCGTGCTCGATAACAACAACCGTTGCGCCGTGCTCCACAAGACTCTGGAATACACGCAGAAGCGTCTGTACATCCGAAGGGTGAAGACCTATGGTAGGCTCATCGAAAACAAACATGGAACACTCCTGGCCGCGCCCCATTTCGCTGGCAAGTTTCAGGCGCTGCGCCTCTCCTCCCGAAAGCCCGGGAGTCTCCTCACCCAAAGTAAGATACCCCAGCCCCAAGTCTTTAAGCACCTGCAGCCGCTGCCTTACATTTTTCAGGTCTTCACACGCATTCAGGGCGCTACTTACATCCATATCCATAAGTTCAGGCAACGAATAGCTTCTGCCCTCCCTGTTCACACGGCGGACAAGAGAAGCCGCCTTCGCATATCTTGAGCCCCTGCATTCAGGGCACGGTATAACGACATCGGGTAAAAACTGCACATCGAGATTTATAACACCCGTCCCGTCGCAATTCGGACAGCGCAAACGCCCCGTATTGTAGGAAAAATCGCCATCCTTATAACCGGCAGCCTTTGCATCGGGTGTCTTTGCATAGACTTTACGCAATTCATCATGCACATTCGCGTAGGTTGCGACTGTAGAACGTACGTTGATTCCTATGGGAGAAGCATCTATAAGTTTCACCTGCGTAACTCCGCCACTTTCGACACTCCTGACATGTTCAGGCAGGGGTTCCCCGGCGATTCGGGCCCTTAAACCAGGAATAAGGCTCTCCAGGACCATGGTGGTTTTTCCGGAACCCGAAACTCCCGTAACGACAGTAAGCCGGCCTTTAGGTATATCCACCTCCAATGGCTTTACGGTATGGATAGCACCGGTGGAAAGACTGATCCTGCCATTGGAAAAAAGAGCCTTTACCGGACATTTCTCCCTGACTGCAATCCCGGCCTTGCCTGAAAGGAAGGGGCCTATCTTGGAAACAGGATTATTTCCAATCTCATTCACGGTGCCGCAAGCCAGGACCCGGCCTCCTTCCGAACCTGCTCCGGGCCCCATCTCTATCACATAGTCGGATTCCGACAGTATCTGCGTATCATGATCTACCAGCACCACGGAATTTCCGTCCGCTATCAGATCCTTCATAACTCCGGACAGCCCTGCCATATTTGCCGGATGAAGCCCTATCGAAGGTTCATCCAATACATAAAGCACACCGGTAGTACGGTTTCTGACGGCACGGGCCAATTGCATGCGCTGCCTCTCCCCTGTTGAAAGCGTTGAAGCTGCACGGTCGAGACTCAGATAACCCACTCCCAAATCCAGCAGCCGCCGCGAAACATCGAAGAACGATTCACAAATGCTTTCAGCCATCTGTCTCATCTCCTGCGGCAAGGAATCCGGAATCTTCCCGACCCACACCACAAGTTCGTTCAATGTCATTTTACAGGCCTCCGCCAAAGATATTCCCCGTACCAGAGGCGCTCTGGCGGCATCGGAAAGCCGCGACCCGCCGCAATCCGGGCACTCCTCCATCTTCAGGAACTTCTCAACCCGTTTCATACCCTTCTCGTCCTTGACCTTTGCAAGTGCATTCTCTACCGTATAGACAGCATTATAATAGGTAAAATCGAGTTCCCCTGCCTGATTCGAATTTTTTGCCTTATAAAAAATATGCTTTTTTACTGCCGGGCCGTGGAAGACTATCTCCCTCTCCCGAGGAGTAAGAGTATTGAACGGAACATTTGTACGCACTCCCATTTCGCGGCAGACATCAACCATCAGAGACCACATGAGAGTATTCCACGGAGCAACGGCTCCCTGCTCTATCGTAAGGCTTTCATCCGGCACCAGAGTAGACTCGTCCACCCTGCGCACTGTCCCCGTTCCCTCGCATGCGGGACATGCCCCCTGACTGTTGAACGAAAGCTCTTCCGCAGACGGGGCAAAAAAGCGGGCGCCGCATTCCGGACAAACAAGCTCCCGGCCTGCGGCCACACTAAGCGACGGCTGCAGATAATGGCCGTTTGGACAGCGATGACTGGCAAGACGCGAATAGATAAGGCGCAAACTGTTCAGCAGCTCCGTACCTGTGCCGAAAGTGCTGCGTATGCCGGGAATGCCCGGACGCTGGTGCATCGCCAGCGAAGCGGGAACATAAAGCACCTCATCTACATCGGCTCTTGCAGCCTGTGTCATCCTGCGTCTGGTATAGGTGGAGAGCGACTCGAGATAACGTCTCGACCCCTCTGCATACAAGACACCCAATGCAAGGGAGGATTTGCCCGAACCGGAGACTCCCGCTATACCCACGATTTTATTCAAAGGGACCTCAACGTCAATATTTTTAAGGTTATGCACCTTTGCACCGCGCACGATTATCCTTTCCGGGATTCCGCTCTCTTCAGCCATACTCCAATATACTTTCAAATTACCCGACAAAATTACATAGTTTTCATTTTTTTTCTACATTTGTCGCAACGGATATTCTTATAAACAGGAAACGCTATGAAAATTATTATTGCAGGTGCCGGGGAGGTGGGCAGCCATTTGGCTAAAATGCTCGGGAATGACTCCTCCAACGACCTTACAATCATAGACAACAGTGAGGAGCATCTCAACAATCTTTCGCAGATAACAGATGTCATAACCGTATTGGGAGATCCCACATCGATTGAGACGCTGCAACAGGCGGGAGTTGCAGATGCAGACCTTTTCATAGCTGTCAGCCCTGCGCAAAAACAGGATGTAAACATCATAAGCGCCCTTCTTGCAAAACAGATGGGGAGCAAGAAAGTGACTGCCCGTATAAATAATGACGAATACATGCAGTACGAGAACAAACTTCTCTTCACTGAACTTGGAATAGACCTGTTATTTTACCCCGAAAAGAGCGCGGCCTTTGAGATATCGGAACTCCTTAAAAAGAGCGGCACGACCGAATTCATGGAGTTTACCAGAGGAAAATTGCAGATGGTCGTTTTCAGGCTGGACGACGGCGCCCCGCTTATAGACAAGAAGGTAGAGGACATGCTCACCGGAGAGAGCTACACCCCGTACAAAACCGTTGCAATCGCCAGAAACGACGTAACCATAATCCCCGATAAGGAGACACGCTTTATGGAGAAAGACCTGGTCTTTGTAATCTGTACCAAAGAGGGGGCGAAAGAGGCCATGAAATTCTCCGGCAAAATGGATATAGACATAAAGAAGCTGATGATTATGGGAGGCGGCAGGATAGGCCAGATGCTCGCATCCCGGATGGAGAGCAGCGTCGAACTTATAAAGATTATAGAAAAGAAGAGAGAACGCTGCGAATATCTGGCCGAAGTACTGTCGAAATCCCTTATTGTAAACGGAGACTGTACCAATACAGACCTGCTGCTGGAGGAGGATGTCAAGGATTTCGATGCTTTCGTGGCAGTGACAGGCAGCTCCGAAGCCAATATCCTTTCGTGCGTAATTGCAAAAAGGATAGGTGTGCCCAAAACAATTGCAGAGGTTGAAAACATCGAATATATAAAACTTGCGGAGGAGATGGGGGTAGATGCCGTAATAAATAAGAAACTCATTACGGCAAGCCGAATATTCCGTTTCACCTTGAGCAACAAAGTGCGTTCAATAAAGTGTCTTAACGGTTCCGATGCAGAAGTTCTGGAATTCATAGTAAATCCCGACAGCCTGATAACAAAGGGGGCCATCAAAGACCTCAAATTTCCGAAAGAGGCTATAATCGGCGGAATCATAAGGGGAAACGAAAGTTTTATCGCCAACCCTTACAACATAATAAAACCATACGACAGAGTCGTGGTATTCGCTCTGCCGCAGGTGCTCTCAAAAGTGAACAAATTCTTTATATAAGTTTCTTATACCTGAATCTCTTGGGCTCCACCTCCCCGAGGCGCATCTTTTTGTTCTCTTCATATTCCGAATAGGTGCCCTCATAGAAGTAGACTTTGGAATCCCCCTCGAAAGCAAGGATATGGGTGCATATCCTGTCGAGGAACCATCTGTCGTGCGATATCACTACGGCACAGCCGGCAAAGTTCTCCAATCCCTCTTCCAACGCCCTTATGGTATTTACATCCACATCGTTTGTAGGCTCATCGAGCAGAAGCACATTGGCCTCCTCCTTGAGAGTCAGGGCAAGATGCAGCCTGTTCCGCTCTCCTCCGCTCAATACCCCGCATTTCTTCTCCTGGTCTGCACCGGAAAAATTGAAGCGGGAAACATAGGCTCTTGCATTCACCTCCCTGTTTCCGAGCTTTATAAACTCCGAATTTTCGGCAATTGTCTGATAGACCGTTTTATCTGGATCTATCTGTTTATGCTGCTGGTCTATATAGGCTATCTTTACGGTAGGGCCCACCGAAAACTCGCCCTTGTCAGGTTTTTCATACCCCATTATCAATCTGAACAGAGTCGTTTTTCCTGCACCGTTAGGTCCTATGACTCCCACTATGCCTGCAGGCGGCAACTTGAAATTCAAATCCTCGAACAGAACCCTGTCGCCATACCCCTTGGCCACGCCTGCGGCCTCTATTACCTTATCTCCCAAACGGGGACCGTTAGGGATGAATATTTCCAGACGCTCCTCCTTCTGCCTGCCATCCTCATTCATCATCTTTTCATATGCAGAAAGTCTTGCCTTTGATTTCGCATGACGGGCCTTGGGAGCCATCCTCACCCATTCCAACTCTCTTTCAAGAGTTTTCCGGCGCTTGCTCTCCTGCTTCTCCTCGGTCTCGAGTCTCTTTGCCTTCTGTTCCAGCCATGAAGAGTAATTTCCTTTCCACGGAATACCTTCTCCCCTGTCGAGTTCCAGAATCCAGCCGGCCACATTATCCAGGAAATAACGGTCGTGCGTTACGGCTATAACCGTACCTTTATACTGTTTCAAATGAGCCTCCAGCCATTGGATACTCTCCGTATCGAGATGGTTCGTAGGCTCATCGAGAAGCAATACGTCCGGTTCCTGCAAAAGCAGCCTGCACAACGCCACCCTGCGCCGTTCGCCTCCGCTCAGGTTTTTCACGGGCACATCCGGTTCCGGGCACATGAGCGCATCCATAGCCCGCTCCAGTTTCGAGTCCAGCTCCCAACCGTTCACACTCTCTATCTTATCTGTCAGTTCTCCCTGATACTCTATAAGTTTGTTCATCTGCTCATCGCTCATGGGCTCCATAAAACGGGCATTGACCATCTCATATTCCTTCATTAAATCCACCACATCCTGAACTCCTTCCTGTACAACCTCCCTGACGGTTTTGTTATCGTCAAGTTTCGGTTCCTGTTCAAGATAGCCGACACTGTATCCGGGAGAGAAAACGACCTCTCCGTCATAAGCATTGTCTATTCCTGCAATAATCTTCATGAGCGTGGATTTTCCCGAACCGTTCAATCCTATAATCCCTATTTTCGCCCCATAAAAAAATGAGAGGTATATATCTTTCAATATAACCTTATTGCTCGACGGGAGTATTTTCCTTACCCCGTTCATCGAAAATATTATCTTCTCGTCTGCCATATATTCGTTTTTTCTGTAAAGATACCTCTTTTTTACAGACTTCCATGATTTGTCTCCGGATTGTACCAGCGCATTGTAAAATGTCTTCTCGTTTTTGAATCCCGAAACGATGGCAATATCCAACAGCGTATAATCCTTGCTGCATAACAATTCCTTGGCGTATTTCACCCTGTACTCATTAAGGTAGCTCCTGTAATTCATTCCTTTCTTTTCCGAAAGGGCCTTTGACAGATATGTCCTGTTGCTGCCGATCTCCCTTGCCAGCTTGTCGAGAGTAAGGGAAGAGTTGAGATAAAGCCTTCTTTCACGCATAATTCTGTCGGCATTATCCGCAATATTCTGCAGGATATCGCTCTGATATACTATGACTATCTCACATTCATACAGATTGCCATCACCGGAAATGAATCGGTTATCATATGCACAATCCCGATATCCGGCCAATTGCGCAGCTGCAGATGTCAGCCATTTATATAAAATACTTCTCAATCGCAACATTTTCACCATTGTCCAACCGCTTTTTCACCTCCTTGCACCACTCGGCCGGAGTATAACCGGTATTTAAATTGAATGCCGCACAAAACGACGAAATATTCTTAAACCCGGACATATCGCAAAGCTCGTTAATATTCAAATCCCTGTTGTCTATATAAATATTGCACGCCTCCACGACCCTGTACCTGTTTACGAACTGATTGAAGTTTTTATACATTTTTCTGTTCAAAGCCCTCGAAAGGTAGGTCTTGTTGGTATACAGATAACGCGAGACATCGTCCAATTTCAAATTTTTATCCAAAAAAGGTTTCTCGCTCTCAAAATAGGAGATCAGCCTCTGAATTATGACATACTCGTCTGAAGGCAAATCTCCCACAAGACCGGAAAAACGCTCTTCATCCTTACTGAACTTATACGGTTTCACCCTCTTTTCAGGCACTCCCGCACCGCCTCTGTAACTGAGATATAAAAAATGTAAAGAGACCGGTATAATCAAAAAAAGCAGATGCCACTCTTTTGGCGCATCATCCCCCGCAATCAGTAGAAAAAGCATAAACGAGAAAAAGAATGCAATGCCTACAAACGTGAATGCGTAGATTATATTATCCCTGTGCAGACATCTTACAAGAATATCATACCTTTTAAGAATCACGACGGCCGAAAAACCCATTGCAACGGCTACAAGAAATATAAAAAGGAGAGATAGCGACAGCATATAGATATGCCCGGTGCTATGGAAACAGTAGAGCGAGAGCATATCCAGAAGCAGCGGCGGAAACCAGATTCCGGCAACAAACCTGTAAACATTATACCTTCCGCCCAAGAATCCGGCCGAACGCAGATAAAATATTATGAAGACAGAAGAATATAGCAACAACTTTGCAAAAAGATGACGGGGCTGGTAACATGTGGCCCCATATAAGGTTTTGCAAATCGAAAAATTTATAATATCCGCTATTATTCCTGCCAGCAGAAAGGCAAAACAGATCAGTTTCACCTTAATGCGCCCTACCCTCTTTTTCCCGACCGTTATCATGTAAACCAATATGGAAACAGCCGAAAAATAGAATAAAAACAGAGTTAAAAGAGTCGCCCCGGACGAACTGTTTAAAAGAACCTCCATACTTTCCTTCGCTTGTACGAGAGACAAAAGTATAAAGCAACTACCTATCTAACAATAAGATAAAAGAATAAAAAAGTATAAAATACAGAATTATAAAAATCTCTACTTCTTTATTTTGTCGAACCCTTTTCCATACACGCCCATAACACTTCCGACAGATATGAAAGCATCTTTGTCTATGGATTTTACGATTCTATATATCAGATTTATATCTGTTTTCCTTATTACGACCAGGATAATCTTGCTATTGTGCTTCGTATACCAGCCCTGACCGTCCATAAGGGTAACGCCCCGTTTTACATCCTTGATTATTGCATCTGCGATTTCCGAGTATTTTTGAGAAAAGATAAATATCTGGAAAGATTGTTTTGAACCCGAAATGACCAGATCTATGGTATAGCTGCATGCAGCAATCAGAATATAACCGTAAAGGACGGTAGCGACCTTTGCGCCTACACTCTCCATTCCCACAAAATTCCCCGCTGCATCATAAATCTCCTTGGCGGGAAGCAAAAGCGACGATGCGATTATGAATATATCTATCGACAAAATTATCTTGCCCGGAGAGATGTTCCTGTACTTGTTTATAATCAGGGCTATTATGTCTGTTCCTCCGGTACTGCCCCCCTGTGAGAAACATACGCCTATTCCGAACCCTGCAAACACGCCTCCGAAGATGGAACAGAGCAGCTTCCCGTTGCTTATGGCTATCTCCTGGATAAAAACGTCCGGAAGAAAACGGGGGACAACGTCAAAGAAGACGGATGTTATTATTATTGCATAAACTGTCTTCACCCCGAAATTCTTACCCAATATCTTCAACGCTATCAGCAGCAATACAAGATTTATAATAAAGAACGATATACTTATCGGGATATCGAAAGCATATAACAGAATTGCAGAGATACCCGATACGCCTCCGCCGACCAGATTATTGGGAATCAAGAATATATCCCATCCCAAGACATAACACAGCAATCCGGCGGTTATAATTATATAAGCCTTTACCTCGCTTAAGACAGTTTTAAGATTCATATTGACAGACATATTTATTCACTTATAAAATTTCTTAATGAAATGGATTTCCTATCCTTTTTATGTTTGCTTTTTACCTGTTCGAAGCCTTCTCCGTAGACGCTCATTGCAGAACTTACCGAAATAAACGCCTTGCCGTCCACCTCCCTTATGGCAGAAGTTATCGCCGAAAGCTGATATTTTCTGGCCACGACAATCAGGAGTTTGCTCTCCTTCCTCGAATACCACCCTACGGAATTTATTGCGGTAACACCGCGGTTCATATCGTTTATCAACATATCCGCCACATCTTCATACTTCTCGGAAAATACGAGAATCTGAACAGACTGTTTCGTACCTGTAAGTATGAAGTCGAGCATAAAGGAGAATGAAACCATCTGAATATAGCCGTACACCACATCCTGCAATCCTTTTCCCGGCAGAAAGATAATGGAACCGATTATTATAAGGTCGCAATACATAAACACCTTTCCGGGTGATTTGTCTCTGTATTTTGCTATGACCAATGCTATTATATCGGTACCTCCTGTACTGCCGCCCTGTATGAATATCGATGCTATTCCGAATGCGCTTATGGTACCTCCTATAATCGAATTCAAAAACTTGTCCGGAATATCCGACATATTCACTATCCAATCTATCTGCGGCAGGAATTCGAACATGAGCGATGCGCATACTATGCTGTAAATGGTCTTGGCCCCGAACCCCTTGCCCAGTATGATCGTGCCGCTTATTATCAGCACCAGGTTTATAAGGAAATAACTGATTGAAATAGATATTCCCGTCGCATAATATATTATGGACGAAATACCTGTAACACCACCGCCGGATATGCCCTTTGGAATGATAAAGGCCACCCAGCTGAAACAATAGAGAAAGACTCCTATCGTTATAATGAGGTAAGATTTGAATATTTTCAATAGTTTTCCGTTTTCCATAGTTCAAAAGTCCGGTTCTGCTAAAACTCCTCCGCCATCCCGGTGATAAGGACCCTTCCGGCATCGAGTCTGCAATACAGCTCTCCCCTGTTCTCCGACATCTGCAGCGCCCTCATTGCCTTTAAATGCAACCTGGAACTCCAGTACGGAACAAGGGTGCAATGCGCCGAGCCTGTAACAGGATCTTCCAGTATTGTGGCTTTCGGTGTAAAAAACCTCGAGACGAAATCATAGCATCCGAACCCCGGTGCGGAGACTATGACCCCGCCTTCTCCCAAATCGACGGTATCGAAAAGCTCCCTGTTGCATACCTCTATCTGCCCTATTTTCTTATAATCGCTGTATATGAGCAGATAATCGCGCGAAAGATATACTTCATCCGGCTTTATGCTCAACGAATCGTAAATGGCTTCAGGCAATTCGGCCGCCTTGCCCTCCCTTACAGGGAAATCCAATGTATAACGTGATTCGCTCTCGTTCCTGACCCCTATACGCCCCTCCCTCGTATCGAAATATAGCATATCCCCATCGAAAGAGGGATTCTCGCCCATCTCCTGTCTCAATCTTGTAAAGGCAATATGGGCAGAAGCGAGAGTGGCATGGCCGCACAGATCCATTTCGAGATCAGGAGTAAACCAGCGCAGGTTAAGCCCTTCCCTGCGCTTTAAGATAAAGGCCGTCTCCGGCACTCCGTTTTCCGCTGCGATTTCCAGCATCCTGCTGTCCGGAAGCGGCTCGCCGAGAACCGCCACAGCTGCGGGACTGCCCTTACATCCTTCTGCGACAAAAGCATTTACATTATATGACGTATAAGCCATTAACAAACCACATTTATAATTTTACATGGCACCACTATCACCTTCTTTATAGCATTTCCGCCAAGATATTTCGCAGTATTTTCATTCTCCCTCACAATCTGTTCTACCTCACTTGCCGACAAACTCTTAGGCAACTCCAGCTTGAACCTCAACTTTCCGTTGAAAGAGACAGGATATGTACAACTCTGCTCTATGGTAAACTCCTCCTTATATTCAGGCATAGAGGCAAAGCTGATGCTCTCCTTATGCCCCAGAACGCTCCACAACTCTTCACAAATGTGCGGAGTAAAGGGCGAGAGCAAAATAACCATATTCTCCAATATGCTGCGGTTGCAGCATTTCAGATCCTGCAATTCGTTCAATGCAATCATGAATGCGCTTACGGAGGTATTGAAAGAGAAATTCTCGATATCCTCCTCTACCTTTCTTATCAGTTTGTGCAGCACCTTGAGTTCCGCAGCAGAGGGTGCGGAGTCTGAAAGCCGCAGGTTACCCTCCTTGTCGAAGAAAAGTTTCCAGAAGCGCTTAAGGAAACGGTTTACGCCGTCTATACCCTTTGTATCCCACGGTTTGGCCTGCTCGAGAGGTCCTAAAAACATCTCATAAAGCCTGAGCGTATCGGCACCATAGAGATTGCAGATATTATCCGGATTCACCACATTGAACATGCTCTTGCTCATCTTCTCTATAGCGTAACCGCATATATACTCGCCGTTCTCCAGTATGAACTCGGCATTTGCAAAATCCGGCATCCACCTCCTGAAAGCCTCGATATCGAGCCTGTCGTTATTCACGATATTTACATCTACATGAATTTCGGTAGTATCATACTTCTCTTTAAGCCCGTACGACACAAATGTATTTGTATTCTTTATCCTGTACACGAAGTTGGAACGGCCTTGAATCATACCTTGGTTTACAAGTTTCTTAAACGGCTCGTTCTCTACGACATACCCCAAATCATACAGGAACTTGTTCCAGAATCTCGAATAGATCAGATGCCCCGTGGCATGCTCCGTTCCGCCTATGTAAAGGTCCACGTTTCTCCAGTACTCATCTGCCTCATGGCTTACAAGGGCCTCATCGTTATGGGGATCCATATATCTGAGATAATAGGCGCTGCTGCCTGCAAAACCAGGCATAGTGCTTGTTTCCAATGGATAACCCTTATATGTCCAGTCTTTTGCCCTTGCCAGCGGCGGCTCGCCGCTCTCCGTAGGGAGGAAACTGTCTACTTTCGGAAGCTGCAACGGCAGTTCTTCCTCAGGCAGAGGAGTAGCTATACCGTCTTTATAATATATAGGGAACGGTTCGCCCCAATATCTTTGACGAGAGAAAATGGCATCCCTCAATCTGTAATTTATCTTCCTGTGGCCGATTTTCATTCTCTCCACCGCATCGATTGCGGCAGGAATGGCCTCCTTTACGCTCATCCCGTTCAAAAAACCGGAATTGCACATTATCCCCTCTTTTGCATCGAAGCTCTCCTGAGAGACGTCGCATCCCTCTATAAGCGGAATAATGGGAAGATTGAAATGCCTGGCAAAGGCATAGTCCCTGCTGTCGTGCGCAGGTACGGCCATAATGGCGCCTGTACCGTAACCGGCAAGAACATACTCGCTGATCCATACCGGGACCTTGTCTCCGGTAAACGGATTTATTGCATACGAGCCGGAAAAGACACCGGTAACCTTTCTTGTCTCCGCTATCCTCTCCCTTTCGGTCTTCTTCTTGACCATATTCAGATACTCTTCCACAGCGCTTTTCTGCCCGTCGGTCGTAAGCCTTTCAACCCATTCGCTCTCCGGAGCGAGCACCATGAAAGTAACTCCGAACACGGTATCGGCACGTGTGGTGAATATCTTCATATCATATCCGTTCACCTTGAATATCAGTTCAGCTCCCTGGGAACGCCCGATCCAGTTCCGTTGCATCTCCTTAAGCGAATCACTCCACTGCAGCCCTTCAAGATCATTCAGAAGACGCTCGGCATAGGCTGAAACTCTCAATTGCCACTGTTTCATCTTCTTCTGTTCTACCGGATAACCGCCGCGCACCGACAGCCCCTCCTTCACCTCATCATTCGCAAGCACGGTTCCGAGCTTGGGACACCAGTTTACAGCCGTTTCACCCTGATAGGCTATTCTATATTGCATCAGAATCTCGCTTCTTTTCTTCTCATCAAAACCCGCCCACTGCATGGCAGTAAACGTCTCCACATCTCCGCAAGCGGCATTCACATTGGCATTTCCCTCTCGCTCAAAGGTGGCGACAAGTTTTTCTATAGGCTCGGCCTTATCGGAATCATTATCGTAATAGTGGGCGAACATTTTCAAAAACGCCCATTGGGTCCACTTGTAATATTCAGGGTCACATGTCCGCACTTCACGGCTCCAATCATACGAAAAGCCTATTCTGTCCAACTGCTCCCTGTAACGGTTGATATTTTTTTCCGTGGTTATTGCAGGATGCTGGCCTGTCTGAATCGCATACTGCTCCGCAGGCAGCCCGAACGCATCATAACCCATGGGATGAAGTACATTATATCCTTGCAACCTCTTGTATCTGCTATATATATCGCTGGCAATATAACCTAACGGATGGCCTACATGAAGTCCCGCTCCCGAAGGGTACGGGAACATGTCCAACACATAATATTTAGGTTTCGACGGGTCTCTCTTTACTTGAAATGTTTTATTTTTAGACCAGAATTGCTGCCACTTTTTCTCGATTTCTATAAAATTGTACTCCATTTATAAGTTTTTTACAACAAGTGGCAAAGTTAGAAAAAATATCTATTTCTTTATTCCGAATTTATATGTTTTAGACAACTTGAATTCCACAGCCACAGAGGTTTTCACCCGCACATTCCTGCCATGGAGCCTCGCCGGTTTCCACCTGGGCGAAGCCGCGATAACCTTTACGACCTCATTATCTATCTCTTCGGTCACACCTCTTGTAACTGTAACATTGGAAACCGAACCGTCTTCCTCTATGATAAACTCGGCTATCACCCTGCCCTGCTCTCCGGCGGCAATGGCGCTGTCTGGATACTTTATATAAGGATAGACCCATCTCGCCAAAAACTGCTCCTCTGTTCCGTGCAGGAACTGGGCAGGCTTGTCTACATCGTTTTGAGTATAGTAATTATCATGCCTGTCGGTATCGGAATGGATTCCGGAAGAAATCCGCCCGTCTGCATTCGCTATGGCCTGGACAAGGGCATAAGTATAGTTCGAAACCATATAGATCTGCTCATAATCCAATTTGTCGGGCGTATCGCGGACAGTATGGTAATCGCGATGCATTCCGCTTGTAATCAAAGCTATAGGAATACCTTTATGATAAAACGTCCTGTGATCCGATGCAAAATAATCCGTAGGATACACCTTCGGAGAGAGCCCTGCGAATGAAGCGGTCACTTCATCTATAACGGCCCCGAGTTCCAGGTTGCGCAAACCCGTATAAATTCTCAAGTCATTATCGCCGCCGCTACGCCCTACCATATCCAGATTTACCATCATTACGATATTTGAGGTATCGGAAAAAAGCCTGTTCAAAAAATACCAGCTCCCCGCCATGCCGCGTTCCTCGGCCCCGAAAAAGGCAAATATCACCGAACGCCTGAAGAGGAATGCATCGTTTGCCACCATTTCCGCAAGATCCAAAAGCGCCGCGACCCCCGAGGCATTGTCATCCGCACCCCTATAAATCTGCCTCTGCTCCTTGCCGTCTACCATAAGTCTGTTCACTCCGAGGTGGTCTATATGCGCACCCACGACCACATACTCGTTTTTAAGTTCTTTGTCATACCCTTCTACCACACCTATTATATTTCTGGAATGGAGAGTATCCCCATCGTCCAAAGCCATATAAAAATCATCGCCGTTACGCGGGGAGAGAAGAGTGACTCCGCTGCCGTTCAGCCTGTCATAAATGTAATTGGCAGCATACAACTCCCCAAGGCTACCTGCAGAGCGCCCGGAAAGCGAATCGGAAGTCAAATAGGCGACATGCTCCCTTACATGCCCCTGCGCGAAAGAACAAAGGGGCATCGCCAATATGAGCAGGAGCGCACAAAAAACCGACAAACTTGATTTCATATTTTCGATTCCGCTTGCAGTTTATAAAGGCAGCTATCTCCTTACGGGAAGAATTTCAGACCAATACCCGTCGGGATCACTTATAAAATAGATCCCCATCTTGGGATTTTCGTAGCAGATGCACCCCATCTCTTCATGAAGTTTGTGTGCAGCTTCAAAATCCTCTGTTCTGAATGCCATATGGAATTCATTGTCTCCCAAATTATAAGGCCTGTCCCAATCTCTCAGCCACGTCAATTCCAACAGATGGCCGCTTCTTCCGTCTGAAAGATAAACAATTATGAACGAACCGTCTTCCGGAACTATCCGGCGGGACTCCTTGAGCCCGAGCGCCTTTTCATAAAATTCAAGACTTTTGCCAAGATCGCGCACATTTATATTGTTGTGCTCGAATACGAATTTACCCATCGTCAAATACTTTTGTAAAACGGAGTCTTTACCACAACCGCCTTCAACAGTTTGCCTCTCACTTTTATGAATATTTCAGACGATGCCTTATAAAGGGGGGCGGCCACATAGGCCAGACCTATCGCCTTTCCGAGAGAAGGAGACATTGTACCGGAAGTGACAAATCCTATAACCTCTCCATCCGCACTGCAAACTTCGTACCCGTGACGCGCGATTCCCTTATCTACCATTTCAAAACCGCACAATCTTCTTGTCAGCCCGTTTGCTTTCTGCTTCAGCATGTAATCCTTATCGATAAAATCGCCTTTGCTGTCTATGAATTTCGTTATCCAGCCGAGGCCCGCCTCAAGAGGAGACGTGGTATCGTCTATATCGTTTCCATAAAGGCAGAAACCCATTTCTAACCGCAGGGTATCCCTCGCTCCCAGACCTATCGGACGGATTCCTTCCGGTGCGCCGGCCTCGAACACCCCGTTCCACAGTTTCTCGGCATCTTCATTTGCCACATAAACCTCACAGCCGCCGGCTCCCGTATATCCGGTCGTAGAAAATATCGCATCCTTTATCCCTGCAACAGTCATCTTCCTGAACGTGTAATATTCCATCTCGTCTACTGGATAGTCGCAAATCCTGCGCATTATCTTAAGGGCATTCGGACCCTGTATGGCAAGCTGGCATATTTCATCCGAAGCATTGTAAAGCTCCTTCCCGGGAGTGATGCCGTATTCGGGTGCATATTTGCAAAGGTGCGCCCAATCCTTTTCTATATTCGCCGCATTTACCACAAGCAGATAAGTTTGGGAGTCTATGCAATAGACAAGCAAATCATCGACAATTCCTCCGTCGCCGTTGGGCATGCATGTGTACTGTACCTTGCCAGGGATAAGCACGGATGCATCATTGGATGTTACATATTGTATGAATCTCAAGGCATTGGGTCCCTTGACCCAGAATTCGCCCATATGCGAGACATCGAATACCCCCACATTATTGCGCACCGCAAGATGCTCTTCCTTTATGCCTGTATATTCAACAGGCATGTTATAACCGGCAAAGGGGACCATTTTGGCCCCCAGTTCTATATGCTTTTGAGTAAAAGGCGTGTTTTTCATCTCTATATGTTTTTATTAGTGAAGATTCTGTTCAACGGAATATACCCATACATCGTAAGGGCAGAGATCATTGTCCTCTATTTTCAGAATTTCATCCGATGCCTCGCCATAAGTATCGCATCCTACGGCAGCCACCATGTCGAACCCGTTCTTAAGGGCGATTCTCACGGGAGAATACCCCGCCTTCTTAAGATTTGCGACCATATTTTCTGCATTGAAATCCTTTTTGAAACTGCCGAGAATTACATAATATTTATGGGTAAGTTCGCTTATATAAGGGAGTTGAGCCTGCTCAGCCAACCTTATGGAATCCATTGCGGCCACCTGCTTCAGAGAGTCCGCAATGCGCTGCTCTTTTGCGCGTTGCATTTCTGCCTGCATTGCCGCCAATTCTTCAGAAGTCGGCTTTCCCAATTGTTTCCTTATCCAGTCGCAACCGGAAAGGGAAAATATCATAAGAACCGTCAAAAGTAAAATTTTAGATTTCATATCAATTTACCTCCCATACCATTAGATAATTCACTGTTTACAAAGATAAAAATAATGACCGAATATCTGAAAAAAAATGTATATTTACGCTATGAAATCGATATTCAGATACTTAAGGAGCATTGTAAACTTCTCGAACGACATAGATATCGAAGCGGCCAGACAGAAGATAACAGCCTCTACCGAATTCAGGGGGAGCAATGTCTGGATACTGATATTCGCCGTTGCTGTAGCAAGCGTCGGGCTCAATATAAACTCCATCCCCGTCGTAATTGGAGCAATGCTTATATCTCCGCTCATGGGTCCGGTCATGGGCATAGGCCTGTCATTGGGAATAAACGATATGGGCCTGTTGAGAAAATCGTTCAAGAATCTCATACTCATGACCTGCATAAGTATCTTTACCGCCGCAATCTATTTCCTTATAACTCCGCTTTCTCTGGAAAATCCCTCTGAACTGCTGGCCAGGACAAATCCTACCGTTTATGATGTGCTTATAGCCTTTTTCAGCGGACTTGCGGTAATTGTAGAGGTTTGCAGAAAGGAAAAGGGTACCGTTTTCGCCGGAGTAGCCATCGCAACGGCGCTCATGCCGCAGTTGGGTACGGCTGGATTCGGCATCGCAAACGGAAATGCCGAATACTTCTTCGGAGCGGTTTATCTCTATTTCATAAACTCGGCCTTTATCGCTTTAGCCGTCTTTCTGATGGTCAGATATATGAAATTCCCGCTCGTAAAAATATCCGACCCGCAAAAGGCGAAGAAAGTACACAGGCTGATAACCGTCTTTACAGTCATTTTGGTATTGCCGAGCATTTATACTGCGATAATGGTCATAAGAGAAAACCGCTTCAGTACAGATGCAAAGGCATTTGTCGAAGCGAACAGGACATTGGGCAACAGCTATATCTATGACTATTCCATAACCCAAAGCGCAGGCAAGTCATTGCTCACTCTCTCCATTGCCGGAGAAGGAATGGACGAACACTCATTGGACGAACTTAAAAAAGAGGCTGCCGGATATGGAATAAATGAAAAGGAGATCGAGATAAACCAGAACAGTACATACCACCATGAAAGCGACAGCGAACTTGTAGAGAGCATCTTCAAGCAGAGCGAAGGTGAAATCCGGCGCCGGGAAGAACTGATAAGCGAAATGGAGAACGAGTTGAGAATGTACAGGGAAAAGGAACTGCCGAGCAGCCAGATAGCCAAAGAGCTCTATGTAGAATATCCTCAGATCAAATCTCTCACCCTGGCCCGCGGATTAAAAAGCGAACTGCAAAACGGGCAGACACAGGATAAAGAGCAGATAGTCGCATTTATCGAATTGAACGGAGAGATCACTCGGGAACAAAAGATGAAAATAAGGCAGTGGCTCTCTGTAAGACTGAGAAACACCAACATAAAAGTCATAACTTCGGATTTCAAAAAACAGCAGGAAGAGTGAAAAATCTTTTTATAAAACTTTTATTTTCAATATCGGTCACAAGTTTTATTCTCCCCGATATCGCATACGGGCAACTGGCAGACAGGGAAATTACCCCTTTGCCTATAGAGATTCCCAGGCTTTTGAAAGAAAAGGATACTGTAGTAATCTCTTTTATAGGAGATGTCATGCAACACGGAAAGCAGCTTAAGAGCGCGCTGATTCCGGGGGCGGACCCTGATTCGGCCGACTCTTACGACTATTCGCATGTTTTCAAATATATAGGAGAGCAGATCGGCAATTCAGATATAACCGTAGCCAATATGGAGTTCCCCGTAGGAGTTCCTCCCTATAGCGGATACCCGGAATTTTCTGCACCCGTATCCATAGCGGAGGAGGCTGTGAGAAGCGGAATAGATCTTTTTCTTATAGCCAATAACCACCTGCTCGACAAAGGGGAAAAGGGAATAAGGCGTACGATAGAGCTATACGATTCTTTGGGAGTCAATTATACCGGGGCATACCGGGACTCTCTCGAAGAGAAGTCAGAAAATCCCAAGATACTGGTTATAAACGGAGTGAAAATAGCCTTTCTGAACTTCACATACGGGACGAACGGATTCCCCGTTCCCGAGCCGTTTGTCGTAAACGGAATGGACAGCATAGAGGTAAAGAAGGCTATCAGAAGAGGATTCGAAAGGGGGGCAGAAATAATCATAGCCCTCCCGCACTGGGGAGAAGAATACCAACTTTACCCTAACGAAGAACAGAAAAAATGGGCGGAAATGCTCAAAAGAGAGGGAGTCAGGGTGATAATAGGCGGCCATCCGCATGTCCCGCAGACAGGGGAAACAGAATATGCGGAGGAGAGCCTGCCGCAGGAAAAGGCCATAAAGAACATAGTTTTTTATTCTTTGGGAAACTATATATCAAACCAAAGCGAGCCTGATTATACCCAACTGGAACTTCTGGTAACCATTACGCTTGTAAGAGACAACATATCGGGAGCAATCGGGCTGCTTCCTCCAAAATACGAGTATTTATGGTGTTTCAAGGCCGGAGAGTTCGAGAAAGATTATACTGTCGTACCGATAGATTATTTTAAGAACAATCCCAAAGCGCACAAAAAGGTAAGGCACGGGCAATACGGAAGAATGGTCAAGACATACGAATACGTTAAAAATCTAAACCTTTACAAGGGATTGAGTCATGAGTGAGAAGAGGATAGAGTTGCACCATATAGACCCGGTCGAAATTTTCGGTGTAAACGACAGGCTGATTCTGAGGCTGGGCGGGTACTTTCCGAAATTGAAGGTAATCGCAAGGGGAAATTCAATTGCATTGAAAGGATGCGATAAGGATATCGCCGCTTTTGAAAAGGCCCTCAACAGGGTAATAGAGACAAGAGGGAAAAAGAGAAGCCTGAGCATAGATGATATCGACGCTATTTTTGAATCTGAACCGCAGGAGAGGCTGCTGCCGGAAGTTTCGGGCGTAAACAGCGATATCATAGTCTACGGGAATGACGGAAAGAGCATAAGGGCAAGGACCAAGAATCAGAAAAAATTAGTGGCCGACTATTATAAGCATGACCTGATTTTTGCACTCGGGCCTGCGGGGACAGGCAAGACATACACAGCTATAGCACTTGCTGTAAGGGCATTAAAAAACAGAGAAGTCAAAAAGCTCATACTCACCAGGCCCGCCGTAGAAGCCGGGGAACGGCTCGGGTTCCTTCCGGGCGACCTCAAGGAGAAGCTGGACCCCTATCTGCAGCCTCTGTACGACGCATTAATGGATATGATTCCCTCCCAAAAATTAAAACAGTATATGGAGGATGGCGTAATACAGATTGCACCTCTTGCCTATATGAGAGGGCGCACGCTTGAAAGCGCATTCGTCATTCTCGACGAGGCACAGAATACGAGTTTCGGGCAACTGAAAATGTTCCTGACCCGTATGGGAGAAAACGCCAAATTCATAGTCACGGGCGACGCCACGCAAATAGATTTGCCAAACAGGGAGGATTCAGGCCTGATCAAGGGCATTTCTCTCTTGAAATCCATAAAGGGCATAAGCGTAATCAACTTTACGAGAGATGACATAGTCCGCCACCCCCTTGTAAGCAAAATCGTAAAGGCGTTTGAAAAAGAAGAAGAGACGTCATTACCAGGAACCGCCGGCACCGCCACCGCCGAAACTGCCTCCCCCGAATCCTCCGAATCCGCCACCGCCGAAGCCGCCTCCAAAGCCTGAAGAGCCTCTGCCTCCGCGTCCGGCCCCGGAAAGAATTCCAAGCATGACAAGATCGATGGCAGACGGTCCTCCGCCGTGCCCGTTACGTCCGTTTCCGCCTCCAAGGTTTTTCGTACCGCCGGAGAGGCCCATTACCACTGCAAAGATTACGACAAATATCAAAAATGATATTATCATTGCCGTATCGCCCGAATTTTTGGAAACCTCCTTATAAGAAATCTCTCCCGAAGCAAGTTTGAAGAGAATCTCCAGCGCAGTGTTCACGGCCGAATAGTAATCGTTCTCCTTAAGAAAGGGAATCATATATCTGTTTACTATCTCTCCTGCCGTGGCATCCGGGATGGCCCCTTCGAGCCCGTAACCTGTAGCTATGAAAAGCTCTCCGGCAGAAGTCGCGGTTTTGGGTTTGATAAGCATCACTATGCCGTTGTCGAACCTGTCGCTGCCCACGCCCCACTCCTCTCCGATTCTGAAGGCAAGATCAGCCTTGTCGAATCCGTATAGCTGGGGCACGATTACCACCGCAATCTGATTCGACGTAGAATCCGCGAAAGCTACAAGCCTGTGTTCGATATTTCGGGCCTGCGACGGAGTGAATATCCCCACGAAATCGTTAAGCAGACGAGGCGGTACGGGACGCTGCGGAATATCCGACGCCGCCGCCCCATAACAGGAGAATACGGCTGCCGCTATAAAAAATATTATCGTAAATATGTTGCGTCGCATGCTAATCGCCAAAAGAGATTTCGTTCGGTTGCTCATTGACATCATCGCTTCTATATGGGAAATAGGCTTTCAGGGACTCTCCGGACTCCCTTATCGCATTACAGATTCCATCGGCGAAGGCGCCTTTTGAAAAGGCCTCGCCCATATGTTCCCTTATTCTGTTCCAGAACCCCTCCGGAACCTTCTCGTTTATGCCTGTGTCGCCTATGATTGCGAATTTCCTGCTTTTGTACGCCAAGTAAATCAAGACTCCGTTTCTCTCCCTGGTCTTATACATTTTAAGGAAATTAAAAACGAAAACGGCCCTCTGTACAGCATCTCCCTTGCATTTGGACTCAAGATGTACCCTCACCTCCCCGGAGGTGTTGAGTTCGGCCTCTTCTATGGCCTTTACTATTCTGTTCTGATCCTCCTTGGAGAGAAATGCGCTCATCAGAACTCTACTTTTGGAGCCTGCGAAGCAGATTCATCCGCTTCGAAATAGGGTTTTGAGCCGAATCCGAACATGCCGGCAATGATATTGCTCGGGAATTTTCTTATTGCTGTATTGTATGCTCTCGCAGCGTCATTGAATTTTCTACGTTCAACCGCGATTCTGTTCTCACTGCCTTCCAATTGCTGCTGCAAGGCCATAAAGTTTGCATTCGCCTTTAAATCAGGATAATTCTCCTGTATAACAAGCAACCTTCCCAACGCTGCGCTCAATTCGCCCTGTGCCTGCTGAAATTCAGCCAGTTTCTCCGGCGTAAGATTTTCAGGGTCCACATTCACTCCGGTAGCTTTGGAGCGGGCCGCCACAACACCCTCCAAGGTCGCCGATTCATGTTCGGCATACCCCTTTACGGTTGCAACAAGATTCGGTATCAGATCCGCCCTGCGCTGATATACGTTTTCAACCTGACTCCATGCTGTTTTAACGCCTTCATCCATGGTAACCATTCCGTTATAGGTACCTTTAATCCAGAAAAAGAGCACCAGCACAACTGCTATTACCACCAAAAGGACAACTGTCGATTTTTTCATGTGAAATTTATATTTTTACTGTTTTAACCTTACGCATCTGACAGATGCACCGAAATCCCCCTTGCCCACAATATTTCTCATAAAATCCCTGCTGTCGGCATACAGATACCTGTAATATGCCTTGCTTTCCGAATATTCGGTACTTGCCCACCAGAAAGCATAAGAGAAGAGCCCGGTATAATTATTATAACTGTTCATACAGCTTCCGGCCGGAAATGCAGCCCAGCCGAACTTGTTTTCAGGATTGCAATCCGGAGTGTAGGGCCACATCTTTTCTCCGTTGAAAAGGGCCGCAATCATAACCTTTTCTCCAAGGCCCACCCAATTAGAATCGAAAGGGACCGGCTCGCCGTCATTCAGATTCATGGCAAGGTCTTCCCAGTCCTCCTTTGTGGGGATGCTCCACCCCGGAGGGCATACGCCCTGAGGCCCTGCGCCGAGTCCGGATGCTGAAACGCCTTCCGTAGCATCGTTCCAGGTATAGAGACGCCCCATTATTTCTCCCAAATCATCGGACTTGCCGTACGCCTCCCCTGCCTCTGCCCAGTTGAGATTGTCTACGAACCAGTCGAGATTTCCGACAGCCGTTATGTAATACCACTGTCCGTCGCGCGGATCCTTTATGGAATCGGTAGGACGGGGCATCTCCGTAACGGTCTTGCCGAATTCCGTATCTATCGATGTCAAGGTCTTGGATGTGACCCTGTCGTAATATCCGTCGGACGAAGCCGTGAGAGTTATGGGATAGACGCCTATTGAATCGGGAACCGTTATCACACAGGAGGGTTCCCTTACCGTATCCTTCAACAGATTCGCAGATGTCCATATATAACTGATCTTGTCCGCTTCAGGGCTTGTAAGGCCGTATGCCGTAAGAGTGAACGAAGAGTTCGTCTTTGCATAGATAGGAATGTCATAGAGCAGGTCTCCCGTCATCATGGGCAGTGCTTCCTCCTCCTCGTCATCTTTTTTGCAGGAGCCGAGACTCATTGTAAAAAAAGCCAGCAAAACCAAAAGGAATATATCTTTGGACCAATGCGAATATTTCATCTGAACACTCGTTGAAAAACATCTGCAAATGTGCATATTTTTTATGCTTAAAACAATTATTTTAATCTATTTTTTCTAATTTTGTACTAAAATCATGCCATGAAAAAAGCCTTTATAATACTTTCTATCCCGCTTTTTTTCATCCTTTCAGGCTGCGGCGGTTCACAAAACGGAGAGTATGTCACATTAGACGGATTCGCTCAGGGCACGACCTATCACATAGTCTATAAAGCCGCCGGAGACTCGGCGGAAATAATAAAGAAAGAAATAGAAGCCGGTGTGCCCGTATGGTTCGAAAAGATAAACAAATCCGTCTCCGGCTACGACTCCTGTTCCATAATCTCCAGGATAAACAGGAACGAACCTGCCATATTGGACTCCATTTTTCTGGATGTATTCAGATTTTCAAAGGATTTCTACAGGTTGAGCAATGGTGCAATGGATGCCGCCTCCGCCCCTCTTTTCGATATTTGGGGATTCGGGTTTACTGAAAAAGGCAGCGTTACCAAAGAGAAAATAGACAGCATCAGGCAGTTTACTGGAATGGATATGTTTTGCCTGAGCGGAGATAGCACCGGCTGTCGTATCGTAAAAAAGGATAAAAGGGCAAAACTCAACTTCAATGCAGTCGCACAGGGCTACTCCTGCGATTTTTTTGCAAAAAAATTCGAACAGAAAGGCATCGCCGATTATATGATAGAGATAGGAGGTGAAATTTACTGCAAGGGGAAAAATGCCGGTGGCGGAGCATGGAGAGTGGGAATAGACAAACCTGTAGACGGCAATTTTATTTCCGGCAACCAGTTGCAGACGATTCTCGAGGTTTCAGGAAAGGGCGTGGTGACATCCGGCAACTACAGAAAATTCTACATCGAAAATGGGAAAAAATATTCCCACACCATAGACCCGGTGACGGGCGCACCCGTACAGCACAACCTGCTTTCCGCGACGGTTATTGCCGAAAATGCGACAATTGCAGACGCCTATGCGACCTACTTTATGGTCATAGGGGTCGAAAAGAGCAGGAAGATATTGGAAAGTTCACCTGAACTCGATGCCATGCTGATTTACGGAGATAACGAAAACATGGAAGTCTACATGACTGAAGGATTCATGCAAAAAACTAAAATACAATAAGAAACAAAACATAAACGCATTATGGAAAACGACAGAAAAATGTCAAGAAGAGGATTCCTCAAGACCTCGGTAAGCGCAGGTGCATTGGCCGGCGCAGCCTCGCTTTTCGGAGGCAGTTTCGTTGCGGGCTGTACCACAAAGGAGCAGTTCGATACAATCATAACCAACGGCATTGTCTACTGCGGAGACGGCAAGGCTCCGATTAAAGGCGATATAGGCATAAAAGAGGGCAAAATTGCAGCAATAGGCAAAATAGGCAAGAGCTGCGACAAACTCATAGATGCAAAGGGATTGGCAGTATCTCCGGGATTCATAGACATACATACCCATACAGATACCAATCTTTTGCAGGCCCCGCTCGGTGACAGCAGAATCTATCAGGGTGTAACGACAGATATCGGAGGCAACTGCGGAGACTCTCCGTTCCCCTACTCCGATGCATACTTTGAAACAAAAAAAGGCGAACTCCGCTACGGATTCCCTTTCTGGCAGGACATAGACGGTTTTTACAATGCGCTCAAAGAGAAAAAAATAGGGATCAACTACAAGAGTTACACAGGACAAGGGCAACTGCGTTCAGCAGTCGTGGGAGACAAGAACGTCAAGGCCACCAAAGAAGACATTGCAAAGATGTGCGCAATTCTCGACAAGGAGATGGAGATGGGAAGCCTCGGTCTCTCCTGCGGTCTGGAATATGCCCCCGGTTCCTATGCCAGCGATGAAGAGATTGTAGAGCTCTGCAAGGTTGTGGCAAAACACAACGGACTCTTTGCCATACACATGAGAAACGAGGACGACCGTGTCGAAGAGGCTATACAGGAGGCTCTGGAGATAGCACGCAAATCCGGTGCAAGGCTGGAAATTTCGCATCTTAAGGCACAGAACGAACCGAACTGGCATAAAGGGCCAAACATGATAAAACTGATTGAGGATGCACGCAACAGCGGAGTGGATGTCACATTCGACCGCTACCCGTATATAGCATTCTCAACAGGCCTCACAACTTTCATTCCCTTGGAACTCAGGGACGGCTCCAATGCAGACATTATGGCCAGACTCAAAAACAAGGCCACAAGCGACAAGATAGGCGCATACGCGGAGAGCCGTGTAAAGAGGCTTGGCGGCCCTCAGAATGTACTGATAGCAGCCTGCTACAATCCTGAAAACAGTGCGTATTCGGGCAAAAACATCGCACAGTGCTGCGAAATCTCCGGCATGGACGTATGGCCCATGATAAGGCATCTGCTTATAAGTGAAAATCTCAGCGTACAGATGGCCGGTTTCGCCATGACCGAAGATAACGTAAGGATGTTCCTTGCCCATAAATTGGGAATGCCTGCATCGGACGGCAGCGTTTACTCGCCGCAAGGGCCGCTCTCTACAGAGATACCGCATCCCCGTTCATACGGAACATTCCAGAGGTTTTTCGGCAAATATATCAGGGAAGACAAGATATGCGACCTTGCAACTGGAATCTACAAGTGCACTGCCCTTCCTGCATCAAGGATAGGACTGAAAGACAGGGGGCTCATAGCGGTAAACTATGCTGCCGATATCGTCATCTTCAACCCAGACACCATAATAGACACTGCAGACTACAGCAACCCTCATCAGCTGGGCAAAGGCATAGAGCATGTGATTGTGAACGGGCAGCATACTATTGAGAATGGGGTTTACAATGGATGCGAACTCAAGGGTTGTGTATTATAATGGCAAACTGCTGCATTATCTGCGGTATTGCAGCTCAGTCATGTAACGAAGTACACTCCTTCGCTTCAAACCTTGATGGCTTTGCATTTTATCCATTATAATACACAACCGGAAAAGAATCAAAGGCAAATGGTATTATAACGGCAACCTGCGGCATCTCTGCGGTATTGCAATTCAGTTACGTAACAAGGGCGGTCGCAAGGCCGCCTTTTTATATTTCCTGATATTCGGAGCGATGGAGTTTATTTTCCCCTCTGATGCATCGGCATCCATACAGGCATAAACACGACCAAAGCCACAATAGAAAAGAGCAGGCCGCCCATAGTGCCCAATGCAAATGCAAACCAGAAGACATCTTTATCGCCTTCGGTCAGGAACGGGATAAGCCCCAATATCGTAGACAGCACTGTAAGAAGGATGGGAATGATTCTATGGTTGAACGCTCTGATATAAAGTTTGCATCCGCGATATTTTTTCAATCTGGCCTGACGGGTATATTCATTTATGAGATAGATTCCCGCATTCACGGAGATACCCGAAAGCATTACCAGAGAAGCAAAGCCGCCCTGGTCGAACCTGAAACCGGTAATCGCAAAGATGAGAAAGACCCCTATGAACGATATCGGAATAAGGCCGATTATCAGCAGGGGATATACAAGAGATTCGAAAAGCATTGCGCATATAAAATAGATTATGGCCACAACTACCAGCAGCAGACCTATATACAGTCCGGAATTCCGTCCGAAACTGAAAAACCAGCCACCCCATTCATCCGAAGCCTTATACCCGACCGGAAGGACCTCCTCGTTCATACGCTCTATCTCGCTCTCATAAAACCTGTCTGACTGACGGCTGCTCCCGACGTACTCATATCTCACAGTAAGCACATATTGCTGGTCTTCGCGATAAATATCATTTCCGCTGCTCCGTTTGCTGATTTCCCCCAAATCCGAAAACCTCACGTTCTTGCCCCCCATGGTCATATACTCATTCCTGAGATTCCACACCTCGAAATAGTCCCTTGCCTCCGAAACAAGCTTCAAATCCATTTTTATGCCATCTGAATAGATACTGCCCGCATTGGACATATATAACCTCGATGTAAGGGCATCGTAGGCATCGGCAAGGGTAAGGCCATACGAAGCGAGCTCCGCCATATCGTAATCGATGAAATATTCGTCAGTAGAGAGTTTCCAGCCTACGGTCCCTCCGAAAATATTCACCTTGCCTACCCTTCCATTCTCTTTCAACCGTTCGGCCAAAAGAGTCGCATACCCGTAAAGTATGTCGTAATTATATCCTGTAAGCTTTATAGACTTTCCGAAAACCCCCATGCCTACCCTGTTGCTGAAACTGTTGTCGTCTACACCGGTTATGCTCCAGTTCGCCCCGCCGAAATCCGTTGCCTTGGCTATCACGTCATTCTTTATCATGACGGGGATATAGCCGTTTTCAAGTTCGGGCTTGAAATAGACAGTGATGGAACCGTCGTTATAATCATTGATCCTCGTTCTGAATACATCTATCTCATCATATTGCGACAGATAATTCTCCATTCCCAACATAATATCGTTCATCTGCGCAATGGTACAGCCGTCCGGCAGGGAGGCCTCGATATTCAGCTGCGGTCTTGCAGGACGTCTGAAAAAACTCGCGTCTTCATTCTTTTCCGAAAAGAGCCTGAGACTGCCGCCCAATATTTTGTAAAGCACCGGCTTGATGTCATTGCTGAAAACATCAGTCCCTAAAGTCTTGTTATAGATATTGACAAAAGTGCTGTCCTTCCCTTCCCTATACTCCAAATTATCCGGCAATTTATTCACAGGCAGGCCGAATCCCAATATCAGAATCACGAAAGTGGCCCATTTATACCGCTTCGCGCCCATTATAAAGCGTCCGTAAAGGTTATTGAACCTTATTACGGACCGCTTGTTTCTGAATGTCGCTATACTCTTTCTCTCCTTAATCTGCATGGTCTCCACCAAAGCCGGCACAAGCGTTGCCGCCACAAAGAGCGAAATAATGAGATTTATGATTATCACCGCTCCGAAATCGGCCAGATTGGCCCTGTCTTCTTCCGGCAAAAGGAATATGACCGCAAGCGCCCCTATTGTGGTAAGCTGCGCTCCGAGTATCGCTATAAAGGCTTTTATATCCCTGTAATAGCCGTAATGGGCAATCATTATTATCGCGGTATCGATTACAATACAGATTGCGATATTGATTCCCGCCATCGAGTAGAGATGAATATCCACGCCCAAGAGCACGAAAAAGATAAACGAAAGAAGGATGTTGGCGGCCAGCGAAATTGAGATTATGGCCAGATATCTGAAACTCCTGCTCACCACAAGGACAAAAAGCAGAAGTATAATCAGCGAAAGCACCGTCCTGAACACTATCTTGTTAATCTCGAATTTCAAATCTACGGAAACATCCTCTGCCACCACCACTGCAAAATTCTCGGGGAAACCGGCTTCGAGAACGGACATGACCTCCTTTATCTGCCCGCATGTCTTTATCGTATTTACATTCTGAGTGGGATAGATTGTTATATTGATGGTATTCAGTCCGTTGATTCTAAAGTATTTCGACGGCTCACCCTCCTTCAGAGAGAGTTTTGCGATATCCGAAACCCTGATTATACGCCCCCCGCTCATCTTCACAGGCGTATCCATCACCTCATCTATCTCGATATCCTGTGTAAGGAGAATACTCGTTCCCTCTATACTGCCCACTATGTCGTACTGCGATGCGGCATCGGATATCACCGAATTCAGTTCGTCTACGCTCACCTTATACAGGGCCATATATTGCGGATTGTACGATATCTCATAATAAAAAGGAGTGGCACCGGAAAGCTCCACGGCATTCACCCCCTCCAACAGCGAAATCTCCTTGATTATATTCTCCTCTACATAATGCTCTATCTGTTGCGTGGGCAGGTCTGCATTCACTGTATAAGTCATGATAGGTTCCACATTCTCCCCGGATGCTGAACCGGAAATCACAGGATATGAAACACCCTCCGGGAGATCCTTGTAAACCTGCCTTATAAGGGAAAGTATCTGGAATCTTGCCGATTTCACAAACTTCTTGTCCTTCAATGTCACGGTTATCTCACAGTTCCCCTTCCGGGACACCGAACTCAATTTCTCTATGCCGTCTATGGAACTTATCAGCCCCTCCAGCCTGGAGGTAACCTCCATCTCCATCAATTTTGCCGAAGCACCGCCCCACGAAGCACTTACCGAAATATTGCCCGATTTGGATGCAGGCTCATACTGAATACTCAAAGAGGGAATAAATGCCGCACCTATAATCATAAGCACGACAAATACGAGTATCGTAGAGAATGGAGAGATTTTCTTCATCGCTATTGCCTCTTTCTATAAAGTTCGTAGTAAAAAATAGGAATGAAGAGAATGCTCACAAATGTTCCGAGTATCATTCCGCCGATAAGCGCGACAGAGAGCGGATATTGCAGGTCCGAGCCCATATCTCCCCTTACAAGGAACGGGGCAATCGCCAATATCGTGGTAAGACTTGTCATGAGAATCGGTTTCAGCCTCCTTGATCCGGCCACAATGACCGCTCTCAGCAGGCCGTACCCTTCCGCCCGCAATTTGTTTATGGTATCTACCTTGAGAATAGAGTCGTTGATGATTATACCGCACATGACAACTATACCTATGAGGGACATGATATTTATGCCGGAGCCGAATATCCACAGGAAAAAGAGAGCGCCGAAAAGGTCTACCACAATTTCAGACATGATTACGACCGGCTGCATAAGCGATTCGAACTGGGCGGCCAGTATAAAGAAAAGCAGCAGAACAGAAATCACAAGGACGGCAGTCAGCTCCTTTATCATCTCCCTGTTGCTGAAATAGGCCCCGCTGTAGGCTATATTATAGTCAGCCTCTTTTGCGCACTCGTCTATTACCTCCATTATATGCCTGACATCGCCGTCGTCGGCCATTATATTCAACGGATAATAATCTCCGTCCTTTCCGGAGGTTATATTCTTGAGATCCCTTATTCTCTTTTCCGTCACGAGTTCGCCGACAGGAACATCTACACGGATGACCTCGGTACCGGTATTCTTTTCCGTTCTTACCTTCAACGCCAGCAGGCTGTTTTCCCGTGCCGTTACATCCGAGAGCACTATGGGGATAGAGAATGTGCCTGAATTTACCGAGAGAAGCGTGTTCTCTTTGGTAGCCCTGCTCAATGCCGAATTGACAGCATTGTAGTCCACACCGTACAGCGCCATTTTCTCCTTGTCCACCACATAGAGGATCTCCTCCTGCCACAATACCGGTTCCAGATATATTTCCGGCAGCCTCTTCCCTATTTTTTCCAAAAAGGCATTGAGTTCGTCAGGCTGCGGGACGTTTCCTTCCCGGCCCCTTATCATGGCCACCAAAGTCGGTTCATTGTCTGAAAAGATAAGATTGAAGATATTGGCGGCCTGCTTGAAATCATAGGAGACCCCGGCATATTTTTTATCGAGATACTCTGCGATCTTGCCTTCCAGTTCCGTCAGTTTTTCCATGGATTCAGCTTTCATATAGACGGAAACCTGCGAAATCTCCTGATTCGGAGTATGCGAGAGCATAAAATCCTGTGTACCTACCAGAACGCTGTATTCCAGTATTTCACTGTCGAACCTGTTCAAAAGGTCCATTATTCTGGCATCGCTGGCAACCACGTTCGTAGGCTCATTCCATTCTATGCTCAAAACGGACTCCGTATGGGTGAGAGGAGGCAGTTTGGATTTGTCGAGGATACCGTAAAAAATGAAAGTCAGCGGAATAAAGGAGAGAAATATGGCCCACGAAGTCTTCGGGTGGCGGAATATCCAGAACACCGATTTCTCATATATCCTGTGGTAAGCCCGCTCCTTCTGGCTCTTTACCAACGCCGCACCGCTCAAATTCTCCTCTTTTCTATAAAGCAGGCGGTAATATACCGGTATCACGAGCACCGCTACAAAAAGAGATGAAAAGAGGGCGGTAGTTACCGCCATTGCCTGATCATAAAAGAGGGCGCCGGCTATACCGCTCAAAAATATAAGCGGGACGAATACGGCACATGTCGTAAGCACCGAACTGAGCATAGGTGCAAAGACCTCCGACGTACCCTTTGCTATTGCATATTTGAAAGAGTCTCCGCGTTCGCGGCGCTGGGTAATATTGTCTATAACGATAATGGAATTATCCACCATCATACCCATTCCCAATATAAGTCCCGACAGGGAGATGATATTTATGCTTATTCCCAGCACATACAACATCAGAAGCGAAACTATCAACGAAAGGGGGATTGTAATACAAATCAGGACAGGCGAGCGTAAATCTCTCATAAACAGAAAGATTATGATAATCGCCAATATCGCGCCCACAATAATGTTGCTCTTGAGGTTGTCTATCGAATAATCGAGCAGCTCCGTCTGGTTCCTTGTAATCGTAAAGTCTATATCGGGATAATCCGTATGGAAACTCTCCATAAGCCCGTCTATCTCGACCTGCAGGTCCGCCATCCGCGCATCGGACTGCTTCAGTACGGCGAATGTCACAGCCCTTTTCCCTGCCGAACGCACCATTCCCGAAACATCCGCAGGCTCTTCCTTTACATCCGCAAGATCCTTGAAAAGATAGATACGGCCGTTGATCTTCAGATTTATATTCTCTATGTCGGAGACTTCGTCTATCTGCGAATCGAACCTTATATTCCACTGGTAATAGCCGTCTTTTATGGAGAGGTTTCCCAACGAGACATTATTATCCGTAATGGCCCGCTCCAGATCCTCCACCTTAAGCCCGAGGGAGAGAAGCTTGCCCATATCGGGCTCTATAACGAACTGCGACCCCAGAATACCGCTCACATCCACCATCGCCACCTGCGGGATCTGTTCGATTCTCTTTACTATAACCTCGCGTGCGAACTTGCTCAACTCTATAAAGGCTTCATCTGATTGCTCGTCGATGGTCAGATCTATAAAAAACACCGGTATGTCGGTAGCGCTTGCCTTAATGATTCTCGGGCGCTCCATATCCTTGGGAAGGGAGGGAAGCAATCTGTCGATTTTTTCATTGACTTCTATGAAATTCAAATCGGTATCGCTTCCATAATCGAACTGCATGAAGATTATTCCTCCGCCGTTATTGGCTGTACATGTCAGCTCCTCCAAATCGGAAAGCTGGATCAGCTGCTGGCGCATCTGTTTTATTACCACGTCGTTTACCTCGCGTGCAGAGGCGCCTTTATAGCTGAACTGGATTGTAATCTGCGGTATATCCACATTCGGCATCAGCGATATGGGCAACAGCCCTATAGAGACCACTCCCAATACGACCAACGCCACTATAGCCATCGTAACGGCTATAGGTCTTTCTATAAGCTTGCCTATCATAACTTGAATTCGACATTGGAACCCTCTGCCAGATTCAGATTGCCGCTCGTTATGACAATCTCGCCGCCGTTGAGTTCAGAATTTCTCTCTGCATTGCCCTTTATTACATGATGGGTGCTGTTCGATTCAAGTATATCCACATATACCCATTTGGCCTTCATATTCACGGTATCGACCGTAAAGATTACATCCAGCCCGTCTCTTATCACTACCGCACTCTTGGGCACCGTAAGCCTGTTATGCGAAATATTCTTTATGAATACCTTTACGTTCATCCCCTCCACCAGCTTCCTGTCGCTGTTCCTTATAGATGCGGTAACGCTTATCTGCCCGTTCTCATCCACGAACGGGTTTATGCTCTTTATACTCCCGTAATAATTTTCACTCTCCCTTATAAACGGAGTGACGGTTATCCTCTCCCCCTTTTTCACATAGTCCAGTTCCGACTCCAGGAGGTTGAATGTAACATCGAAAGAGGTATTGTCTATTACCGTGCACGAATTTTCGGATGTGGCCTCATAAGGTTTGAGCCCCATATTGGCCACTATGCCGTCGAACGGGGCTATAAGCGCGGCATTGGAGAGCTCCAGCCTTGCAGACTCCAGATTGTTTTTTGCCGTACTGTACCCAGAATGTATTGTGGCAATCTTCTCCACCTCCTCGGGAATGTCATCGGAATCGATGCTGTATCCGAATCCTATGAGTCTGTCCCTGTAGTCGATTTCGGCCTTGAGCATATCCTGACTCGCATTTTTCAATTTCAATTCGAGAGCGCGCGTATCGAGAACCGCCAGAGTATCGCCCTTTTTAACATAATCCCCGTTCTGCACAAAGACCTTTGCGACATCGCCCTGCGTCTTGAAGGTAAGTTTGGCCATCCTTACTGCATTCAATATTCCGTTGTTGAGAATTTCACGACTGAAATCGGTATATTTCAGATGAACCGTATCCACGAAATTCCTCTCGAATTCATAAGTGCCGCGCACCGCTTCGCTCCCGGCCGACACCTCTCCTGTTCCCTTGCAAGAGGTCAAAAATATTATGGACAATAAAAACAGATATGCAAATCCTCTCATATTCCTGCACTTTAATATTCGTTTTCCACAAGTTTATCGAAGTCTTCAGCCAGCATTCTGTCGTTCATATAATCGTATAATGCCAACTGTCTTATTTCGTAATAATATTTCCAATAATTGCCCAATGCATTCAGATAATTCGTAATTGCGTCATCCATCTCGGTCTGGGCGGTATTCAGGTCTGTAACGGTCGCCGTCCCATTAAGGAATCTCTCCCTCGTATTCTCATATCTCTGACGTCCGATGGAATCGGCCTGCGCAGACACGCTGCACTGCTGGCTTTGCAGATTGAACTGCAACACCCTGAACATTATATCCTCGCGCATCTCCTGCTCCTTCTGGGCCACCTCCATCTCGACCACGTCATTGAGAGACTTGGCGACCTTCACCCGTCCCTTGCTCAATCCCCAATCCAATATAGGCATGGAGAGAGTAAGTCCGAGAACCTCCTGGTCGAGCAAGTTCATATAGGCATTCTTGAACCTCTCATCCACCTGGTTCAACCCGAATGTAGCATGAAGAGTTGCCTGAAGCCCTACCTCCGATTTGGCTCTCGCCACCTCCTGCTGCGCCTCCAGAATGGAGATTTCGTTTTCCAATGCAAATGATGAATTTGTCAGCGTCCTGTACAGCACATCGTCGTAATCGAGTGTAAGGGAGCTCTTTATTTCAGGCACAACCAGTTCGATATCCACATTTTCATTATATCCCAGATAGGTTCTCAGCTTTGTAAGTTTCACCCTCAAATCCAACTCTGCCTCGCTTATGGAAAGTTCATTGTTAAGCAGACGCAAATTGAGCTGGAGCAAATCGCTTTTGGATATCATTCCTATCGCATATCTTTCATTGGCTATTTTATAGGAGAATTCGGTGCTCTCATGGTTTTTCCTGGCCATATCCAACGCAGACTGGGCAAGCAGCAGATCGAAAAAGAGGGTCGTAGCCTGAACCGTTATGCTCTCCATCTGTCCCAGATAGTCCTGTTTTGCCATCTCATATCTTTTGGGCTCGATTTTCTTCTCCCATTTGAGGGTGTTGAACCCCCTTATCGGCTGCGTATACTGTATGTTGATAGGTTGGGTATTCCACGTTCCCTCGTTGAACGGTGAAAACTGATCCAATCTGTTCAGCGAAGTATATACGGAGACATTACCGCCGGTAAAGGGGATATTCTGGTCTATCGAAAGCGAAAGACTGTTATACAGGCTGTTGTTTTCAACATAGTTTATTTCGCCGGTCTCGCTGTTCTGAACCTGTGAAAGCGTTCTGTTATACTGCCCCAGCGTTGAATTGAGATTGAGCGAGGGCAGCAATTGCGCCTTGTACGAGCGGTACGACCAATAGCTCGAAAGAAAACTGTGTTTTGCAATAAGGGCATCCTGGGACTGCTCCCGCGCCGTCTCTATGACATCGTCCAGGGTCATGACCAATGTACGCTGCTGTGAAAACAACGGAGATACGGCCAACAAAAGCACAAAAAACACCCCTGTCAAACTTCTCATTTCCAATACAATTAATTAACAAAATTATTCAGGCATTACGACAGCCGGTTCAGGCAGATGCATTCCGGCCATAATGAGATTGTTCTCCTTCACATACTGCAAGATCTCCTTGCGCACCTGTGCAGCCTTTACGGGATCCATATCGTACGATGCGCATATATCGGGATATTTCATCTGTATTGCGGCTCCGTGCATGAGGTCCGCTATTATGAGAACATCGCCCTTCTGATAAAGCGTATGCCCGGGAGTATGCCCGTATGCTGGAATCGCCCTTATTCCTCCGGGAAGCGCATCTCCGATATTGAACAGGTGCAGACTCTCCTTGTAGATATCCATTGTCTGTACAACCTGCGCATTGCTCCCTTCCATCGCCATCCATGCATCATACTCGACCCGGGGAGCCCAGAGCGCCGCATTTGGGAAAACGGCCTTTCCCTCCTTGACCAGACCTCCGATATGGTCTCCATGGAAGTGGGTAAGCACTATACATTTTATATCATCCGGAGAGAGCTGCAATGCTTCAAGCCCCTTCAGAAGCCCGCTCTCAGCATCGCCGTTTCCTGCATCGAAGAGAATGCCCGTACCCTCCGTCTCCATATAGAACGCACTTACCGTAGCCGGAGCGCCGTCCGCCACGCCAAGGGTATCGGCCATTACCGAATCTACCGCTGCAAAGAGCGAGATGGGCATCACATGCGCGCCTGCATTATCTTTAATCCATGTAAGTTTCAAAGAGTCCAGAACCAGTGTCTGTACACCGTCCGCTACAACTGTCAGTTGCTTTTCAGGGGCGGCAGCCTGCCCGCCTTTCTTGTTGGAGCCGCAGGATACCGCGGCAAATGCAAAAAATAAAAAGGAAACAGATAGGAAAAGATTTCTCATAGTAAACTAATTTTCGTGTAAATATACGGATTTTATTATTTAATATTGCACAAAAAAACATGTTCTTCATAACATTCATTGCACTCTATCTGATTGCAAACGGCTGGATATTCTACTCTGCATGGCCGCTCATACGGCCGCTGCCGCCGATATTGAAAATAGCCGCAACCGTGCTCTTTGCAGCGGTCGTCCTGCTCTTTCCCTCGCTTATGTTCTTCAGAGATGAACTTGGAAGCGGACGGTTCGGAAATTTTCTCTACTCGGCGAGTTCCGTATGGCTTGCCATAACACTCTACCTTACGCTATTGCTCATTGCAGCCGCACTGCTCAGACTCCTTGGAATCATTGTTCCGCACTCCTTCGGCATCTGCTGCGCCATAACTGCGGTTCTGCTCGTATACGGATACCTCAATTTCAGCAGACCCGTAGTAAGGAATCTGAAAATCGAGCTTGCAGATAACACCGCTGCGAACGGAGAGCCCCGGCAATTGAGAATTGCAGCCGTAAGCGATATTCACCTCGGCCACGGCATTGCAAAAAAGAGACTTGAAAAGTATGTCTCACTGATAAACAGCCGTAAGCCTGACCTTATCCTTATCTGCGGAGACCTGGTGGATTCATCCGTCGAACCGCTGTATGAGTGTAAAATGGAAGAGGAACTCGGGCTGCTGAAGGCAAGATACGGAATCTATATGGTACCCGGCAACCATGAATATATAAGCGGAATAGAGAAGTGCGGGGCATTCATAAGGCTGACTCCGATAGTATTGCTAAGAGACAGCGTCGTAACGATAGAGGGAATGGTGAACATTGTCGGACGCGACGACCGCAGCAACCGCCGCAGGAAAAGCGTAAGGGAGCTCATGGACGATACAGAGAACAGGCTGCCGACAATAATACTCGACCACCAGCCCGCCGACACGGAGGTTGAGAGCGCAGTAAAGGAAAAGGCCGCACTTGCACTCTACGGGCATACCCATAAAGGACAAATATGGCCTTTCTCTCTATTGACCGGAGCTATCTACGCCCACGATTACGGATACGGGAAGATTGGGCAGACCCATATCTACGTCTCATCCGGATTGGGGTTGTGGGGCCCGCCCCTGCGCATAGGCAGCAGGAGCGAGATAGCCGTCATCGAACTTACTTTGCGCAATTAGGTTTCAGCTGGGTGAAGAAGTCGTTGCCCTTGTCATCCACAAGGATGAATGCAGGGAAGTTCTCTACCTCTATCTTCCAGATTGCCTCCATGCCGAGTTCCGGATACTCCAGACACTCCACACTCTTTATATTCTCCTTTGCCAGAATTGCGGCAGGGCCTCCTATGCTGCCCAGGTAGAAGCCGCCATGCTTCTTGCAGGCATCTGTAACCTGCTGGCTGCGGTTGCCCTTTGCAATCATGATCATGCTGCCGCCATGAGACTGGAAGAGGTCTACATAGCTGTCCATACGGCCTGCCGTTGTAGGGCCGAACGAACCGCTCGGCATCCCCTTCGGGGTCTTTGCAGGACCGGCGTAGTATATGGGATGCTTCTTCATATAATCCGGAAGACCTTCACCCCTGTCTATTCTCTCCTTGAGTTTCGCATGGGCGATATCCCTGCCCACTATGATTGTTCCGTTCAAAAGCAGCGGGGTTGAAACCGGATATTTGCTGAGGTCTGCAAGAACTTCGTTCATAGGACGGTTGAGGTCTATAACCACACCGTGGTTGTGTTTTGCCCCGAGATACTTTTCGGGAATGAGCCTTGCAGGGTTGCTGTCGAGCGTCTCGAGCCAGATACCCTCCTTGTTTATCTTGCCCTTTATGTTTCTGTCTGCGCTGCAGCTTACTCCCATTCCCACAGGGCATGAAGCGCCGTGACGCGGCAGACGTATAACCCTTACATCGTGTGCGAAATATTTTCCTCCGAACTGGGCGCCGAGACCTATGTTCTGTGCAGCCTTGAGAAGTTTCTGCTCCAGTTCAATGTCTCTGAAGGCATGACCTGCATCGCTGCCGTGGGTAGGAAGCGCATCGTAATATTTTGCAGAGGCAAGCTTGACGGTCTTAAGGTTCATCTCCGCAGAGGTACCGCCTATCACAAATGCTATATGGTAAGGGGGGCATGCCGCCGTACCTAATGTCTTCATCTTCTCTACGAGGAAGCTCTCCAGTTTTTCAGGAGTAAGCAGAGCCTTTGTCTCCTGGAAAAGATAGGTCTTGTTTGCAGAGCCGCCGCCCTTTGCGACAAAGAGGAACTTGTACTCGTTGCCGTCTATCGCATAAATATCTATCTGCGCAGGCAGGTTGTTGCCTGAATTCTTCTCCTTGTACATATCGAGCGCAAGGGTCTGCGAATAACGCAGGTTATCTGTCGTATAGGTATCGAAAACACCGTGAGACAACGCAGCCTCGTCGCTGCCTCCCGTGTAGACATTCTGCCCCTTCTTTGCAACGATTGTCGCAGTACCGGTATCCTGGCAGAGAGGCAGCTGCCCCTGAACAGCCACATTTGCATTGAGCAGGAAAGTAAGCGCTACAGCCTTGTCGTTCTGGCTGGCCTCGGGGTCGCTTAGAATCTTGGCGACCATATCGTTATGCTCCGGACGAAGCATGAATGCAACGTCATGGAAAGCCTGGCGGGCAATGAGCCTGAGCCCCTCCGGGTCCACCTTCAATATCTCCTTGCCTTCGAATTCGGAAACGCTTACATACTCTTTTGTAAGCAGATGATACTTTGTGGTATCCTCCCCAAGCGGGAACATTTCGTTATATTTAAACTCCATAACCGTAAAATTTGTATTGTTATCGTTTAATTGTCTCTGTTTTCAAGCAGGTATCTGCGCATGAACTCGTTAAGGTCTCCGTCGAGCACCGCCTGCGTGTCGGTGGTTTCATATCCTGTACGCAAATCCTTTACCAGTTTGTAGGGGTGCAGCACATAGCTCCTTATCTGGGAGCCCCACTCTATCTTCTTCTTCTTTCCCTCCAGCTCCGCCTGCTTCCGCCTCTTCTTCTCCAGTTCCAGTTCGTAAAGGTGGGACTTCAATATCCTCAAGGCATTCTGACGGTTGTCGAGCTGCGAGCGGGTCTCGGTATTCTCCACCACGATGCCGCTCGGTATATGCCTTACGCGCACACCCGTCTCCACCTTGTTTACATTCTGGCCGCCAGCCCCGCTCGAACGGAAGGTATCCCATTCGAGGTCCGCCGGATTTATGTTTATTTCTATCGTCTCATCTACAAGCGGATAGACAAAGACCGACGAGAATGTGGTCTGCCGCTTTCCCTGCGCATTGAAGGGGGAGATTCTAACGAGCCTGTGGACACCGTTCTCGGATTTGAGATAGCCGTAGGCGAAATCGCCCTCGATCTCCACAGTAGCCGACTTTATCCCCGCTTCGTCGCCGTCTATCACATCGTAGACCGAAACCTTGTAGCCGTTCCGCTCGCCCCAGCGGGTGTACATTCTGAGCAACATCATGCTCCAGTCGTTGCTCTCCGTTCCGCCTGCGCCGGAATTTATCTTGAGCAGCGCGCCGAGATTGTCACCCTCGCCGCCGAGCATGCTCTTTACCTCCAGCTCCTCTATCTGCCCGAGCACTTTTGCATACTCTGCATCCAGATCTTTCTCCTCTGGAGAACTCTCCTGCCAGTCGCCGTTGTTCCGCTCGGGTGCGACCATCTCGTAAAGCGCCTGAAGATCTTCGAGCGCTCCGTCTATCCTCTCTATTGAATTTACCCAGTATTTGACCGTGGAGAGTTTTTTTAGAAAAGCCTCCGCCTCCGAAGGGTTGTTCCAGAACCCCTCTTCCATCGATTTTTCAGTACCCTCTCTTGCCTCTTCTACCTTTGAAGCGTAGTCAAAGAGACCTCCTCAAGGCATCGAGCCTCTCAGAACATGAAACTATATCCTCTTTCTGAACCATAAAACCGTTATTGAACGAGGCGCAAGTTAGCGATTTTTTCGCATTAAAAATAAATTATCTGCTTCTCGCCCGAAATACCGCCGGCTATGCCCCAGCCGTTATCGACATTGGAATAGATTTGAATCGCCTCGGTATAGGAATCCTGGTCTGTAATGCGGTACAGCATTATAGATTTCAGATAGTAGTAGAGCTCTGGCGTTATTGACTGCAACTCCACGACCACATGCGTGTTATCCCCGAATCTCTGGCGGCTTTCTACGGTAAAGGTATATGACGTTCCGTTGAATATTCTGTCGTCAAAGATGTTGGAAAAGTTTGCCGGCCAGCCCCAGCATCCCTCTATAAGGTTTTCGTCTGCGAAGATTACATCAGACGAACTGAACACATCGCTGAACGAGTAATATACGAGTTCTCCTGTTTCATTCCGGTTTTCTCCGGCGCTTCTTATTTTCAGCCTGTAATAATTGCGTTCCGAAGCCGGGTCGGTAAGACGCAGCGTAATGCTCATGACCGTATCCGTCCCCCAGTCTATAACTCCCTCTTCGGTATGCACTCCGGAGGTCCATTTGCTGTCGATAAATTTTCTTGTCCCGAGTATCTCCAGTCTCCGGGCCTGCGGAACGGAAACCTCGGCTGCAACGGGAGGGTAATCCACGGCAGTCACTTCAAAGCGGAGCATGTCTCCCTCTTTCGGTCTGTAACCGCATGTATAGTTATGCTTTTCAGGGTCATACCTGAGCTGATGCTCTTCGGCGCCGTTTACCGTAACCTTTGCCTGAGCGTTACTCAACACTACATCTTTTCTTATCAGTGAGTCTGCATTATAATTAGAAGCAAGCACATATTTCCAGTAATCTGTCATCATCATGGATGTAACTTTCGCCTCCGAAGCGGAAAATGTCCTGAATACATACATTGAAAGCGTTGTGTCGGGGTCTGCCAGCACATTTATCTCCAGCCTGTCATCATCTTCCCCGGCATAGGGAAGCACCTTCTCGCAATTCGAGAGCACAAGCAGGAGCAGCGGGAAAACCGTTATTTTAACTATCTTGAACATACTCTAAAATTTAAATGTGTAGGAGAGAGACGGCATAAAGGGGAAAAGGGATATTCCCTTCAATACGGTCGTTCCATTCTCATATCCTATAAAGAGATTCGAAATGTTCTGCCTGTTATAGAGATTATATATTGTAAAATTCAGCGTACTCTCGCCCACATCGTGCGGTATTCTCCAGTTCAGGCCTATGTCTAGCCTGTGTGTGTCGGGCAGCTGATAGTTGTTCCTCTCATGGTATGTCAAGAACTGCGAGAATCTGCGGAAATACGGAGCTCCGTCGGGCCTTGAACTGATGTAATCTCCCGTAAACTGCCACGTACTGGAACTGAAAATGCCATAACTGTCATACTCATCCAGCCAGCCGCCGTAGAGTGCCGCAGAGGGAATTATCCCTCTTCTTCCGGACTGATAGGTCCAGGAAAGGGAGAGTTCCAGCCTCTTATTCAGTCTATGGACAATCACGATATTGAAATTGTTCCTGCAATCGTTTCCTGCATAGAACTCCCTTCCCCCGATGATCTCCTGTCCCGGTCTGTCATATCTGCGCAGGGATTTAGACCATGTATAGCTCAGCCAGCCGGTAGTGGCGCCCTCTTTCTTCTGCACAAAAAGCTCGGCGCCATAAGAACGCCCCTCACCTGCAGCGACCATCTCCCTCCAGCCTCCCGCCGTTGTCATATACGAAGTTCCCTCTCTGTAATCCAGAACATTGTCCATCTTCTTATAGTACCCCTCCAGCGAAACATCTATTCCTTTGAAAGGTTCCCAGTTGAAGCCGGCAGCCCACTGGTCCGCCTTCATAAGCGGGATTTCATCCGTTACGGGGACCCATATATCGGAGGGCATCACAAGGTTGTTGCTGCTCAGAAGGTGTATGGCCTGCGCCATACGGGAATATGAGGCCTTCAATGCCATGTTTCCGGCAAAAAGCCAGCGGACCGAGAGTCTCGGCTCTACGGAGGGATAATTTTTCCCCTTTACAAAGGTATGCATATAGCGCAGCCCGGCATTCACTTTCCAGTTCTCGGAAACTGTCCAGTCGTCTTCTATATAGAGGGCCAGGCTCCTGATGCTCTCCGCCTTCCCCAATACATCCTCCTTATGCTCCACACGCTCCTTATACTTACCGCCATCCATATATCCTATGATAGAATGTTTGTAAATATCTACGGTGGGGTCCAGTTCCTGGCCGGAAAGCTTGGCGCCCCATCTCATATCATGGCCGGAGCCGCTTGTGTACCTGAAATCGGATGTCAGGGCAAGTTCGTCTATCTGCGAGTGGTACAAGGCATGGGAACTCTCCGTATAACGTTCGTTCAGAAGATAATCGGCCTCTTTTTCCTTGTAGACCCGTCTGTCCACCTCCGAACTGAGTTTAAGGCGATATTTGTAGCGGCTGTAACTCAAGTTCGTATTTACATAAAGCCTCTCGTTCATTCTGTGCGTCCAGAAAAGGCTCGAGACTATGTTGCCCCACTTCTTGTCCGAACCGTCGGACCTTTCGTTAATATAAGAATCGGAATTCCGCATGTAACTGTCGCTGCTTGCAGAGGGTTCCGCCTTTATCACATCCTGCCCCATATAAAATACGGCGGAGAGTTTGTCGTTTTCCGAAAATCTATGTACCAGCTTGGCATTGATATCGTAATAATTCATATCCGAATAGGGTTTGAGAGCCTCGCCGCTGTCGTAAACCTTTTCCAGAATGGGGTAGACGAGAAGGTCGAAATATGAGAATCTCGCTCCGATATTAAAGGAGGTTTTTCCTTTGAATATGGGGCCTTCCACCTGAAGTCTCGAAGAGAGCAGCCCTATTGTAAACGAACCTCCGTATTGCCTGAAATCGCCCTCCTTCATTCCCACATCTATGATACTTGAGAGCCTTGAGCCGTAACGGGCAGGGAAAGCCCCTTTATAGAAAATGATATTATCTATCATGTCTGCATTCAGAGATGAGACAAAACCGTTAAGGTGCTCCGAATTATAAAGCGTGGAGCCGTCGAGCATGATAAGGTTCTGGTCGTAGTTTCCGCCGCGCACATAGATTCCTGCATTGCCGTCCTTGACAGACTGCACTCCGGGCAGACGCTGCAGCGCTTTCATCACATCTATCTCTCCGAAAAGGGAGGGCATACCCTTTATATCGGCTACAGGCACCTCTATGGCGCTCATCTGCGAATTCCGCACTCCGAAATCATGCCTTCGCGCATAGACGCTCGCTTCGGGGAGCAGGGTATTGTCCTGCACCATCCTTAACGTTCCGAGCGAGGTATCTCTTGCAATGGAGATTCTGTAGCGCTGCGGAACATAGCCCATATAACTTACAACCAGCACCTTTTCCTGTGCAGACGGCGCTGCGGCAAGCGTAAATGAACCGTCCACGCCGCTTATGCACCATGCACTTCTGTCTGTAAAATACACGCTTGCGCCTTGCAGAGGCTGCAATGAAGAAGCATCTGCTATACGTCCTGTGATATTGACATTCCGGGCAGAAACAAAAAAGGGAGTAAAAAGAATTATCGCCAGAAATGCCAGGTATCTTCTCATAGCTTGATTTTAATTCCGGCCATGGCATAACCGGAGGCGCCGACTCCACCCTCCGCAAAGAGTGCAAGGTAACGGGTGAAATTCCAGTCCAGACCTACGGGTGAGAAATGCCATGCAAAGGAGTTTTCATCAAGGTCTACACCGTTGAAAAGACTCTCCGTTCTGCCGTCCATATCGCTCGATTCCCCTTTTTTCATCATTATGCCGGCAGCAGCCCTCGAATAGAGTGAAAAGGATTTTATATTGAGCCAGTTGAATTTGGCATTGAACATTACGGTATTGCATCTGCTTTCGAATTTCCCCAACGGTTTAGAAGAACCGACATGCAGGTCATACTCTGCACTGTTGTATGTATATGAGACACCTATTGCAAAAGGTTTTGAAACATGTATGAGAAAGCCTGCATTGACAGTACCTGAACTTTTTCCATTCTCCGCTGTATAAACTGCAGTCGTGCCCGACATAGGCTCTGAAGGAAAATCTATACCCGGTTCGTATATAGACTCCAGAGGCGAAAAACCGTATGAGACAAACAGCTCATATCTGTAATCCTTCTGCGAATAGGCTGTGCCGCACAGCCCTATGCAAAGCATAAACAATATAAAACGTTTCATGGCAGTAAAATTTAGCGACTAATATGGCTCTAATATAATAATAATAATAATAATAATAATAGTATGCAACTCAAGGCTGCGTTATTTCGGCAACTGCTTTGGCTGCCTCGGAATAACTGTACCCGCGGGAGAGGGCGAACTTCAGGAGTCTTGCCCGTTTGCCGGCCAAAGGCTCCTCCTTTTTCCGGAGAGAGAGCCATTTTCGGGAGAGAATCTTCTTGAGCTGTCCCTCGGTATCTACAGAGTCCAGAGCCTGTTCCACTATTGAACGCAACGGTTTTTCTGTGCCGTCATCCGCTATCGCCGCCGGGAGACCTATCTCCCTAAGTTTGTACAGAATCTTTTCCGGCCCCCAACCGCCGAAACGCGCCTTGTCCCTTGCGTAGGCCCGTACAAAACGGGCGTCGCAGATATATCCGTCCCGTTCCAGTTCCGCTATTGCTGCCGCAATCTCATTTTCCCCGAACAGATATTCCCTTGCATTCCATCTTCTGAACAGAGACGCGATTTGGGCAGAGCAGTACTCCCTGCCGGAGCACATCTTCCTCACCTTTGCCATTGCCGCTTCCCTCTCCATAATCCGTTCACATAACAAGTCCGATCATTTGAGAGTAACCTCAATCAGCACCGGATTGGAATCTTCGGTAAGCTGCGCCGCTACCCGTTTCATCCCGGCTGAATCGCTCTCCTGCGCCGCCTCTATGAAATCGATGGCATCCACCAACTGATACATCCTATCTTCGTATATCACGTGGGGCCAGAAAGGGGCACCGCCGTCAAGGTCGTTGGTAAAACCGTTCAGCATGGTATCGCCTTTGGATTTGGGAGCATAAGCCTTGTTTGAAGCAACGTCATATATAAGGGGAATCATTCTCTCATTCAGGGAGAGCCTTTCATCCATATCGACCGGAATAAGCAGCCGCAGGCAGAAGAAACGGGAATTGCCGAATCTCGAGCCTTCGGGGAGAATATGGATTCCTTCACCGGAATGGCAATCTTCATAGGCCGATTCATCCCTGAACTTTCCGAAATCGAGAAAATAACGGGCATGCTTTTTAAAATCGCCACTTACGGAGTAAACAGTGTCTGTCGCCTGGCTTATTATATAGCCTTCGCCGCCATAGTCAAACATAACCCACCTACAAAAGACCTGTCCGCGGAATCCCATACTTGTATCCATCCTCACATATATATTTTCTATTGCTCCGCTCATTTCTTTTAAAATTCCGTCTTTTCCGACAACATACATTTCTCCTTTCGATTCCTGCATATTGTCTACAGAAATCAAAAGAGAATCCGGCCCGGCATACAATACCCTCGGAAATTTTATATAGCCCGGCAATGGGACGGAATGGAGATAACCGCCCTCCTTGCCATAGACCAGAACCTTGTTGTACGCATCTGCAACGACAATATTTCCGGAGTTATAGTCCATGTCTGAATCTACAAGATAAGTCCACTCCCCCGGGCCGCGGCCGCGTCTTATGAACGTAGAGACAAAAGCACCGTCATTGCCATATTTGTAGCAGCCCGTTCCGTTCGCATCGTTTCTGCTTACAAGATAATATTCGCCATCCCTTACATAGAGGGAGATATCCGCGGCCTCAGGAAGGTATATAAGCCCCGTCTCCAACGGAATATATTTTATAGAGGTTGCATAACGGCTGAGATTCAAACCTTCGCGCTCTTTCAGAGCCGACTCGGCATCTATTACCCTAACTCCTGAGGAGGCGAAAATCTGCGTTCCCAACAATATCGCCGCAACTGTTAAAAAGCCACGCATTATTTAATTGTCAAAATCTTTTTTATAACCGCATTTATTGCATACTATATAATCTATCTCCGTATCGCTACCCGGCACACACCGACATGTCCAATTATTTGAGCGTAACCTCTATCAGCACCGGATTGGAATCTTCGGTAAGCTGCGCCGCTACCCGTTTCATCCCGGCTGAATCGCTCTCCTGCGCCGCCTCTATGAAATCGATGGCATCCACCAACTGATACATCCTATCTTCGTATATCACGTGGGGCCAGAAAGGGGCACCGCCGTCAAGGTCGTTGGTAAAACCGTTCAGCATGGTATCGCCTTTGGATTTGGGAGCATAAGCCTTGTTTGAAGCAACGTCATATATAAGGGGAATCATTCTCTCATTCAGGGAGAGCCTTTCATCCATATCGACCGGAATAAGCAGCCGCAGGCAGAAGAAACGGGAATTGCCGAATCTCGAGCCTTCGGGGAGAATATGGATTCCTTCACCGGAATGGCAATCTTCATAGGCCGATTCATCCCTGAACTTTCCGAAATCGAGAAAATAACGGGCATGCTTTTTAAAATCGCCACTTACGGAGTAAACAGTGTCTGTCGCCTGGCTTATTATATAGCCTTCGCCGCCGCATTTAAAGATATCATAGCGGCAATTCGTACTGCTCCTTCTGCCTGCAAACATGGAATACTCTGTATGCAAATCTCCCGCCGTCATGGATTTTTTAAAAATCCTGTCTTTTCCGGCAACATATATCTCCTCTTTCGATTCCTGCATATTGTTTACAGAAATCAAAAGAGAATCCGGCCCGACATACAATACCCTCGGGTGTCTTACATAGCCCGGCAATGGAACGGAATGGAGATAACCGCCATCCTTGCCATAGACCAGAATTTCAACGAACATATTTGCCACGGCAATGTTTCCGGAATTATAATCCATGTCTGAATCTACAAGACCAACACACTCCCCCGGGCCGCGGCCGTGCCTTATGAACGTAGAGACAAAAGCACCGTCATTGCCATATTTGTAGCAGCCCGTTCCGTTCGCATCGTTTTTGCTTACAAGATAATATTCGCCATCCTTTACATAGAGGGAGATATCCGCGGCCTCAGGAAGGTATATAAGCCCCGTCTCCAACGGGATATATTTTATAGAGGTTGCATAACGGCTGAGATTCAAACCTTCGCGCTCTTTCAGAGCCGACTCGGCATCTATTACCCTAACTCCTGAGGAGGCGAAAATCTGCGTTCCCAACAATATCGCCGCAACTGTTAAAAAGCCACGCATTATTTTAATTGTCAAAATCTTTTTTATAACCGCATTCATTACATACTATATTCTATCTCGGTATCGCTACCCGGCACACACCGACATGTCCAATTATTTGAGCGTAACCTCTATCAGCACCGGGTTGGAATCTTCGGTAAGCTGCGCCGCTACACGTTTCATCCCGGCTGAATCGCTCTCCCGCGCCGCCTCCATGAAATCGATGGCATCCACCAGCTGATACATTTTTCCGTTTTCGATGAAAGAGGGGCAGAATGCCATACCGCCGTCCAAATCGTTTACGAAAGAGGAGATTTCTGAAGGGCCGTTCTGGGCAAGAACGTCAAAACTGCCACCGGCCTTATCGTAAACAAATGTCACCCATGCCCTTTTTGAATCATTTTCCGGCAAATCAAAATCCGGAAGATTCTTGAACGGCACTATTCCCTTTATAAGGACAAAATTGTCTGTCTCAAAAAAATCATTGCTTAAAAAGGTGATACTCTCAGAAAGATCCGGCGTATCATAAACAAGCGGGGCATATTTCCCGAGATTCACCCTATATCTTACGCTTCTGGAATAATCTTTAGTATCGTAGGCATACACTGTATCCATAGCACCCCTTACCACATTTATTTTGCCGCCATAAAGATAACATCCGCTCGATTTACTGTTGTTGATAATTCCGACCGTTCCCCCGATTGAAATATGCACGATGGTACTGTGCTCCTTTCCCAGCGGAAAATCCGAAAGGAGCCTTCCCGTACTGTCTACAATCCGGAGATGCTCGATTTTCACGCCCGCACTATCGGATACAGATGTTATTGCTGCATATTTTTTCTCTCCCGCACACTCTATATCGCTTGCCCTTTGCATACCGATATTTCCATAACCTTCCAAATCTCTGATAAATTCTCCGTTTTCATTGTAAATTACAGATTTATTAAGAGTCATAACTCCTATTTGCGTCTCTTCGCCGCGTTCATCTAAAAACAGGCCTCCTGCACTAAGATATTCTCCCGGGCCGCGCCCCTTGTTACCCAGTCTTCTCACGAACCTGCCGTCTGCAGAAAAGACCTTTACCTCTCCGCCGCCGGCAACCGATGTCAGATAAAAATATCTGCCGTCTGTTTTCAGATGCCCTACGGAGCCTATAACCGAATTTTCATTTGTCTGGAGCGGAATATACCTTATGGAAGAGGCATACTTTCCCAAATTCATCTCCACGGCATTCCCGTCCAACGCCTGCTCCATGTCCAGGACAATGCATCCGTCTGCATCTGCCGCTCCGCCGTTATTGCTTCCGCATGAAAAAAGCAGCGGCAACAGGGCAACTGCAAAAAGCGGATAAAAAATGTTGAATGGATTTTTCATAACGCAATCGATTTTAAAAATTTGAAATTCATCTATGAAACAATGCGTAAATTTACGACAAATATCGTTAGCGGCCAACAGAAAGGGGTGGATGGCGGCACATTCTAAAAATAATGGCCTATGCTTAAATATAAGCCCACTTTTTTATTGTAGTCAGACCAGTGGCAGTCTACGCTCAACGGCCCGAACCGCGTATTATAGACATATTTGACAGCGGCGCCCCAATATCCGGAACCGTTGCGGCTGAACATATTTTCAAAAACGTCGCCCTCACGCATGTAGTTTACAATGCCGTAGAGATAATGGTTCTCCTTTATCCTGCCGCGCAAATCGAGCCGGCCCACCATTATATTCTGGAAAAACTCTTCGGCATAATTGATTCCCATAAAAGGAATCTGTTGCGAGAGGTAACGTCCGGGTTCACTGCCTCCGGCAAAATTCATATATGGCATATAGAGCGAATGGCCTATATAAGACCTGTAGTAGACCGACGGCAGAAGGGTCATCCTCTCCGAAAGGGGAATTGCACCGTTGAGATTCAGCCTTACAGTGGCAAATATCGAATTTCCCTTGCTGAAATCGGGCTGGAACAGGGAGGCCGAAGCATCGAAGGCAACGCCGCGCGTAGCGAACGTCCTGTTGTCGCGGTTATCCATTTTGGCGTTTACAAAGTAGCTCAGATAGGATTTTACATTCAAATCGGGAGCAAAGGAGTCATGTCCTCCGCTCGAGAGCATATGGGTATAGTTGAACGCCTCGAACCGCACCCCTGCGCTGAAATCGAAGTTTCTCAGGAACATATTGGAGAGCGACAGCTCTATGTTGTGATAAAGGAATGACATGTAGCTCGACAGCTCTCCCCGGCTATATATGTTCATATCTGTAGACTTGAACATATACGAAAGGTTCAGTTTGGGGAAGTTCTTGAAGATATAACTGTACTCAGCCTTGCCGTAGGCGTTGTAGCTCAGCCGTCCGGTAAGAGCAAGCCGCGAACCGAAAAGGTCTCTGGTGCTGATTCCGAGATGGAGCAGCATTGCGGCGGCCTCCTCGGAATCGAAACGGGCGCCCATGGCAAAGATATTGGACGGCCCCTTTACGAATTCGAGGGTCAGATCCTGCGCCCCCTCTTTCAGAAGCGAGCGGTTTATCTTATATGTGACGGACGAAAAGGCATTTGTTCCGTAAAGTATGGAGATGGCCCTGTCTATCTCCGCCCCGGAGATGTAACTGTTCTTTTTTAGGCCCGATTCCCGCAGCAGCCACTCCCCGTCTGCAGCCGAAACCCCGACACACAATATATCGGCTATGTAAAAGGTATCCCTGCGCACTACCGAAGCAGACCGCACACTTCTTTCCGCTCCGTCCGTCTCCCCGCCTTCAGCGGCCCGGGCCAGAGCCAGCCTCTCTATCGCCTCCTTTTGAAGCAGCGCCGCCTTGTATCCCCTCTCAAAAAGAGTGTCTATGGCAGCTGAGCTGAAACTGTATGTGCTGAAACCCGTCACATCGGGATTTATGTAAATGTCTACATCCCTTACATTGTTCAGATACCTTTCATTGCCCATAAGGGAGACAATCTGGCTGAATATTTCCGTTATGGATTTCAATTCTTCGGACTTGTAGAGGTCATTCTGGATATCCACCCCTATGACTATATCCGCACCAAGGCTGCGCGCCACATCCACCGGAAAATTGTTTACCATGCCGCCGTCTGCCAGCACCCTGCCGTTTATTGTCGCAGGGGCGAAAAAGCCCGGGATAGCCATCGTAGCCCTAAGCGACAACGGAAGATAGCCATCCTTGAGCACCGCCTCCTCTCCGGTCTCCAAATCTGTGGCTACGCAGCAGAACGGGATGGGAAATTCCAGAAAGTCGACAGAGTCCTGATATCCTCCGCACAGCCCGGTAAAGAGATTGAGGATGTTCTGCCCGTTCACCATTCCGGAAGGCAGATGGGCTGCATGTACATCATTCGTTGCGATATCATCCTTTTTGTTCGGTCTCAACGTATAGAAGGGAAGTTGCAGAAAGTAGACCTGGTCCATCGCCTTCTGCGAAAACTCCATATTTTTTCTGAGCGTACTGTTGCTCAAAAGATAGCTCCAGTCCATCCCGGAGACAATCTCTCTCAGGCTCTGCGCATCGTATCCTATGGAATAAAGGCCTCCTACAATGCCGCCTATGCTCGTTCCTACTATCATGTCTACCTTCAGGCCGCACTCCTCCAGCATCTTCAACACACCTATATGGGCCGCGCCCTTGGCCCCTCCGCCGCAAAGCACCAATGCTACCTTTTTCCCCCTCAACTGCTCTTCCGAAAGGGAAAACGGCCTGCTGTCCGATGAAGCTGTCGCAGTGCTTATTGAGAATAATATGAATCCCGACAGCAGCAATATGGTTAAAATACGCTTCATTCCCTGTTATAATGGTGGCCGCTGAGCATTCCGCAGGCGGCGAAAATATCCTCTCCTCTCGATGCGCGGATTGTTGCGGTTATCCCGCCCGCATTTATCCGCTCCCTGAACTGCCCGATTACCGCATCGGGCGAAGGTTGCAGCTCGGAGTCCGGAATGGCATGGAATCTTATGAGATTTACCCTGCACTCCAACCCTTTGAGAAGCCGCACAATCGCATCGGCATACGCCTTTGTATCGTTGAGCCGGTTGAACATGATATACTCGAAACTCACCCTGCGCTGGCCGGTAAAGTCGAACTTTCGTATCTGGGCAAGCGTTTTCTCTATAGGATAGGCCTTCTCCATAGGCATAAGCCGCATCCTCTGCTCCGGGAAAGGATTATGCAGGCTTATGGCCAGATGGACAGATGTCCGTTCCAGAAATGTCCTCAACTCCGGCATCACGCCGATACTGCTCAAGGTTATGCGCTTGGGACTCCATCCGAATCCCCAGTCGGCTGTAAGCACCTCTATGGCCTGGAGCACGTTTTCCAGATTGTCCAACGGCTCTCCCATCCCCATAAAAACAGCATTGGTAAGCACTTTGTTCTCCTGAACGGAGACAAACTGCGAAATTATCTCGGCTGTCTCCAGATTTCCCTTGAAACCCTGGCGGCCGGTCATACAGAATTTGCACCCCATTTTGCAGCCGGCCTGGGAGGAGACGCAGAGTGTCGCCCTGCCGGAATCGGGAATCATCACGCTCTCGATTGCGCTTCCGGTGTGGCATGGGAAGAGATACTTTTTAGTGCCGTCGGCAGAACATTGCATTTCGATGAAATCGTCTGCGCCGACCGTATAGCGTTCACCCAGTCTCTCGCGAGCCGCTTTTGAGAGATTTGTCATCTGCTCTATCGTGCGCACCTGCTTCCTGTAGAGCCAGTCGGCTATCTGCCTTGCTGAAAAAGAGGGCATTCCAAGCTCCTCCGTTATCTCTTTCAATTGAGCCAAAGTAGCTCCCAACAATTTGCGTTTCATACAGCAAATTTATGAAAAGTTTAAGTATATTTGCCATCGGATTTTCCACACAAACTGTTTAAAAGAGGGAGATATTATGGCAAAAGAGAATGTAGATGCAGAGAAAAACAATGCGGAGAAACTGAAGGCCCTGCAGGCCACCCTTGACAAGATAGAGAAGGATTTCGGCAAGGGGACCATCATGAAGCTCGGAGACCAGCCCCAGTGGGAGGCTTCAACAATCCCTTCGGGGTCGATTGCACTCGACCACGCGCTGGGAATAGGCGGCTATCCGAGAGGCAGGGTTATAGAGATATACGGCCCTGAGAGCAGCGGTAAGACAACGCTGGCAATCCATGCAATAGCTCAGGCCCAGAAGAGCGGCGGCATTGCGGCGATAATAGATGCCGAGCATGCCTTCGACAGGACATATGCGAAGAAACTGGGAGTGAATGTGGATACTCTGCTCATTTCGCAGCCCGACAACGGAGAACAGGCATTGGAGATTGCAGACAGCCTTATCCGCTCGGGAGCCATAGACATCATAGTTATAGACTCTGTAGCGGCGCTTACTCCAAAAGCGGAGATAGAGGGGGAGATGGGAGACTCCAAGATGGGGCTTCAGGCACGCCTTATGAGCCAGGCACTCAGAAAACTCACCGCCAACATAAGCAAGACCAACACCTGCTGCATCTTCATAAACCAGCTGCGCGACAAGATAGGGGTAATGTTCGGCAATCCCGAGACCACAACCGGCGGAAACGCCCTCAAGTTCTATGCGACAATCAGGTTGGATGTAAGAAAGGTAACGCAGCTTAAGGACGGCGAAGACGCGACCGGAAACAGGACCCGCGTAAAGGTCGTGAAGAACAAGATGGCGCCCCCTTTCAGAAAGGCCGAGTTCGATATCCTCTTTGGAGAGGGAATCTCCAGAATCGGCGAGATTATAGATTTGGGCGTGGAGTTCGACATAATCAAGAAGAGCGGAAGCTGGTTCAGCTACGGAGAGAGCAAACTTGCACAGGGGCGCGATGCCGTAAAGCAGCTTCTTACAGATAATCCCGAACTGGCCGAAGAGATCGAAGGCAAGATAAGGGAGGCGATGAAGACGGTTACGGATTAAAGTTCACTCATAACCTTTCTATTTAAGGGTCGCTATAACCAGTACCGGGTTCGAATTCTCGTCGAGCCCTTTGGCTATCTTTTTCATTTCAGGGGAATTGCGCTCTTCGCTCAACTCAATGAAATGAATCGCGTCTATGACCTGATAGATTTTGTCTCCGTAGGCCGCATCGGGGGCAAAAGGAGCGCCGCCATCTATATCATTGGTAAAACTGCACTTTTCCATACTCTCGCTATAAGGCAGCATCGTCGCATCTCCGGTAGTTTTGTCATATACGAGCGAAGCAATCCTGTTGCCAGGAGCCATGAACGGCAGGTTCGCCCACGATATTACGGATAAAAAGATAAAGCTCTCCGTCTCCATGGATTTACGGGCATTAATCGTTATGCTTCCTTCCATCTCCGCTCCGGATTTCATTTTGTATTTCCCGTAACGGACGGCAAATGCCGGAGTCCTTTCCAGCTGCGGATCGAATCTGAAGAGAGTGTCGCTGTAACTGTCTGCAACGACCAATGAGTCCTTATACAGATATGCGGAAGCCGTATTCCTGTTTCCCGACATAGGGACATATTCAGTACCTTTTTCTTCTGGATAGGGGTTGTATATCATCACCACATTGCAAAGAGAGTCTACGAAAACCGTCTGGGCATTGCTTGTTGCAGGGTTCATACCGTAAAAGGCATAATAATCCCCTATCGGCAGAAAATCGTACAGCTGCACTGTTTCATCAGTTTTCGACCTGACAGTCTTCAAATCCAGGCTACCCTTGAACTCTCCCATCCTGTCATATAGCGTCAGTTTGTCGAAATCGCTTATAACTATATTGCCATATCTATCTGCACCTGCATGCAATATGCTTATATATTCGCCGTTGGCCCTTCCTCTTGAACCTATGGTATTTTTGAGTTTCCCGTCTGTTCCGAAATATGCGCACTTCGAATTGGAGCCCTCCCCTATGTAAAACCCGTCGGGCTGCGGAAAAAGATAAAACCGCTCTCCGACAGGAAATTCTTTCTCCGAACCAATCGGCAAGTATTCGATTTTGGAGCAATATTCGCTCAACATCACCTCTTTGCAGTTTCCGGCAGCAGCCTCGATATCTATCACCGGCAGAGAGGCCGTATTCTTTTCCCCTCCGCAGGAAAAAAGCAACAGAGGGCATAACGCAGCAACCCCTGCAATAACTCTTCGTATATCCATAACGTTTCGGATTAACATGTTAGTTCAAAGGTAATAAATAAATAGCAATGGACCGCCGTGGCATCGTGAACGGGAGAGGCCCGCGACGGAGTCGTGGGAGGGATGAAGCCGAATAAAATTCGGCGGAACCGCTCCATTGCCGATACTGCCCGGTACAGATGCTGCAGGGGAAGGGATTGCGCGGCAAAAGAAAAAGGGGCTGCATCCCAACAGAACAGACGCAGCCCCTCAATTTTTCTCTGTCGCATTACTACTTTATAGCGAACTTGCAACTTACATTAACATTCATAGTAACCTTGCTGACCTCCAGTGAAGGTATCGATTCCTCCTCAACCATTACGCCGTCTGCCACAGCCATGGCCTTTGTGTTGCGGACCATCAGCCTTGAACCGTAAGACTGCGAAGACTCGTAATAATTGACATAGAGCGTCTCCCCTACCTGATTGCCTATAGCTCCGAGCAGCGTCTGCGCATTGTTTTTCGCCCTCTTCATGGCCTCGACCATCAGCTCGTCCTTCACCTGTTGCTCAAGCTCCGGAGAAACGCCTATCTTCTGAAGGCTAACATCCGAAATACCTATATTGTTGAGAGCGTCAAAGACTGCTGCAACCTGGTCTGCCGTACTGAGTTTCAATACATAGGACTTCGAAGCCAGAATATTGTTCTTTCTGAGGAAATACTTCTTGAGATCGCTGCTCATATCATCGACCGTAAGGTTCTTTTCAACATCTATCTTAAGCTCCTGAAGCATGAGAATCATCTGTTTCTCCTTCTCCTCGACGGAGGTCTTGCCCTTATCCTGAGCCTCGTTTATGGTAATGTCCAAATAGATGATATCAGGTGTTATCTGCTTTTCGCTTCTTGCCGAAACCTCTATATACGGCTTCTCATCCTGCCCGTTCTGGGCATAGGCGCTTGAACTCATCACACACAGAAGAGCCACGGCCACAATTGAAAATACACGTTTCATAATCAAAATATTTAGTTTAATTCTTTTCCTTTCATATCATCAAGGCAATAATGATGCCAAACAAAATCCCGCAGTTTTTGCTATCTTTGCAGGCCTTGAACGAAAATTACAAATTACAGCAATATGAAAAAATTATTATCACTTTTCATTCTGACAGTTGTCTGTTCTACAACTATGTTAGGACAGCTGCTTTCACCGGTGGAGCCGCTGCAGAAAGACAGTACGGTCATCTACGGCAAACTCGACAACGGGCTCACCTATTACATAAAGCATAACGACAAACCTGCCCAAAGGGCTGATTTCTATATTGTGACCAATGTCGGTGCAATACAGGAAACACCGGCACAGGACGGCCTTGCCCACTTCCTCGAGCACATGTGCCTCAACGGTACAAAGAACTTTCCGGGAAAAGGAATCATCTCCTACATGGAGAGCATAGGCGCCAAATTCGGAGAGAACATAAACGCATCTACAGGAGTAGAGCATACCTCATACATGCTCAACAACATTCCGGTAACAAGGGAGGGTATAATAGACTCGTCGCTTTTGATACTGCACGACTACTCTGCATATGTAACCAACGATTTCGACGAGATAGACAAGGAACGCGGAGTCATCCTCGAAGAGAAGAGAACCCGCAACACCGCACAGTGGAGAATGAGGGATGCCGCCATGGCAGCACTCTTCAAGGGAAGCAAATATGCCACATGCTCTCTGATAGGCAGCGAAGAAAACCTTAAAAACTTCGACCCACAGGAACTTGTAAACTTCTACAAGACTTGGTACAGGCCGGATTTACAGGCAATTGTCGTAGTGGGAGACATAGATGCGCAGAGCGTGGAGAAAAAGATACAGGCACTCTTCGGCCAGATACCTGCCGCCGAGAATCCCAAGGCGAAGGAGACCATAAAGGTGCCGGCCAACGAAAAGCCGATAGTTTCAATCTTCACGGACAAGGAGATTCCGCAGACATCAGTAGAGATATACTTCAAGTCGGAGCCTGTACCGGCCGAAATAAAAGGGCTCGGAATGGGACTGATGGTAGATTTGAGCAAGGACCTGATAAGCGCGATGCTCAATGAAAGGCTTCAGGATATCTACACCAAACCCGATGCGCCGTTCCTCGCAGCAGGAGCCGGATTTGCATCTCTGGCTACAATACTCGACAGTTTCTACGGAGCGGTGAACTCAAAGGACGGAGAGGCCGTTCCGGCATTCGAGGCATTCTATACCGAACTTGAAAGGGCAAGAAGATACGGATTCAACGCAGACGAGTTCGACAGGGCCAAGACCCAGCTCATCTCGCTGTACGAAAACAATGCAACGGGAGAATCTGGCCGCCGGAATGAAGAGATGGTACAGGATTACATAAGCCACTTCATAGAGGGCGAGCCCTACACCTCGGCAAAATATCTTTACGATGTGGTAAAGGGTTACTTCGACAACGGACTGGTTACACTCGAAATGGTAAACCAGATTTTCCCTTCGGTTGTAACTGACACGAATGTTGTCATTCTCTACAATGCACCCGACAGAGAGGGTCTTGCAACCCCGGCAGAGCAGGATTTCATAGATGTGCTCGACAGGGTAAAGGCGGCAGATATTGCACCTCTTGCCTCCTCTGCCGTAACGGAGCCGCTTCTCGACACAACGGCATTGAAGGGAGCCGCCATAAAGGAAAGCACCCCGGAGAAGTTCGGAGTTACAAAATTCGCGCTTGAAAACGGAATAGAAATCTATGTAAAACCCACCACCTTCAAGGAGGATGAAATTCTGATAAAGACCCAGGCCGGCGGCGGCAAGACCCTGCTCAGCGAAGATCTGCTTGTCTCATGCGACCAGTCTCTGGTAAGCATGTTCTCTGCAAGCGGTTACGGCGGAATTTCAAAATTCCCTGCAACAACGCTCCAGAAAATGCTTACAGGAAAAAATGTAACATGTATCCCCTACATAAGGCAGCTCGCACACGGCGTGGAGGCTACAGCCACTCCAAAAGACCTGGAGACCGCATTGCAACTTATATATCTCTCATATACCGCTCCGCGCATAGAGGAGCAGGAGCTGAACGTTCCGCTCGACATGCTCAAAAGCCTGCTTGCAAACTACTCTACGGACCCCAACTTCATTTTCAGGCAGAAATTCAACAGCCTCATATATGACAATTCTCCGAGAATGCAGACTCTCGATTCCGTCACCGTTAAAAACGTATCAATAGCTAAATACGGCGAGGCTTACCGCCGGCTCTTCTCCGATGCAAGCGGAGTCAAGGTCTATATCGTAGGAAATGTAAACATCGACGTGCTTAAACCTCTCGTCGAAAAATATTTCGGCTCGCTTCCCGCTTCAGGCGAGATAACTGAATACAATATCGAGAACATACCTTGCTATGCAGAAGGGAAGGTTTCGGAAGAGATAGCGGTAAATATGAATACTCCCAAAACGACTGTCGGCATACTTTACAGTGCAAAAATGAAGAAGAGCCTGGAGAACGATATTCTTTCATCCGCCCTCACCCATATTCTGGATATGACCTATGTAAAAAGTATCCGCGAAGAAGAGGGAGGAACATACGGAGTATCTGCAATGACAGGCGTATCGGAAGCTACGAAACAGGTTTCGACGGTCATAGTCTTCGATACAGACCCTGCAAAAGCCGATGAACTTATAGCTCTGGCAAAACAGGAGTATGAAGCGATTGCCGAAAACGGCACCGAAGAGGAATATATCGAGAAAGCCAGAACCGCACTCGTAAAGGCATTCCCCGAAGCTCAGATAAGCAACAGTTACTGGCAGGGTGTAATAAACGACTATGTGTTCTATGGCTACGATTCACACAGCAACTACATTGAGACCGTAGAGAAATGCGTAAACAACGAAAACATAGCAGAATTCGTAAAGAAAACGCTTAAGGGCGGCAACATGAGGGAGCTTGTCATGAACCCCGCAAAATAGTTTGCAACCGTTTGCTGCCGGTCAAGACAGGGTGCCGAAAGATTGCCGAAATGGCCTTCACGGCACCTTTTGTTTTATATAATATACTTGATTTCAAATATTTACCGCTAAACATTTTCGTAACATTTAAGTAATAATATTGTCACTTTATTGTATTTGCTTTGCAGCATCATATCAATTGTGAGTGTAATTGTCTAAACTTATATAATAGTGGAACCTATCTATTTAGCGATTGTTTTGATTCTTGCCGTGCTGGCTGTCTCCGACCTTGTCGTCGGGGTTTCCAATGATGCGGTGAACTTTTTGAATTCAGCCATCGGCTCCAGGGCTGCTTCGCGCCGTACGATTATGAGCGTTGCAGCAATAGGCATTCTGGTAGGCGTACTTACATCGAGCGGAATGATGGAGGTTGCACGAAACGGTATTTTCCACCCCGGAATGTTCCGGTTCTCCGACATAATGCTTCTCTTTCTGGCAGTAATGCTCACAGACGTTATCCTGCTCGATGTTTTCAATACTTTGGGGCTGCCGACTTCAACCACGGTTTCTCTGGTATTCGAACTGCTCGGAGCGGCAATGTGCATTGCCCTGTTCAACATTGCGGCAGACCCTGCACAAACATTTGCAAATCTTAACGACTATATAAATACGGGCAGAACACTCGGAATAATATCCGGAATATTGACATCTGTAGTGATAGCGTTCGTATGCGGTTCCGTCATAATGTATATAACCAGATTGATTTTCTCCTATAAATTCAGCAACAAGATGAAATCCCTGGGAGCGGTCTGGTGCGGAATTGCACTGACGGCAATTACCTATTTCGCTCTTTTCAAGGGGTTGAAGGGTACGCCGCTCATCCCTGACGGGATAATGGACTATATCAATGACAATATCTGGATGTGTGTTGCCATAGCCTTTGTATTCTGGAGTCTCTTTATGTCGCTGCTGGCCTGGCTGAAAGTGAATATCCTCAGGATTACGGTACTCTCCGGCACCTTTGCGCTTGCACTGGCATTTGCCGGCAATGACCTTGTCAATTTCATAGGAGTATTTATGGCCGGGTTCGATTCATACCATATCGCCGTTGCAAACGGAGGGGATACCGGTATGCTTATGGGAGCGCTCAATGCACCTGTCCATGCCAATATATGGATGCTTCTGGCTTCAGGTATCGTAATGGTCATAACCCTTTGGATGTCCAAAAAGGCAAGAAGGGTTACAGATACGGAGGTGAATCTTGCAAAACAGGATGCCGGGGAGGAGCGTTTCGATTCGACTTCTTTCTCAAGGGCAATCGTAAGGCAATCGCTCAAACTGAACAAGGCTATTTCAAAGGTACTTCCCAAGAGTACGCTCGAATATATCAACAGCCGCTTCGATATGCCGCCAAGGCCCAAGGATGCACCGTCGTTCGACCTTATAAGGGCTACGGTAAACCTGACTGTCGCTTCGCTGCTTATCTCATTGGCGACCTCACTCAAACTGCCGCTCTCTACCACCTATGTAACATTCATGGTTGCAATGGGTTCATCTTTGGCCGACAGGGCATGGGGAAGGGAGAGCGCCGTATACAGGATAACAGGCGTGATAACCGTTATTTTAGGCTGGTTCGTAACGGCATTCGTCGCATTCCTCATATCGTTCGTCGTTGCAGCGGCTCTGGTCAAAGGAGGGGTATTTGCGATTATCATTCTCTGCCTGCTCTGCATATACCTCATAATACACAGCAACCGCCTCAGCCGCAAGAAGAGACTTGCAAAGGAGAAGGAAGATGCCCTTAAGACTGCACCGGAAGGGACAGTGGTGGAGCGCTGCATACATGATGTAATAAATTCTACAAAGAAAATCATAGAGATTTATAACAGGACTCTCGACGGAGTGTTCAAGGAAGACCGCAGGGAGCTGAAGAAGATGCTTCAGGAGGCACGCGAACTCCATGAATCTGCAAGCGACAGGAAATACAACATAGTCGCCACACTCAACCTTTTAAAAGAGAGCAATATAGAAACCGCGCACTATTATGTTCAGGTAGTGGATTATCTCAATGAGATAACAAAATCGATGCTGCAGATCTGCAAGTCCACATTCGTTCATATAGACAATAACCATGAGGGTCTTTCAATAGAACAGATGGACGATCTCAAATATGTAAACGCAAGGATGAACGAGGTCTTCGAACGCGTAGACGCCATGCTCGTTTCCAACGACTTTACGGATATCGACAAAGTGATAGAAATGCGCGATAAAATATTCGAGGATTTTGCAATTGCAATCAAGAATCAGATTAAACGCAATACGGAAAACAAAAATACGACAAGAAGCAGCGTGCTCTATCTCAACATCCTCACAGAAGACAAAATCATGATTCTGCAGATGAGGAACATGCTCAAGGCGCAGAAGTATTTTGTAGAGAACGAATCAAAGGCTCTATAACCGAAAGTACGGTTTTATTTGCCTCGACAAGGTTGCATATCGTGTGTGGTGCAACCTTGTTTTTTTATACCTTTGCACGGCAAAAACCGATATCATGATTGTACATCTTGTAATGTGGAAATTCAAGGAGTCTGCAGAGGGATGCAGCGGAATGGAGAATGCAGCAAAGGTAAAGGAGAAACTTGAGGCATTGAAAGGAGTCATTCCCGGGATAAGAAGTCTGGAAGTAAGGTTGAATGTCAATCGCAACGACCCTATGGCCTACGATGCCGTATTGATTTCACGCTTCGAGACCATCGAAGACCTCGAACTTTACAAAAACCACCCGGAGCACAAGAAAATCAGTACATTCTGCAAGTCAGTAAGAGAGAGCAGAGCCACCGTGGATTATATAGAATAGCTGTCGGCACAACATATAGTAAAAAAGGGCTGGCCGAATTTTTGAGCCAACCCTTCCACGCGAAGAAAAGTAACTGCTAATGTAAATGAACTACAGTTGCAGCCATGCGCCTATTCTACATCGCGCACAGGCCTCACAAAATTATATTCTGTCTTTCCGTATCCTTCGGTTTTGCCTGAAAGCGCGCCTCTCTCCAGCTGTTCGTCATTACAGAAACATACGCTCCAGGCATTGTTCACATTGCCTTGTGTCCCGTCCGTTGTTCCCGTCCAATAATATATATGCTGGGCCAGTTCCGGATGCTCCACACTCGGTTCGCCGGGGTAGTTCATACCTCCTGTAGTTCTGAACCGGTAATTTTCATCCAACTCTCCGTTTATGGCATAAATGAGCATCAGTTCACGTTGGGTGGGCATTCTCCAGCCGCCGCTCCCGTCTTCCGGGTCGGTATAATTTTCACAATACTCCTTGGCTTCGTTCCATGTGCGCCGTATCCAGTTTCCCGAATCATCGACGGTAAAAGGAGCCACCTCGAATTTTGCCGCCACCTTGTTGTCTGCGCTTTGCTCGTTGTAATTCTCGCCCGGAGACCACTGGCCCTCCCGTATGTAGTCAGATTTGACTCCTCCATTTTCGTCTCTGGATACGATAATATTTCCATCCTGCACATAAGGATATCTGTCGCTCCCGTTATAACTTTTTACAGCACGCGCCTGGTATGACTGCACATCTCCTACAGAACCGTCGTTGGGCAAAATCTCCCCGATCTCCATATTTATGGACCATCTGGTTGTAGAATTATATTCATTCAGCCAAAGTATGTTCGTTCCGAAAATATCGGTATAGTTATATGCATACGCCACCATCATCTGCGCTTTTGTAGGTATGCTCCAGCCCTGGCTTACGGTCGGATTCTGCCAGTCGGCAGCTCCGTCTCCTCTCGACGCAACTACGAACCACGGAGAATCATTATCCGTATAGTCTATGTAATTCTGCGGGGTATATTCCTCTACGCGCGTATCTACCAAATCCTTGTCCTTTACAGTCACATTCATAATACAGTGCCTGTTGCGCAAGATATTGAAATCGTCTGTGTTGTTCTGCCCTATATAGACATTGTAAACGACCTCCTCCACAAGACCGTCTGTAAGATAAAAACCTCGATTTATTAGCAGTCTGAAAAAAAGGGTGATATAATTGTGAAAGAAGCCTCTGCCGATTCGCGGGCAGCAGAATAATTCCGAAATCAAAATCAAGATGACAAACACCTATCATTTAAATAGATACAGATGTATCGCAGATATAATTTCCAATAAAACCCGTTACATTTGAACTTTGATTTCAATAATTTTTATTGATTATCAGCACATTCAATCATAACCGGCAAATGTATCAAAAGGAGTGTACAGGATATCAAAGTCGAAGTAAGATGAAATATTTATTTTATTATTTGGCAAAAAAGTACTACATTCGCACTCTCAAAAGTTCTTAAGGATACTTTATTAACAACAATTTGCCCAGATGGCGGAATCGGTAGACGCGCTGGTCTCAAACACCAGTGGAGCAATCCGTGCCGGTTCGACCCCGGCTCTGGGTACTTTTGAAAAATCCCAAATAATTGAATTTCAATTATTTGGGATTTTTATTTTGCGCTTCATGTCCGCAATTTGTCCGCATTTTTGGCGAAGTCGATAAACTTTGTCCCAAACAACATTGTATAATACTTATCTACTCGTCTTTGTGCATTTAGCAAATATCTCCTCTAAATACTCTTTGGGCATAAAGCCGGTTTCTACCCTTTTATGTACGAATAAATTATCTTCGTACACAATCTCTCCGAGTTGATAATTTAACTCATCTTCGTTGACTTCGCCTTTATTGAGGTTTGCTATGGGGACAGCAATCGAGTCTCCGGCATCTTGGTTTCGCCACACGTATGCGGATTTAGTCATTACATATAAAGAATTTCGATCTTCCGAAAATCCAAATTTGTCTACCACATACTCCCGATCTCCATTATTATTCCGCCAAAATACAGCGTTTTCGGTCAGATTGGCAGCATAAGCCATCAAAGGATCATCATTGTATCCCTGTGGGGTACATGGGTATTCATTGGGCTTATCATTATAGAAATAGATTTCTTGGGCTGCTCCCGGTGTTAACGAGAGCATAACATTCCGCTTTCTTTGTTCCGGCTCAACGGGACGTTCATATGCACAAGGAGGGATTTGCCCCCAACCGTTTAAGGAATCGGATTGCAACTTGCCAAGTTCGTCTACATTCGATGACTGACCGTCATTTTGCGAAATAGGTTGCTGACTATATACCCATGCGCCCATAGCACCGCCAGATGTCGGCTTGTCGCTTTCAGCCCATGCCAATAATCGCTCTTTACTGACTTGAGCTTCGGCATTCGTAACGGTTCTCATCCAACTGAAATCGGGGGTGACATCGCTTTCTCTCAACAAAGACGGATTGGCCAAAAACGCTTCGATACTACCGCAACGCATAATGATACGTTTGCGGGTAATCGGATTTTCGAGTGCGTTCTCCAATCGGGTAACCCATCGAAGATTGTCCGGACGATTGTTGCGGCGATTCGTATCTATGTGATCGACAACATGTTCTTTCGTCGGTTTTGGGCCATGAAAGGCTGTTGCAACAATGATATGAACACGAACAGAGGCGATTTCCATATATCCGTGTGTGTCATTGGGCTTTCCGAAAGTCCAAAAGTTGTCATATTTGCGAGGCCGTTTCCCATCACGAGGATGCCGGAAAACAGCTCCATTATCTCGGACAGAATATTTTTCATCCTTATAGATGCACTCTATTTCTTGTTTAAAATCATTAATATCAATCATATAAAACGATTATATAATTTCTGATATAGAAAACTCTATGCACTTGCGATGACTCCTAACTTAATCATCCTTGTTTCCCACAAATATGCTTCAGTAAGACTGAGTAATTTCAATTGTTCTATTGAAGCTGCTTCTTTCGACAATCCGGGTTGAACTATATGAACTATATATTCAGTTTCATACAAACTTTTTACTTTTTTCCTGATTATTGAAAGTTGTTCTTCTGTTCCTAATTCGTATCTATTTTTAGGCCCTGAAGCCCCACGTCTTAACATTCGACCAATAATATGTTCTGGTCTGGTATGAAGCCAGCTTACACACTTTTGCGCTTGTCCATTAACAGCATATAAATCATTGATTCTAGCCCCGGGATAGTCCTCTTGAGAAAATTTCAAATGGAACAATTCTACTTTGATTTTTTTATTAATATCATCAACTTTGATTGCGATAACATCCGCAATTTCCCCTGCATTGTCATCATCGAATATTATGTCGAAATTTTGTTCTTTAAGTTTTTGTATCACATGATATTGAATGCTCGTACTATCTTTCTCATTACCTTGTGATTCATTTTTTATGTTTACATTTGCCCAATCCCAAACTTGAATTTTTTCTCGATCGAATAATACATCCTCATTTCTATATTCTGCCAAATATTGACCTTGTAAAGTAGTTCCATCAACAAACCGGACAGTAGGGTAATAGCTATCTTTACACAGAAATTCAGATAATGATAAGGTACTACGCCCTATATTAATGTAAAGAGGCGTTAAAACATTATCTATTGATACATTTCCATCTATAATTTTATAGGTATAATGGGATTCAAAAGTATCGCTTTTAACGATAAAATTTAAAGTTTCATCTACTTGATTGTCTGAAAGTAAAATATCTACATCAATCAAAGGTTTCATGTTTTTTTCATTTGTTCCTATGTAGATATTTTTTTCAAGTTCACCAATTATATTTTCTGGCCATTCGATAGAAATTGCACGTTTATTCGGTATGGTATCGACAGAGACATATTTCGTTGCATGTTGCATGACCATTTCATCATTAATAGATGAATCTAAAATTTTCGCACCGATTGAATCGCACCATTTTGTAAATTCATTTATATTGTTTATTCTTCGAGACCACACTCGGCCTCTATATGAACATCCAACCGATGTTTCCTCGCCATTTTCATAGCCAGAAACAAATATGTTCGATTTAATTTTATTTTTCTGCTGAGCTTCAGTTAATACCTTTTCAATATCTGAACCTGCATGCATTGTAAAACTCCGAAGGGTATTTAATGCGTCTTTTAAGCCTACATTGGTTACTTTTATGCGGTACATATGCCCTAAACACCTAAATATACTCGTTGCATCCACTATTTTCGCTGTTTCGTCTGTAACCGCTTTGGCCAAATCTTCGAAAAGAGAACCATTATCCGAGCAATTAATAAATAATAATTTTTGTTGGACATTACGATATATGATATAGAGAGTCCAGTGCATTTCGAATAAGTCTTCAATCTTTCCGAAAGCAACCTTATCTTTTTTACCTGCAACTATTACAATTGTGTTTCCCTGCTGATTGGTGTCATAATATACTTTTTCATATTGCTCTATAGCTGTTAGCCCTTTTACATATCTTTCAGGATGCCATTCTTGTTCATTAATTTTATAAACGACAGCACTCAGAGCGGGTAAAAGGTTTTGAATTGGTAATTCTTCTGGAAACTTCTCAAATCCTTGTATAAATTCTCGCAATGAAATTTGATTATCAATTCTTCCTTCACTTAAATAAGGTAATAACCGATTCCAATCAGCATCGGATGCATATAGGTGCTCGATTTCTTTTTGTGCATCAATATCTGCTATATTCACAATTATTGAAGCGCACCCTAAAGAATCATCCATACTTGTTCTTGTAAAACGTCCAATTAATTGCAAAGTTGTAGGCAAGCTTTTTTTGATATCATGAAAAGCTGCAATTTTCAGTTTAGGCATATCGAAGCCTTCCCCAAACATATCAACGCATACAATAATCTTACATTCACCGGCAATTATTTTTGCTTTTATCTCCGATATTGACCTTGTAGATAATTTTGAGTGTATAGACAATGGATTATATTCTGGGAACGAATCAGCATAGATTTTTTGAATGACCTCGGCTCTTGTAATACTATTCACTCTTGCCATGAGGATATGATCATACCCATTTTCGATATCCAATCTTAATTGTTCGATAGCCTTGTTTGCTATTATTTGGTCGGATTGTTTAGAATTCCACTCAATAATAGGAATATAATTTATTGGCTTGAAATACCCTTCATCTTGCGCTTTTCGCAAAGGATAATTGAATATTATTTTACCGCCTATAGGTTTGTCATCATTTCGAAATGGAGTTGCAGTAAACTGGAGAATCTTCGTGTTTTTAAAAGAATCTTTTACAACCGCCCATGATCTTGCCGGAGTATGATGTGCTTCATCCACGAACAAATGAGAACATTGGTTTGCGATTGCCACTTGGATAGGTTTAGACAAACTACCAATGATGCTTATTGTTGTAACAACAACATTGCATTGCCCCATAAAAGCAATGGCTTCTTCTGCAGAACATGGACGATGTGACATTACTCCAACAATCGGTTTCAAGACGGTTTCTTTGATTAAGCCGAATTGAGTGTTTCCCAGCAATCCCAATGATGCTACTTTATTGGATATTTGTGTTCGCAATACATCTGTAGGAACGACAATCATTGTCTTGCTACATATCGCTGCTATCAACAACGATAGCATAACTTCTGTCTTGCCCGTTCCAGTAGGCATCACGACAGTCGCAGGTTCTTCCGATATCTCCCAATGTGATAAAGCTGCATAAACAGCTCCGATTTGAGGGGAACGCAAACCTTTTATGTTTCTGGTTATATCTTCTTTTTTTAGGACTATTCCATCTTTCCACGTCTCCAAAATCTGATTTGTTGTTCGTCCTCCAGCCAATAGATTGCAATCCAATATTCTACCAATACCTGCCATAATTATAATGTCATATTGTAAGCTTACTTGCTATTGCATCGTTCAATTTTATTAATACCACAGTAATAGCTATTAAAGTTAAGAAATTTGAATCAAGCATCCAAACACTATGAAACGAACTCACATACTTCACTAAAGTAAAATATTTTATAAGATACAAAACTCATTCGTCTTAAATGGTTGTTGGATTATTGTATTGTCTTTCGACTTAAAAAAGCAGGAAATCTTAATTTGACGTTATAATACATTGTAGCCATACAAAAAATGACATATTATCTACTATGTCTCAAAAAATTCCGTGTTTTACACTCTTTATGGCCTCTCCATCTGTCAATAAGCATTCGCAATTGACGATGGGATTGATCCCTATTTACTATATTTAAAGCTAATTTCATGAATAATTTCCGTTATCTCATCCCTGAGACTACGGGGTTCCAGCACCTCCGCTTCAGTCATAAGCGCAAGTATCGCCTGTTTGAAATCATATGTATGTGGGCACAGGTAGTATGAAAAAATCGAGTAATCGTCTGCCGTTTTTTCTTCCTGCTGAGTATGGTGCAACGGCAATGCCCGTACAAATTTCGCCTGATACGCACTTACTTTAAGCACTACTCGCTGGGGAGCGTCCTGATGGTCTATACCATAACAATGCACGAAATAATCTTCCGGATCGAAATCCACCGGCATCGTGAATTTCTCATCCGTAGTCTCCAATGCCTCGATTCTGTCAAGAGCATATATCCTCACTTCTCCGATATAATCGTTCAACCCGATCGCGTACCACCGCTGTTTGAACACCTTTACAAAGTATGGATGTACAGTGGTCGTGAACGGATCGTTCCAATACGGGTGATATGTGATGCGGAGCACTTCGTTATCACGCATCGCCTCGATAATCGGTGTCAGGTATTTCTGACCTGAAGGGATATTTTCGAACTGAATACGGTTTCTGAGTTTATGACTTTCGTTAATTAGGTTGTTTACGGCAAATGTGTTCAGCAGCCATGAGCGCACCCCGCCCCGCTCCATATCATCAGAGTTCTCGATATAATAAACATAGCCTCCCCGTTTGTCGCATTCGATATTTATATCGAACATCTGCTCGATAGCCTTGCGATGGTTATGGAAGGTTCGCAAAGGGATCTCTTCGCCCGTTTCGTTCAACTGCGAACGCATCCATCGCTCATTGATTTCCTCGAAAGTGATACGCCCCGTCCTGTAAATAGTATCTACCAGCCAGATATAGCGGTTGAATAGGTTGGACATATTGTCTTTGGATGATTTTCTGTTTGTCATAATGGTGCTATTATCTGTAAAATCCAATGGGATTCCGCTGTGCGGTTTTATGGATTAATTCACTTTTACAATATTCGTGTATCATAGATATAGTAGGCCGCTTACCTTGGATGATATGATCGACTACACGTTTACGGGCGATATTTTCAATCTGTCCACCGCTAAAATCATAATTTTCCGCTAAAACTGTTACCTCAGTTGATGAAAGCTCTGGTATCATCGAACGCCAGATTGCTTTTTTCGCTTCGAGACCAGGTTTATCGAATTCTATTTTGAAAAGGAACCTGCGTTCGAAGGCTAGATCCAGATTTTGTGTCAAGTTTGTGGTAGCTATCATAATACCGTCGAGAGCCTCCATCTCCTGCAAGATAATGTTTTGGATAGAGTTCTCCATTTTATCCACAGCCCTTTCCGCTCCTTCCTGACGGATGCCGATGACTGCATCTGCTTCGTTAAACAGTAATATAGGGGCGTTTTTCGAATAAGATATGAAATTGCGGTAGCGATCGAACAATGCTTTGATGTTCTTTTCGCTTTCGCCGACCCACATACTTTTGATCTCCGATACATTGGCATACATGATGTCGCGTCCAGTCCGACGGGCTATCTGATATACTGTTTCCGTTTTACCAGTTCCGGGAGCACCGTAGAACAGACAGGCAAAGCCTTTGCGCATCCCGTTCTTCGCAAGCCGCTTCTGTATTTTCGTAAAGTTATCGGTGTCGAGCAATGATACCAGCTGATCTATATGGCCCTGTTCTCGACAATTGTAGAAAAGAATCTTTTCCGTAATGTCTTTGGCAAGGATAATATTCTTAGGATTTGATTTTTCCTGAATGGTAATGTTAAGTTCCGGGAGCAGTTCTTTTTTTGCTCTTTCCGTCAGGCAATAACAGTCCCGTTGCACCATATCGCTGTCTTTCTTTGGCTCGATCATATTCCAAATAAGGAGGCTGTGATTTTCTTTTTTGAGTTCGTTTTTTACAGAATTATATTCCGCTTTGGAGTCATACAACCTTTCTATTTCGTAAAACATCACACTATCGTCGTCTTCATTTACTAACCTATGACAGAAAAACAATAACAGAGTTCTATCCTCTTCTTTAATATATTCATTCTCTAATATCTTTTTCACGAACAGCAAATGGCGATTGTTTTCAAGCAGATCGGTCGTTTTGCTGACCAGTTCTGCAAAAGTCAGCTCATCATCGTCGGCATCATTGAATAATGTATATAACTCGTCAAAGAGTTGTTGCGCGGTTAATCCTTGTAATTTTACTGGAGTGTAAGCGGTGTCTTTCTTTATTGCCGTGATGACCTCTGCCGGAACCCGGTATACGGTATGTTTGCGTTCTGTTCTCTGGCGAATATATCCTTTATTTGCCAAAGTTTCGATATCCTCCGAATAGCACATGATATTGATATTACGGCAATCGAAATGGCTGGCAAGGTCACGAATCCTAATACATTGATCATCGCACTGATCCATAAAGACAGCTAGCAATAATACCTGCTCCCGGGTCAAAGAAAGTTTTCCGGCAACCGCAGACAAATGTTCGCTACAGTCCTGAAGGCTTTCCTGTGAAAGTTTTTTGTTTTTTGTCGCATCGACGATTCTTTCCATGTGTTTCATCAGTGAAAGAGAATTCATCTCTTTTACTGTCCCAACGGGTTCAACTTGTTTATTTGCATCCATAACTCTGCTATTTTGTACATGCAAATATACAGGATTAATATGCCAAATAATGGCACAGGAAGCATATACTAAAAAAATAAGAGAGTCGGTTTTTTAACCGACTCTCTCAAGACTATGACTATAATGCAGGAGCGTGTTTACCCTTATTGGGGCCGTTCGGATGACGGAGACAACTACCGGCCGTCAGCGATGTAAGGCTACTGAACGATTGCCCGCAGTATTTACAGGTGTATTTGCTCTTTTCACTCCCTTCGTAGAGTTTGTGTTTGCCCTTATTGGGGCCGTTTGGATGACGAAGGCAGTTACCTGCGGTCAAAGAACTGACAGATGATGCGGACGTACCGCAATACTCACAATAAAATTTTGCCATAACCTTAAAAATTAGTTAAAATAAAATTAATTAGCTTTTCTTTTCTGAAAGCGATTTTTTCTTTATCCCATATACCATCCGGGGTCATGTCTTGTATTTCACGCTGTTGGGCCAGATGATTATAGCTCGCTCGCTTCTCGGCAAAGGGCCTGTTGCCGACAGAACAGTTATGCGATTTTGACAACAGCAGATAATTCCCCAAACAATTGACATATTGGTTCATGAATTCTTCATCGTATTCCGAATATCCTGTTTCGACAGGCGTGCCGTCAGTCGGAGTTTGCGGAGAAATATGCTCCAGTTCTGGGTCTGCAATCGAGTCGAATCTTATTGGAGAATATCCGGCTTTACCTTGTGCTGCCAAATAATTTTCATATCTCCATAATATATATTTTGCGGTTTTGTGATTTATGCCTCCTTGTATTGCATATTTCAACTGCTCATTATTCCAATAAGCCCACCACCAATCGGAAGTTGTTTGCATCCAGTTGATTCTATCTATTATAGGTTGTATAGATGGATTTTCTTTCGTAAATCCTTTAAATACATCATTGAGTCGTGAAGTAATATCCGCCCTTGTCCCTATCAGTCGATCTCTTAAAGTTATAGATTCGAAACTTCGGCAAAGTGTACTAATACTATCCGTGGATAACCCGAACTGATAGGCCTTCAAAATGAACGGCATTACGATAGCCAATCCCCCTAAGGTGGTGAGACTGTGAACTTCAAAATATTTACGCTCGTCTTCGTTGAAGAACCGTTTCAGATATTCGAAATCCAAGGAGAGTAAATTGGTGAAAGACTTTATGAAGCCTACAGGATCATCGCCCGATAATAAAGTATTGATTTTATCGACGGCATTCCATTCATGCAATGAATTGAAATACACCCTTAATGTATATAAAAGCACATTATCCTCATTGATATTGCCTTCTATGTACGAGATAGCTGTATATATTTTCTCGAATTTTTCTTTTATGTCTTGTAACAACTCTTCGGTTTCTTCTTTTCCGAACAGATGAACATTATACATAAATTGCGCTTTGATTATTTCCAAATTCGACGGTTTCTTTCCTCTATTATTCTGAAAAATGAACATCTGGACAGCATCAGATTCCCTTTCGACACTATGTGTCGAACAAGAGGCATTAGATATGATTTCTAGCATCTTCACGCAATAATCCGCATCTTTATTTGCCAGATAGTTCTGCAGATAATCGAAAGCTTCAATGATACGACACAAAGAAACGGTTTCAACGCCTATCTTGTCTGTGCGACTTTGGTTGATAACATAATCTTTGAAGAATGAATTGTCGTAATCTACAGTCGAAAATCTATACGTCGAATTGCGTTTGACCATATCTTCATAGCATTCCTGCTCTTCTTCGGTCAATGAACGAATAGATCTAAGGCGAGCAAACAATGCGGACAAAAAAATAACAATGGTCGTCAGTCTTTGCTGGCCATCAACTATTTCAAAATCAGTTTTACTTTTAGCCCTGAATAAAAAATGACCAAAATAATATGCCTCAGCATTGCTTTTGGCAAAATCTTCCAAATCACAGATGAACGTATTTACATGGTGCCCTCTATCTGCTTTTGATAAGGCTGTTTCCCAAGAATAAGCGCGTTGATATGCAGGCACGACAATTTTATTACCTGCCAACATACTGCGAATAGTAGTAAATGCTTCCATATTATGTATAATTTAAAAAATTGTTCTTGCTATCTCTGCACACGCTTCGGCATCGGCCAGCGCATGGTGATGGTTTTTCAAATCAAATCCGATATGTTCGGCGACCGTATTCAGACGATGGTTGGGCAGTTCGGGAAAGAGCCTACGCGACAATCTGTACGTACAGTAAAATTCGTAACCCGGATAAGGCAGTCCATAACGCTCGAACACGCTCCGCAGGCAACTCTCGTCGAACGGGCTGTTATGGGCCACAAGGGGCAGGCATTCAATGGCCGGGGCTATTTTCTGCCATACCACGGGAAACGGATCGGCATCGATTGTATCGTTATAGGTCAATCCGTGTATGTCCGTCGCCCAACCACAATAATAATTGGGAGCTGGACGTATCAGCTCATAAAACGTATCGGACACTTTGTTGTTCCTTACTATGACTACACCGACGCTGCACACGCTTGTTCGATGATTGTTGGCCGTCTCGAAATCTATCGCTGCAAAATTATCCATATCGTTATCATTGTTCTACTTCAAAAAGTATATCTGCCGTAATTCGGTCCGACGCATCATCCGACACGATGCCCCATAACAGGTTGCCGGAACGATTTTCCTGTATCGCCTCAAGTATCCGCTGGGTTTCGGCCAGTGTAAGTTCCGGGACCGCAGGCGAAGTTATGCATACCGCCATACTGCCGGATGTCCTGACCTTATGTTCCGCTATACGTTTTCGTAGATCCGAACACAGGACGGACACCGTATCGGCGGATAAGCTGTCGGCGGAGAATAGTTTCGTATCGCTTTCACGGACCATTGTGAAAATATCCTCGGCATCCAGAGTTATAATGGTCTTTTTCATTTTTTTATGCAAAAAAAACGACTTGATATGCCAAATTACTACATAACTAGTCGTAGGCAAATAAAAAGCGCGGACTCACGACTTTTTATCTCTAAGGCCCGACCAAGAGCCTGTACCACAAAAAGCGAAGCCCACGCTGTGAAGCGTAAGAATCGAGCATCGGCTTGTGGTACCTTATCGTGCCCTTCACACGGAAAGACAATCTTTTACTTGGTCGGTTTAAGAGATAAAGTTTAAGCGCGTAATCTTTATGTTAAATATCCTTACATCATATTTGCCATGTTTTAACGAGATAAATATAGCAAATTTTTCACAACGCATGGGCTTCATTCACAAAAATATGATCGGCATGTGCCATATGAAGGCACATAGCATCCCGGTTATAACGTCATCGAAACAGTATAATTCAATCCGTCAAAATTATCGACTCCCAACGGTCGCCTTTACGAACATTTACAGATCCGTCCGGTGAGATGATCCCGATTTCGTCGAAACACGGTTTTATGATTTCTTCCCCATCGAGATTGACGAACCCATATTTATTGTTCTTTTTAATGCCGGCGAAAGAACCTTTAAAAGGAAATATATAGTCGTATTTAGGTTCGATAACCGTAGTCCCGTCCCGTCTGATGCAACCCCATTGTCCGTTAAACTGGATTTGCACCATCCCGTCAGAAGTAAAATTCAGGGTCTGGTACTTTATAGGTATGACTTCCTGCCCTGAAGTATTTATCGCTCCCCATTTATTACCTAAGCGAACTTTTGAAACGCCATCCCTGAACTTCCAAACACAGTGGTATTTGACCTCTATTACCAACTCTCCGTTATCATCCACAAATCCCCAAAGACGTGATTGCTCAGTAGTAGTTCGCTTTCCTTTATCAGTTTTCTCTTCATATTCCACCTCTTCGATAGCTCGTAATCCTTCTGTCGGCTCCCACTGCGTTTCGACAACCTTGTACCTGCGGATCTTATCGTTGTCTCCCATCGTTTTTTTATTCAAAACTACCGGCCCGATATGCTGAATCCCTGCACAAGAATATGTTATCGTGAACAAAACCTTCCACGCATCTTCACGTTTTCATTTTGTGGCAACCAACAAAATATCGGCAAACACAAGCACAATCACAATAACATTTCCTACTTCTATCATTAGTTATCTATATATTTTATCTCATCCGCATTCCCCGGCCCTGCTCGCGGTCTTTAATTTCTATTCCTAATCGTTCCAAAAACTCTTCCGCCTTTTGCCGGAACCATTGCAGAATGGGTATTAGGTCGATGAACAGTTGAAACCCTCCGGGGCCTTTTTCATCCCGCATGAGCCGGGCTTCGGAGTTCTCGACTTCAAAGAGCTGGGAATGCTCGCGCGAATAGAGTTTGCCGGAGAAACGAACAGGCCGCATATTCACGAGGTCGCGTGCCATCTTGTCCGTGAATCCGAGCGAACGGCAATACTTTCCCCACTTGACAAGCTGGGGCGTGTCGGGGAACCAACCGTAAATGCGGTCTATCTCGCCTTGCAGTCTTTTGGCGGCCTGTTCATGTTCCCGTCTCTCCCGGTCTATCGTCTTGTTCTGCCTTTTTATCTCGGAGTGCAGGCGTTCGTTCTCTTTGGCAAGGTCGTCTATCTGCTGTTGCTGCCGCTTGATTTTGGATGTGCCGATCATCGAGCCGATACCGTCGAGAATGGTCGTGCCGACCTCGGCGGCGGAGTTCTTCAACTTCTCGGTTCGTAGCTTTCCTTTTACCGCTTTTAGTTTCGCTTCGGCTTGTTCTTTGGCTATCATGGTTTTCTCCGCTTCCTGCTTCTGTTTGGCAATGATGTAGTCCGTGCGTTCCAGATGCTCTTTGCCTGTTATCTTCTTTGAGATGCCCCTCTGCATTTCCAAACACTCCGCTAACAGCGTTTGCATCTCGCTCATGTCCTTTTTGCCCAGCTTGCATGATTTTCCCGTGTCGTGGTTCATCCAGTCCCACACAATATGGGCGTGGTAGTTCGGCTTCCATGTGGTTTTATCGTTCGGGATTTGATAATACCCCTCGTCACGGTGGATGAAGATTTGCAACGACGTAATGCCCCATCGTTCCTTGCATACCTCGCAGAAACGCTGCAACTGCTTCATTGTGGTATCTTCCTTGATGACTACCACGCCCTCTTTGATCGGAGTGCTGCCACGAACTACGGTTACCTTACCAGTCTTCTTGTTCACTCGTTCCCGGTCTTTGGTCTGCATCGCCCGGCCTGTCTTTTTCTTGACCATTGCGGCTATCTGCCTGTTACGTTCTTCAAGCGAAGTGTCGCCCAGTTCAGGCGATACCCATTCCTCGTTTTTCGCCATGAGGTCGGTACGGATGTATATCTTTTCTTTGCGGATATTGGCGAGATATTCCGCTAACCGTCTGTTATGCGCCCCGCTGCTTCTAACAAGGCAGGGCTTTATGTTGATGGATGTCTTTGCCATAATTGTCGGTTTATGGAAAGAGTGTCCGAAAGACGCTACTTTCCTTTTGTGAAATGAAAGCGATGATTACCTTTGTGCGGGGCCTTCCGCTTCTGTCGTGCGGTCGTCGGCCATCGAGCCGGAGGCTTCGACCGTCCGAACGGTCGTCAGTCCGAAAGACCGCCGCAGGGAGTGCAGAGGGGTAAACCCCTTGCCGGGTCGAGGGCAGGGCCCTCGCGGGTTTTCAGGGCAGCGCCCTGAATCTCTCGGAAGAGCCCACAACTACCGAAGCGAAGCCGGTAGTTATAGTGGGCTATATCAAGGCAAGCCTTGAAGTTTCCCTGCCACTCCCTTTGTTCGTCCGACCGTTAGAATTTGTGGCTGGGGCCTCTCTTTTTTACTGAGGACATAGCACATTGCCATTCCGCTTCCTGTCTTTGCCGTTCGTGCGGAAGGGTTTGCGGGGTGGCAAGGCTGTTATTTTTTCATTGGCAAGCCTTCGTTTCTCCTGCCAGTAGTCGTTCAGGTCTTTGTAGTCGCGGTAAAAAACGGATTGGTCGATCACTTCGGACGAGGGTACGGATTCTTCCAGTCGGGCCAACGCTTTTCGCCCCGCGTCATCGTTGTCGAGGAAGGCATGGATGACACTGTGGCGCGCGAGAAACGGAACAGCCTTTTGCAGATTCGTTACCGAGTTGAGTACGGCGGTATCAATCGATGGCGACAGGTTACCTTTCAGCGAGAGATAAGATAAGAAGTCGATAAACCCCTCGAACACCATCGCCGTATCGCTGCTGTTGTCGAGGGTGGTAATGTTCTTGGGTGTACTGCTTCCTTTGAATAGGGGATTACGCAGCTCCCAGCCTCCGGCATCGTTACGGAATCCGATGGCGAAATACTCTTTGCCACCGATCGTGTAACGCACCTCGCGGCAATAAGTACGGGCGATGGCAGGGTCTATGCCTCGCCCTGTCAGGTAGCCGAGCAATGCCGGGTGGGTCAGTTCGCGGTCGGAGAGGATGGCGAGGCGGGATGGTGTCGGTTCGTTTGCTCTTAACGGTTCGACAGAGAGAGGAACGAACGTTCCGGTATTCCTTTCATTCAGCCGCCGTGCGGCCTCGACCTCGGAACAGCCCTCCATACGGGCTACAAGGTCGATGATCGAGCCGCCCTCGCCTGTCCCGAAGTCGTGCCAGAGGTTTTTGTCGTAACTGACGCTGAAACTGGCGGTGCGTTCCTTACGCAGCGGCGAGAGGTACATGCCTCGGTTGCCGCGCTCCCACTGGGGAAGGATTCCCCGTGCTGCAAGGTAAGCCCGAATACTGATGTGTCGTTTTATTTCTTCGTAATTCATGTTGTCGTGTTTTTACGGTTGTTTTATGGTTGTGCCTGTCCCGTATATAATTGTGCTATACAACGCTACCAGACTGAATCACCCTTTCGGGGAAAGTGCATGGCCGGGTGTCGGGAGTCGGTTTTTTGTAATTTTGTAAGAAAATCGACCTAACAGACAGTAAAAGAAAAAGTTATCCATCTTACAGGATTCTTTCGCGGCCGGAGTTTTGTAAGTTTGTAGGGTTTGTAAGATTTTGTAAGAAATGTAAAGTATTGCATATAAATGGACTACCCCCGTTTTCTTACAATCTTACGCCGCCGTGTCGTCAAGCAGTTCGCCGAGCCGCTCCCGCGTGAGGGTGTAAACCCGTGCCGTCTTGCCGTCCAACCGTTGTATTTCGCCGTTATAGGTTACGGTGTAGCGTTGGTAGTAGGTAGGCGGTGCGGGCGACAGTCCCCAACTCTCCGCGAGAATCCGCCGCACGGTGGGATGGTCGGAGCGGATACCGCGAACCTCCAGCATGTTCACCATGTCGCTCACGTCGAAACGGTACTCCGCAAGATTTTCGGCCTCCATGATCTCTCGCGCTATGGAGAGCATTTCAGCCTCGGTCTTGCCCCGGTTGTAGAGGATGATCCGCCGCAGAGCCTCGGTTGCTAGCAGGCGAGGCGCAAACCACATGCGGCTCTCTTCTTTGGTCGATAGCTCACGGTGCAGCAAGAAGAACAGGAATCCCGGCAGTTCGCGCCGCATATCGGCAAGCAGATTTTGATTGTCCTGCGTCAGCGGCGGTACGCGCCGCACCCAGTAGCGCGTCTCTCCGGCTTCGATCAGGACGGGATTGCGCTCGTTGTTGGAGCAAAGGACGAACTTGCCGAAAAACTCCACTTCCCGGCGGTCGCGGCCCTTCGCTTCGGCTTTATAGCTGCGGGCTGTCGATAGGTTTTTGATCCGTTCGGAATCCTCCCGGCGGTTCAGCAGCACTTCGTCCACACAGACCAGCAGTTTTCCCGTCCAGTCATCATTAAACTGCGAACGAAAATCCTCGTTGGTGTTGAACGTCATGTTGGCCTCGAAGATCAGTTTCAGGAAATTGAGGAAAGTGGTCTTTCCTGTATTGCGCTCGCCCGATACGAGCAGCAGGATAGGCAAACGCTGTAACGGGCGCAGGTAAAGCAGTTGCAAGTAATCGTACCCCAGTTCTCGCTGTTCGCCGAAAATATGGACGAGAAAATCCCGGATATGGGGAAATTCGCCCTCGGCAGGTACGGTTGAAATCGGTTCGTAGCGGTTCAGGAATCCGTCGATCTCCCGGCGGTAGTCCGTATGGCTGGGAATGGTGCAGAAACCGTCATATTTGGGCACTTGCGCGATATAGTCCTTGCCATAGTCCTGCCGCAATGTCTCGATATTCCACGGGATAAGCGTTTCGATACTCCGCCCGCTGCTCAAAGGCTGGCGCACGCGCTTGTAGATGGTAGTCCCCACACGCAGATAAGGACTTCCGTTCTCGGACATTTTAGCGCACATAGCGACCTCCTTTCCTGCCGGTGCGTATCGCCTCCACGTCCTTATGCATGTAGCGTTTCCGCCCGCCGAATGGGTAGGATTTAATGTATCCTGTCTTTTCCCAGCACCAAAGCGTGGAAGAGTCGATCTTCAGAAGCGCCAGTACCTCTTTACGCGATAAAAATTCTTCTGCGGGCGGTTCTTCTGCGGTCTGTTTTATTCCTTTGGCCGCTTCCTTGAGAATCGCCTTCAAATCGTCGAGAGTAACAGTAACGCTGACGTTTGCCCCCGACTCCAATAAATCCCTTAAACTCATAATCGAAATTTTTAGATTAAACTTGGATTCGTTCGTTCCGTCCAATCGGAACCGGGGCAAATAAAAAGGGAGATTTTTCGGAGAGCAAAAACACTCGCTATCTCCTTAAAATCTCCCTGAAATATCTTTTTGAAGGGAAAATCAGCCGCCGTGTTCGGCCATATAGCTGGGAATGTCGTCGATGTTGGGAATGGTGAATTGACGTGTCTGTGGTGAATAGAGTTTGCCCTTGATGTAGGAATCCTCCAACTCGGCAAGCGGTGCGAATACGGTTTTCAGCCACGGCACGACCTCCTGTTTCGGCTGCCCGAAATAATGGGCCATGTTCCACCCGAAATGGAATAGATCGGCATTTTTTAGTTTTTGTGGATGGATGGGTGCGAGTTCCGTCAGGCAGGGTTGGTTCAGGGCATAGGTGTCGATGTAGCAACTGAGCCGGGCCAGTTCGTCCGGCGTTATGTACGGACCTACGGTTAGCTGGCCGTAGCGTTGGAACAATGCGACCTTTTCCCGCTGCTGTTCGGCCAACCGCTTGTCGGCTTCCTGCTTGATCCGTTCGATGTCCGGGGCGGACTGTTTGGCGATAGGTTCGGCGGATCCTGTTTCCGCTTCGAGGCGTTTCTTCCGGGCTATACGCGGCATGAATACCCGAACAATGAAATCCGCAACGCTGGAAGATGCCGTTATAACGGTCAGATAGAATATCGCGCAAATGCCCAGCACGATCACAAAGACGAGATTCGCCGTGCCCGTATCCGCACCTTTGACCAATATCACGAACCGCGCGACCATAGACACGAGAAGCCCGGCGACAACGACTATCGCCAGCAGAATCACATGACTGTCAAACTTGCGGAAATCCATCGCGTTATTTCAGTAGTTTTCTCTCATCATTATTCTCCAATACCTGCATCTGCTGAATGGCGATCCGATTGAGTTTTACGAGCCGTTCGCCCTGCGGCATTTTCTGGTCGATGAATACGGCATTGAGGTTTTCCATATTGGACAGACAGATCAACTCGTTGATGGTAGCATAATCGCGGATATTGCCCTTCAGATCGGGATTCTGCTCGCGCCACATCTTTGCGGTCATGCCGAACATGGCAACGTTCAGCACATCGGCTTCATTGGCATAGATGATGCTCGCCTGCTTCGCGGTTACTTCGGCCGGAATCAGATTTTGTTTAATCGCGTCGGTATGGATACGGTAATTGATCTTAGACAGTTCGCGTTTCGCGCTCCAACCGAGTTGTGCCTGTTCCTGCTCTTTCAGGCGCTGGAATTCCCGAATCAGATAAACCTTGAATTCGGGACTGATCCACATGGCAAACTCAAATGCAATATCTTTATGGGCATAAGTCCCGCCATAGCGTCCTGTCTTGGATATGATTCCGATAGCGTTCGTTTTCTGCATCCACTCTTTTGCGCTCAAACGATAGCTATTCAGACCCGCCTGACTTTTAATTATGTCGAATTCGGCATAATTAAAATCGGGATTGACCAGTTTTTCCCATATACCGAGAAATTCAACGGTATTTCTGTTTCTCAGCCAGTTAGAAAAGAAGAACTCACCGTCTTTGGCTTTCAGCATATCGGTAAGGCTTATATAGTCCTCATCGTTTACCTTTATGACCGATACGGCAACATCCTTTACTGTAATCTTTTCCATAATTATGTCGTTTTCTTAATCGCAAATATATATTAACATTTTGACAGATAGAGATTACCGATCTACTTATGCCTGTTCCAAATACCCGATCATCTCACGTTTCATGTCATCGTCGATATTTCGATAACGGGCGAAAGCGCGGCTTCCCTCCTTATGACCGCTTAATGCACCTACCATGTTCGGATCCTTGACCTTTTTATAAATGTTGCCGATAAACGTGCGGCGCGCCATGTGCGACGATGCCACCTCGTATATCGGTTTCTGTACCTCCTGTCGTGTCCGCTGGTCGAGCACGGTAACGGTGCGATTCAGTCCGGCAAGTCGGAAAGCCTCCTTGATTTTACGGTTGTAGTGTTGTTCCGTTGAGAAAGGGAAAAGGCTTTCACGTCCCTCCTCACGGTATTTGTCAATCAGCGCAATAGCCGTTTTGCTCAGCGGAACGCGAACGGTTATCGGGCGATCCTCTTTCGTCTTTCTTTGGATATATTCTATCGAATCACCGATAATATTCTGATAGGTCATTTTGAACAAATCGCTGACGCGGCATCCGATGAAGCAGTGGAAGATAAAAATATCCCGCTGTATCTCAACTTCTTTATTGACGGATAAATCGGCTTCGAACAGTTGGGCCCTCTCTTCATTGGTTATGTAGATAGGCGTTCCATAGACGATTTCGCCGATGGTGAAATGTTTGAAAGGATTGTTCGTCGTATGTCCGTTGTCGATAGCCCACAGGACGAACGCCCGGAAACGGGTAAGCATGTCGGCGACCGTATTCAATCCGCGTAGTTTGGGCATTCCTTTCGGTATTTCTTCGCCGTTTTCATCGAGCACTGGCGGACGTTTCCGCTTCGGGGTTTTAAGCGCGACTTTCGCCGAGTAGGGATATTTCTCGTAAATTTCCGGGTGATGTAAAAATACTGCCTTTTCATCCAGCAAGAAAGTTTCGAGTTGGCGCAGTATTGCCGGGGTGAGGTTGGCAAATGAAAGGATAAATCCCCGGCTTTCTTCCGCTTTCTTGTATAACTCGAAGCGGTGCAGGCAGCGCACCAGCACCTTGAAATTTTTCAGCCGGTTGTCGGACAGTTTATGTGCGGCGAGGTAAATGTCTATCACATCGAAAAAGGTCTTTTCGTACTCCTTTTTTGCTTTCGTTGGCTTATGGAACCGTTTAACGAGGCTTTGAAGATATTCGCGGGTGATGGCGGATTTGTCGGGTGCGGTGTTGATCTCCTGCTCCAACAGGTCGGTCAAGGCTTTAAGCCGGGAACGCTTTCCCAAAAGCTGTTCCCGTTCTTCTCCCTGAATTAGCGGGATATTAATGTCGTTTTTCTTGCCCCAGCGTTTGCGGTCGATCCATATTCCGGAGCCGATACGAATACGAATGTCGCGCGAAACGTAGAGCCGCAGATTGATTTCCGATTCTCCGGCGCTGTTGGCCGTCTTGCCAATGTAGTAGTTCGTCTGTGCCATACCTCGAATTTCTCTGTTTCAAAGGTATGTAAATTCACGAATACACGCAACTTTTTGTGTCCGCAATTTGTCCGCATTTTCAGAAAACTACGAAAATTCCATTCTTGCCAATTCAAACGAATACAATCGTTATATATTGATATATAATATATTATGATTTATTTTCGATTTAGTGGATTTGCATAGTTTTTGACTTTTCAATACCGGCTCCGGGTACAAGGAAAAGAGTTAAGTATTGAATAATCAATCACTTAACTCTTTTTGTTTTTGAGATTGTTCCCAAATTGTTCCCAATGAGATAAATTTAATTATAGATATTTTTTTATCTAATGTATATAATTAACTTTACACTTCGTTACTTAATTGTAATACCTTTAATTAAGTCAGTAATATTTAATAAGAGGTTATATAACTCATTTAATAGAGATTAGGAACAACAACAATCTAGCTTTATAGACATTTAAATATATGACAGGAATTCAAGATTCAACAACCAATCATTTTGGTTCACTTATTAGGAGCGGAGGTAAATACATCATTCCTAAATTTCAACGAGACTATTCATGGGAAGCAGAACAATGGGATGATTTATGGCAGGATATTGAAAATATGTATTCTGAAAAAAGCGACCATTATATGGGGTATCTGGTTCTACAGACTTCGAATGAAAATAAAGATAGCATTATCATAGATGGCCAACAACGCTTTACAACTATTACTATGATTATTCTTGCTGCAATAAAAGCTATTCAAAAGTTTGTGGATAAGGGTATTGACTTGGAAGAAAACACCGAACGAATTAAAATTCTGAAAAATATTTATATAGGCAATACAGATCCCGTTAGTCTTGAATGTGATAATATTCTTGTGTTAAACAGGAATAATAATGGTTATTATAGGGAATATATCGTAAAGCTAGGAGAACTAAAATTACGAAATACTACTTATACTGAAAAATTGATGAAAAAATGCTTTGAATGGTATGAAAAGCATTTGACAGGTAAATTTGACACAGGACGACAATATGCAGAATTTATAACGTACATCGTTGATCATCTTTATTTCACTATCATAAAGGTTAGCAATGAGATGAATGCGTTCCGGGTATTCGAAACGCTCAATGCACGTGGTGTACAATTATCATCTGCCGATCTACTTAAAAATTATTTATTTTCATTGGTTGATAACACAGTAGAACATCCTGGCAGAATTAAAGATTTAGAAGAAAAATGGTTTGCCTTAACAAAAAACATACAGGCCGAAAAACTTCCTGATTTTATTCGATATTATTGGAATTCAAAATACAAAACAGTAAGAGCTAACGATTTATTTAAAGCCATACGAGATAAAATAAAGAATGCTACAGATGTTTTTACCATAGTAACAGAAATGAACTCCTACAGCGATGTGTTTATGGCACTACGAAATGCCGATGATGAATTATGGCATGGAGAAAATGAAATAAGTGACAATATCAGATTACTTATTTTATTCGGTTTAAAGCAGCCGTATTCTTTGTTAATGGCCGCATACAAATCTCTTGACACAAGAGATTTTAATAAGTTGTTAAAAGACATCATTGTAATCAGTTTCAGATACAGTGTAATTTGCGGCAAGAATCCTAATGACATTGAACGCGTTTATAACAACATCGCTATACAGATTACAACGGAAAAAATATATGACAAAAAACGTCTTAAGGAAGTTTATATTGATGACAATGAATTTGTTCCTATTTTCAGTCGTAAAAGCTTTGTAGACAACTCTCGGAATAATAAAATAATTAGATATATTCTTGGGAAAATAGAAAAATTTTCAGGAGGGACTAGAGAAGTTAATATAGATGGCAATACAGATACAATAGAACACATCTTACCCCAAAATCCTGATGAGACATGGGGCGAAGATTATAATTTTGACAATCTAATATATAGAATGGGGAATTTATGTTTATTGGAAAAAGTGTATAACAATGAACTTAAGAATAAGCCATATGCAGATAAAGTAATATTATATAATAAATCTGCGTTTATTTCAACAAAACAAATTTCTGAAGATTATCCAATTTGGAATGAGTCTACTATTAATCACAGACAACAAAAAATGAGTAATTGCGCAAAAAGTATATGGAAAATCGAATTTTAAGGTTCCTGACCACATTATTTAAAACGGCAACTCCTCTCCATACCTGGCATGTTCTTCACCAAGAACACATATTTCGCTATCCTGATACAATTTGGATTGCTTATTGAGCTTTAATAGAAGATCTTCTCTTTTGAGAGGGTCTTCTATTTCTTTTTTACGCATTACACTGAGATTCAAAAAGTCCTGATTTAAATCTATACCTAAATACCTGCGTCCAAACAAATTTGCAGCAATACCTGTAGTACTACTCCCCGTAAAAGGATCAAGAATCCAAGCACCTGATTGAGTAGAGGCCAGAATTATTCTCGAAAGCACACAAATAGGTTTCTGGGTCGGATGTTTACCGCAGTTTTTCTCCCACTTGGCTATAGCCGGCAGTGTCCAAACATCGCGCATCTGAGTTCCTCCATTAATTTCTTTCATAAGCCCATAGTTAAAGAAATGCGGAGTTTTGGCCTCTTTGCGCGCCCAAAGAATATATTCAGCTGAATGGGTAAAGTATCTGCAAGACAAGTTTGGCGGAGGATTTGTCTTCACCCAAGTCACGCAGTTAAGTATTTTGTAGCCTAACTCAGTAAGATTCTTGGCAATAGAGAATATATTATGGTACGTTCCACTAATCCAGATTGTTCCATTGCTCTTAAGTTTCTCTCTACATGCCTTAAGCCATTCCTTATTAAACGCATGGTCCGCATCCTCTCCACGGGACTTGTCCCAATCTCCTTTGTTGACAGAGACCATTTTCCCACTC
>CALVAG010000008.1 GCA_944325445.1 uncultured Bacteroidales bacterium | reverse complement strand
GAGAGTAGGTAGCCGCCAATTTGTAAAGAGTGTTGTAGACAGAGTTCTGTCTACAGCACTCTTTTGTTTTATCAGGCCGAATGAAATTCGGCGGAACCGCTCCATTGCCGTTACTGCCGGGTACAGATACAGTGATTCTGCATCTGTACAGCGCAAAAGTGGAAAAGTTTCTCTGTAATACTTTGAATAACCGTATATTACGGAGATTTAAGGTTGGCGTTCCGGGTTAGGATGCAGCGGAAATTCAGGGTGGAAGTTATATCGACGGAAGCTTGTATTGCGGACCGAAAAGCTCTTCGTTTTCTTTGGTTATTTTCATTATTTTTTCGCCAAGTTCCGGATTTTCAAATCGTATAATAGCTTCTTTCCTTTTGTCTCCCATTGAATAACGGCCTAATGATCCATCTGAATTTATAACTCTGTGACATGGAATAAGTATCAAAACAGGATTTTTACCGTTGGCGTAGGCAATAGCCTTGAAACTCTTCGGCCTGTTCAACATAAGCGCCTCTTCCCTGTAACTTATTGTATTTCCGTATGGAATTTCCCTGAGCTTATTCCATACCTTTTTCTGGAACTCTGTGCCGTACAAATCGAGTTTGACACTGAACTCTTTTCTTTTCCCGGCAAAATACTCGCTTAACTCCCTTTTCAGTTTTTTGATAATACGGTTTTCCTCATTAAGGATCTTATATTTGTTTACATCTACATTTTTTCCAAAATTTCGGCCCTGTAATTTGCATTCATCGAATAATAGCATGCAAATACCTTTTTTGGTAGATGCTGCCAGCATATTCCCGAGCGGAGTATCGATTCCTTTTATATAGATTTTAGGCCTGAATATCCTGGCTATTTTTCTCCTTAAATCTCCCTTCATCTTCAATTCTTTACCGGATACAAAGATAGGAAAAATATTAATCATTCTTCTAATGCGCCATTTTGTCAGAAAACCGGGATGGTATATCATTTGCTCTTTGAGCGGAAGATTTCCGATGTTATAAACTGTCGGGATGCTGAATGAAGATGTATAATTAAATATTGTTGATATGGCGAATGGAAAAATAGGGGTTACAACAGAGAATATTTTCCCCGTTATAAAAAAATTCTTGTACTCCAATCATGAGATATTTTTGAGGGAGTTGGTTGCGAATGCCGTTGATGCGACGCAGAAAATGAAAGCAGTTGCAGGTAAGGGAGATTTTAAAGGCGAACTCGGAGATTTGACCATACATGTGGATGTGGATGAGAAGGCGGGTACGATAAAAATTACGGATCGCGGTATAGGTATGACACGGGAAGAGGTAGACAAATATATCAATCAGATTGCCTTTTCGAGTGCCGGCGAGTTTCTTGAAAAATATAAAGATCAGTTGAACAATATAATCGGTCATTTCGGTCTCGGTTTCTACTCATCATTTATGGTTTCGAAGAGCGTAAAAATCGAAACACTTTCATGGAAAGAGGGGGCCAAGGGTGTAGAGTGGCTTTGCGACGGTTCTCCGGAGTATAAAATGGAAGAGGTTGAGCGAAGCGACAGAGGCACTACAATTACCCTGTATATAGATGATGAATCTAAGGAATTCGCCTCTAAGGCCAAAATCCGGGAGTTGCTCGACAAGTATTGCAAATTTATGCCTGTCCCGATTGCATGCGGAAAGGAGCAGGAATGGAAAGATGGTAAATATGTTGATACCGATAAAGATAAAATAATCAATGATACTGCGCCTCTTTGGGCTAAAGCCCCGTCGGAGATAAAGGATGAGGAGTATCTGGATTTTTACAGGAAACTTTATCCTATGCAGGAAGATCCGCTGTTTTACATCCATCTTAATGTAGACTATCCATTTAACCTGACAGGTATTCTTTACTTTCCAAAGATAAAGGACAGAATGGATATTGCCAAGAATAAGATACAGCTCTACTGCAACCAGATGTTTGTCACTGATTCCGTAGAAAACATAGTTCCTGATTTCCTCACATTGCTTTATGGTGTGATTGATTCTCCGGATATTCCGTTGAATGTGTCGAGAAGTTATCTGCAGGAGGATTCGAATGTAAAGAAAATATCTACATATATTACCCGTAAGGTTGCCGACAGGCTGGAGGAAATTTCGAAGAACGAGCATGAAGCCTATGAGAAAAAATGGGATAACCTTAAACTGTTCATAGAGTACGGGATGCTCTCGGATGAAAAGTTCTATGAAAGGGCTCTTAAGTTCGCCCTATTCAAGACTACCGATGGAAAGTTCTTCAAGTATGATGATTTCAAGAAACTTATAGAACCTGAACAGACAGATAAAAACAAAAAGCTCGTTTATCTTTATGCAACGGATCCTGTAGCGCAATACTCTTATATAGAGGCCGCAAAGAATAAGGGCTATCAGGTGCTTCTGTTCGACTGTCAGCTGGATGCCCATTTTGTCAATCTGCTGGAGAGCAAGTTTCATGACTCTTCATTTGCAAGGGTAGATGCCGACAGTATAGATAATCTTATAGAAAAGGAGAACCGCGAGAAACCGCAATTGCAGGAGAATGAAGAGACAGATCTCTCGTTTGCATTTACTTCAATCCTGCCAAAAGATGCGAATTACCATATCAAGGCAGATAATCTCGGCGTTACAGCGGCACCGATTCTCATTACGCAGAGTGAGTTCATGAGAAGGTACAGGGACATGTCGGCATTGGGCGGAGGCCTGAATTTCTACGGACAGATGCCCGATTCGTATACAGTCGTGCTTAACTGCGAGAATCCTCTCATAAAGAAACTTCTCGATGAAAAGCATAATCAGACATCGTCTCGGATAGACGAGATAAATGCAAAGCTTACTGCAGCAAAGAGCGCGTTGGATGAACTTGCAAACAAGACCAAGGACAAGAAGGATGAAGAGATTTCCACTGCGGAGAAGGATAAAAAAGAGAGTCTGAACAAGGAGATAGATGCTCTCTCGGAACAGAGAAAAGAGGTCATGGAGAAGTTTGCCGCAGGCAATGTCCTTATAAAACAGATAACAGATCTCGCATTGCTTTCAAATAATATGTTGAAAGGTAAGGAACTGAACGATTTTGTCAACAGAAGTCTGGAAATTCTCAAATAGAGCAGTTCCTGGTTTGTATGGTTTTAAAGTCCGGTCGTCATTCAGTTGCGGCCGGATTTTTTTTATGCAGATGCACGAATATATAATGGGCAATAAGTGTTCCCGCCATCAACCCTACGCAGTCTGCAATGCCGTCTGTATAATCCATGGAACGGTAATTTGTAAACCATAACTGGAAAAGTTCGGTCATCGCGGCAAGCAGAATGCCCGAAAATAATATTATTGCAGATGTTATATATTTTTTGCCGTTAAAAGGATTCGTAATATGGAGCAGCAGCCTGCATACAAACGGGTAGGGGAGGAACATTGCAAAATGGATCCATTTGTCGCTCCTTATTCCCAGAAAAAATTCGCTGATTTTAATATCGGTTCCGGAAAAATCGTAGAGGCAACAGAAGAAAAGCACTGCCAGATAGACAAGCATCAGTGCGGTTGAAATAAAAATATAGCGGCCGTACTTTCTCATACGGCCGCTGTTACTGCAAAAATCTTGCCCTTTATTTTCAGTCGCCTGATTCTATGCTGGCTGCATATTTCGGAAGTCTCTTTACCACTTCACTCTCCCTGCATGTACCGTAATATTTTATGTCGGCGGCTCCGGAAACCTCCAGGTCCAGATGCTCTTTACCGTATATTCTGATACTTGAACTGCCGCTTGCCGTTGCAGTTCCGCTATTTGCAGTCATCTCTTTCGTATTTATATCGCAAGCCCCGGACGCCCTGAGGAATATGCTTTCTGTCTTTCCGCTTATTATCGCATTCGAAGCGCCTGACGCTTCAATTACTGTTTTGCCTGTAACATTTTCTGCATAGGCGTCAAAATCTACGGCACCGCTTAGCTTTGCATCAAATCTGTCCGTATTGCCAAGGAGCTCCAAAATAACGTCAGAGGCACCGCTGGCCGTACCGCTTACATTGTCGAACGATCCCTTTATGTGACCGTCGGTGGCCCCGGAAAATTTATATTCCATTGCATAGGCAGAAATATTGAGAGTGCCTACAATGCTTGCCGCTCCGCTCAAATTGCATATGAACGTGTTTTCTGCCTTAAAATTGCCTATCGGATATAATTTGGAACTTCCGCTCAGGTTAAGTTCGTTGATTGTGCGCATCTGCAATTTTACGGTAATCATATCGCCTTTTCCTATAATCGAGTTAATGTGCCTTCTCGGGAAAGAATTGTTGTTGTGGAGAAGATTCAATGTTCCGTTGCTGCACTTAATATTCAGATATTTTTCAAATTCTTCGGGGTAGGAAACGACAATTTTATCTGTTTTTCCGTAGGAAACCTCGATTTTATACCAGAATGTTGCATTTATGGCGGTAATCTCTCCAAAGTCGTAACTTTTTGTATTAATGCCGGCAGCAGACATGGCAATGGTCATGCCGAGTGCAATTGCGAGTGTTATAATTTTTTTAATCATGATAATTGGTTTTAAATATGTTTGTATATCTCTTTAATTTCTTTCTGCCAAAAAGTTTCTCAACCTCTCGAGCCCTTTGTTTTTTTCATTGTAATATCGTTTTATGATTTCCTCTCTTTCCTGTTCAGATATCTCATCAGGCAGCTGCTCCTCTATACTCTGTTTCTCCTCCTCTGTAATGTCTTTCACGGATTTATATATCCCTTCCTTTACGGCATAATCCCTCTCTGCCGAGTTAAGCTGGTTTATCTCTTTTATAAGTATATAATACTCTTCTATTTCGGCTATACTATTTTCCTTTTCGGCATTAGGCAGGGATAAGAGCCCTACGGTAACAAGTAACGTAAGTGCAGCCGCAATGCCGTATGTGTAACGCAATACCGCTCTTTTTCTCTCTTTTTTGCTCTTTATCCCTTCGGATATCCTGACAAGCATTTCATCCGAAAATCCTTCGGGAAGCCTGACCTCCGATATTTTTTCCCTGTTTTTTGCTATAAAATCTTCCAGTTTCATGACTGTCCCTCCTTTTTTAAAGCTTGAATCAATTTTGCTCTTCCCCTCATATATATACTTCGGATTGTACTTTCATTCAGCCCCGTAATTCCGGCAATTTCACGATAGCCGTAATCTTCTATTAGACGTAGCGACAGAATTACTCTGTATCGGTCAGGCAATTTTTCCAATTCATTCCTTATCCTTTCCGCCATATAATTTTCACTGTTTTGAAGGAGTTGTATATCATCCTCCATTTCAATTTGTTCAGCTGTCGTATCGCCTATATATTCTTCTTTAAACAGAAAATCGCGTCGGGCTCTTCTCAGAAAATCTATTGCCTTTTTTGCACCGCAACTGCCAAGATATGCTCCGATGTTTTTGATTTTCCCCGTTTCCATATTATTGTACAATCCCACAAAAACCTCCTGTACAACATCTTTGGCATCATTCTCATTGTTTAGCAGCCGGAATGCCGTACGGTAGACTCTCTCTCCGTATTTATAGAACAGTCTTTCTATTTCTTTCTCTTTCATAAAATGCCGGCATATTTCCGCCTTCCATATATAAGACGCGGTTTTTCTTTTTTCGTTGCAAAATTATTCCGAAAAAGAATACGGCTGTCGGGTAAATGGAATATAATTTATATCTTTGGAGAGAGTTATGGAAACAAAGTTTAAAATATAGCGATATGACAGCAAAACAACTTCACAAATCGGCTTTCGTGCTTGATTCGCATTGCGATGCCCCTCTCCGCCTGTTGCGTAACGGAGCGGATTTCGGTGTGCGTTGCGATGAGGGCCATTATGACTATATAAGAATGAAAGAGGGCGGGGTAGATGCATCATTCTTTGCGGTATATACTTCAAATGCACTTGCCCCTGACGAGGCTACAAAATGTGCGCTGCAACTCATTGCGCAGATAAACGATTCGCTGTGGAAAAATAGGGACAAGGCGGCATTGGCAACTTCGGTAAGGGAAGGCAGAGAACTTAAAGAGCAGGGACTGTGTGCAATATATATGGGAATGGAGAATGGCTCCCCAATACAGAAAGACCTGTCACTTTTAAGACTCTTTTATAAAATGGGTATACGTTATATAACGCTTACCCATACCGGCAACAATGAAATCTGCGATTCCTCCGGTCAGACCGCAAAAAGGTGGGGCGGTGTAAGCCCGTTCGGAAAGAAGGTTATTGCAGAGATGAACCGTCTGGGGATGATTATAGATGTTTCCCATATATCTGACGATTCGTTTTATGATGTCCTGAAGTATTCAAAGGCCCCCGTTGTTGCCACACACTCATGCTGCAGGGCATTGGCTTCGCATCCCAGAAACCTTACAGACCAGATGATACGGGATCTTGCCGCTGCCGGAGGCGTACTTCAGATTAATTTCTATCCTCCTTTTTTGAGCGATGAGTATGCAGAAAAATTCTGGCCGCTCTGTGATGCATTCGACACGGCCCAGGATTATATGAGAGCCCATCCCAAGAGCAAAGAGGCGATTGCCGCATTCAAAAAGGCCGAAAAAGAGATGTTTGCCCTTAAAAGACCTTCATACAAGTTGTTGGTAGACCATATAGACCATGCGGTAAGCCTGGTAGGAGCCAAACATGTAGGTCTCGGTACCGATTACGACGGAATCGAGACAGCGCCGGTCGGATTGGAAGATGTAAGCAAAATGGAACTCATTACCAAAGAACTTATGGCAAGGGGTTACAGTGACGATGATATAAAAGGCATCCTCGGAGAAAACTTCCTCAGAGTTTTTTCAGAGGTGGAAAACTTATCTTACAGATAGGAATCGAGAATAAATCCTGCACACTGCAGTAGAGTAAATATCACAACATTGCGGGAGGTCTCTCCGAATACCGGATTCAGCGCCCTCCCGCTTTTTGTTTTCATTTTTCTCCATACGGCGACATGCAGCGGTATATAAAGCAGCGGCATTAGCGCTGCATAGCAGTAACCCTTGCCAAGGCCATAAAGGGGAAGCAATGCTCCGGCAAGGCCTGCCCATAGAAAGAGACTCCTTCCTGCAGGCCTGCCGCCCAAAAGTACGACGAGTGTCTTCTTGTTGCTCTCCATGTCGCCGGAATAATCTCTGTAGTTATTCATAATCAAAATAGTATCTACAATAAGGCCGCATGATACAGCTGTTGTCGCCGCCTCGGCCGTTACATTTCCGGCCAATATATAGTATGTCGCCATTACAGGTACTATTCCGAAAAAGAGCAGAACAAGAATATCGCCCAATCCCATGTATGAGAGGGGATATGGGCCGCCTGAATAGAGATATGCAAAGAGAATGCAGGCCAATCCTATGAAAATAAGTTCGTATCCTGCATAGAAAAGCAAAGAGAGACCGATCAACGAGGAGATTGTAACTGCCGTCGCAATACCGGCTTTCATGTGCCTTACATCTATCCATCCCTCTACACATACCCTTTTGGGGCCAATTCTCTCATCCTTACTGTCTGTCCCCTTTATATAATCCAGAAGGTCGTTTATGAAATTCGCTGAAATCTGCATCCCCCATGCAAAAAGAAGGGCTAACAGTGCCGGGACCAATTGAAACTTACCGTCGCAAAATGCCAATGCTACGGCTATCAGGACAGGAGCCGCCGCTGCGCTCAATGTCTTGGGGCGTACGGCAAGCATCCATGCCTTAAATGAATTCGCCTTTATATAATTCTCCATATCTCTATCAGTCCAGCATTCCGGCATCTTTGAGTATGGAATCTATCTTTTCAACCATTTGCCATCTGCTCTGATCGTTTCTGTTTTCAAAAACCAGAACAAGAATCCCCTTCTCCGGAAAGCGGCCGGCATATATCTGGAACCCTCCGTTATCTCCTGTGTGGTAGACTTTCTTGGGCATTCCCGGTTTCTGCTCTATAAACCAGCCATAGCCGTATGATGTGTATGGCCTGTTTTGATAGCTGCTGTATGTACTTCCGGTAACGGTTGTTATAGGGGAATGGGCAATCTGTTTAAGCGAATCCGAAATCAGGATGTCGTTGCGCAGAGCCTGTTCCCATTTTGCAAATTCATGTGTGGAGGTATAAATGCCTCCGTCTGCCTTTGTGGCAAAAAATGACTCCTCGCCATAATCGTACTCTTTCCATGTAACCCCATTGTCTTCGGTAATATAGCCGTGTGACATTCTCGGGATATTCCTTTCCGCTTCAAAATAGAGCGTCTCATCCATGCCGGCAGGCGTAAAGATATGTTTTTTCATATACTCTTCGAATGGCTCGCCGGATACCTTCTCTATTATGGCATAACAAAGTTGGAATGTCGGATTCTGGTATTCATAGTTGGACCCCGGTTCGAAATTCAGGTGGTCGAGCTCTTTAAAGAACTCTATACACTCCATATCGGTTGCATGAAGCACGAAATCGCGGTTGTCTCTCGGTCTTAAATCCGGAAGGCCGGAAGAGTGGGAGAGAAGATGTTTAATCTTTATCCTCTTGAAGAAATCTGCCTTAAAATCCGGAAAATACTTGCTCAGCGCATCTTCTACGCTTAATTTACCCTCTTCCTGCAATTGGAGTATTGCCATTGCGGTAAATTGCTTGGAGACGGATGCTATGTTGAAAAACGTATTGCCGTCTATAGGAGAACCGGTTGCAAGGTCTGCAATGCCGTATCCCTTATCGAAAATGACGGTATCTCCCTTCAATATATATACTGCTCCCCCTGGTCTGTTTTCATTGTTTTCTATGGCTGCATAGCGGTTATTGAAAAGTGAATCTATTTTCTCCACTGCAAAATCAGTCGCAGTTTTTTGCCCATTACACGATTGCATAAACATAAAAGTTAATGTGAGCAGGCATGCAAGCGACAGCTCACCGGTTAAAAAAAGTTTTTTCATATTATGACAAATATTTATATATCAATTATTGTAATAATAATGTTACTTAAAGATTTTAAAGATTTATAATGGCTTCACGCAGCATATTCAGTGCGTTGGAAGAGAATCTTTCTACATTTATTGCTCTTGGAGCATTGAAACGGAGCTTTTTTGAACTGACTTCCCCTTTTGCACTGACCGCTATCCAGACTGTCCCTACAGGATTTATATCGGTGCCGCCTCCGGGGCCAGCCACACCGGATGTGGCCACGGCAAAATCGCAATCCATAACTTTTCTTACCCCTTCAGCCATCTCTTCCACACACTCTCTGCTAACTGCTCCGTATTTGGCAATAGTCTCTTCCCGAACCTTCAATACATTAATTTTTATGGAATTATCGTATGCTACGACAGAGCCCTTGAAGTATTCGGAAGAACCGGGAACAGATGTTATGAGCGAGGCGATTTTGCCTCCGGTACATGATTCAGCCGTGCATACGCTCATTTTCATCTCCTTAAGAAGTCTTCCTATGGCCTGTTGGAGAGACGATTCTCCATAGCCGTATATGGCATCGCCGATTATAGTCTTGAGTTTCGCAATTTCACTGTCGATCTCCTTTTCTCCGTTTTCCTTGTCTATCCCGTATATGGAAAGTCTCAGCCTTACTCCCAAAATCGTATTCGGAAGGTATGCCAAATGAATATTTTCTGGCAGGTTTTCTTCCCATTTTTCAATCATCTTGCTGAGCGTAGATTCAGGTATGCCAAAGGTACAGACCGTCTTATGAAAGATATTTTCCATTTTGAAATGGGAAATGATCTCTTCGATTACCTTAGGAAGGGCGTTTTCGGTTTCAAACGGTACGCCGGGCATCGAAAAGATCAGATATTGATTTCCGTTTTCTTTCTGCATGACAAACTCCATGCATGGCGCTGTACCGCACTCATTCAGTATGACCTTGCAACTGTCCGGGACCATAGCCTGGGCCCTGTTTATATCGCTCAATTCGATGCCTCTTGCAGTGAGCACTTTCTCTATGATTTCGTATTGTTCTTTGCTTTGTATAAATCCACCGGCGTTGGTGAATTTCGCAAGGGCTGTCTTTGTTATATCATCTTTTGTAGGTCCCAGTCCACCTGTAATTATTACAATATCGGAAAGCCGGGCGCAATGTTCTACGGTTGCAAAGATATCTTCTTCGCTATCCGCTCCGGAAATCATCCTTACAACCTTGACTCCAATGGCATTCAGAGCCTTGGCTATCATTGAAGAATTCGTATCCACGATTTGCCCTATCAGAATTTCGTCACCGATAGTGCAAATAGAAGCTGTTACCATATTTTAGAGTTTTTTTGTCAGAAACTTATTTATTTTTTTCGCGAATCCGGGACCCTCATATATGAATCCTGAATATACTTGTACAAGAGATGCTCCGGCATTGAGCATTTTAAGTGCATCTTCCGGAGTCATTATGCCGCCAACAGCTATAATAGGCAATTGGCCGTTCGTATTATTATGTATATATTTTACAATTTCGAGACTCTTTTCAAAAAGAGGGGCACCGCTTAAACCGCCTTCTCCAATCTCATCTATAAGCTGTTTCGATGATTTCAGCTTATCACGGTTTCTGGTGGTATTCGTTGCTATGACCCCGTCGAGCCCCGACGCCATTATCAGGTCGATAATGGCATCTAGTTGTTTATAAGGAATATCCGGTGAAAGTTTCAATAATATAGGCCTGTAATCGTCGAAATAACGTCTTAATGTTAAAAGCCTGTCGATTATTTCCGAAAGATTGTCAATATCCTGCAATTTGTCGAGGTCCTTTACATTCGGACATGAGACATTTATTGTAAAGTAATCTACGAAATCATAAAGGATTGCGAATGATTTTTCATAATCCTTTGCCGCATTTTCGTTGGTGGTTGCGGCGTTTTTGCTCAGATTGCCTCCGATAATGCAATTCGGTTTGGTCTTTTTAAGCTGCTCGACAGCATATTTTACGCCGTTATTGTTTATTCCCATTCTGTTTATTATGGCTCTGTCCTGAGGCAATCTGAAGCATCGCGGCTTGGGATTGCCCTTTTGCGCTTTTGGAGTAATGGAACCTATTTCAACGAAACCGAACCCGAAATTGGATATCAGATTGTATGAGTCTCCGTTTTTATCGAATCCGGCGGCGAGCCCCACAGGGTTCTTGAATTTTATACCGAATACCTCACGTTCAAGTTTAGGGTTTTTGTAATTGAAAATCAACCTGACTACGCGGTCTGCAAACGGAATATAATGTATCGCTTTGAGCATACCCATTATTATGGTATGGATATTTTCCGGTGAAAAGCAGAACAGGAGAGGTCTTATCAATTTGTACATGGCAATTTTCCTTTTGGCAGTACAAAATTAACTATTTGCTTCGATATTATCCATAGTTTTATTTGTAGAACTCTTCGAAACTTCCATCGTCGTAGAAGATTGTTATCCGTTTTATCTTGCGAATTTTCCCCATAGAGGGTATTGTATTTCCGATTTTTTCATTCTCGTCGCGTTGTGACAGCCGTATTTGCGATGTAATATCCTTGTTGTCAATGATATGATCTAAATTTTCGTCATTTGCCGGATATCCGTTTTCATTCTCATTTTCTTCATCTGACATTTTTGCTGTGTTAAAAAGGTCTGAAGCTTCAATCTCTGCAGGGGCGGCAGGGTAGGAGTCGGCCTTTTTGTATGGCTTCCCCTTTCCGGTAATGAACCAGTCTGCACTCAACTCCGGAAATTTGGTAAGCAGTTTAAGAATGAAATCGTATCCGGGTTTATTTCTTCCGGACAAAATGTGGGACATTCCCGAACGTTGCACTCCCAAGATATCTGCAAGACGGGCCGGAGTGAGGTTTTCCAACTCTAAAAATTGCTGTAAACGCTTATTCATTTTTGTAAAAACTAATATTTACAAAAGTAATGAAAATACTGTTTACATATGTAATTACATTTATAAACCATGGAAATATCTATCCGGTCGTCGATTTTTCCCGAATCTGCGACAGAAAGAGCAGGGGGGAAGATATGCGATATATCCCCGATATCTTCTCAAATGATATAAATAATTCGTGTAATTATCTGAATATATGTCTTGTAATTTTACTGCAATATATTAATAAACTACAGTTTTACACTATTTGCCATAAAAGTGTAAAACATATGTGAAGACCGCTTTGAGATATTAAGAGTTAATAGATATAAAATGAATTATTTATAATATGAAGAGAATCTCTTATAACAACAGGTTATGCCAGCTTCACTACAAATGTCACGATGAGGTCGCATCTGCGGAATTACAGGGAGCGGATGGTTACAGGTTTGCACTACAGGAGTATATAAATGTGAATTACAAATGTAAACAAAATCCCGAATTTAAACGATTTCATCTTCTGGATACATTTACCTACATTTGCAGAAAATAATCGATTGTGGAGCCTAAAATCAAAATCGGAGATTACAATTATAACCTGCCTGAAGAAAAAATCGCCAAGTATCCGTTAGAGCGGCGCGATATGTCCAGGCTTTTAATTTTTAAGGACGGGAAGATAGCGGAAGATAAATTTTTAAATCTCGCGAATGTACTGCCGCCGGATTCCCTAATGGTTTTCAATAATACCAAGGTCGTACCTGCGCGTCTCTTTTTCCGTAAGCGCAGCGGGGCCGTTATAGAAATTTTCTGCCTCGAACCATATTCCCCTACCGATTACAATCTCTCCTTTGCAGCACAAGGTACTTGCGAATGGAGTGCAGTCATTGGAAATGCCAAAAGGTGGAAAGAGGGACAGGTCTATTTTATATGCAACGACGATGCGCATGTTAAAAGTTTGAATCTCAGGGCTGAATTGGTGCAGAAAAATCAGTCGCAAGCTTCTGTCGTGCGTTTTATATGGGATACCGACGCTACATTCTCGCAAGTGCTCGAGCTGTGCGGCAGGATTCCGATACCTCCATATCTGAATAGAGATACCGAAAGTATAGATACAGAGCGTTACCAGACGCTTTACGCAAAGATAAAGGGGTCGGTCGCGGCACCGACTGCCGGATTGCACTTTACGGAACGTGTCTTGGAACAGATAGATGCAAAGGGAATCAAACGGATGAATCTCTGCCTGCATGTTGGGGCCGGTACGTTTTTACCTGTAAAAAGCGAGTTCATTTCGGGGCATAAAATGCATACGGAACCTTTTTCCGTGAGTCTCGATTTTCTGAAACAACTGTATGATTCTTTGGAAAACAGGAAGGTTATTGCTGTCGGTACTACGTCTGCACGTTCTCTGGAATCTCTTTATTATATAGGAGCGCACTGTTTGGAACATGGAGATCCTGCCTTCGTATCTCAATGGGAACCATACGACAAGCTGCGCAATTGCAGTGCAAAGGAAGCCGTAGGGGCTTTAATGGAGCATATGGTGAAAAACGGGATGGACTTATTTAAAGCCAGAACCTCTATAATAATCGTACCGACATACGCCTTTAAGATTGTAGATATATTGGTAACCAACTTCCATCAGCCGCAAAGTACGCTCCTGTTGCTGATTTCCGCATTTACTGGAGGGGAAAACTGGAAAACAATCTATGAGTATGCACTGACTCATGATTTCAGATTCCTCAGTTACGGCGACAGTTCAGTGCTGTTCCGTTGAACCGGAAAATGTACTCTTTTTATATATCAGGTAATTCAATACCTGTAATGCCCAACCTGCCAGATAGGGGCCGGCGCCCAGCAATTGCGGCGATACGTTATAGAGCTGTTGCTTGAAAAGTTCCATGTACGATCTGTCGCCTTTTATTTTATATAGGAAAAGAAGATTTCCGGCCATTATGGAGTTGGCGGAATATCGTATGTAGTCTATTATGGGCTCTCGATTGGAAGAGATAATGTGGTTTTTATCTACGCTTTTGAGAAACATTCCATTATCCGGCTTATAATAGTTTTCCAGGATATATGAAGTGTAGTGCATCATCAGCTTGTCATATTTTTTTTCTCCCGTTACGATGAAAAGAATTAAGAGAGCCATCAAAAGAAGTGCGCAATCTAATAGCGTAGAACTTCCGTAAGAGCATGAAGACAAGAGATATCTGTGGAATTTAAAATCCCCGTCCCTTAAATTCTCAATAATATACCTTATTATATTCTCCGCTCTTTTAATGTACTCGTTGCCGTCATATCCGCATTTTTTTGCAATGAGCGGCAAAAGGCAGGCATAACTGCAATTGCCCGACATTATGACGCGGTTGTCCAGCAACAATTCGGTTTCCCGCTCTTTTCTTAATGCAATCAATTTCTCTTTTTCTTCCGTCGAAAGTTTCTTGATTCTTTCGCTGTTTTTGATATTTTGCAGTGCCCCGGCAGGTTTCGAAAGGTCCATGCCGAGAATCACCGCAATATTATCGCTGCCGGCTGCAAATATTCTATTTAAATCGTTCAGGCTGATTTTGTAATAAGTGGAACTTTCGGGGTGTATTTTGAGGCTTATTGCGGTGCGGTACACCCCTTCGGCAGTTCTGAAGGAGCTTTCCAGATGCGATATGGTCTTTTCGGAAATTTCCCTGTATTTCTGATCTCCAAAATATTCATATGCCATGGCGTATAGTATTGCCGCCATTATATTATCGGAAAATTGCTTTTCAAATAGTGGAGAATCGAAATCGTTATTTGTATATTGAGAGAAGAACCCGCCTTCGAGAGGATCGAACATGGCGGAGCCGTACAGATTGTCTATTCTTTTTCTGATTTCATTCAAAAGCCTGGTCTCATTATATGTGTATGCATATTTAAGCAGGAAAATATAGTATCTGACATTCAAATTGCAGACTTTCCCCTTTTGGATTTTCTCTATCTCTTTCGCCTTTTTTATCCAATTCCTGACATAGACATGCAATATTTTGTCCCTTATCTCGAACGGCTGCTCTTTTTCAAGAACCGTTCCTGTCCTTTCCAATTGCCTTACCATATATTCTCCCGCACGTTCCAGCAGGGCTCTTTTATTGTTGAACGATTTTACGGCGTTATATGCCAATTCAATGAAGTTCTCTGCATTTGTATTTGAAAAACAGGAGAATGGTTCTGCCCTAGGAAGTATGAAAATATTTATCGGCAATGCGATGATATTCTCGGTTATGCTCAACAAATCGAATCCGATCTGTCCTATTTCAGGAAACTCTTCAATATCTATTGCCACAGGTGCAAAATAATCGTTCAATAATGAGGATACAAGTGTATTGGAGAAGAGTTCCGCAGCCTTCTCCCTCTCTATTATATTATTTATGCTGCCTATGTGGAGAAATATTATACGCTCCTCTCTCACTGCGTATTTTATGGTTTCATTACTGTATGGCAACCATTTTACACCGCATTTGAGCAGTCTCTCGATGTATGGCGAGGAGGTCTTGTACATAGTTCGGTTTGTATTTTATCCGGAACAATTATTAACTTTGTAAACAGCGCGTTTTATTCTCTATGAAGAGGCACAGGCCATTATACCCTATTCTCTATATCTCTGCAATTGTAATGGCGGGGTTGATTACCTTTTTGCATATTCACCTTATAAAAATCAAGGACAGCGAAAATCCATATAACTTTTCTGCACTTAACGTGGCGGAAGATATAAAGATTATAAGTAAAAAACCTCACTCTATAGAACATCCGAATGAAAAAAAAGTTGTAAGGGAATATCTTTCATACAGGTTGCGACAGTTGAACGGCAATGTGAAAGTTTTTGAATATGATTCTATAGCCTCTAAATTGGGCGGCTATATGGATATAGCGAATATTTATGCGGTTTTTGATCCTCCTGCAGTAACCGATTCAACACAATATGTGATTCTGACAGCCCATTACGATTCAAGGTTCCGGCAAGAGGTCCTCTCTGATACCGTATTTTCGTATGGCGCTGCAGATGACGGATATGGGGTAGGGGTGACGATGGAACTCGTACGGGTGGCCAATAATTACCATAACTTATGGAACCAGGGTATAAAGGTTCTCTTTACAGATGCGGAGGAGCATGAGATGGACGGTATGAGAAATATGATGGAAAAAGACCCGTATGTAATGGAAAATGTAAATCTGGTCATAAATATCGAAGCCAGAGGTGTCCGCGGCCCGGCGCTTCTGTTTGAAACGTCTGAGGGAAACGGCAGGCTTGTGGATTTTTATAAAAATTCCGGATTGCCGTACGGTTACTCCCTGACTTCGCTCGTGTATGGAATATTACCTAACAATACGGACTTTTCCGTTGTAAAAAATGATTATCCGGGATACAATTTCGCAGTAGTGGATAATCTGAAATTTTACCATACCGACAGAGATAATTATTCGAATATATCGCTCGAATCTATCCAGCATTACGGGGCTCAGATAAACCCTCTTGTAAAATCTTACCTGCTCGGCAGGGCGTACGGAGATAAGGCGGCATTCGAATCCTCATGCGATAAGATTTTCTTTACGATGCCCTTGCTCGGGCTCTTCTCCTTTTCAAAGGCAGCTTATATCGTATTGAATATTGTAACGCTTCTCTTTACGCTTTTTCTCCTCTATCTGTCGGGGTATATGATGAAAATTACTGCCAAAGGAGTGCTCGGAATGTTCTGCAGATTCTTCTTGCTCTCATTGGCGGTGTTGCTTATAGGTACCTTTGCAGCATATCTTGCGGCTTTATCCATTGGAGTTCCTTTCAATCCCCTCGAGGTAAAATATTTTAAATACGACAATCTGCTTTTTGTGCTGTCGCTCATATTTGCGGGCGGAACTGTATTTGTTGCGGCATGGAGGAGATATCTGCGCAACCGGCATTTTTGCCGGGAATTCATGGCATCCCAACTGGTTTTTACCGGAATGCTTTCCTTTGTTTCTGCAGTTTTGTTTCTTGATAATTTCATTTTTCTGGTTCCTCTCGCAATGGCAGGCGTTTCGTTTTTTGTCTCTCTTTTTTCCAAAACATTGGGAGGGATTTTCCATATAATATCTGGATTCATCATAGCGCTGTCCGGTTTTTCTTTCTTCTATCTGCTATATGTAACCGTTACGATAGGTTCATTGGGCTTTTTGCTCTTTCTGGCTGCACCGTATATCGGGCTACTGGTTGCGCAATTGTTATGCGTGAGGCACGTTTCTGTGTGATTTTGGATTATTTGTGTATCTTTGCAAAATCCTTACTCGGAAAAATTATGGATATAAAAGAGTTTGACAGCATAAGACCCTATATAGATGCCGAAGTGCCGGCTGCAATGGAGAGAATAGCGGCAAATCCTCTCCTGGATGAAATCGCCAAGTACCTTTTTCCGGGAGGAAATCACAGTCAATTGAAGAAGATATTGTTGTCGTGTAAGACTACAGACGATTTCCAGTATAATGTAATGGCTTTCGTAGTAAATAAGATATTGTCGGATACTGCAAAAAATCTTACATACGGAGGTCTTTCGAATTTCGATACCGGGAAAAAATATCTGATAATAACGAACCACAGGGATATCGTCCTCGATTCTGCGATAATCAACATAATATTGCATAATCATAATATACAGACTACTGAAATCGCTGTAGGCGATAATCTTATAACTTCGGATTTTATTGAGGACATCGCCCGTACGAACAAGATGATAAAGGTTGTACGGAGTACATCGCCCAGAGAGGTTTATACCTCATCGCAAAGATTGTCGAAATATATAAGATACAATGTGGCATCTCAGAAAAGTTCGCTTTGGATCGCCCAGAGAAACGGCAGAACCAAGGATGGAATGGACTGTACAGAGCAAGGGTTGCTCAAGATGTTGGAAATGAGCGGTTCCGGTAATTTTATAAAGGATTTTTCCGAACTCGCTATTCTCCCGGCCTCTATCTCATACGAATATGAACCGTGCGATGTGTTGAAAGCCATAGAGTTGTATATTTCTAAAAGGCGGAAATACGTGAAGTCCGAAAACGAAGATCTAAACAGTATCCTTACGGGAATAATGCAATTCAAGGGAAATATCCATATCGAGTTTACATCGCCTATCTCCATGCAAGAGCTGGAAGAGGCTGCCAAGCTGGATAAAAACGAGAGATTCAAACAATTGGCCTATGATATGGATAGACGTATAATATCTGCATATAAGCTGTGGGGCAATAACTACATAGCTTACGATATATTGTATGATACAGATAAATACGCCGGGCATTATACTCCTAAGGAGCGGGCGGAATTCGAAAGTTATCTTTCGTATAAACTTCATGATACGGAGTGGAATACGGAAGAACTCAAAAATATTTTCCTCGGGATATATGCCAACCCGATAATACAGAAAGAAAAAATCGGTTAGTTATTTTTAAATGATAAACAGCAGGCCGGCCTTATGCCAACCTGCTGTTTGTCTGATGATTGCCCTATATGCAATTTTTATTTGCGGTAATCGTAGAATCCTATTCCTGTTTTGCGGCCGAGCAAATTGGCTCTTACCATTTTCCTCAATAGAGGATGAGGTCTGTATTTGCTGTCGCCGAACTCATTGTAAAGCACCTCCATGATAGCAAGGCATACATCGAGTCCGATAAGGTCTGCAAGAGCGAGAGGGCCCATAGGGTGGTTTGCTCCAAGCTTCATGGCCTCGTCTATCTCCTCCTTTGATGCAACACCGTCTGCATATATGCCTATTCCCTCATTTACAAGAGGAATAAGTATGCGGTTTACAACGAATCCCGGAGCTTCGTTTACGCTAACCGGAGTCTTTCCTATTTCTGCTGCAAGTGCAACTATCTTGTCATGAACCTCTTTTGATGTCAATTGGCCTTTTATGACCTCCACCAGTTTCATCATCGGAACCGGATTGAAAAAGTGCATTCCTATGACATTCTGAGGGCGTGTTGTAAAGGATGCGATTTCGGTAATGGAAAGCGATGAGGTGTTTGTTGCCAGAATGGCTTCGGGCTTGCATATTTTGTCCAAAGTCTGGAATATCTCTTTCTTTATTGCCATATCCTCTGCAACGACTTCTATTACAAGGTCTGCATCTGCGCAATCCTCATACGCCATCGTGTCTTTTATCTTTGCGATGGCTGCCTCTTTCCGGGCTGCTTCCATTTTGCCCTTTTCTACCATTTTGGAGAGGCTCTTGTCAATTGCTTTATGAGCTTTTCCCAAAGATGCTTCAGAACGTCCTTTGAGAATAACATCGTGGCCGGCCTGTGCAAATGTCTGCGCAATGCCGTTACCCATTGTTCCGGTACCTACAACTGCTACTTTCATAATTGTTTCCTCCTTTGTTTGATTAATGATTTCTGTTATTTATTGTTGAATTTTGCCTTACGTTTCTCCATAAAGGCTTTCATACCCTCTTTCTGGTCCTCTGTGGCAAAGCAGAGACCGAAAAGGTTTGCCTCAATATTGATTGCCTCATCCATGCTGCACTGCATGCCGCGGTTTATGGACTCTTTGCTGTATTTTACCGCTGCAGGTGCCTTTCCGGCAATTTTTTCAGCCATGGCTACAGCTGTATTCATCAACTCCTCAGGTTCTGCTACACTGTTTACAAGTCCTATCCTGCAAGCTTCATCTGCATTTATCGCCTCTGCCGTGAATATGAGTTCCTTGGCCTTGCCCATGCCCACAAGTCTCGGCAGACGTTGCGTTCCTGAAAAACCGGGTGTGATTCCGAGCCCGACCTCAGGCTGTCCGAATTTGGCTTTCGCCGATGCTATCCTGATATCGCAGCACATTGCCAGTTCGCATCCTCCTCCGAGCGCGTAACCGTTTACAGCCGCAATGACCGGTTTGCTTAGAAGCTCTATTTTCCTGAATACTTTTGCCCCCTTCTCCCCGAAAGCTTTTCCTTCCGCCGCATCCATACTGCTCATTTCAGTAATGTCCGCTCCGGCGACGAACGCCTTTCCTTCGCCTGTAAGTATTATTACAGATATGGAACTGTCATTTTCCAATTCTGTAAAGAGAGTATCCAATTCGCCAAGTATGGTGCTGTTTAATGCATTGAGCGATTGGGGATTGTTGATTTTTACGATTGCAATCCCATTCTCCTTTTCGACTAATAGTTTGCTGTATTCCATAATTTAATTGTTGTTTATATGCACATCCAGCTGAGGATAGGGGAATCCGATTCCCCTTTTCGGCAATTCCTTGTAGATCTCTTCATTTACGGTGTAGAAGACATCCCAATAATCCTCCCGTTTTACCCATACCCTGCAAGTTACGATAATTGCGCTGTCCGCTAAAGATTTCAGGGCTACAAACGGTTTTTCCGGTTCTTGAAGCACCTTTTCGTTCCTGTTTACTATCTCCATGAGAGCCGATTTCGCCAAATCTATATCTGAGCCGTATTCGATGCTGATATCCCAGTCGCATCTTCTTTTCTCGGATGTCGAATAATTGTTTATGATACTTCCAGACAACCCTCCGTTAGGCAGAACTACCGTTTTATTGTCTGTGGTCTTTATGACTGTAGTTGTTATCTGTATAGAGTGCACCGTTCCGCTGTAACCTTGAGTCTCTATGTAATCTCCTACCTTGAAAGGTTTGAAGAAGAGAATCATGATACCGCCTGCAAAATTCTGCAGGGTGCCGCTCAATGCCATACCTATGGCCAGACCGGAACCGGCTATAAGGGCTACTATGGAACTTGTATCCACTCCCAATGTCTGTACCGTAATAAGCAGGAGCAAAATTGTAAGCGTAATACTCACAAAACTCAATGTAAACGAGCTTAGAGATGCCTCTACATTCCTTTTGACCAATATCTTTTTCAACAGCCGTTTTATTCTCTGGATGAGCCAGGCCCCTACGGCGTATATTATTATTGCCGCCAGAACCTTCAGTCCGATGCTCATGGCATTTTCGGCAAGAAAGCCGAGGATATCCCTTACCGGCATATCTGCAAGTTCTCCGATGGTTTCTCCTATGTTTTCTACAACGTTGGCGGTGGTGTCCTGCTGTACGCCTGCTTCAGTTCCGGATATATTCAATAACATTCGCAATCTTTTTTTCTGAAAAAGTCATACAAATGTATTAATAATAGTTTAATTTCTTAATTTTATAGCCAAGTTTTTTATTCGAATTTTTATTCGAAAAATATAACAAGAATGTTATTTGAAATGAATTTTTAATTCTTTAATTTTGCGAATAGATAGATGAAAAACTGTCGCAAATCGCAATTATAGGAGTACAATTTAATTTTTTTTATAATGGACAAGAGAATTTCTTTGCAAGATGCCGTTTCTAAAGTTAAGGACGGTATGGTAGTAATGGTCGGCGGTTTCCTGGGAGCCGGTAGCCCGATCGCGATTCTTGACGCATTGGCAGAATCAGGTGTTAAAGATCTTACACTGATTTGCAACGACACTGCCTATGCGGATGTTGCTCATGGAAAACTGATAACCAACAAACAGGTTAAAAAGTTGATAGTTTCTCATATCGGAACGAACCCTCATACAAGCGAGCAGATGAATAGCGGCGAACTTAAAATCGAGTTTTCGCCACAGGGAACCCTTGCAGAGAGAATTAGGGCTGCCGGCGCCGGCTTGGGCGGTGTCCTTACAACAACCGGCATGGGAACCGTTGTCGCAGAGGGGAAAGAGACTGTGGTAGTAGATGGCAAAACCTATCTTCTTGAGAAACCATTGAAGGCCGATGTCGCCCTTATCGGAGCTACCGTTGCAGATGAAAGCGGTAATCTGGTATATGTCGGAACTACCCAGAATTTCAACCCGCTGATGGCAACAGCTGCAGATTTGGTTATAGCCGAGGCCGAGAAGGTGGTCAAGGTCGGCGAAATCGCTCCTGAGGCAGTTCATACTCCTGCCATGTTTGTGGATTATATCTATTCAAAATAACAAATAACAAAACAGATTATGACAAAGAAGGCATTAATCAGAGTAAGAATGAGCTGTCATGACGCTCATTACGGCGGAAATCTTGTAGACGGTGCAAGAATGCTCAATCTTTTCGGAGACGTAGCTACCGAGTTGCTTATAATAAACGATGGCGACGAGGGGCTCTTCAAGGCTTATGATAACGTCGAATTCATGGCTCCGGTTTACGCCGGAGATTATATCGAGGCTACAGGTGAGATAGTGTCTGTCGGCAATACTTCAAGAAAAATGGTATTCGAAGCCAAAAAGGTGATAGCGCCACGTCCGGACATTTCGGATTCGGCGGCGGATGTTTTGGCTGAGCCGATTGTGGTGTGCCGTGCAAGCGGAACATGCGTAGTCCCTGCAAAATGTCAAAGAAATAAAAAGTAGTGCTATGACAAAATTGATTATAACAGCTGCTATATGCGGCGCCGAGGTGACAAAAGAGCAGAATCCTGCCGTTCCTTATACCGTAGAGGAGATTGTAAGGGAGGCGAAGTCTGCTGTCGATGCCGGAGCTGCCATTGTCCATCTTCATGTAAGAGAGGATGACGGTACTCCCACGCAGAGCAAGGCACGTTTTAAAGAGTGCATGGATGCCATATATAAGGCATGTCCCGATGTTATTATCATCCCTTCGACGGGTGGCGCCGTAGGCATGACGGCCGAAGAGCGTTTGCAGCCTACCGAACTATATCCCGAGATGGCGACCCTCGATTGCGGAACATGCAATTTCGGAGACGATGTATTCGAGAATACCATGCCTACAATGAGGGCGTTCGGAAAAAGAATGCTGGAAAACAATATAAAACCGGAGTATGAGTGTTTCGAAATGGGACATCTCGATACCATTCTGACAATGGCTAAAAAAGGCCTGGTGCCAGGCGCTCCCATGCAATTCAATTTCGTGTTGGGCGTTCCCGGATGCACACCTGCAACCGTACAGAACCTGGCATGGCTTGTAAATAATATTCCGGCAGGTTCTACATGGACAGCTACAGGTATAGGAAGATATGCCTTCCAGCTTGCTGCTCCCGCAATTGTAATGGGAGGACATGTAAGAGTCGGTTTTGAAGACAATCTCTATCTTGAAAGGGGAGTGCTTGCAAAATCCAACGGAGAACTGGTTGCAAAGGTCGTACGTCTGGCAAAGGAACTGGGACGCGAGGTCGCAACATCTGCCGAGGCAAGGGAAATTCTGGGCCTCAAGGCAAAATAAATATGATAAATATTAATAGTTTAATTGTCAAAATTTTAAAAAATCAAAGATATTATGAAAAAAGGTAACAAATACGGCATTCATAGAGTGCTCGATCCTAAAGGAGTGCTTCCTCAACCGGCCAATAAGCTGGATAACAACATGGATGAGATCTACGACAACGAAATTCTCATTAATGTACAGACATTGAACATCGATTCGGCTTCATTTACCGAGATCTCACGCAGGGCTAACGGCGATGTGGAAAAAATTAAGGAGACAATGAAATGGATAGTCGAGACTCAGGGAAAGCACAGAAACCCGTGGACAGGTTCAGGCGGAATGTTGCTCGGTACTGTAGAAAAAATCGGCGATGCCCTCGTAGGCAAGAGAGACCTGAAAGTCGGCGACAAGATCGCTACTCTTGTTTCACTTTCACTCACCCCTCTTAGAATCGATGAGATTCTTGAAGTTCGTCCCGATGTGGATCAGGTTGATATCAAAGGCAAGGCTATCCTCTTCGAGAGCGGCATATATGCAAAAATTCCTTCAGATCTTCCTGAAAAACTTGCTCTTTCTGCACTTGACGTTGCAGGCGCTCCTGCGCAAACCGCAAAATTGGTCAAACCTGGCGATACGGTTCTTATTATCGGTGCAGGCGGTAAATCAGGTATGCTTTGCTGCTATGAGGCCAAGAAAAGGGCTGGCGTAACCGGAAAGGTAATAGGTTTATGCCATAGCGAGAAAAGTACTGAAAGACTTAAGAAATTAGGTTTTTGCGATATAGTATTTTCTGCAGATGCAACGGATACGGTAGCTGTTCTTCAGAAGATAGAAGAACTTACAAACGGTGAAATGTGCGATATTACAATCAATAACGTAAATATCGAAAATACGGAGATGACATCTATTCTCTGTACCAAAAATACCGGTTTGGTTTACTTCTTCTCCATGGCTACAAGCTTTACAAAAGCAGCTCTTGGAGCAGAGGGCGTAGGCAGTGACGTTACTATGATTATCGGTAACGGTTATACAAAAGGACATGCGGAGATTACTCTGCAAGAGCTGAGAGAGAGCAAAGAGTTGAGAGACATATTTACTCAGCTTTACGCTTAACAGTAACAATTTAAAACAACAGATTATGGTATATAGAAGAAAAGAGTTGTTTCCCAATGTCCCTGACGAGCAGTGGAATGACTGGAAATGGCAAGTTAAAAACAGGGTGGAGACCTTGGAGGATCTCAAGAAGTATATACCTCTGACAAAGGAAGAGGAGGAGGGCGTGAGAAAAACGCTCCAGACCTTGAGAATGGCCATAACTCCATACTATTTGAGCCTGATAGATCCGAACAATCCGGATTGTCCTATACGTAAACAGGCTATACCTACAGGCAAGGAGACTCATCAGTCTGCTGCAGACTTGCTTGACCCTCTTCATGAAGATGAGGATTCTCCGGTACCGGGTTTGACCCACAGGTATCCGGACAGGGTATTGCTTCTTATTACGGACATGTGTTCGATGTATTGCCGTCACTGTACCAGAAGAAGGTTCGCCGGACAAAAGGATGGGGATACATCTTCTGATAATATCCAAAAGGCTATAGATTACATTGCAAGGACACCGCAAGTAAGGGACGTGCTTCTTTCGGGAGGAGATGCCCTGATGGTAAGCGATGAGAAATTGGAGTCTATAATCCAACGCTTGAGGGCTATCCCGCATGTGGAAATCATAAGAATCGGTTCCAGAACGCCTGTCGTATGCCCTCAGAGAATTACCGATAATCTGGTGAATATGCTTAAGAAATATCACCCGATTTGGTTGAATACGCACTTCAATCATCCTCATGAGATAACTCCGGAGTCTGCGGCAGCCTGTGCGAAATTGGCAGATGCCGGTATTCCTCTCGGAAACCAGAGCGTACTTCTCAGAGGAGTGAACGATTGTGTGAACACAATGAAAAAACTCGTACATGAGCTGGTAAAGATTAGGGTAAGACCTTACTATATTTATCAGTGCGACCTCTCTATGGGGCTCGAGCATTTCAGAACACCTGTATCGAAGGGCATAGAGATTATAGAGGGGCTTCGCGGCCATACAAGCGGTTATGCAGTGCCTACCTTCGTAGTGGACGCTCCGGGTGGAGGCGGTAAAACTCCTGTAATGCCTAATTATGTAATTTCACAGGCTCCCGGCAAGGTTGTCCTCAGAAATTTCGAGGGTGTTATAACCACATATACCGAGCCTCTGGACTACACTAAGAACGAGTGCAATTGTGAGTATTGCAAGGCAAACGCTTCTGAGCATATCGAAGGCGTCTCTTCTTTGTTGGAAGGCAAGGGTATGTCTATAGAGCCTGCTCACTTAAGCAGAAAAGAGAGAGCTCACAAGCATTAGTCTAAAAAAACACTGTTGTTCAATGCCATTTATTAAAGAGATTCTAAAGTATGATAGCCTCTCTATCGTAGGTCTTGAAAAAAATGTTGGCAAAACAGAGTGTTTGAACTATATCCTGTCAAGGTTACCGCTGCAGGCCAGGAAAGTGGCGGTAACCTCTATAGGTATAGACGGAGAGAGTAAAGATCAGGTTACGGCAACCAAAAAACCTGAAATTTATCTGAGGGAAGGAGTACTTTTCTCCACATCTGAAACTTACTACAAAAAAAGGAAACTGGTAAGCGAACTAGTGGATATTACAAACGAAAGAAGTTCTTTGGGAAGAGTTGTAACAGGAAAGGTGAGAATAGGAGGTAAAGTTATGCTTTCCGGTCCGTCGAGCAATCCTGCCTTAAGCAGGTGGATTCGTTCAGTAAGGGCCTTGGGAGCAGATATTACAATCATTGATGGAGCGATATCACGTTTGAGTCTTGCGTCTCCCGCCATAAGTCAGGCAATGATCCTCTCTACGGGAGCGGCGCTTTCATCCAATGTGAATACACTTGTCAGGAAAACGAAGTATGTAGTCGAACTTATCAATTTGCCGACTGTTCATGAACACCTCTTCAAGTTGCTTGAGCATGTAGAAAATGGAGTATGGGGAGTGGATTGCGACGGGAAAGCCGTAGACCTCGGGCTTAGGTCGTCTTTGGCCGTAACGGCATCTGAACTTAAAATACCTGCTGATATCAAGTACATTTATACAGCGGGTGCATTGACCGATACATTCCTCAAAAAGGTGGCGAGCGGGGCGGGAGTTAAAGATTTGACATTGGTGGTGAGAGATTTTACAAAGATTTTTATAGATGAAATGGTCTATAGAAATTTCGTGCATAGCGGGGGAAGAATAGCAGTTCTTCAAAAAAGCAGACTTTTGGCTGTATGCATAAATCCTGTAGCACCTAACGGATTTGTGCTGGACAGCGATATTTTATGTGAAAAATTACGAGAAACGATAGGGTTTCCCGTTTATGATATAGTAAAAAACAGATATGACATTTAAATCTGTATTGGATATAGACTGCGGAATACGTTTTTTATACGATAAATTGCCGTTAAGTTCCTCTTCTGCAAGAAAAATGCTGTTGGAGAGCGAAGCAATGAAATCTAAACGCGACATAGATATCCGTTACAGTAAATTGAATGCGCTGTATAACAAAAATTGCGGTGATATCGCAGGCAAGCTGGTATGTCTGAAAGATATCTCGGCAACAATAAGGCGGACCGGCGAGGGAGCCGTGTTGGACGATATAGAGTTATTTGAAATAAAATATTTGGCAATTGTTGCACGTGAAGTGTCGCAATTGATGGAAAAAGAGCGAATTGCAGTTGTGAATCTGCCGGATTTAAGCGATGTTATCGAGATATTGGATCCCGATTCGTTGAATATTCCTTCGTTTTATATATACGATTCCTATTCGGAAGAGTTGGCTGAAGTAAGAAAGAGGATGAAGGCGATTACCGGATTCGGGGAAAAAGCGCTGGACGATGAGCAGATGACTTCCCTTGCTCTTTTGCAGCAGCGGAACGATGAACTGGAGAATGGGGTAAGGCAGGAATTGGCGCATAAACTGGCCGGCAAGGCAAAAAAACTGGAACATACCCTTAAAAATCTCTCATTGCTGGACATAATGATAGCCACCGTTGCGCAAATGAAAGAGTTGGGTTTATGTTTCCCTGCAATAGCCGAAGGCGGTGAAACCTTTTATCGTGGAATGTTCAATCCAATGGTAAAGGCGGCGGTGGAGCAGCGGGGAGCGGCATATGTCCCCGTGGACATCTCTTTCGAGAAGAAGCCCGTTACTATAATCGGGGCTAATATGGGGGGCAAAAGCGTAGTCTTGAAAACATTGGCTTTAAACCAGATTGCGGCCCAGTTCGGTTTCGGAGTGGCTGCGCAAAACTGTTGCGTGAACATTGTGGACAAGATACTGTTCAGCATCGGTGACGATCAGAATGCGGAAAAGGGGATATCTTCATTCGCCGCTGAAATGCTGGCCATAAACGAGATCGTGGAGAGCATAAGGAGAGGTGACAATCTGCTTGCCCTTTTGGATGAACCGGCGAGAGCCACGAATCCTATCGAGGGGACGGCTCTGGTTGAAGGGCTGTTGGAGGTTATCGGAAAATCGAAGGGTGGAACGGTAGTGGCTACACATTATAATATCAAGAACGATAATATAAAAAGATATAGAGTGGCGGGATTGAAGGATGGCAGGATGGATTACAGATTGATAGAGACGGAGAGCGGAGATGTGCCGCATGAGGCGGTGGCTATTGCCGAACAGCTGGGAGTAAATAAGGAGTGGATTGAATCGACAAAAAAATATTTAAATTGATTTTATATGCAGAGTAAATTAGGATTGGATTTTAAAAAGGTTGAGCGGGCTAAAGGTCTGGCAAAGGAGATTGCCGATGAAGTTCAATCTTTTGTAGAGTCTTACACGACTGTTGCAGTTGAACGTACGCTGTGCAGGCTTATGGGTATTGACGGTGTAGACGCAAACGGAGTTCCGCTTCCGAATGTGGTAGTTGATGAACTGAAATCTAAAGGTGTTTTAGGTGAAGGCGCCCTGTTTCATATTGCGAATGCAATGATCGCAACCGGTCTTTCACCCCAACAGATTGCTGAAAAGGTTGCAGAGGGCAATATGGATATAACAAAAGCTTCCATAGCTGATAAAGCTCAGTTGGAGAAGGTTCTGCAACCTGTAATAGATGCAAGTGTAAATAAGATACGTGCCCGCAGGGAGAGACGGGAGCATTATCTTAAAACCATAGGTGAAGGTCCGAAGCCATATATCTATGTAATAGTCGCTACAGGCAATATTTATGAAGATGCCGTGCAGGCAGAAGCTGCTGCAAGGCAGGGTGCGGATATTATAGCCGTCATACGTACAACAGGCCAGAGTCTGCTGGACTACGTGCCTTACGGCGCCACTACCGAAGGATTCGGAGGAACATATGCAACTCAGGAGAACTTCAAGATAATGCGTTCGGCAATGGACAAGGTAGGAGAGGAGCTCGGACGTTATATAAGGGTCTGCAACTACTGCTCAGGTCTCTGTATGCCTGAAATAGCAATCATGGGCGCCTTCGAAGGGTTGGACGTAATGCTGAACGATGCACTTTACGGTATACTCTTCAGAGATATAAATATGCAGAGGACACTGATTGACCAATACTTCTCAAGAATTATAAACGGCTTTGCAGGCGTTATCATAAATACGGGAGAGGACAATTATCTTACAACCGCAGATGCCGTTGAAGCCGCCCATACCGTATTGGCATCCGATCTTATAAATGAACAGCTTGCACTTCTGGCCGGACTGCCCGAGGAGCAGATGGGACTTGGACATGCATTTGAAATGGATCCTATGCTGGAGAATGGATTTTTGATGGAGTTGGCGCAGGCGCAGATGGCACGGGAAATATTCCCTAATGCACCTTTAAAATATATGCCTCCTACAAAATTCATGACCGGCAATATTTTCAGGGGACATCTCCAGGATGCACTCTTCAATATAGTCGGAATTTGGACTCAACAAGGCATACAGTTGTTGGGAATGCCGACCGAAGCTATCCATACTCCGTTTATGTCGGACCGTTTCCTCTCTATCGAGAATGCCAAATATATCTTCGGAAATATGAAGAGCATAGGTGAAGAGATGGAATTCAAGGAGGGCGGAATTGTGAGAAACAGAGCCAAAGAGGTTCTGGACAAGGCAATCGAATTATTGGAGCAACTTACATCGGAGGGGCTTTTCAATGCTCTGGAAAAGGGAATATTCGCAGATATAAAGAGAAGCAGAGTTGGAGGCAAAGGATTGGACGGAGTTGTGGAAAAAGGTGCCAATTATATGAATCCGTTTATTAACTTATTAAAAGGGAGGAAATAAAGATGTCAGGCGGTTTATATTCAATGCAGGCGAAAGATTTCGATCAGACGCTGGATTTAACAAAAGTAAAGCCTTATGGCGATACTATGAATGACGGTAAGGTTCAATTGAGTTTTACCCTGCCTGTACCGGAAGGCCCCGAGGCCGTAGAGGCTGCAAAACTTCTTCTGAAAAAGATGGGCTTTGAAAATCCTCTCGTGGCATTCAGCAAAGAACTCACTCCCGGATTTACTTTCTTTAACTGCTATGGAAGTCTGGTCCATACTGTAGACTATTCCAACATTTATGTGCCCAAGGTCGAGAGTACGACCATGGATATGCATGAGTGCGACGAATATATCAAAGAGAACATAGGACGCAAACTCGTTGTGGTGGGGGCAAGTACCGGAACGGACGCTCATACGGTAGGAATAGATGCCATAATGAATATGAAGGGTTATGCCGGCCACTACGGCCTGGAAAGATACGATATGTTCGATGCATATAATCTCGGAAGCCAGGTGCCAAATGAAGAGCTGCTTGCAAAGGCGATGGAACTTAAGGCCGATGCCATATTGGTATCGCAGACTGTCACCCAAAAGGACGTGCATATCCAGAATCTTACGAATCTGATTGAACTTATGGAGGCTGAAGGTCTCAGAGACAAGATGATAGTAGTATGCGGCGGCCCGAGAATAAGCCACGAACTGGCTAAAGAGCTTGGCTTCGACGCCGGATTCGGTGCCAATACATACGCGGATGACGTAGCCTCTTATATCGCACAGGAATACGTAAAAAGAAACAAACAATAAACACTATAGTATTATGGACAAGAATCAAATCAGAGAGTTTATAGCCAAAAGGGCTGCTCTTGAAATCAAAGACGGCGATGTAGTGAATCTCGGAATAGGTATCCCTACACTTATACCGAATTATCTGCCGGAAGGTGTTACCGTTACACTGCAATCTGAAAACGGAATGTTGGGTATGGGACCTGCTCCAGAAGAGGGAAAGGAGGATCCGCATCTGGTAAATGCAGGCGGCGGCTATATAACTTCTCTTCCCGGTGCTGCCACATTCGATTCTGCAACCTCGTTCGGCATAATCAGGGGCGGACATGTAAACGCAACTTTCCTCGGTGCCCTTGAGGTGGACGAAAAGGGAGATTTGGCCAACTGGATCATCCCCGGTAAAAAAACTCCGGGCATGGGTGGTGCAATGGACCTTCTGGTCGGTGCAAAAAAGGTTATCCTTACTATGGAGCATACAGCCAAAGGAAATCCTAAAATTCTGAAAAAATGCAGACTGCCTTTGACTGCAGCAGGACAGGTGAATATGATTATCACAGAGATGGGTGTAATGGAGATAACTCCTAAAGGCATTGTCCTGACAGAGATCAATCCTGAATTTACCGTAGAGCAGATTCAGGCGGCTACAGAGGCCACACTTATTATTTCAGACAATCTAAAACAAATTAAATTAAATTAAACTAATACTGCATTGGTATGAACTTTCAACTTACTAAAACACAGCAATTATTTCAGCAGATGATCAGAGAATTTGCTGAGAAAGAGGTAAAACCTCTTGCTGCCGAGGTAGATGATACCGAAAGGTTTCCCGATGAGACCGTGGCTAAAATGGCCAAATTGGGCCTGTTCGGTATTTATATTCCAAAAAATTACGGTGGAGCCGGCGGCGACCATATCATGTATTCAATGGCTGTAGAGGAGTTATCGCGTGTCTGCGCTACAACAGGTGTAATACTCTCCGCCCATACATCATTGTGCATGTCTCCTATCTGGGAATTCGGTACGGAGGAGCAAAAACAGAAGTATCTTCCCAAACTGGCAAGTGGAGAATGGCTCGGCGCTTTCGGTCTTACAGAGCCGAATGCAGGAACGGATGCATCTGCACAGCAGACAATGGCTGTAGAGGATGGAGATTACTATATACTTAACGGCAGCAAGATATTCATTACCAATGCCGGCAAGGCAAATGTGTATGTTATCGCTACAATGACTGACAAGTCTTTGAAAAACAAAGGTATAACCACATTCATAGTAGATGCCGACACTCCAGGCTTTTCAATAGGTAAAAAGGAGCATAAGCTCGGTATCAGAGGTTCTGCCACTTGCGAACTGATATTCGAAAACTGCAGAGTTCCCAAATCCAATATGCTCGGCAAATTGGGAGAGGGTTTCAAAATCGCGATGAAAACATTGGACGGCGGACGTATCGGAATTGCATCACAAGCTCTCGGTATAGCTCAGGGAGCAATGGATGAGACTGTAAAATATACTAAAGAGAGAAAACAGTTCGGACGCTCTATCTCTGCTTTCCAGAATACACAATTCCAGATGGCAGATCTTGAAACTAAGGTACAGGCCGCAAGGTTGCTTGTAAGGTCTGCTGCATGGAAGCAGGATGCAGGATTGCCATATTCGGCAGATGCTGCAATGTGTAAACTTTTTGCTGCGGAAACAGCAATGGAAGTGACTACAAAGGCTGTCCAGTTCCACGGCGGCTATGGTTATACCCGTGAGTATCCGGTAGAGAGAATGATGCGTGATGCCAAGATTACTGAAATTTACGAAGGAACTTCAGAGGTTCAGAGAATGGTGATCGCAGCTAAGTTATTTAAATAAGAATTTTAGATTTGAAAATAATGAAAATAGTAGTTTGTATAAAACAAGTTCCGGATACTACCGAGATAAAGATTAATCCTGTAACCGGTACGCTTATTCGCGATGGAGTTCCAAGTATCATGAATCCCGACGATAAAGGCGGTTTGGAATTGGCTTTGGAACTGAAAGACAAATATGGAGCACATGTGACCGTTATAACCATGGGTCCTCCTCAGGCAGAACTCATATTGAGAGAGGCTTACGCAATGGGGGCAGACAGGGCTATCCTGCTTACAAGCAGGGCGTTCGGAGGTGCAGATACACTTGCTACTTCCCACACCATAGCTGCCGCTCTCAAGAATCTCGAGTATGATTTGATTATAACGGGACGTCAGGCAATAGATGGAGATACAGCACAGGTAGGCCCGCAGATTGCAGAACATTTGGGACTGCCTCAGGTATCATATGTCGCAGGTTTCGATGTAAAGGACGGCAAATATATCGTAAAGAAAGAGACCGAAGACGGTTATCAGATGTTGGAGGTATCTTCTCCGGCCCTCATGACTGTATTGGCAAGCGGATATAAGGCCAGATACATGAACGTGGCAGGTATCGTAGATGCATACGACAGGGAAATAGACATATGGGGAGATGACAAGGTAGATCTTCCTGCAGAGAAGCTCGGTCTCAAAGGTTCTCCTACAAGAGTGAACAAGGCATTTACCAAAGGTATCAAGGCCGCAGGTGAAGTGCATGAGGTAGACCCTGAGCAGGCGGTAAATCTGATTGTCAGCAAACTTAAAGAGAAATTTATTATTTAATTGCCTAAACTATTATCGATATGAATAAAGCAGATTACAAACACGTATATGTTTTTATAGAGCAGAGAGAGGGTAAGATTCAACCCGTTGCTCTTGAACTTTTGGGCAAGGCAAGGGATTTGGCAGATGTTTTAGGCGAAAAGGTAGTGGCTATTTTTCCCGGCCATAACATCAAGGACCAGGCTAATGATCTTATCGCCTATGGAGCAGACGATGTTATTGTCATAGACAGCCCCGAATTGGAAGATTATATCACAGAGCAATATGCACAGGCTGTATATCAGTTGGTCATTGCATTCCGTCCGTCGATAGTCCTTTTCGGCGCAACGACAATAGGCAGGGACCTTGCACCGAGACTCTCTGCAAGATTGGAGACAGGTTTGACGGCCGATTGTACAAAGCTGGAAATTTCAGAGGATACAAAGGAGCTTATGATGACCCGTCCTGCATTCGGCGGCAATCTTATGGCAACCATCATGTGTACGCAGCACCGTCCCCAAATGTCTACTGTCCGTCCTGGCGTTATGCAGAAAAGGGAGAAGGATGCGAGCAGAAAGGGTACGATAATACCGTTCGAGCCTAAATTCGACAAATCAAAATTTGCCGTAAAATTACTCGAAACCGTTAAGGCCGATAAGGGCAAGATCGATATTACAGAGGCTAAAATCCTCGTATCAGGCGGTAGAGGCGTAGGATGCAAGGAGAATTTTGCAAAACTCGAGGCTCTTGCTCAACAGATCGGCGGTGAGGTATCATCATCACGTGCGATGGTGGATGCAGGTGTAATGCCTCACGACAGACAGGTAGGGCAGACAGGAAAGACCGTCAGGCCGGATTTGTATCTGGCATGCGGTATTTCAGGTGCAATCCAGCATCTTGCCGGTATGGAAGAGTCCGAACTTATCATTGCAATCAATAAGGATAAGTTCGCGCCTATATTCCAGGTTGCAGATTTAGGTATAGTAGGGGATGCCAACAAGATTGTTCCCATGCTTACCGAAAGATTGGCAAAAGAGATGAAACGTTAATTTTTAACAGTTCATTTTCAATATGAAAAGACCGGTAAACCATTGCCGGTCTTTTTTATATCCCTATCCGTCAAATAAAACGAAGAGTGTTGCGCCTGAATCGGTCGCAACACTCTTCCCCTTTTACATATTTATTTTGACTGACTGTCGTTTATTTATTGAAAAGCCTGAGCACTTTTTCTATTATCCTGTCGGATTCCTCCGTATCCGAAATTATGAGATCCGGTTTTACCTGAACACATTTGTTCTCTTTTTTGAAGAGCTGTTCTCCGCCTCCAGTTATATTTAGCATGATAAGAGAATCTTTTTTTACTGTCCCTTTCTTTACAGCTTTAATGAGGCTGCTTACAGCTACTCCTGCAGCATGATGGATGTCGTTGCCTTCCAGCTCTTTGAAGAGCTCGCATGCATTTTGGAGCTCTGCGTTGGTTGCAATCTCGACATCTCCGTTAGAGGCTTTGAGAGCATCGTAAAGACCTCCGGCAATAGAGTAGGGGGGCTTTCTGTTGGAGAGTACTTTTGCCACTATCTCCAACGCCTGTATCCTTGCCTTGTCCTGATCGCACGGGAGCAACTCCTTGCTGCCTGCCTGCCATGCATCATACATGGGAGTGAACGGTATATTCTGCGAGGGAATCAGTTTCATGAGATTTTTCCCGAATCTGCCATCCTCTATCAGTCTCATATTGGCTTCCCATGCGGCAATCGTACCTGTGCCGCTGCCTATTGCCTGAAAATAGAATTCCGGAATGCTGCCTATGAATTCCGCCGCTGAAAGGACCGTAGTTCCCATACCGTCCCTTCTCGCTATGTTCTTGGCGCCTCCTTCCTCAATGAATTTGTCTGACCCGCAGACTTTTGCAGCTAACTGAATGGCATCGTAATAGTCTGTCTTTGCAGGAGTGCTTATAATCTTGACGCAATCGTTCAGCGGTTTTTTAAACCACATTGCGTTTATATTCTCGTATGGAATGGCTATGACGATAGGGATATTGTTATCCGAGCATACCTGCGCAAAAGCCCTTGCCGTATTGCCTGCCGAAGCCAGCACCAAAATTTTCTCGTTGCCGAGAGGCAGCCTTGCACATACGGAGTATGCTTCGGTCTCCTTGAAAGAGCATGTGTTCATTGCAGCTCCCTTTTCGGGCCAATATCCGGAAAAGGTTATATAGAGGTTTTCCAGACCCAAATGCTTTGCCAGCTTTTCGCTTTTATACGTTACAGGTGCGGAAGAGTTTTTGAGAACCGTATTGACTGGCAGCCAGTCCGCATATTTGTAGAACCCATAACTCTCATCCTTGAATTCTATCTGTTTTTTATCGTATATCGCCCTTACCAGCGAAGGAACCGCACATTGGGGGTCGTTTAAAACCCAGCCGGTATCCTCGAATATTCTGTTGGTTGCAACTGTAAGCAATTTGTAGTCCGTAGGTTTGAAATCCATATAATCCCTTTTTAAAAGAACGTACAAAAGTAAAACATTATACTATTTTTACAAAGTATATTTTCAATAAATTAAGCAATTTTTTCAGCGACCGCTTCCGCTATGTCGTTTACCGGCACCATGCTCTGGTCTGAGAAGGTTTTCAGGCATAACGGACATGCAGTAATGATTTTGTCGGGATTTTCCACTGTGAGAGCCTTTATGGATTCTCTTGTGATTTTCGCCCTGTCGTCGAAATTGAGAGTAAGGCTGCCTACACTGCCTCCGCAACAGATGCTCTCCTTTTTCTCTTTGGATGCATGTCTGAGTTCGCCCAATGCCGCAACGACATTGCGTGGCTCGTCGTATATCTTGCACCCTCTGCCCAATTCGCAGGGGTCGTGATATACGAATGAAGTATCATCCTTGTTCACGCTTATCCGTCCCTCTTTAATGAGTGAGTCGATATACTGGGTATGGTGCAGCAACTTTATTCCAGGAAGTCTGTATTCTTCCTTGAAAACCCTGAGGCAGATAGGGCAGGAGAGTACTATGGTTTCGCATCCCGAAGCCATAAAGAGCTCGCTGTTCTTTTTTATCAGCTCTTTTGCAGCCTCTTTTTTGCCGGCCATCATCAAAGGCCTTCCGCAGCATAACCCGCCATCGCTATCGGCAAAATAGTAATCCTCTCCGGCCGCTTCGAAAATCTTCTGCATTGATTTTATTATGGACGGAGTCAGATGCGTCATACATCCGGCAAAGTAGAGAACCTTCTCTTTTTTCTCTTTTACAGGTGCATGAATTTCCTGAAGATATGAGTAGTCGTACGGCAGCTTTTCTGTTACCGTCCCTCTCTGTGCCATCTTAATATTGCATGATTCCACACCTACGGGGCATAATACCACGCATTTGCCGCACATCAGACATTTGTCCGCTATTTCATTTATCTTTCTGGTATTGTGACGGCGCAGGAACCTTATAAAATAGACAGAGGAGTAGTTGATATTCTTTTTTTGGACATTCATGGGGCAGGCGTCCAGGCAGATACCGCAGCTGGAACATGAGTATATTTCCGCTTCTGCAAATCCCTTGCGCGGCCGTGTGACCTTAAGACCTGCGTTGCGCATTACGATAAGCAGTACCTCCGTAGGGATATGCATATACCTGCTGAACGGCATTGCCAGAAAGAAAAGCCCGAGTGCAATGGAATATGCCCACCATGTAGGATAGATATTGAGGTCATTGCCGAAAAAGTTGGCAAACAGCATGTTTACTGGCTTTGTAAGAAAACTTCCTCCGCTTATGCCGGCAGTAAAGCCTTCCGCCAGCAATCTCAATGGAAAGATAGACCAAAGACAATACAGCGCAACACGGTCTGCAAAGCATGGTTTTGTGGTCCGTCTCATTCCCATCGCTATAGAGCGCACTCTCTTATACATTGCAAGCCCTACGCCTCCCAATACAATCAACAGGAAAAAGTCCATAAGAAAGAAGAAAAAGGCTCCTTTGAGCGTATAATTCTGTTCCGCTACAAAAAATCTGTAGAATACCGGGTAGTAGAGCGATCCGTTCCTTTGCGGTACAAAGAGCGCCACTTCGATATGCCCGATGACAATAAGCATAAACCATCCGAATGCTATGCTTGCATGCATGTATCCGAGCAAAATATTGCGTTTGAATATCTTCACATGCAAAAGGCAGTCGCAAATTATATCCCTAAGATCCTTGATTATGATCTTGGGGTTTACAAATGAGAGAAACAGTCTCTTTCTGTCCTCTCCGGGAACATGTTTCAATATCCTTATCAGTCCTATAAACAGATAAACAAGAAGAAATATTATTCCTATCATAAACGGTATGACAAAATTGTCATACCCTCCTGCGATTCTCTCTCTCATTTGGCGTTGTTATATATTTTTAATATCGACAGTATAAGGTGTCTGGTATTGATGCCGCGCGGGCATACCATAAAGCATTTGCCGCAAAGCATACATGGCTTCAGATATTCCAGCGCCTGTTTGTCCTGTCCGTTCTGCAGATACAATATTGCACTCCGCAGACTGTTTTTTGCATATTTTCCGGCTGTACATGTGGCTGTGCATGAGCCGCATGCCATACATTTGAGCACGTCCGGCTCAATTTCTGCCAGAGTGTTGAACCTGTTTCTGTCGAAAAGGTCCAGGTCTATGCGCGAACTTGGGGATAGCGAGTAACCGAAATCCATACTAATTCTCCTTATTAAAATAGTTATGTATGGAGACGGCTGCCGCCCTTGCTTCGTTCAACGTGTCGGGAAGTGTTTTCGGTCCGGTGCATGCTCCGGCATAGAAAATACCGGCTTTGTCGCACTCCTGAAGCGATAGGATGGAACCTTTTGTTGTAAAAAAGCCATCGTCTGAACGCTTCATGCTTATCATTTCCCCTATTCTGATACCGCTTTTCGCATTTTGCATTCCTGCCATAAGCACAAGCAGATCGAGAGTGACCTTCAATGGCTTGCCGCTTAAAGTATCCTCTGCCTTGACCAAAACCTGTTTTTCCAGAGTCTCGGAAACTTCGGAAACCCTTCCTCTTATAAACCTGATGCCGTAATCCTTTTGAGCTTTGAGGTACATGTCCTCATAACCGCGTCCGAACATTCTCAAATCCATGTAAAAGCAGAATATTTCGGCATCGGGGAAGAGTGCCTTCATTTCGCAGGCCTGCTTGACGGCGGTCGCGCAGCAGACCTTGGAGCAATATCTGTTGCCTGCCTTTTCATCGCGGGAACCCACGCAGTGTACAAACCCTATCCTTTTAGGATTTTCCACCACGCGGGGATCTTTTCCCGTGGCGAAGAATTTTTCCAAATCCGCATTGGTTATAACCCTGTCGTAAATCCCATAACCGTATTCCTCCTTTTTTTCTGCAGGAAAAAGGTCGAAGCCGCTTGTCATAAGCACGGCTTTTGACAGTACCGTAATACCGTTCGACAGAATCACATTATACTCCTTGTCGAGCAGATTGATGGAAACCACCTCTGTATCAAGGAAGTATTTTACACCGTTTATATTGTCTACAAGAGGCTGCAGCACCTCTTTGGCCTCTATGCCTTCTGGAAATAGCCTGTCCCATTTTGCCAGGTGGCCTCCGAGTTGTTTCTCCTTCTCGATCAAGATTACATTATATCCCATTTTGTGGAGTTGCGCAGAGGCTTCCAATCCGCACGGCCCTCCACCTATAACCATTACATTTTTATTCATACGCTAAATCTTTAGAGTATTAGAGGCAGGCGCATGTAGGTAATTCTGGCCTTCCCAAATCTTTGTTGTTGATTCCTTTATATTTTTTTTCAGGGTCATACGGAATACCCATTTTATCCAACAGGGGTTCTACGCCTACCTGATGTACCTGAAGGCCCAAATCCCATGGGTCATAACCCATAACCAGACCTGCGACCTCTTCGTAAGTGAATACCGGAATGCCGTGTCCGTTTTCTCCATATGTCTTTCCCTCCATTTCTGAAATCACATATTGCCATCTGTCCAGAAAATAGGGGCATCCCGGACAATTGGTTATAATCATATCCGGTTTGAAGGGCTCCATGGATTCGAATTTTTTATGGGTATTGGAGAGCGAGTAGCCCCTGTTGCTTTTTATAAGGTATTGCCTGAATCCGAAACCGCAGCAGTGCCTTCTTTCAGGGTAGTCTATGACTTCGCCTCCCCATGCCTCAATCATTCCTGCAAGAACATAGGGATATTCGGCGCCTCCGACACCTCTTGACGGAAACATCTTTGCATAGTGGCATCCGATGTGTTCCACGACTCTTAACGGGCGGCCGCTCTTTTTCTCAATGAGCTTGAATTTCGCCTGCGAAGCTATCAGGTTCCTGTATTTATATATAAGATCGCTTGCATGGGCAAGATATTTTGGCTTTGCAAACTCCAATTTGCATGATTCCCAGAGATTTTCCTTTATTTTCTCTTCCAGTTCCGGAAATTCTCTCCATGTTTCCAGCGTTTCTGTATAGAGCCCGAAAGAGGTTATGCATGAACATACGTAATTTTCGTAACCGTATTTATGCATAAGGGCAAACTGACGGGCTATTATTGTCATGGATGTCTCTTGAGGAATCGCATCTGAATGATATGCTATACCTCCGCATGTGGTATGATGCTCTGTTTCAAAAAAATCCTTGTGAAGTCTGTTTCTTGTAATATCGAGGAAGACCTTTTCCGATGCAGGAAAGAAACTTTGCCTGATGCAGCTCCTTACATAAAAATAGTGGTCTTCAGGTATCTCTTTCTGGTATTCAGACCAGATTTTCTGTTTTCCTTCGTATATCATAATCTCCGTGTTATCTGTTAAGATGATCCTTTTCCGTCTCTTCGAATACCTTTGTAAAATATTCCTCTTCGGTGAGTCCCAACTCTGCCGCCTTCTTTTTGGAGGCCTCGTTTATGACTTCTGTCCTTTTTGTAGCGCCGGTAATGTCGAATATGCGTTTCAGTTCGTCGAGATCCTCACGCGGAATCTTTCTCAATGCACCGCATCCTTCGCCGTCGAGATTGGCCCCCAGCCGTCCGTAAATATCTTCGAAGTGCTTCTCTTCCCATTCCCATATTTTACCGGCTTCCGGGTGCATCTTGGATGCGAAAGTCCTGGGGTACACACAATACCCGTAATTCAAAATATTGCTGCACAATATTTTATTCAATGCATACTGTTGCCTTCCCTTTTCGGATTCAACAAAATACCCCATATCTATTGAGAGGCTTCTCAATGCCATTATTACCATTCCGGGGGCATTCTTTCTCGGACAACGAGTCATGCAGGACATGCATTCCCCGCAATACCAGATTGTTTCACTTTTAAGCAGCTTTTCAATCTCCTCATCATTTTTGGATTGGACTATATCTACAATCTTTCTCGGGTCGTATTTGTAAAATTCTGCAGCCGGACAGATTGCCGTGCATGTTCCGCAGTTGATACAGGCTTTCAACCCCTCTTTTACGCGGTAGTCTTGAGTGAGCCTATCGTATAATTTTCCCATAAACAATCTATTTTTCACCTATTTTTAGCAAATTCACCTCTTCATTCATATTTTCTGCCATTTCTGAAAGCACATTTATGAAGATATGCAGGTCATCTTTTGGAATATCTTTAGTTATCAAGTCCACGGCATTTATGGCAAGAGCGGTAACTCCCTCTTTTATCGCTATTGCCTCGGGCGTGACCTCTATAAGGTTCTGCCTCCTGTCTCTGTTATCCGCAATTCTTCTGACAAGCCCCTTTTTTTCGAGCGTGTCTACAAGTTTTACCACGGAATTTTTGTCCTTGAGCATAGTGTCCGCAATCTTTTGCTGCGACATGACACCCATATCCCAAAGCGCATCCAGCAGGAGAAACTGTTCAGGTGTAATGTTATAGCCGCCTTCCTGAAAAAAAGCGGTCATATATTTCTTGAACCTGTTGTGAACAAAATTGAGAAAAACTCCCAACTGTTTATTAAGTATCATATATTATGGTAATAGCTTTTACTATTTTTTGCCGTGCAAAGATAATAAGAAGTTGCTATTTCGGAACAGATTCATACTCTTTTTGAACATTTATTTCTCTTTTCTGTTCACATTTTTGTATTTGAATAATATGTCTGTGAGGAGACCATTATGGAAAATAAATCGCTTCCAATAACAGTTTTATTGCTATTCTCTTTGATTGCAATCTCTTGCGATATGATAGAGGTTCATCCTTATGATACAAAGGTTACGGGAGAGAAAAATCTCAATGCCAAAAACATAATGAGAATCGAAGGTATGCTGAAGGGCAGGGAATCTTTCAAATTTGCGGTAATAAGCGATACCCAACGCTGGTATGACGAGACCGAAGATGCAGTAAGAGCTATCAATGCGCGCAATGATGTGGATTTTCTGATTCACGCGGGCGACCAGGCAGATTTCGGGCTCACCGATGAATTCATCTGGATGAAGAATATTTTAGGCAGGCTCGACATTCCATTTGTATCTATAATAGGCAACCATGACTGTTTGGGAACAGGCAAAGATGTATTCAGGGAGATATACGGTGAAACGAATTTCGGCTTTACGGTAGGCGACATGCGCTTTATATGTATGAATACCAATGCTTTAGAATATGATTATTCCGAGCCTGTACCGGATTTCGATTTTATGCATAGAGAGTTGGAATTATTGCCTGATACAATTTGCAGGAGTGTTTTTCTCATGCATGCAGCACCGGGCAGCGATGTTTTCAACAATAATGTGAAGAAAGTATTCGAGTATTATACGACACTGTTCCCCGGTCTGCAATTTTATATTTACGGGCATACCCATGCGCTTACGGTAGATGAGATTGTCTCTGACGGAGTACGTTATCATTGTTATCAATGCCCTAATATAAAGAAGAGGACATACTTGCTTTTTACTGTGGATGAAAACGGATATGAGTATGAGGCTGTGGAGTTTTAGATATATATTTATGATGCTGTGCATTTGTCCGTTTTTTGCAATTGCACAAGTGGAGCCGGCAGACACTGCAATAAGGAAAACCGGGTTGAAAAGGTCTGAAAGAAGGTATGAAGCGAGGATTCACCGTTATAGGAACAGTGTACCCTCTTACTCCAAAATTCAGATGTACGGCGATATGGGGCTGATTTCCGCAGGAGTAGGTTGGAACTACGGAAAGCGTGACCAGTGGGAGACCGATATATTTTTAGGGTTGATACCAAAATATAATTCCGAAAATGCCAAGGCTACCATGACATTGAAGCAGAATTTCATGCCGTGGAATATCCCGTTCAGGGGCAATTTCTCGTTCGAGCCGCTCTCTTGCGGGCTTTATCTGAATACGGTGTTGGACAACAACTTCTGGACCCATGAACCGAGCCGTTATCCTCACGGCTATTACGGTTTTTCGACCCGTATAAGGATACACATCTTTTTAGGAGAGCGGATAACATATGAAATTCCCCATGAAAAACGTTTCTTCGCCAAGGCCATTACACTCTATTATGAGATCAGTTCGTGCGATCTGTACATTATCAGCGCCTTTACCAATAGGTATCTTAAGCCCAGGGATTATCTTAAGCTTTCGTTCGGACTTAAATTCCAGATACTTTAATTCGGTTTATTTTATGTATTTTTGTGCAAAACAATAATCGTTATGACAGATGTCTTATTGATTCTCGTGTTGCTGTCGGCTATAGTGGCAGTATCCCTGCTTTTTCTCTTGTTGAAAAGAATGAAGGCAGGCGGGGATAAAGGAGAAGAGAATATTATCAGAGTGTTGCGTGAAGAGAGCATTCAACTGCAGCGGGCCTTTAAAGATGATACCGGGCGTATAATGTCCCAGATCAAGGAGGATATGCATCTGCAGCAGAAAGAGTTGCGAGAGTCCCTTGCAGCCTCTTTCAGCGAGTTCAGGGTAACGTTCGATAAAAACAACGAACTTGTGAACAAAATCATAAATGCCAAATTCGAGAGTCTCGAAAAATTCCAGAACGAGAGACTCAAAGAGTTGGACAAAAACCAGAGGGAGAGCCTGGAACGGCTCGATAAGAGCCAAAACGAGCTGATACGGCGTTCAAATGAGAAGCTGGAGCATATCAGGGCTACCGTAGAGGAGAAATTGGACAAAACCCTCTCCGAAAGATTGGGCAAGAGCTTCGAAACCGTAGGCAAGCAGCTTAATGAAGTCCAGCAGGGTTTGGGCGAGATGAAAAATCTGGCCCAGGATGTGGGAGGCCTGAAAAAGGTTTTGAGCAACGTGAAGATGCGCGGCGGATTCGGCGAGGTTCAGTTGCAGATGCTGTTGGAAAATATACTTGCTCCAGAACAGTTTGCGGCAAATGTAACTCCGAAACCTGGAAGCAGGGATGTGGTGGAGTTTGCCGTCAAGCTGCCCGGCAACAGCGATTCCGTTCCGTATATATGGCTTCCGATAGATGCAAAGTTCCCGAAAGATGTCTATGAACGGCTGCAGCAGGCTTATGACAACGGAGATCCGGCACTTGTAGAGGCGGCCCAAAAGGAGCTGGATGCAAAGATAAAGCTGAATGCAAAAGAGATAAGTTCGAAATATATAAATACACCTTATACTACCAATTTTGCAATCATGTTTTTGCCCTTCGAGGGGATATATGCCGAGGTAGTGAGGAAGGCGGACCTGCTTGAAAGCCTCCAAAAAAATTATAACATAATTGTTACAGGTCCTACTACTCTGGCTGCTATACTTAACAGTCTGCAAATAGGCTTCAAGACTCTTGCCATTCAGAAACGCAGCAGCGAAGTGTGGGAAACCCTTGGTGCAGTCAAAAACGAATTCGAAAAATTCGGCGGGATTCTGGAGAGGGCCAAGGGCAGGATTCAGGACGGGCTTAACGATATGGATACTCTTGTAGGTACCAGGACAAGGGCGATACAACGCAAGCTCAGAAGCGTGGAGAGTCTGGATTCCGCAGCTGCCGAACAGTTGCTGGGCGATAACAATGAATAGAATGAAGAAGATACTGTTTGTCTGTATGGGGAATATCTGCCGTTCTGCAGCAGCGGAGGCGGTAATGAAAAGTTTTCTTGAAAAGAGGGGAGAGGCTGACGGCTTTTTTGTAGATTCCGCCGGCATAATAGATTACCATACCGGAGAGAGGGCAGATGCCAGAATGCGCTCGGCTGCAGCGGCCCGCGGTTATAACGTAGATTCCATAGCAAGACAGGTCCGTCGTGAGGATTTCGAGAAATTCGATATAATCGTAGCAATGGACAATTCAAATGTGGCCGCCCTTAAAAGGGTTGCAGCGGATGCGGGGCAAATGGCTAAAATTCATAAACTGACAGAATTCCTTTCACAAGAGAAACGCATTAAATATAAAATGGACGAGGTTCCCGACCCATATTACGGCGGACCGAAAGGGTTTGAACTCGTCCTCGACATGCTTGAAGAGGCAATGCCAGGGATTATAGGGCATCTGAAGGGCTGATATCCCGGCATTACGCTCCGAACTAAAGCCCGTTATTCCGAAATCCAGATTGGTACTTATAGCGCGATGGGGTGCAGCCCGTAAATTCATTATAATGGATAAAATACAAGGCATCAAGGTTCGGAGCGAGGGAGCGTTGAGTTGCAACTACATATCCAATTGGTGCTTATAGCGGATGAGGTGCAAGGCATTGAGGCTTATGGTAAAGGAGTGTACTTTCGTACATGACTGAACCATAATGCCGAAAATAACACAGCAACTCGCCGCTATAACGCCAATTAGTATTCGTCCCACCCCTTAATACTGATATCCCCCACCGGCATACTGCAAAACGCATTTATAAATGCACTTGCAAGTCTGGCATTGGTAATGAGCGGAATGTTGAAGTCCACTGCGGCGCGGCGTACCTTGTATCCGTTTTCCAACTCGACCTGAGTGAGGTTTTTAGGTATGTTTACTACCATGTCTATCTTTTTTTCTCTCAAAAGATCCATGGCCTGTGGCTCCATACCGTTTTCGCTCGGCCAATATACGCGGGTTGCAGGGATGTTGTTATCTACAAGATATTTGTATGAACCGCCGGTTGCATAGAGGCTGTAACCGTTGTCGGCCAGTTTCTTTGCTGCGCCAAGCAGTTCTGCCTTTTGTTTCGCATCGCCGGTCGAAAGAAGTATATTCTTTTCGGGGACCTTGTATCCTACAGAGAGCATGGCTGTAAGAATTGCCTCGTTGCTGTCATCTCCCAGACACCCTACCTCTCCGGTAGAGGCCATATCTACTCCCAATACCGGATCTGCCTTCTGAAGTCTCGAGAACGAGAACTGCGATGCCTTTACACCTACATAATCCAGATCGAAAGCGCTCTTGTTGGGTTTGGTGACAGGTTCGCCTATCATGATTCTGGTCGCAAGGTCTATGAAATTTATCTTGAGTACCTTTGAAACAAACGGGAAACTCCTCGATGCTCTGAGGTTGCACTCTATGACCTTTATATCGTTCTCTTTTGCAAGGAACTGGATGTTGAACGGTCCGGAAATCTGCAGGGCATCGGCGATTTTACGTGAAATCTTCTTGATTCTGCGTGCCGTTTCCACATAAAGTTTTTGCGGAGGGAACTGTATGGTCGCATCTCCGGAATGGACACCTGCAAACTCGATATGTTCCGATATCGCATATGCCATTATCTCCCCTTTGCATGCTACCGCATCGAACTCGATCTCTTTTGCATTCTGTATGAATTCGCTTACCACAACAGGATGTTTCTTTGAAACATTTGCCGCAAGTTTCAGGAATTGCTCCAACTCGTTCTTGTTTGAGCAGACATTCATTGCAGCGCCTGAAAGTACATATGAAGGGCGCACCAGGACAGGGAATCCTACATTGTCTACAAAATCATAGACTTCGCTCATAGTCGTAAGCTCTTTCCAGCGCGGCTGGTCTATCTCCAGTTTGTCGAGGGTAGAGGAGAAGCGGTTCCGGTCCTCTGCATTGTCTATAGACATCGCAGAGGTTCCAAGTATAGGAACTTGAGCCTCATCTAACCTGAGCGCCAGATTATTCGGAATCTGGCCTCCTACAGATACTACGACTCCGTGAGGATTTTCGAGCTCATAGATATCCATTACGCGCTCGAATGTGAGCTCATCGAAGTAAAGGCGGTCGCACATGTCGTAATCGGTGGATACCGTTTCGGGGTTATAGTTTATCATAACGCCTCGCCACCCGCAATTCTGGATGGTTTTGAGGGCATTGACGCTGCACCAGTCGAATTCTACGGAACTTCCTATTCTGTATGCGCCGGAGCCGAGTACTATAATGGATTTTTTATCTCCCTTGTATTCGACGTCATTTTCCGTTCCGTTATAAGTAAGGTAGAGATAGTTCGTCTGAGCGGGGAATTCCGCAGCAAGTGTATCTATTTGTTTTACTACAGGTATTACATTCAGGAATTTGCGGTACCTGCGTATTTTGGCCATTGCATCGTCTATATCCAGTTTGTCCTTGAATATGAGGCGGCCTATCTGGAAATCCGAGAATCCCTGGCATTTTGCCTTCCTGAGCAGTTCTTCGGTGAGTTCGGTCTCGCTGTCGAGTGCGTATAATTCCCTGTCAGTGAGAATTATATTATACAATTTGTACAGGAACCATTTGTCTATTTTTGTAAGGTCGTGTATCTGGTCTATTGTATATCCGGCCTTGAATGCCTTGGATATGACGAATATACGGTTGTCGGTGGGCTCTTTGAGCGCCTTGTCTATATCTTCGACCTTTATCTCCTTGTTGGCGACGAAACCGTGCGCTCCCTGACCTATCATACGCAATCCCTTTTGGATGGCCTCTTCAAAGGTGCGTCCTATTGCCATCACTTCGCCGACGCTCTTCATGCTGCTGCCGATTTCGCGGCTTACACCGTGGAACTTGGAGAGGTCCCAACGGGGAATCTTGCAGACAATATAGTCGAGTGCAGGCTCGAAAAAGGCGGGAGTGTTTTTCGTTACCGAGTTTTTCAGTTCGAACAGTCCGTAACCCAAACCGAGTTTCGCCGCTACGAAAGCAAGCGGATATCCGGTAGCTTTCGATGCCAGGGCAGAAGAACGGCTCAGACGGGCATTGACCTCTATTACGCGATAATCTTCGGATTCGGGGTCAAAGGCATATTGCACGTTGCACTCGCCTACGATTCCCACATGTCTTACAATCTTTATCGCAATTTCGCGCAGTTTGTGGTACTCGTCATTGGTGAGGGTCTGCGACGGAGCTACGACAATACTCTCCCCGGTGTGTATTCCAAGAGGGTCGAAATTTTCCATATTGCAGACGGCGATACAGTTGTTGTATCTGTCTCTCACTATTTCGTATTCAATCTCTTTCCATCCTTTAAGGGATTTCTCCACCAGAACCTGCGGAGAAAACGTAAAGGCCTTTTGGGACAGTTTTTCGAGCTCCTCTTCGTTATTGCAAAATCCGCTGCCAAGACCTCCGAGTGCATAGGCTGCCCTCAATATTACGGGATATCCCAACTCTGCAGCCGCTTTCTTTGCATCTTCGGTATTCTCGACGGCGTGGCTCTTGATAGTCTTTACATTTATTTCATCGAGTTTCTTTACGAATAATTCCCGGTCTTCGGTATCCATGATGGCCTGTACGGGTGTGCCGAGCACCTTTACATTATATTTTTCCAGAACTCCGCTGCGGTAAAGTTCGACTCCGCAGTTGAGAGCTGTCTGGCCGCCGAATGCCAGCAGGATGCCTTGCGGCCTCTCTTTTTTAATCACCTGTTCTACAAAATAGGGGGTGACGGGCAAGAAGTATATTTTGTCTGCAACCCCTTCCGATGTCTGGACTGTTGCAATGTTAGGGTTTATAAGAACACTCTTTATACCCTCTTCCCTCATGGCTTTAAGCGCTTGGGAACCTGAATAGTCGAACTCTCCGGCTTCGCCGATTTTAAGTGCGCCGGAACCTAACAGAAGAACTTTTTCTATTTTTTCCATTCGTATCGGTATTACAACAGTTTTATAAAATCATCAAATAAAAATTCGGTATCCGTGGGGCCGCTTGCAGCTTCCGGGTGGAACTGCGCAGAGAAGAACGGTTTGCTCTTGTGCCTTATCCCCTCGTTTGTGCCGTCGTTCATGTTTACGAAAAACTCCTCCCAGTCGCTTCCCAACGTAGAGCAGTCTACAGCATATCCGTGATTTTGGGAGGTGATGAAGCATTTTGAAGATCCGACCATTCTTACAGGCTGGTTATGGCTTCTGTGGCCATATTTGAGTTTGAATGTGCTTGCGCCCGCCGCTTTGGAGAGAAGCTGGTTGCCCATACATATTCCGCATATGGGTTTCCCCTTTTCCATCGCCACCTTAATATGCTCTACGGCTTCCGTACAGAATTCCGGATTGCCCGGCCCGTTTGAAATGAACAGCCCGTCGTATTCCAGCTGATTGAAGTCGTAATTCCATGGAACGCGTATCAATTCTATGTTACGCCTTGTCAAACACCTCAATATATTGTTTTTCACTCCGCAATCAAGCAAAATCACCTTTTTGGGGCCATTGCCGTAATGTATGATCTCCTTGCAGCTTACAATGTCTACCTGATTCTCCTTGTTGGGGTCGTATGCCTCGAAATCCGCACTGAACCCTTCCGGTACAATCTTTCCGAGCATGGCGCCTTGTTCTCTCAACACTTTTGTAAGAGCCCTGGTATCTATTCCGAACAATCCCGGGACCTTTTCCTCTTTCATCCACTGGTCCAGACTTTTTGCAGCGTTCCAATGGCTGTAGTCATATGAGTAGTCTGTAATGATCAGCGCCCGGATATGAATTTTATCCGATTCGAAGTATTTTGAGATGCCGTTTTCATCGGCATCGTTCATAACCCCGTAGTTTCCTATGCTGGGATAGGTAATACACAGAATCTGGCCGGAGTAGGAGGGGTCCGTCAGACTTTCAGGATAGCCGACCATGGCAGTGCTGAAGACTACCTCTCCGCTTGCGACATTGTCGTAACCAAAAGAATAGCCGTGAAATTCAAGGCCGTTTTCTAAAATTAGCTTAGATTTTTTTAATGATTGCATCTTTCTGAAATGGTGTTATCAAAATCAGGCGAAGTTAATCAGAATTTGATTTTATTGCAATATCTTTTACATGCTTCTTGCAAAAATCGTCCAGAGCTCGCCCTTTAACGTTTTCCAACTGTTTCTTGTAGATGATTCAAAAAATTCGGTAAATTCATTCAGCATCTTTACGGCTTCATCCTTTTTCCCTTCTTTTATAAGGTCAGCGGCCTTTTTTTCTATTTCCCTGCACTCTTTCATCATTACTTTTTGATAGTCCAGTACCAACGGCTCAAGCAGATGGCGTGTCTTGTGCCAGTTTATCGTGGCAATGCGGTTCGTCTCCCTGTATGACCATATCGCAGCATCCTCTCTGTAGCGGTGCTGGCCGCAGACATCGAATCCGTCCGGCAGCTCCGTCTCTCCGCAATATATGGGAATTCTTGGAGTCTGGGCAGGGTTGTCGAATGCGAAATAGGCTATTCCGCCGACTTCGTCGGGAAGCCAGTTCCTGAGCTGGATAATATGCGAGTATGAACACTGTATGGCGGCTATGGTCCTGTATCTCGGCGCCACGCCATCCTGAATTTTATTGAAAAGCGCCCTCAGATCATTGGGCATAAAGGTCGATACCGGGCAAATCGTATCTTTATAATCTTTATATACGCCATCGGATATCTTGACTCTCCTGTCTACCTCCACATAAAGATTCTTTACCTGGTCGAATTCTGTCCCGTCATAGGTTTCGCGGTATAAGGCGAACATATCCTCCGGAGAGACTTTTTTATCCGGTTTTACCGAAAACGGCAGCTCCTCCGCATCATATTTTAAATTTAACGACGGGGCAAGTTTGTTCAGGACGAAGTACTCCCTTATGCTGAAGGGTTTGCTGTCCGAAACCATTTTATAGAATTTGAATTCGCCTTTGCCGTCCCACAATCCCATCTCCTTTGTACGCTCCTTAAGGGTGGAGCCGTACAGGAAGTAGTCGGGATTATTGAAATCTATCACACCGATTCTGGGTATATTGGCCGATATCCCCACATGGTCATCAGGAATCCGCTGTGCAGCCCATAACGCTCCGGGCTTTGTGAAACGGGAGCCTTTCCTGACCTCTCCGGTACCATAAATCTCGAAATGCCAGACCTCGTTTTTATCTGCAATGGTAAGGCACTCCCCGTAGTCCCCGTATCCATACTCTTCGGCAAGGGCTCCAATCAGTTTTATTGCATCACGTGCAGTGGAACACCTTTCGAGAGCTATGCGCTCCAGTTCTTCAATCAAAAAGAGGCCGTCTGCATTTCTCAGTTCGGATTTGCCCTCTGTCGTAGTCTCTCCAATCGCCAGTTGCTTTTCATTGAGACAGGGATAAGCCACATTCAGGAAAGAGTATGTTTCTCCCTCCATTGCAGGTATTTCTCCCTTTTTGGTCAGATTGCGGACATCGAACGGTTCTTCTGTGTGAAGCCTTCCCCAATATACGGGTTCGGTCTGGCCTGCACCGTATTTCTTCCGCTTTTCGATTGTAAGCCAGGTCCTGTAGTTCGAATCGCAGGTATGTGACGTCATTACCGACCCGTCCGTGCTGGCAAGCCTGCCGACCATGATGGAGGTGCAGCTTTGCGAATAATCTTCATCATAGGGATTGAAGGGATATGATTGCGCATGAAGCGACAGGGCAACGAATGCGAAAATGGTTGCCAATATAACCGGTTTGAGTTTCATTGTGTGTGGTATAATTTTGATTAATGATATTTAACTATAAAGGTAGAAATAAAAAGTTAATCCCGTATTAAAAATTTAGCAGTATATTCGCCGAAAAAATAGATGTATGTTTATTGCATTGTCACTTATGATTGTGGGGATATTCGTAGGGCGCCTCTTCAGAAAAAGGGTCAGGTTTTCGCTCTCGCCCTATATAATGGCTGTAATATCCCTGCTGCTCTTTGTATTGGGCCTGGAGCTCGGGCTTAACGACAAACTGATTTCACAATTTGCCAGACTGGGGGTTTCAGCTATCGTAATCTCCCTGCTGAGCGTTCTGGGCAGCTGCGTAGCGGCCTATCTGTTTTACAGAATGACTGTAGAAAGGAGGGAGAAGAATGCGTGACATACTTATCATACTCGGCTCATTTATAGTAGGCCTTGTCCTGGCTCTGACCGGAGTCATCCCTGCAGATCTGGATATTTCCACAATAAGCAAATATGTGCTTTATCTGCTTATGTTCCTTGTAGGTTTCAATTTGGGGAAAGATGAGCAGACGCTTAAACTTATAAAAAAACAGCCTCTCTCAACGCTCTTTTTACCCTTTGCCACGATGATAGGGACCTTTGTCGGAGCGCTTGCGGCATATTGCGCAATACAGGTTTTATGGAAATTAAGCGTTACGCCGGATCTCTCCCTGCTGGATACCCTCTCTGTAAGCGCCGGATTCGGCTATTACTCGCTTTCAAGTATCCTTATAAATGAGGTCAGAGGAGCTGAATTAGGAACAATTGCCCTGGCTTCCAATATATTGAGAGAACTTATCACTATAGCTTTCGCACCGGTGATGGTGAAATGGTTCAAGAATTTCGCCCCTATCTCGTCAGGGGGGGCTACGACCGCAGACACGACCCTGCCCATTATTCAAAGATATGCAGGCAACCAGTATGTACCTCTTTCTATTCTGCATGGCGCGGTGGTCGATTTTTCGGTACCTGTATATCTGACACTCTTTTTCTCATTGATGTAACCGCGATATTATGAGAAAACTCCTTTACACCTTTTTTACTCTGCTATTCCTTATTTCGGGCTCTTCCCTTATTGCCTCCGGGACAGATAACGGCGCGACGGAGAAAAAAATGAGTTTCTACGTTATCGAATTGCGGCAGGATGTGGACAATCCGGCATTTGCGAAAATTTCCAAAGGATTGAAAGAGGCCGAAGCGGTGGCAGACTATTGTATATTGGATATCAATACGTATGGAGGGGCGGTAGATGCGGCGGACAGTATAAGAAGCGCCATATTGAGATGCACTATCCCTGTCGTGGCTTTCATAGATATTCAGGCGGCATCTGCGGGAGCGCTTATAAGCATTGCATGCGATTCGATCTATATGAGTAAAGGCAGTTCCATAGGAGCCGCCACCGTGGTAAACGGACAAGGGGAGGTAATGCCAGACAAATACCAGTCGTTTATGAGGGCCATGATGCGTTCTACGGCAGAGAGCCATGGGAAAAAACTCGTCGAGAGGGATGGGAAAAAGGTGGAAGTATGGCATCGGAATCCCCGGTTGGCGGAATCGATGGTGGGGCAGGACAGTGTATTGAGCTTTACGCCATTGGAGGCTATTGCGAACGGATTTTGCGAGGGAGAAGCGCAAAGCATAGACGAAATAGTTTCAAAAATCATGGAGTCATCCGACAGTGACGCTTTCACTCTCGTTTATCAGAAGGTCTCCTTTTTGGACTCCCTGATCTATTTTCTGATGAATCCCTTTTTGCAGGGGCTTTTCCTTATGATGATAATCGGCGGCATTTATTTCGAGTTGCAGAGCCCCGGTGTCGGTTTTGCATTGGCGGCAGCCATTGCGGGGGCATTGCTCTATTTCGCCCCGCTCTATCTTGAAGGACTGGCCCAGAACTGGGAAATCCTTCTGTTTGTTATAGGTGTCGGACTTCTTGTAGTGGAGATATTTGTTTTGCCGGGGTTCGGCATTGCCGGCATTTCGGGAATAATAGCGATAATAACCTCCCTCGCTTTTGCCATGGTAGACAACGATCTGTTTACAGTAGAGGGCACATTCGACATAAGGCCTATTATAAAGCCTCTCACGATTGTGCTTGTCAGTATTGCCGTTTCGATTTGCGGCTCCATACTATTGGCCTCTAAAATCTACGGAACGAAAGCATTTGCGCATGTGGCACTGAAAAACAACCTGCAGGCGGAAGAGGGATTTGTAGGTGTCGAAAGCGATGAGTTGAAATCTCTCATAGGTATGGTGGCGATTGTCGCCACGGATTTGAAACCTACCGGAAAGGTAGAAATAAACGGCAAACTCTATCCGGCCCATATCAATTTCGGTTATGCCCACAGCGGAGAAAAGGTAGTTGTAACCTCTGCGGGGGGCGGGCAGCTCTATTGCGATGCCATTTAGTTCCGGCCTGTTTTATCCGCCTTACTGTCGGATTCGATAATATCTAAAAGTCTGTCTATCGCCTCCTCTTGCGGGACGGAGCGCAATACAGGCTCTTTTCCTCTGTATATCGCGACTTTGGAGGCTCCCTCTCCGACATAGCCGTAGTCGGCGTCCGCCATTTCCCCGGGGCCGTTCACTATACATCCCATCACTGCTATTTTTACCCCTTTAAGGTGCGAGGTACGTCTTTTTACCTCATTGAAAACCTCTTCAAGGTTGTAGAGCGTTCTTCCGCATCCGGGGCAGGCGATATATTCGGGTCTGGTAAATTTCCTGCGTGATGCCTGAAGCAGATTCTCCTTGAAATCAGCCTCTTCTTCTGAAAACGGACCTTCTATTTTGAAGTCGTCTATCTTCCTGTCCAGCAACAACGGCCCGAAAAGCAATGCATATTTTACAAGATATTCTTCACGGCTGTTGCATAGCATCCCATATTTTGGAATCTCTCCTTTGGAGATATAATCCCCAACAGTTTTCATATCGTGGGCATAATGGCCAGGAGAGTCTGTGTCCGTAAAATAATCCCTTATAATCTTTGCTGTATATATTTCATTTACAGGGTTTTCTGTTAAGGATACACGTATCGTGTCACCGATATTGCATGAGAGAAGGGCGCCTATGCCTACTGCAGACTTCATTCTGCCGGTATCTCCGTTACCTGCCTCCGTAACGCCCAGATGGAGCGGGAAGAGAATACCTTCCCTTTTCATCTCCTCCAGCAGAAGGCGGTATGCCGTAACCATCACTACGGTGTTGCTGGCCTTTAACGAGACAACCGCATTGAAAAAATTCTCCTCGACGCACATTCTCAGCCACTCCATGGCTGCTCTGGCCATACCGGCAGGGGTATCTCCATATAGGTTTATGATCCTCTCTCCGAGAGAACCGTGGTTTATGCCTATCCTGATTGCCGTGCCATGTTCCTTGCAGACAGAGATGAGTTCAGAGAAGGCCTTTTTGGCAAGAGTATGCTCTTTTGCGAAGTTCCCCGGGTTTATTCTTACCTTGTCTGCAACCTTTGCCGCTTCGATTGCGACTTGCGAACTGAAATGCACGTCTGCGACAAGGGGCAGATGATATCCGGCATTTCTGACTCTCTCCTTGATTTGTGCAAGGGATTTAACCTCTCTTATTCCCTGGGTAGTGAGTCTTACCATATCTGCACCGGCATCTGCAGCTTCCATGATCTGGGCGGCGGAACTGTCGATATCGTTTGTATCCGTATTGCACATTGTCTGTATGGCCAACGGTGCATTCGCCCCTATCCTCAAACCTTTTGCACAGGCTTCAATAATTTTCATTTTCCGGCTCCTCCCAATCTGAAAAAGATTCCGAAACTCAACATTATCTGGTTGGAATGGGTGTAGACCCAATACTCGGCAGAATATATTTCGGGATCGTAAAAGTGCGACATCGTATATTTGTAATTGCCCTCTATATGAAACTCTACAGGGTTGAATACGAATGCTATTCCCAATCCTCCCATTAACCCTATTCCGAGTTTGTTGGTCGTTTCGGGAATACCCCCCTCCATATCTGTAGAGAAAATGTAATATCCGTACGGACCGATGTTTATCATGAGTCTCATCTTCCAGAAATCCACCCTGAACTGGGAGAGGAGAGGCAGTTCTATCGCCTGATAAATATATTTGTTTTCGACATCGGCGGTACCTGCTTCCGGATCTCCTTCGATTATATGATTATATCCGATTTCATTATACTCTATTCCGGTGTGGAATCCGAAATAGGGCATTTTATCCCATAGTGAGTGATAATAGGTATAATAGAGTCCGAAATTTCTTGTCGTGCCTATGGCCTTATGTTCAATATCCTGGCTGAATGCCACGTTGGAGAGTGAGTATCCCCATTTTACCCCTATAAGATGCTGTCTCAATGTAGCGGAGTCGATTATTTTCGGTGGCTCTTCATCGGCAAAGGATGTGAGGCTGAACTCCTTGTATATGTCTATCTCCGGTTTTGCCGTAGTATCTCTTTCTGCTACATTATCCTGTGCTTTGAGTACGGGGCACAGGAGGGCGAAGGCGACAAACAGTATTATCTCTCTTTTTGCCATATATCTATTTCTCTTCGACGGTTTCATTCTCATTTTCCCCTGCAATTTCCACGGATTCTTCCTCTTTATCCTTGAAAAGTCCGGCAATGTCTACCTCCTGTTCGAGGTCCATCTTTTCTCCGATTTCCAATACGACAGAATTCCCGGCCATTTTATAAAGCCTGACCATCTCCGGCTGTACCCTTTTCAATACTATCCCCGGGTCGAGAAGCCCATTGTTGTTTTTGTCCTGGGTTATCCTTATCGAGTAGCGCCCTGCATCCAGATAGGGAAAGTGCAGCAGGGAATCGCGTTTTATGATGAACTGCCTGAAAACCTTGTCGCGTGTTTCGTTTACAAGTTCAACGATATAACGTCCGTCTACGTTGGTTACATCGAGATTCAGGGTGCTCAATCTGTCATCCGTAGGGAGGGTCACCTTGTTTTCAATGGTATCGTTGGTAAAACCGTTTATATCGCGGAATGTTGCCCGGGGTATAAGCAGCGAGTATTCATTTCCTGTTTTAAATTCGGTAACCGGACGGAGATAATATCTGTTTACATTGGCACTGTCTTGTTCGAACTTGAACTGTTCGTCGGTCACGACCTTTCTCGGAGTGCTCATTGTAAAGATAATGGAGTCTGAATTGCACTCTACGAGCGGCTCGTTAAAGGTAAAGATATATCCGGTCTGTTCAATCAGCTTGGGGTCGGCCTCCAATTTGAATTCCAGCAAGTCCTCTCTTTGCTTTTTCTTATCGGGCCCTTTTCTCTTTTCATTTGTTTCGATTTCCGTCTCTTTCTTCTCCTTTGGAGCTATAAGTTTCAACTCCTCGGTTGCCGGAGCAAGATTCCCCAATGAATCGGTTTTCATATATTTTATTCCGAGAGTCAGCGTATCGGGCAATTTTCTCGGGTCGTTTATCCAAAAACTCAGACTGTCGTTGAGCTGGTTGAACTGTTTTATGATCTGATCGTTCCTTATGCCTGTTACGGAGAATGAATCTATCACTGCATCCATGGCTCCGAATTTTATATATGCACCCTTGTTGCTGGTCCTTTTATACTCCCTTATATATTGCGTGCCGTTCTTTTCCCTGAAAAGGTAGATACTGCTCTCTATGGGACGGGCCATGCAATTCAAAGTATCCTCCGGGCTGTATCTGGCAAGCTGCGTACGGGTACTGTCCATAACGATTGTCGGAATTATTGCGCTGTCGAGAAATCCTACATCCTCGACCCCGGGATCGTAAAGATTATTGTTGTTCTCATCCTTGAATGCGTATAATGTATATCGGCAGCCTTTCAGATTCCTGAAACAGAAATATCCCCATTTGTCGCTTCTTGTTATGGCATCCGGAAGCTGCGTCATCACCGAGGAGTCTTTCGGATTCAGATACAATGCGACAGTTACCCCTTCGAGCGGCAGCAGTGAGGAGTAGTCCAGTACAGTGCCGCTATATAAGAGCGAGTCCAGGGTTTTTCCCGTAGAGAAAGAGTAGGCATAATCCTGCAGTACGTTGCCTTCATTGTTGTCTGCCAGCGCGGAGCCGAAATACAGCGTGTATGTCCTGTTGCTGTCGAGAGGCTCCTCGAATGAAACGATAAGGCTTTTCCCCCTGAGACGGGTCTTTACCCTTTTTTTCTGGGGAGGGGAGAGAAGGATATTCCGGTTCGCATCCTTCAGTTGTATATACTCATTGAAAGTTATTGTAATGGAGCTCTTTGTATCCGTGGAAACCATTGTCGCGTTCGAATCTGGAACGGTTGCTACAATCACTGGAGGAATTGTATCCTTGGGGCCTCCGGTCGGTGAGCCGTGCGTATTCGCGCAGGATGAATTGTGCAGGCAATAAAAGGCGGCAAATGCCGCAAGCAGTATCGTGCAAATATGTTTTTTTATCATACCTATTCTTTTACATTGGCCCTTACTACATTTTCTATGCCTTTTATCTTAAGCAGCCTTTTGATCATGACTTCAAGGTCATCCGTGTTGTGTACATAGAGGTCTATGTACCCTTCGAATATTCCGTCGTGCGTCTCAAAATGGATTTTTCTGATGTTCACGCTTAAAACCAGGGTGATGTATTTCGTTATTTCCGCTACGATTCCTATCCTGTCTATCCCTTTTATCTCCAGTCTGGCCAGAAAAGAGAGGATGGTATGTTTGGTCCATTTGGCATTTACGATCTTTCCACCCTGTATGGAGGCAAGGGAGATTGCTACAGGGCATACCTTCTTGTGGACCACCACTTCGTTGTCATCATCAAGGAAACCTATTATAGGATCGCCCGGAATCGGATTGCAACATTCGGCCACCTTATAGCTGAGCGTTTTGTCCAGCGGGTTCTCTTCCAACAGGTAATCCTTTTTCTTATCTATCTTGACAGCCTGCTTTTCCTCCTTCTTCTCTCTCTTTTCATCGGCCTTGCCGCTCTCTTTCTCCTTCTTTTCATCCTCTTTTTCCTTATCTGAATTTCCGAGGAAAAACTGGAGGTTCCAATATTTTACGAATTTGTTTTCACTGTTCTTGCGCAATATCTTCTCCAAATCCGACAGATCTATCAATCCGGCGCCTATTTTACTGTAGAGTTCATTTTTGTTGTTTACATTATATGCGGCAATCAGTTTCTTGAAAACTCTGGTTTGCGGTGTTATGCCCAATTTCGCCAATTCCGAATCCAATGTGCGCTGTCCCTCCTTTATGGAGTTTTCTGTATCGGATTTGAGTGCGTCGTAAATAAGGTTCTGTGCCTTCTGCGTCTTTACGAAATCCAGCCATTCGCGCTTCGGCTTTTGCGATTCTGCGGTGATAATCTCGATCTGGTCTCCGTTTTTGGGAATATAGGAGAGGGGAACGAGTTTCAGATTCACCTTTGCGGCGATAGCCCTGTTGCCTATTTCGGTGTGGATGCTATATGCAAAATCGAGCACTGTCGCCCCCTTGGGCAGCCTTTTTGATTCGCCCTTAGGCGTAAATACATATATTTCAGATGAGAGCAGCCCCTCATGGAATTTGTCCAAAAATTCCAGAGCATTGACATCGGGGTTTTTAAGCACCTCCCTGACCATATTGAGCCAATTGTCGAGCTCGTTTTCCTGACTCTTCTGGATGCCCTTGTAGCTCCAATGGGCGGCAAGACCCTTTTCCGCTATCTCATTCATCCGTACCGAGCGGATCTGTACCTCGACCCAACTTCCCATGGGACTCATCAGGGTGCAGTGGAGAGCTTCATATCCGTTCGATTTGGGCGTGCTCACCCAATCTCTGATCCTGTCTGTTTTGGATGGATGATCTTCGGAGATAAGCGAGTATATCTCCCAACATTGCTGCCTCTCCGATATATTGCCTTTAGGCTCGAATATTATTCTGATTGCAAACAGGTCATAAATCTGCTCGAACGGAATCCCTTTTGTCTGCATTTTTCTCCAGATGGAGTAGGGGGTCTTCGTTCTCTTGGTAATCGTGAATTTGTATCCCGCCTTTATAAGGACATTTTCAATCGGTGTAATAAGGCTGTCTATTATGCAGCCCTTCTTTTCAACATGTTCGCTCAGCTTCTTGTTTATTTCGTTGTATTGTTCCGGCTGCCTGTATTTGAGCCATATATTCTCCATTTCGGATTTGATGCTGTACAGCCCCAACCTGTGTGCAAGCGGAATGAAGATATACATGGTTTCGCTCAGAATCTTGTCTTTTTTCCTCTCAGGCATGGAGTCGATGGTCCTCATATTATGCAGCCTGTCGGCAAGCTTTATGAGAATGACCCTGACATCGTCGTTCAGGGTAAGAAGAATCCTTTTGAAATTCTCTGCCTGAAGCGATTTTTCCTGCATCTGGGACATCTTCCCGTTGGGGTCGCTGCCCACTACCTTGTTGTGGTTGCTGTCCATTGCGGACTTGATCTTCGTAAGTCCGTCTACAAGCGAGGCGATTTTCTCTCCGAACAGACGGGCTATATCCTCCACGGTATATTCGGTGTCCTCTACAATATCGTGCAGCAATGCGGTTACAATGGATTTATATCCAAGGCCTATCTCTTCTACAACGATTTTTGCCACAGCGATGGGATGAAGAATGTAAGGTTCGCCGGAGCGACGGCGGACACCCTTGTGGGCTTCATTGGCAAATTCGAATGCCTTTAAGACCCCTTCATATTCCTGTTCGTTCGCGCACCGTTTTAAACTTGCTATTCTCAGTGATTCAAACTCGTTGTAAATTAAATCGTTGTCCTCTTTTGTAAACATACCTAAAATAATAAATCCCTTTTGCCTGTTTTAATGGCCTCTAATTTAGCTACAATCTTTTGTTTCTGTTCAATATCGGTGATGGTTTCCAGATTTTTTTCTATAAGGGCGTATCCGGCGGCCTTTGTCGCATCGCTTGCATAATCTTCGAGATATTCCGCCAATGTGAGCATCGCATTCGGCGTGCAGAATTTTTTTATGAATCCTGGAATTGCATACTCCATGAAATGCTCGCCCGTTCTGCCGACCCTGTAGCACGATGTGCAGAAACTCGGAATAAACTCCCTTTCCAGAAGCCAGCGGATAACGTCATCCAGATCTCTTGTATCGCCTACCTTGAACTGCTCCTTGTTCAGTTCCTGTTCTTTACCCTCTTTCTGGTAGCCTCCGATTTCCAGCCGAGTGCCTGCATCGATTTGCGATACTCCGAACTCCATGACCTCGTCGCGGATCTCCTTGCTTTCGCGCGCTGTCATTATCAGCCCGGTATAAGGGACTGCAAGTCTGAGTATTGCTACGAGCTTCTTAAAGTTTTCGTCTGAAACCCTGTATGGAAGGGGAAGTGTCATATCCTGTGCCGGCTGGATTCTGGGAAAACTGATAGTGTGAGGCCCCACTCCATATCTGTTCTGAAGGTGAAGCGAGTGTGCGACAAGCGAGAGCAAATCGAATCTCCAGTCGTAAAGCCCGAAGAGGACGCCTATTCCCATATCGTCTATGCCTCCCTTGAATGCCCTGTCCATTGCATTCAGCCGCCACATGTAATTGCCTTTTATATCATTTGCAGGATGGTATTTGGCGTATGTCGCTCTATGGTATGTCTCCTGAAATACCTGGAAGGTACCTATCCCGGCGGCCTTGACGGTTTTGTATCCCTCTATATCGAGAGGCGCCGCATTTATATTCACCCTGCGTATTTCGCCGTTTCCCTTTTTTGTGGAATAGCAGATCCTTACGCATTCCGCTATGAATTCAGGAGTATATTTCGGAGATTCGCCGAACACGAGTATGAGCCTTTTGTGGCCGAGATCTTCCAAATGGTAAATTTCCTCCACAAGCTCCTCTTTTGTGAGCGTTTTCCTGATTGTGCCCCTTGCGCTTCTTCTGAAGCCGCAATATGTACAGTCGTTTACGCAATAGTTGCCTACATACAGAGGCGCAAAAAGGACAATCCGTTTTCCATAAATATCTCTTTTCAGCTCTCTGGCCGTTTCAAACAGCTCATTAAGAAGCTCTGGAGATTTTATAGATATAAGTGCTGCCGTATCCTGCAGGTTCAAAGGCTGTTTTTGCCTGCTTTTTGCAAAGATCTCTCTGCAAAGGATAGGATCCTCCTCTATATTTTCATTTATTAGAGAATTTATAAGCGGTTCATCTATAAAGTTTATACCGTTTTCATTTGAACTGTCGATATAATTATATTTCATTTTATTTTATATTTAGATACATATTGAAACGAGTGGGATATTTCGGCTCCTACCAAAATAATCATCCAGCTGATATTCATCCATATTAAAAACAGAGGTATCGCAGCGAACGCTCCATATACGGCATCCACCCGCGATACCAGCATCTGTGTCTCCGTGTACAGATATTGCATTATTATAAATGCTATCGAGGCTATTACGGCAGCGTTGAACGCCGCACTGAAATGAACCTTTACATTCGGGATATATTTGTACATTATGGTGAGGAAAATCAGCATAATGACAAACAGCAACCCCCATTGCGATAGATAACCCAATGTTTCGGTATTCTTGCTGAATATCGAAAATAGGGAGAGAAGCATCGTTATGATAAGCGGCGCCGTAATCAAAATGCCGAAATAGTAGAGAAACCTTTTGGCGAGCGAGCGACGGCGCTCCACATTCCATATTACATTGAAACTCTTCTCTATGTTCAAGATGAGCCATATGATAATCCAGGTAAAGAAGATAAAGCTGATTACTCCGAATATGTCTTTCTGCCCGCTATCTATGATATTATCTGCAAATCTGATTACCCAGTTTATGACATCCTGATTGTCTGAAAAGTTGTCCAGCAAAAGAGATTTCAGCTTCTCTTCGAAGCCAAGTCCGCCGGTTATGGCAAACGCTACAGCGGCAAAAGGCACCACCGACATGGCTACAAAAAAACTCAACGATACCGAATAGAGTCCCAGTTTGTTGTTTCCGGACTCCTTGACCGTCATGATGGCGACTTTGAGGTATTTCAAAAATTTCCTCTTGGCCCTTCCGAAATCGTCGATATTTATGTGCCATATATCCTCTGTGATGAATTTTACAATCCATCGGTAGAGCGACTTTATCTCTTCAACCAGATCTTTCAAATCAATTGCCGTTTAACTTGGACATAAATTTTTCCGGGTCTATAACATATCTTGTATGTTCTCCCTCGCCTATAATGCCATTCTTATCTGTGGCCGATACTTCAAAAATTACCTTTTTCCCATCTGTGGCAATGACCTTTGCACAGGCTTCGACTTCGGTGCCGCACAGGCATGCCCTTGTATGTCTGATCTTCAATTCAGTCCCGACGCTCTCCGCACCGCATTTTTTCAGCAGCATGTATGCCGACTCTTCCATTAGTGCCACCATGGCGGGAGTGGCATAGACTTCAAGCCCTCCGGAGCGGTGTGCCGATGCGGTATCTTTTTCAGTTACAGTGTGTCTTACGCTAAATGTAGCTCCTTCCCTTATTTCCATGACTTTATCGCTTTATCAACTTCTTCGACCAGTTTTACGGCGGATTCCCCGATTTTTTCAGGAGCGAAGCTTCCGCTCAATTCGGCTGCCGCAGGCAATGCCTGAAGGTTGTTCTCTTCCATAAACTTTATAAGGTTTTTTACTCCTGCACCGTTCCAGCTTGAAGAACCGAAAATGCCGAAAATCTTCTCTTTAGGCTGTGCAATCCTGATTTCATTGCATAAATGTTCCATCATGGGGTGCATGAAACCGTTATATGCACATGTCCCGAGCAATACGGCCTTGCATTTCCATATCATGCTTAAAATATATGAGACATGCGTTTTGGAGACATCGTATGTGTGTACCCTGTAACCCTTTTCCCCGAGGAGAGAACCTATATGGTCTGCAATGTGTTCCGTATTGCCATACATCGACGCATAGGCTATTGTAATTTCATTTTCGGCCTCATGCCTGCTCCATCTGTCGTATAATCCGACAACGTCTGCAGGATTTTTCCAAATCAATCCGTGAGAGGGACATATCATTTTTATCTCTACTCCTGATAGTTTGGCCAATGCCTTCTGTACCATTCCACTATATTTGGCAACGATATTGGAGTAATATCTGCGCATTTCGGAAATATAGTGTTCATGAAGATTGTTTTCCGTGTCGTATATGGAACCGTCGAGCGTGCCGAATCCTCCGAATGCGTCGCATGAAAAGAGAATTTTGTCGGTAACGTTGTAAGTGACCATGGTCTCAGGCCAGTGAACCCATGGCACCATATAGAATTTAAGCGTCGTATTTCCGAGCGAAAGTTCGTCCGCATCGGCAACCGGATGAAAATCGGTCTCGTTATAATTGTAGTAAAGCTTTAATATTCTGGCGGTCTGATTATTGCCTACTATTTTTATTCCAGGATATTCCGCTGCGATTGAAGATATCATGCCTGAATGGTCGGGCTCCATGTGGTTTATTACAAGATAATCCAGTTTTTTTCCGTTCAGGATTTTTTTGATCTTCTGCAGGTAGTCGGGGTCGGAACCGAATTCTATGCCGTCTATAAGGGCCGTCTTGGAATCATTTATAAGGTATGAATTGTACGAGACTCCATAAGGCAGCGGCCAATTGTTTTCGAAAAGAGGCGTTTTCCTGTCATTTGCGCCCACATACCAAGTGGTTTCGTTGATTTTGATTTCTCTCATGGTCGTTATTGTTTGATTATTTACTTGTCATTTTATAAAGTTCTTCTTCGCTTATGATTTCCACACCGAGTTTTTCGGCCTTTTTGATTTTCGCCTCTCCGCTCTTTTCTCCGGCTACCAGAAAATCCGTCTTTGAACTTACGGAAGAGGCGACTTTTCCGCCGTGCGCCTCTATGTAGGCTTTCATCTCTTCTCTGGGGATGGTATAAATTCCGGTAATCATAAATGTCCTGCCATCCAAAGCATCGGAGAGTTTCATGGCGCTGTTTTCATCTATGCTGAATTTGAGGCCGGCTGCCTTCAGTTCTTCTATCAGCTTGATATTGTCTGGGTTGCTGAAATAGCTTATTATGGAATCCGCCAGCTTTTCCCCTACATCTTCGGTCTCTGTCAGCTCTTCACGGCTTGCGTGCATGAGATTTTCAATGCTTTTGAAGGTATAGGCGAGGCTGTTGGCGGTAGTTTCGCCTATATATTTTATCCCCAATGCAAAAAGTACCTTGCTGAAAGGACGCTCTTTGCTCTGCTTTACTGAGTTGAGAAAGTTTGCGACAGATTTCTCTTTCCATTTGTCCAGTTGCGAGAGTTCATTGGAAGTCAATGAATATATATCGCTCAGACGCTTTATGTAGCCTTTGGTATAGAGTTGCTCTATTGTGGCTTCCCCTGCATTGATATTCATCGCCTTTCTGCCGATGAAATGGAGGAACTTCCCTTTTTGCTGCATGGGGCATCCGTCTGAATTGGGGCAGAAGGATTTCGCCTCTTCAGGATCTTTTACCAGCGGAGTGCCGCAATCGGGGCAACATGCGGGGAAACGGGCCTTTTCTGCCGATGCACTGCGTTTCGATATCTCCACTCTCGTTATTTTGGGTATGATTTCACCCCCTTTTTCCACATATACGTAATCGCCTATATGTATATCCAGAAGTTCCATCTGTTCGCTGTTGTGGAGAGATGCCCTCTTTACCATCGTGCCCGACAGCAATACGGGTTCAAGATTGGCGACGGGAGTAATTGCTCCGGTCCTTCCTACCTGATAATCGATGGAAAGGAGTTTTGTAAGCGCCTCTTCCGGCTTGAACTTGTATGCGGTAGCCCATCTGGGGGATTTGGCTGTGAAACCGAGTTTTTTTTGCAGATCCAACTGGTTTACCTTTACTACTATACCGTCTGTGGCAAAAGGAAGGGATCTTCTCTTTTCATCCCATAGGGTAATATATTCCACGACTTCCTCTATCCCCTTACACTCTTTGGCATACTCCGAAACCGGAAGCCCCCATTCTGCAGCGGCCTTCAAAGCATCGCTATGGGTTGTCACCCCAAGGTCCGGCGCAATCAGGTGATATAGCGTAGATTCCAGCCCCCGTTCCTTTACGGCGGCGCTGTCGAGAAGTTTCAACGAACCTGCCGCTGCATTGCGCGGATTGGCAAAAGGCGGGTCCTCGTCCAGTTCCCTCTGACGGTTGAGCCTGTCAAAAGCCTCATACGGCATATATATCTCCCCGCGGATTTCGAACTCGCGCGGATACGATGTGCCGCTTTTCAGTTTTTGCGGTATGGAACCGATTTCCATTACATTTGACGTAACATCGTCTCCAACTGTCCCGTCTCCCCTTGTAAGGGCCCTGAAGAGAATACCATCCTTATATGTGAGGCAGATGGCCGTACCGTCGAATTTCAATTCGCAATTATAGCTGAAAGGCGAGTCCGCCACCTTTTTAACCCTCTGATCGAAAGCATAAAGCTCCTCCAGATCATATGTATTGCTCAATGAGAGCATAGGATATTCGTGGCGGTATTGCCTGAATCCGCCCTGGCCGGCACCGGTTACGGCAAGGTCGCTGCCTACGTTTTGGGTAGGGGAGTCCTTTGTTATATATTGCGGAAAAAGCTTTTCGAGTTGTATTAATTCATTCATTAAAATATCGTACTCAAAATCGCTTATCGTAGGCGCATTTAAAACGTAATAATTGTGATTATGAGTACGTATCAACTCTTTGAGCTCTTCTATTCTTTTTTTTGCTTCGCCCTTTTTCACAGTTAAAAAAATATCAAACAAAAATAGGCATTTTTTAATATTTATAATAAATTTGCGGCCGAAAGATAAACAGATTATTATAGTTGGATAATGAAAAAATCAATCGTAATTCTTACAGGCGGTGGTCCTGCACCGGGAATGAATACTGTTGTCGGCAGTATCGCAAAGACATTTCTACAGAACGATTACAGGGTTTTGGGTTTGCATGGAGGATATAAGGGGCTCTTTTCACGGGAGCCGAATTTCTGCGAGCTGGATTTCATAATGGCGGATGCAATCTTCAACAGAGGCGGTTCTTATCTGATGATGAGCCGCTATAAGCCTACGGCAGAGGATTTCGAGAAAAATTTCAATCTGGAGTTCTTCAAGAGCAACAATATTCAGTTACTGGTTACCGTGGGCGGAGATGATACGGCTTCAACGGCAAACAGAATAGCGAAATTCCTGGAGGCGAAAAACTATCCGATTGCAAATATCCATGTACCGAAGACAATCGACAATGACCTTCCGCTTCCTCACAATACTCCCACATTCGGATACAATTCGGCTATGGCCGAAGGGTGCAAGATTGCAACTACGGTCTATGAAGATGCAAGAACGAGCGGAAACTGGTTTGTAGTAGCCGCAATGGGACGTTCTGCCGGCCACCTTGCTTTGGGTATAGGGGCCACATGCCACTATCCGATGATCGTAATACCCGAAATGTTCGACAAGACGGAGATAACGGCTTCGAAAATCATCAATCTGGCAATCTCTTCAATTGTCAAACGCAAACTGATGGGTATCCCTTATGGCGTAATCATGATATCGGAGGGTGTCTTCCATGAGCTCAGCAAGGAGGAACTCGAGGCATCAGGCGTACACTTTACATATGATGAACATGGCCATCCTGAATTGGGCAAAGTCTCAAAGGCCCAGCTGTTCAACGAGATGTTGGAGCAAAAACTCGATTCATTGGGAATTCCGGTGAAATCGCGCCCGGTTGAAATAGGGTACGAGGTACGCTGCGTAACACCTATTGCATATGATTTGATGTATTGTTCGCAACTGGGTATGGGAGTGTATAAACTCTTCAACGAAGGAGCGACAGGCTGCATGGTATATCAGGATGTAGAAGGCAATATAAGCGCACTCTATCTTAAGGATATGCAGGATCCGGCAAGCGGTAAGATCCCGCCGAGAGGTGTAAATATACATACAGATAACAATCAGCAGATTTTCAATTATCTGATGCATTATATCACTCCTGCGGATTATGATGCGGCAAGGAAATATTTGCCCAATCCGGAAGAGTTCGACTTTAAGAAGATCTTGAATTGGTAAACCGTAATGCCTTATGAAGGGCAAGTTTATCATTTATCAAATATTGTTGAGAGTCTTTGCCAACACTAACGACAGGTGTGTGAGCGGAGGCTCTCTTCAATTAAACGGTTCCGGTAAATTCTCGGATATTACGGACGAGCTTCTTGCCTCGTTGAGAACTCTTTCGGTAACCCATATATGGTATACCGGAGTAATCGAACATGCTACGGCAAGCGCTTTTCCGGAAATAGGTCTGGAAGGAGATAACCGTCTGGTTGTAAAGGGAGAAGCCGGTTCTCCCTATGCAATCAAGGATTATTATGATGTAAATCCGTATCTTGCAGATAATCCTGCAGAGAGAATGCAGGAGTTTCTCTCGATGGTTGAGCGTACCCATAATGCGGGCCTGAAGGTCATATTGGATTTTGTTCCGAACCATCTCTCCAGAGTGTATAGGTCAGATGTGAACCCAGAGGCGGATTTCGGCCGTGAAGATGATTGCTCGAAAGCGTTTTTACCCGACAATAATTTTTATTACCTCCCCGGGGAATCTTTCAATGCCTCCAATATAACCGATGATGCCGGGCTGGGAGGAAGTTATACGGAATATCCGGCAAAAGTTACGGGCAATGATTGTTTTACGGCATCTCCAGGTAAAGACGACTGGTATGAAACAGTCAAGCTGAATTACGGCGTGGATTATATGCACGGGGGTGAAAAACATTTTACGCCGCGGCCCAAAACATGGAAAATGATGCTCGATGTGCTGCTTTATTGGATAGATAAGGGGGCGGACGGGTTCAGGTGCGATATGGCGGAAATGGTTCCTGTGGAGTTTTGGAAATATGCTATAGGCGAGGTAAAAAAGGTCAGGAAAGATGCCATTTTCATAGCCGAGACTTATGACCCTCATCTTTATAAAATGTATCTCGATGACGGCGGGTTCGATTATCTTTATGACAAGGTCGGCCTTTACGATACGCTTAAGGCCATAAGCAGAGGCGAGCGGGATGCCGGTGAAATAACAAATTGCTGGCAAAACGTAGACAAGTTCCAGGAGAGGATGCTTAATTTTCTTGAAAATCACGACGAGCAGCGCATTGCCTCGGATTTCAACCTCTCGGATCCCTTCAAGGCGATACCTGAATTGGCGGTATCGCTGCTTTTGAACAGGGCTCCGTTCATGTTATACTTCGGACAGGAGGTGGGAGAGAGGGGAATGGAATGCGAGGGGTATAGCGGTATAGACGGCAGAACCTCGATTTTCGATTATTGCAGCGCACCATCCGTGACGGATTATTTCAAATATCTTTCCGGAGTATGCGGTTTCGACAAGCTGGATGCAAGGAGAAGAGAACTTTATACGGTATATTCCCGGCTTATGAATATCGCGCTTTCGGAGGATGCCATAAAATATGGCTATACGTTCGATCTGGAATATGCCAATGTGAACAATGGCGCAAATCCGGAGTTCAATCCGCACTGTCACTATGTTTTTGCAAGAAGAAGCATGAAAGTTTCCGGAATAGGGAGTGAATCCCTGATATTGGTTGCAACGGATTTCTCGCAATCTTCCGGACGGATGAAGATCTTTTTGCCGAAGTATCTGTTCGAGTGCTGGAATATAAAGGAGCGGCGCGTGATTTTGAAAAGCCTTCTCGACGGAGAGTCGCATGACGCCGTTTTGAATTACGATTCATGTATCGAGATACGGCTCGACCGTTACGGCATTGCGGTAGTGAAGGCGAATATAGATTAGGGCGCGGCTTAAATGATTACCACGCCCTTTCTGTCGTTCCCGTCGATATATACGAGCGCCTCCTTATCCAGCCTTACATGTCTGACGAATCCGCTTTCGTATATAGCCTCTTTTCCATTCAATATCCCTTCCTTGAAGTAGCCGTCTCCACTGAATTCATTTACAGTTATATATCCTACGCCTAAAGATGTTATATTCTGGAAGAAATGCGTTCCTTGGCTCGGCTCGATCTGGAAATCTTTCAATGCGGTTTCAACGATGACCCTTGCTTCGGAAATATCGTTCCAGAGAATCGGCACTCCGAGCCAAGGGTCGCTCGAACCCCATCTCCCCGGGCCGATAAGCATATATGTCCTCTTTTCGGCTTTCAACTTTGCATTCAGTGCATTTATCTCTTTTGCGATATCTTCGGTCCTGGATTTGTCGAACGTTTCGCTTTTTACATATATGATATCTTCTATCCCTTCGATACTGCCCGGGCCGAGAGCCTTGTCTGAAAGGATAAGCGCGTTGTCCAGATCGAGCGAATTTATATCTATTTTCTCCTTTTTATCTTCGAAGTTGGTTATAGGCCTTACCTGCAGCAGATTGAATATTGCATCGTATTGCGGCGGCGTATCGAGGTTTGCGGCAAACTCTATTTCTACAGGACAATTGAGTTCATTGCTGCAAATCTCCAACAAGGTGGATATTATCTCTGCAACGGGATATTTGCCGAATTGCAATATGTTGGCAAAGGTTATGATTTTCCTGCTCCTTTCATCAAATGTATTGTGCACGATTCTGTCATTATACATATCCCAGGAAGAGGCTGCAAACCTCATGTTTCTGAATCCGGATGCTTCCTGAATGGTAAAACGCTGCAGATTTATGCCGTCATCAATGGATGTCTTGAATTTGTCGGGTTCGAGATTGAGCGCATACATTATATCCTGCGTATCCCTCAGTGCCAATTGAGATGTGGAGAGCTGTAATATCTTTGTCGGGTATTTCGGGCAGAATCTCAACCCTTTGCCGCCGTCTACAATAAGCTTTCCAAGCCCGAATGCCATATCCACGACTCCGTCTTCAGGCTTTTCACCTGAAATAGGGTAGTGGTTGATGCTTCTGGCAACTCCGGAGAGGGTGGGGAAGAAGTAGCCGCGATCTTCGCTGCCGCAGATATTCTGAATCAGAACGGCCATCTTTTCCTCTCCGAGCAGATTGGCCGTAGTATGGATATATGAACGGCTGGCTGCGAAAAAGACAGATGCATAGACGCTTTTTATGGCCTTTTCCAACAGGCGCAGCATCTGATCCTTATTTTCCGTGACAGGAATCATATATGTTGAATATATTCCCGCAAATGGCTGGAAATGCGAATCCTCCAATTTCGAAGACGACCTTACCGCAAGCGGTTTGGTTATTGTGTTAAGGTATGTGCGCAATTTTCGGTTCAACTCTTCCGGGAGACGGGAACTTACGAACTCCGAGAGCAGCTCGCTGTCGCTGATGTCTGAATTTATGACATATTGCAGTCCGTTTTCCTTTATAAACTGGTCGAAATAGTCTGTAGCCACGACTATGCTGCGCGGAATCATAACCTTTATGCCGGGGTATTTGGTAAGCATATTGTATTTCTGCAACAGACTGTTCACGAATGCAAGCCCGCGCGCTTTTCCGCCTATCGAGCCGTCGCCCATTTTGGCGAACCAGATATATTTATTATAATTTTCGACGGAGAAACGGGCCAGAACGCCCTGTCCGGAGAGCATCCTGTAGTCATCGAACCGCTTTATCATATATTCGCGCATCTTCTGGAAAGAGTCGAAGTTCCCTATTTCGAGTTTTCTGAAATCCCTTCCGAGCGAGAAAAGGCCGCGCGAGAAGAGCCATTTCGAAAATCTGTTGCGCGAAGCATGGTAGGTGAACACCTCCTGAGGTATCTCATTGAGGAGTACCTGCATGCTTTTAAGGTCTTTCGCCCTTCCAAGTATTTCGCCCGTATGAAGGTCTCTGAAGATGAAATCCCCGAATACGAACTCCTCGCTTATATATTCGCTCAATTCCATAAGCAATGTCATGGAATATTTCAGGATAAAACCGCAGCCGAGCTCTTTTGCCTTCTCTTTCATGCTTTCCTGGCTCGACTGCAAAAGGATTGGCATATATGGATTGTCCTGACGTATGATTCTGGTAAGTTCCAGCCCCGCCTCCAGATTTTCGTTCTCCGACGGGTCGTTCTTGTGCATGACAAACCCGATATCCGAGATTATCCCCAGCATGTTCCCCTTATATTTTTCATAAATCCCTACCGCGTCCGTGTAATTCGTGGCAAGCAGGATTTTCGGCCTGGCCCTTTTTCTGAATTTCTGCTGCTGTTCGTTAAGCGCCTCCTTAAGGAATTCCGCACTTTGTTGCAGCACCAGTTTGTATATGGCCGGCAAATAGGTCGAATAGTACCTTATCGAATCTTCGACAAGCAGGATACACTGTACCCCTGAGCCGAAAATGTCCTTTTCGGCATTCATGTTGTCCTCTATCAGCTTTATGATTGCCAATATCAGGTCTGCATTCCCGTTCCAGCTGAAAATGTAGTCTACGCAGCTTTTATCCTCCTTGTCTATCCTTTTGAAAACCTCTTTGGAAAAATTGGTCAGCAGTATTACAGGTACGTTTATCCCGTTCTCCTTAAGCGAGCGCGACAGTTTGAAGATTCCCTCGTCTGCGGTATTGTACATGCATATTACCAAATCGAAGGTATGCGCCTTTGTGAGCAGTTTCTCTGCATTTGCGGTCGTATCAACCCATGTGAACTTCGGAGGGTTGCTTATATTCAGGTCTACATATTCGCGATATATCTGGAACTCTATCTGCCCGTCTTCCTCAAGGGAATATTTATCGTAATTGGTGCAGATCATGAGGATGCTTCTTATCCTCTTTTCCATCAAATTGTTGTAATCCGGTCTTTTTATTTGAGTCAGCTGACCGCTGTTTGCCTGTTCCATACCTGCTTCAGAGAAAATATTTTTTGCAAAATAAGAAAAAATAGAGAGTTTTTCCCCTATTTTTGCGCAAAATTTCCTTATGGCACAAAGTATTCCTACAGAATTGGGTACCGAAAAAATCGGCAAATTGTTAAAGCAGTATGCCATACCGGCAATTATTGCTATGACGGCTTCGTCGCTCTACAATATGGTGGACAGTATCTTTATAGGCCATGGAGTGGGAGCGTATGCCATAGCGGGGCTGGCGATAACTTTTCCGCTGATGAACCTCGGAGCGGCATTCGGCTCGCTTGTCGGTGTGGGTGCTTCGTCATTGATTTCGATGCTGCTGGGCGAGAAGAACTATGGAATGGCCCAGAAGGTGTTCGGCAACGTAATTACACTGAACCTTATAATAGGGTTGCTGTACACGGTTGCCGTACTTCTGTTCCTTGACCCCATACTTATCTTTTTCGGCGGAAGCGAGCAGACTTTGCCGTATGCAAGAGAGTACATGGTCATAATACTTTGGGGCAATATGATTACCCACATGTATTTCGGCCTGAATGCAGTTTTAAGGGCCGCAGGCTTCCCGAAAAGGGCAATGTATGCAACCATATTCACCGTGGTGCTGAACACCGTGCTTGACCCGGTATTCATCTACATATTCGATATGGGGATCAGCGGAGCGGCGATCGCTACCGTTCTCTCGCAATTCATCGCCCTTTGCATGCAGTTGAAGTGGTTCTCCAATAAAAATGAAGTATTGCACTTTAAAAGAGGTATCTATAACCTTGTCCCGCGTATTTCAAAAGATATCCTGGCGATCGGGGCATCGCCGTTTCTGATGAATGTGGCGGCCTGCTTTATTGTCATTCTCATAAACAGCGGGCTTAAGAAATACAGCGGCGATCTGGCCATCGGCGCATACGGTATAATAAACAGGGTGGCATTCATATTCGTAATGATAGTCATGGGACTCAACCAGGGCATGCAGCCTATCGTGGGGTATAACTACGGAGCCAAAAAATTCGACAGGGTCCACAAGACCCTTGTCACTACAATAGCTTTCGCTACCGGAGTCACCACATTCGGCTTTCTGATAGCGGAACTCTTTCCCAAACTTTTCATAGTTATGTTCACTACGGAGGGGGAACTTATCGACATTGCCGAAAAAGGCATGAGAATCATATTCATGTTCTTCCCGATAGTGGGATTCCAGATGGTTACTACGAACTTCTTCCAGAGCGTGGGAATGGCCGGAAAATCCATATTCCTTTCATTGTCGCGCCAGCTGATATTCCTTGCGCCATGTCTTGTCATTCTTCCTCTTTTCTTTGGAGTGACAGGTATATGGACAAGTATGGCGGTTTCCGATGCTTTGGCGAGTATCGTGGCCGCATTCATGTTGACAAACCAGATTAAAAAATTTAAAAGAGCGATAAATGGAGAGTAAATTTTATATTACCGTCGGGCGCCAGATCGGCGCAGGCGGGCTGGAAGTGGCAAACAAGCTGTCTAAAATATTCAATATTCCCGTTTACGACAAAGAGCTTCTGAACAAGGCTTCAAAAGAGAGCGGAGTTTCCAGAGAATTCTTCGAAAATGCAGATGAGACGCCATATAAATCGAGTGGAAACATGTTGTTCGGCCTGAATTTCTCGTCTGTCGGATTCAATGATTATAACATATCCAATCCTATAAGCGGAAGCAACCTTTTCAAATTCCAGTGCGATGCCATCCGTAAGATCGCAGATGCGAAATCGGCCATTTTTGTAGGACGTTGTGCGGACTATGTGCTCAGGGACCACGAGAACTGCTTCAGCGCATTCATCTGCGCAAATGACAGCGACAGGGTGGAGCGCCTGAGGCTGAGCCACAGGCTCGACGGGCTCAAGAAACTCTCCGACAAGGAAGTGGTGGATTATATGCGCAAGGAGGACAAGAAGAGAGCTTCTTACTATAACTACTACTCATACAAGCAGTGGGGGGCGGCATCGTCGTACGACATTACGCTCAATTCCTCCCTTATGGGTACCGACATGTGCGCAGAACTTATAGAGGAGATGGTTACCAGGATTCTAAATCGTTAGCTATATCGGGCATCTTCTCCTTTGAAAAGGTCGGACTCTTGATTCCGGCCTTTTTCTGTCTGGTATAGTCGTCAAGCAACCTGAAGGCGTATTTGCCCAGGAAAAGTATTGCAATGAGGTTGCAAAGGGTCATCATGCCCATTGTAATATCCGCCATGTTCCACGCCAGATCCAGACTTACTACGGCCCCGACCATTACCATGACACCCACAAGTATTCTGTAGAGATAGAGTATCCCCGTTTTTACACCGTTGCTGCGCCGCTTCAAAATGTATCTGATGTTTGCCTCGCCGTAATAATAGTTGCCTATTATGCTGGTAAAGGCAAAGAAGAGGAGCACTATGGCCACGAAATAGCTGCCCATGCTTCCAACCTGTGTGGAGAGCGCATCCTGGGTAAGCTGGATGCCGTTGTTTTCATCAAGCGGGACATCGCTGAAAAGGATTATGAAGGCAGTGCAGGAACAGATTACGAGCGTATCGGTAAAGACTCCTAAAGCCTGGATCAATCCCTGTTTTACAGGATGAGAGGTCTTTGCTGTCGCCGCAACGTTCGGGGCCGAGCCCATTCCGGCCTCATTGCTGAACAGCCCGCGTTTTACACCCTGCATCACTGCCGCCCCGATACCGCCTCCAATTGCCTGCTCAAAGCCGAATGCACTTGTGACTATAGTTTTAATGACATATGGTATATGGTTGATGTTCATTGCTATGACAAAAAGCGCAAGGAGAATGTACCCTAATGCCATTACCGGCACTATAACACCGCTGACATGGGCGATGCGCCTTATCCCTCCAAAAATGACAACCAGTGTGAGTACGGTTACTATTACGCCTATGACGGTCTGGTCTACATTGAACGCCTTGGTAAAGGCCGCGCACAAGGTGTTGCTCTGGACAGAATTGAATGCGAATCCGAAGGTTATTGTAAGCAATACTGCAAATAAAACACCTAACCATCTCTTTTTAAGTCCTTTTTCAATATAGTAGGCAGGGCCTCCAATATAGGAGTCCTTGCCTTTGGTCTTGTAAAGCTGGGCAAGCGTGGATTCAATGAAAGCGCTGGCGGAGCCCATTATGGCCATAACCCACATCCAGAATACAGCCCCCGGTCCGCCCACGACTATGGCGGTAGCCACCCCGGCAAGATTTCCGGTGCCTACGCGGCTGGCGAGCGAGACGGCAAAGGCTTCGAATGATGAAATTGCAGACTTCTGCTCTTTCTTCTCGAACGGGATTCTGAACATCTCCCCGAGCATTCTGAACTGCACGAACCTGGTCTTGAATGAGAACCACAGGGCGCATCCTATAAGGACCACTATGAGCAGATAACTCCAAAATATGTTGTTTACAGAGCCTATAAGCGCGTTCAGATTTTCCATAGCCGGGTTAAGTTATGTATGGTTATACATTGATGTTTTCTGTCATCCGCTTTTTGAAGCGGCGCAAATCTTCATCTGCCTTTATTTTGCAGATTATCGCCTTTACAAGCCTGTCCAGCTTGCCGTCTTCGCTGTAGTCGGCAGGGCAGAGGTAGTTTACGCGCTCCTGTCTCATCAGCCTTTTTGCTATTTCCTCTTTTTTTAAATTATCCGGTTCATAGACGGCAACGGATGTCCCGCCGAGCTGCTTGATTAATTTCATGCAGGGCACATCTGTCTCTCCGTCACCGAAATATATCATGTTATTGAAAGAAATTCTTTTCTCATCTTCAGGAACGGATTCATTTATCTTGACAGAATCGCTTATGCTGAAGATTCCCTTGTTTATCTTGAAAAGGAACTGTGTCTTGTTCGTATAATTGACTGCGGCCGCAGGCCATACCGCCTCCCCGCTTTCATTGTAATAATATGAACAGGCGAAGATTGCCTTGAATTCACCGGCGATAGAGGTCCCTTCGATAATCTCTTTCATTCCCGAAGAGTTTATGTAGTGCTCTACGCTTACCCCGTGTTCGAGACCGAACTTCCTGATGCGTCCGAACCATCCTTTTACGCCATTGAAAAGTTCTACGGACTCTCCGAACCTGCGGAAACTCTCTTTTCTTATGGAAATGCCTGTTTCTTTCGATTTCTGGAGCATCAGCAGCATATAGGTAAGAATATTGTCTGAATCCTGTTCCTGCGCCATTTCGGCTGTTTTGGCCCAAAAATCCTCCTTGTTCTGGCCTATCGCCTCGATAAACGAGTACTCCTGCATGTTTCCCGGTGAGAGCGTACCGTCGAAATCATAAATCAGTGCGACTATTGGAAGTCTCTCTTCTTTCTCTTTCATCTTCTTCATCCCTTTTCCGACAGATACAAAGATAGTCAAATGAAGATGATTTTTACTATTTATGGCGTGAGTGGAGCTCCTTTTCCAAATCGGCAATACGCATATTCTTGCTTGCCAGCAGAACCAGCAGGTGATAGATGAGGTCGGAAGCTTCGTAAATCAGCCTTTCATCATTGCCGTCTACGGCCTCGATAACTGTCTCTACAGCCTCTTCACCCACCTTCTGGGCAATTTTGTTTACACCTTTCGCAAAGAGTTTTGCAGTATAGGAACCTTCAGGGGCATCTGCCTTGCGCTGGAGGATTATCTTTTCGAGCTCCCGTATGAAGCCTTCGGTATCATCGGTATGGAAGCAGCTGGTGGAGTTGGTGTGGCATGTGGGTCCCATGGCCTTTGCCATAACCAGAAGGGTGTCGCTGTCGCAGTCGGCGAATATCTTTTCGGGAATAAGGAAATTCCCGCTTGTCTCTCCTTTGGTCCACAGCCGGTTTTTAGTGCGGCTGAAAAAGGTTACCTTTTCCTCTGCAAGGCTCTTTTCGAGTGCCTCTCTGTTCATGTAGCCGAGCATGAGGACTTTCAGGGTAGTGCTGTCCTGAATGATTGCCGGGATAAGCCCGTTGCCGTTTTTTTCGAAATTTAGTTCTTCGGTTTTAAAGTTTGTCTCTATCATAACCAATAGTTTAAATTCTTACAGGTATATTTTTGTTTTTCAATGCTTTTTTCAATTCTGGAATAGCTACGCTGCCGTAGTGGAATATAGATGCGGCAAGCGCTGCGTCGGCCCCGGGATCATGAGAAAGCACTTCCACGATATCATCTATCGAACCGGCCCCTCCCGAGGCAATTATGGGAATGTTTACAAGTTGTGCGAGTTTTGTGTAGGCCTGGCAGTCGTAGCCCTTTTTGGTACCGTCGCAGTCCATCGAGGTAAAGAGAATCTCTCCGGCCCCGAGCTTTTCGGCCTCTACGGCCCATTCATATAACTTTATGTCTGTAAATCTGTTTCCCCCGTGTGTCGTTACCACATACTCCCCGTTTACCTTTTTTGCGTCTATCGCGACAACAATGAACTGAGAGCCGAATTTTTCCTTTAGTTCGCATATCAGCTGCGGGTTTTTCACCGCCGCGCTGTTTATCGAAACCTTGTCTGCGCCGGCCTGCAGCAGAATGTCTGCATCTTCGACAGACGAGACGCCCCCTCCGACCGTAAATGGGATATTTATTTCACGGGAAATACGCTCGACCAGCGATGCAAAGGTCTTTCTTCCCTCCAGAGTGGCGCTTATGTCGAGGAATACGAGTTCGTCCGCCATTTGCTCTGAATAGCGCCTTGCCATCTCCACAGGGTCGCCTACGCTTGTAATCCCCTTAAAGTTGATTCCCTTTACCGTCTTTCCGTCGCGGATGTCGAGACATGGTATTATTCTCTTTGCATACATATTCAACCCCTGTTTATATTGAACCTTTTAAGTTCATCCAGAGAGATGCGCCCCTCATAGATGGCTTTTCCTACTATTACGGATTCAATTTTATTATCTTGTAAAACAGTAATATCATCCATGCAACCTATACCTCCGCTTGCGATGATGTGCAATTGCCCGAACTTTTCCGAGACCTTCCTGTACAGCGAAACCGAGGCGCCGTTCAGCATGCCGTCGTTTTCTATATCCGTAATGATTGCATGTCTGAGCCCTTTGAAGAGAAATTCGGCAAGCAGCTCATCGAGCGTAATGTTTCCGCTTTCGGTCCATCCCCTGACCGCTACGGTTTCTCCCTTGACATCGGCCCCGAGCACTATTTTTTCACCGGAGTAACGCTCAAGCCACTCTGTAAAGAGAGGTTTGTCGCTGCAGGCTATACTGCCGCAGATGACTCTGTCTGCTCCCGCGCTGAAGGCATCGGAAAGCGAGCCGTTGCTTTTTATGCCGCCGCCCATTTCAATCTTCAGGGATGTGCGTGAGGCAATTTGCTCGATTGTTTTCAAATTTTTAGGAGAGTCGCCTCTGGCCCCTTCCAGATCTACCGTATGGAGCCATCTTGCTCCGCAATCCTCGAACCTTTTTGCCATTTCGAGCGGGGAATCTTCATATTCCCTGCATCTTTGGTAGTCTCCTTGCGAGAGTCTCACGCATTTTCCTCCTATAATGTCTATTGCCGGAATTATCTCTATCATGGTCTATTTCATTTTTAAAAAGTTTTTTAGCAGCCTCTCTCCTGCAGTACCGCTTTTTTCGGGATGGAACTGACAGCCTATGAAATTGCCTCTCCGCAGGACCGAACCGAATTCTGTCCCGTAAACGGTCACTCCGGCAGTATATTCGTCTATCTCTGCACAATATGAATGTACGAAATAGAAATACTCATCCTGCCTTATTCCGTCGAAAAGTTCATTGTCGTTATATCTTACACTGTTCCAGCCTATGTGAGGCACTTTTATCTTTTCCCCCTCCGTGCTCTTTTCCGGAATCCTTCTTATTTTGCCGGGAAAGATGCCGAGGCATCGGGTATCGCTCTCTTCCGAGTAAGAGCACATTATCTGCATTCCGAGGCATATTCCCATGACAGGTTGGGTAAAGGTAGCGATTATATCTGCTATCCCGTTTTCACAGATACGTCCCATAGCCCATCCCGCATCTCCGACTCCCGGAAGGAGAATATGCGAGCATGAATGCAATATGGCAGGTTCGGCTGTGACTGCATATTCGACGCCTGCCCTGTAAAGCGCATTTTCTACGGATCTGAGATTTCCGGTTTTGTAATCTATGATTCCTACCATTATAGTTTTCCTTTACTGCTTGGGATACCGGCATTTTGTCTGTCTTCTCTTACCGCACATTTCATGGCGCGTGCAAATGCCTTGAACACGCCCTCGATTATATGGTGGTCATTCTCTCCATCGGCTTTTATATGCAGGTTGCATTTAAGGTTTTGCGAGAATGACTTAAAGAAATGGTTAAACATCTGGGCATTTACATCGCCTATCATGTTCCCCTTGAATTCCACCTCCCATTTAAAATCTATCCTGCCGCCCAAATCTATCAGAACGGTAGCTTCGGCCTCATCCATGGGGAGAGAAAAACCGTATCTCTCTATTCCCTTTCTTGCACCGAGCGCTCTGTCGAAAGCCTGGGCAAGAGTTATGGCGACATCCTCTATCGTGTGATGGTCGTCTCGCTTCAAGTCCCCGACCGCCACAATATTGAGCCCTATGTTTGCATGATAGGCAATCTGTTCCAGCATGTGGTCGAAAAAATTCAGGCCTGTAGAGATAAACGGCGTATAAAAACGGTCCAGATCGAGCGCAATCTGTATTGATGTTTCATTTGTCTCTCTCGACACTATAGCTCTCCTTCCGTTACTCCTGCCGCTATCGGTTCCTCCTTTTTCCCTTGCATGGAACTCTTTATTGTCGAGCGCATAGAGAATTCCCAGCAATCTGTCATTCTCCTTAGGAGTTCCGACAGTTATCCTGAGCGAGTTGTCGCACATCTCAAGCGACGATCTGTCTCTTACAATAACCCCGCCGTTACCTAAAGTTTTAAATGCGATATCTTTGTCTGCAAATTTGACTAACAAAAAGTTGGCATCTGATTTATATACTTTTTTTACTATGGAAAGAGGCTGCAGCATCTTTTCCAGATAGCCTCTTTCCTCTATGATTGCCTCGCACTGCTCCCTGATTTTGAGAGGCTCTTTCAATAGCGAAAGTGCCGTCTGCTGGTTTATGCAACTGATATTGTATGGATATTTGACATTATTCATAATCTTTACAATATCTCTGTTTGCAATGGCGATGCCCACTCTCAGGCCTGCCATGGCGTAGAGTTTGGAGAGGGTCTGCAGTACGACCAAATTTCTTTTTTCGTTTACAAGCCTGCTGAATGAGGAGCTTCCGGCAAAGTCTATGTAGGCTTCATCGACCACCACGATTCCGTCGAAGTTATCTATTACATATTCGATCTCCTTTTGTGAGAGCAGATTGCCTGAGGGATTGTTTGGAGAGCAGATGAAGATGACCTTCGTATCTTCCCTGACAAGGGATAGCATTTTCCTCGCATCAAGCCCGAAATTCTCTTCCAACCGATATTTTATAATCTCCACGGCATTGATTTCCGCTGCAACGGAATACATGCCGTAGCTTGGCGATATGATTAAAGCGCTGCTTTTATTAGGCTCGCAAAATATTCTGTATATTAAGTCTATAGCCTCATCGCTGCCATTCCCTAAAAATATATTCTCACTTCCGGTTTTCTTTAGAATGGCGATACGCTCCTTCAGCTCTTCCTGAAACGGAGAGGGATATCTGTTCACCCCGTTATTGTATGGGTTCTCATTGGCATCGAGGTAGACATCCATTTTTATTTTACAGTCGTCCCGTGCGGTAGAGTAGGGAATGAGCCTTTTAATATTCTCCCTTACATATTTCAAAATATCTTCCATGGCTTATCTGTTTTTTCTGATGCTTTCAACTCTTATGCCTGCAGCCCTTTTGTGTCCGTCGAGCCCTTCGGCGGCAGCCATTGTCTCAATGGATGGAGCAAGTTTCAGCAATCCCTCCGGGCTTATTTTCTGCAATGTGATTCTCTTTACGAAACTGCTCAGGTTCACACCGCTGTATGAGACGGCCCATCCGCCGGTCGGAAGGGTATGGTTGGTCCCGGAAGCATAATCTCCTGCACTTTCCGGGGTATAATTTCCTATAAATATGCTGCCTGCATTTGTAATCTCTTCTGCTACCGCATCGCAATCCTCTGTCGCGATTATCAGATGCTCAGGTGCATATATGTTTGCGACTTCGCTCAACATCTTTTTTTGAGGTACAATTACAATACTGCTGTTTTTCGCCGACTCCAAAATATAGCCTTTCCTTCCCAACTCCGTTACCTGTCCGGTAAAGAGTTTAGAGACCTTTTCAGCCAATGCTCTGCTTGCTGTAACCAAAACGGCCTGGCTTTCAGGGCCGTGTTCCAGCTGTGATATGAAGTCTGCAGTGACAAACTCCGGGTTTGCGCTTTCATCTGCCAATATCATCACTTCGGATGGGCCTGCCGGCATGTCGATTGCGCATACAGCCTTTGAAACATACTGTTTTGCCGCAGTTACGTAACTGTTTCCTGGACCGAAAATCTTGTCTACCTTCTCTACATGTTCAGTTCCGAATGCCATTGCGCCTATTGCTGTCGCCCCTCCGATTTTATATACCTTGTCTACGCCGCACCTTTTGGCGCAATAGAGCACTTCCGGAGCTATCACTCCGTTTTTATTTACAGGTGAGCACATTATAACTCTTTTGCAACCCGCAATTTTAGCCGGTACGGCCAGCATTATTACGGTAGAGAAGAGCGGGGCGGTCCCTCCCGGAATATATAGCCCTACACGTTCGACAGGTACGCTTTTCTGCCTGCATACGACTCCAGGCATGGTCTCCACTTCTATATCTGGAACTCTCTGTGCCTGATGAAACTTTTTTACATTGGAAATGGCGACCTCCATGGCTTCGGCAAGTTCCGGCCCGATAGCCCTTTCCGCCTCTTCATACTCCTTTTCGCTTACATGCAGCTTATCTGCCGTACATTCGAAATTGTCGAATTTTTTAAGATAGGAGATAACGGCGGAGTCGCCCTCTTCCCTTATTCTCTCTACAATCTCCCTTGAGCTTTTTTCGGCGCTCTCTTCCTGCTTTCTGCTTCCGCCTCTTAAAACGGCGCCGATATTGATATCCGGCGTGTAGTCGATGATCTTGATCTCGGTTTCCATAATCCAATCCGGTTTACCCTCTCTATAATATCATTTTTTCCAGCGAAAGGATAAGTATATCTTCCGCACCTATCTTTTTCAACTGATAGCATTTTTCCCAGATATCCTCTTCATCTATCACAGTGTGTATGGCGCTCCAGTTCTTGTCTGCCAAAGGTAAAAGGGTAGGGCTTTTCATGCTGGGGATTATCGTAAGCGCCTCCTTTATCTTGTCGTTGGGGATATTTACCAGAATATATTTTTTGCCCCGGCTGCGTTTTACCGATTCAAACCTGAAGAGGAGATCCGCTACAGCCTCCTCCTTTTCGCTTCCCATGGAGGGATTTGCAACCACTACGGCCTCCGAGTCCAGCACCTTTTCAACCTCTACAAGACCGTTGGATACCAGTGTGCTGCCGCTGCTTACAATATCGAATATACTGTCTGTAAGCCCTATCGAGGGAGCGATTTCCACGCTGCCTGCAATCTCCTCTATAATGGCGTCTATGCCGTTTTCGTCAAAGAATTTTTGCAGTATGACAGGGTAGGAGGTAGCTACCTTCTTGCCGTTGAAATAGGATAATCCGGTGTATGTCTCCGTCTTTGGTATCGCCAGTGACAACCTGCATTTTCCAAAGCCCAGATTGAAAATTTCCTTTACATTTTCGCACTTTTCCATAACCTCGTTGTGACCGACAATTCCCAAATCGGCGATTCCTGCAGCAACCGCATGGGGAATATCATCATCCCTGAGATAAATTACCTCGACAGGATAATTGAGCGCCTTGGAAAGCAGCTTTCTTTTACTCTCTTCTATTTTAATGCCGGAGTCTCTCAGTATTCCCAGACTCTCTTCATTTAATCTTCCTTTGGATTGTAATGCAATTCTCAACATCGTTTTTACCGTTTAAATTAAAAGGGCTCACCTTTTACGGCAAGCCCTTATATTTTATAATATGATAGATTCAACTCTCATTTACATATAAACAACCTGCCATCATGGATTTTGACGGTGATGATGATGCAAATGATGAGTGAACTGACAAATCATAACTTCAATTGTTTGTGCAAATATAAAAAAAGTTGTTTAAAAGCAATAATTTTAGAGATTATTTTTCTGTGATTTTAAATTGTCACTATTTTGTAGAATAGACTAAAATATTGATTATTTGATATTTTGCAGCTCTTCAAAAGAGATGTCCATGAGCGGGAATCTCTTGTTGTCTTTCAGATTGTAATGCCACCACTCGTCGCTGTTTATCTTAAAGCCATGCTTTTCCATAATGCTCCGTAATTTTTCCCGGTTTGCAATCTGTTCTTCCGTAAGGTTCGGATAATCGGCGGCCGCCTTTTCGGTAAAATTGTCGAATTCGGTAGGCATGACAAGATATTTTCCTGTTTTTATATCGATAAGGGCCAAATCTACGGCACATCCGCGATTATGTATCGAACCGGTAGTAGGGCTTGCCACGAATGTAGTGTCGTGATACACCTCCCTGAAATAGAACGTAGCCGCGTATGGCCTGTATGCATCATAAATTACAAATCCGAGCCCCTCTTTCGAAAGCTCCCTTTGGGCTTTCTTCAATGCCTTTGCCGCCTCTTTTACCAGATATGCCTTTTGCATGGTATATACCCTGGTGCCGGTAAAATTGTCGGAAGTGGCATATTTTATATCCAGCTTTATGCCCGGAATATATTCCTCAAGGTCTATGAGCTCATTATCCTTATGTTTGCCGACATATTCCCTGTAATCCTCTATGTTGTCGATTATAGGCAACTTGTACGGATTCCTTTTCATGGTCATCCTTTCGTAGACTTCCGCCTGGGTGAACCGGCTTCCGTTTTGTGCGCTTGCACATGTCGGCGCGAAAAGCGCGGCTGCCAAAAGGAGCAGCGTTCCTGTCAATATCTTATACATTGCTAAAAAGGTTAAAATCGTCATCCCACGTAATGGTATCGGAATCCTTCCCGCTCTCCTCGGCCTGCTCGCAATATGGCGCAGACTCCATCATGGTTGCCGCCCTGAAATTGGCCTCTATCCCTATGTCTCTCGGAGAGAGTATGCTGATATCCGGTTGCAGTTCCATAATCCTGTTGTAAAACTCTTTGTTAGGGATTATATCTATCGAAATTTTTATGTCTCCGTTCTCCATCTCTTCCAATACCTTTTGGGAATGGTGCAGCGGATTCAATTTCAGGTAGGGGGCTATCCTGTTTTTTGCCAACAAGGCGATATTGCGTATGTCGGATGTGAGCCTGGTAACTCCTATGATATCTTTAAAGTAATTTTCCGGATCGAATTCCAGCTCTTTCGGAAACGGCAGTATGGAATATGAAAAATCCCGGATTCTGTCTAACGGCAATCTGTACACGCCTTTCAATCCGTCCTTATAACCCAGCGCAAACCACCTGCCGCGGTACTCCTTCAGGTACATCGGGTAAAAAATCATGGATATTATATTGTTGGAGCGGGATGAATGGTATCCTATGCAGAGTACCTTTTTGTGGATTATGGCATCATAAACCGTATCGAAATACTCTATTCCGCCGAACTTTTCCCTGGTCTCGCAGCAGATTACGCTTTCGCGCTTTTCTATAATCGAGGCAATCTCTTCATCTATGATGTTTACCGCGCTTTTCAGATTGCCGAACTCCCTGAATGCGGAATATTGCTTCAATGTGGTGACAATATCCTGCAGGGAGGCGATGTCGCGCTTTTTGACCAGTGTGTCAGTCAAAGAGTAGTTCTGGTTCCTGTATCTGTAATACCTGTTTTCGAAAACCGTAATAGGCGCACCGTACCCCTCTTTCTTGTCTCTCATGAACTGAATGTCGAGCTGTACCGTTCTGGTCGAAACCTTGCGCCCGAGCGCTTCGGAACACTTCCCGATAAGATCCTTGAGGGTATATTTTCTTGTGGTGTCTCTCAGGCAGGCATCGATGGTCCTGTATCTGAGCAGTGCGTCTGATCGTGCGGCCATATCTTTTCTATTTATCTTCTTCCTTGCTTTTAATGAGAGAGCCCAACCACTTTCTCGCCTTGTAGTAATCCTGTGACTCGGTATGTCCAAGAGGATCGGAGAATGAGGTAAAGTCTTCATCTGCCGTCAATTGTTCCGGATATATGACTATCATGTTGCAATTATTGAAGTATTTCGACAGTTGCATCGGAAATTTCTCGAACGAAGGGTCATAGGAGATGGTGCCCCGCCTTGCACTGACAAGTACGAACAGATCGTTTTCATGCACATCCTTGCCGAGCTTCTCGAAATCGTCCCATTCCCCTTCGCTGTCGTATGAGATCTGGGCGGATGCTCCGGATTCCGCTATCGCTATTTTCACATATTTGAGGCTCTTTCCGTTCCCCGTAAATATCATTTTGCATGCTGCCTGCGAGGCGATGGCGACAATATGTTTTATCCATTTTCTGAAGCCAGTCGCATATTCAGCCTTTGGAGGTACGATAATATGCATCCTTTTAACGGTGTTTACGGGAATTCTCAACCTGGCGATCATAACCTCTCTCAGTGTACCCTTGAGCAGGCTTTCCGTAAGATTCCCGAAAAAGGAATCTATTATGCCGGCCTTATAGTGCAGGCCTATTATAATGTCCGTAATGTTCTGCTCCTTTATGGTGTGCACTATTCCGGAGGCGATGTTTACGTCGAACCGGCTTATCATTTTCACCGGCACGTCGGCGCTTGCGGCAATGCCTGCAGCCCGTTCGAGATTGCGTTCCGCCATCTGCCTTCCGTTTGCCGCTTCAGAACTGTCGTTTATTACCGAGAGGGCATAAATGGGATTGCCGTATTTTTTGTCCCTTGCCATAAGGGCGAGATTCACAAGATTCTCGATGGTCTCGGGATTTGCGATAGGCAGCATGATTCTCTGGTCGTTCTCCTCTTTGCCGCTGTCGAACTGCAGCTCTTCTTCGGTGGCGAACTTGTGGGCGGAGCGTTCGGTCGCCACCGAGCTTATGACACAGGTAAAGAGAATCATTACGACGGTCCCGTTCAGGACATCGTCGTTCAGAAGCCTCTCGCCGTTCTCCATTATGATTTCATGGCCTATGAGAACTGCGGCGAGAGTAGCCGCTGCCTGAGCGTTGCTAAGGCCGAACATCATACTGCGTTCGTTCGGCTTCATCTTATAGATTTTCTGTGTGGCGAATGCTGCAAGCCATTTGCTGAATGTGGCCACGACAGTCATTACTACAGCGACTTTCAGGGCTGTGCCGCCCTGCAGCAGTGCATTTACATCTATTATCATTCCCACGCCTATCAGGAAGTAGGGAATAAAGAGAGCGTTTCCGACAAACTCCAGCCTGTTCATGAGCGGGGAGACATGCGGTACGAGCCTGTTCAGTACAAGACCCGCCAAAAATGCGCCTAAAACAGCTTCCATCCCGGCAAGTTCCATAAGTCCCGCCCCCAAAAATACCATTGCCAGGACAAAGACGAACTGCATTATGCTGTCCGAATATTTTTTGAAGAACCATCTGGCGATTATCGGGAAGGTATAGATGATGGCCAAAGTCGCAATCACCACCTTGCCTATAAGTACGAACCAGAAAAACTTTCCTGTTTCACCCTTGTACATGCCGCTTATTACGGCAAGCACTATCAGCGCAAGCGCCACCGTAATAGCAGTACCTCCCACCGTAATATTTACGCTTCTGAGTTTTGAAAGCCCGTATCTGCTTATGATGGGGTAGGCTACAAGGGTATGGGATGCGTACATGCTCGCCAGCAGGACAGATGTCGCTACGCCGAATCCGAGCATTTCCATACTGCTCCATATGCCGAGAACCATCGGAATTATAAAGGTGAGAAGGCCGAATACGATACCTTTCGAACTGTTCTTCTTGAAATCGTCGAGATCCATCTCCAGCCCGGCAAGGAACATAATGTAATAGAGACCCACCTTCCCGAAGAGTTCGAAGCTGCTGTCCCTTTCCAGAATGTTGAATCCGTGCTCGCCTATGATTATGCCGGCAAAAATCATCCCTATGATATGGGGAATTCTCAATTTTCCCAATACCATAGGGGAGAAAAGTATGATAATAAGCACTATGAAAAATATCCACGTCGGGTCTGTAATGGGAAAATTCAGCGCAAATATGTTCATAATACTCGACTTTTAAAACGGTTTGAACAAAGATACCTTTATTCGACCATATCCGCAAATCTTTCAGACCTGACCTCCAGGCCTTCGACCATGACGGATGTGCCGTTCCCGCCAGTTTTTCTCGAACAATATTTGAATTTTGCGCTCTTTTCTCCGCTGAATGAGTTCCATTTAAGCGTAAGATCTACGACTTTTCCCTGCGTGTCCGGCAATTGTGCCAGGTTAAAGGCCACTATGCCGTCTCCGAAGGCTCCGTTCACATCACCGAATGCATTGTGATAGAAGGTTACCTCATAAGGATTCGAAGGATCCGAAGAGGCGACGAGGTTTACAAGATGGCTTTTGTTGAGATACGGGTCCCAACGGCTTCTGAATCTCAGTGTGAGATATCCGTCTTCGGCGATTGTGACCCAATCCTTCACGATTTCTACCGGGTCGTTGCCGTATGCGGCAATATTTTCCTCATTCAAATCCGGAGCGGTATTTTTTGTGAGGATACTGTCTATCCAGTTGATGAATACTGATTTGTCGTATTCTCCCGCATCGGCGTCCGCATAGCTGATATTTGCAAGAGCCCGTACCTCTTTGGTGCCGAACGGCGACTTTTTCAGGTTTACCGCCTTAAGGGTCGTGGAATCGTCAAGCTGCATGTAAAAATCGGAATTGTCCGGATTCGGCTTGACAGTGACAAGCGCATTCGCATAAACAGGACCGTAATAGACTGCATCGTCATTATTGCATGAAGCAAGATTTACGGCCGCAGCCCCCAGAAGGGCAATAGTCAAAAATTTCAATTGTTTCATGTTATAATCCTTTTTTAGTTGTTTGTTTCGAGGTTTAGGATTATAGTATTCGACAATGGGTACCCTCGGGGCGATACGCAAAAAACAGACCAAATTCAGAAATTTTCGGCTATTTTTAATCCTTTCTCTATTCCGTCCCTGATTTTCAATTCTATCTGTTCGGGTGTGCTGTAGTCCATATTCTCTTCCGCCACTACCAAAAGTTCTCCGAGCCCCCACAGGCGGGAGAGCGCCCTTATATACGGGGTTGCCTGTTCCAGCGCTTCTCCTGTTTTGATGTCCATGCCCCTGGTCGTAATATAGAGCACTTTTTTACATTTGCAGAGTCCGGTGAACTCTTTGCCGTTATTTGCAAAGGTTATATTGAAGAGAGACATATTTTCAAAAAAGACCTTCAGGGCGGAAGGATAACTCATGTCCCAGAAGGGGGCGGCAATTACCAGTCTGTCTGCATCAGCCACTTTTTTAGCCGTTTCCACAATTTCCTGTGGTACATATCCGGATGAGCGCTCTTCAAGTATCCTTTTTCCTACGACAGGATAGGAGTCTGCCTCCAGCACTATCTTTTCCACCGAATATCTCTTTGCAAGCCGGGCGACTATGGGCTCCATTATTTTTCTCGTGCGGGAACCCTCATGCATGCACGCATCTACAACTATAAGTTTTTCCATATTGGTCTGAACCGGTTTAAACTTCGTTTACATTTACTGCAGGGCCTGCAGTTTCGCCGCGCAAGTTAATAAAAAAAGTTATCGGCACTCCGGAGAGCGCCGATAACGGAGAATTATTATTACTGTTGCCGATATGTATTATCTTGTCCAGCCCGAAGTCCAGTCGTTGTCCGATTCGATTGCACCTATGAATGACACTGCATCGAAAAAGCTGTCTACAGACGATGCATCTATGCCGCCGTCGATGATGCCTGCGATACCTGTAAGAGAGACTGTCTGGCCGACCTTGTTGGTACCGTCTGCAAGGAACATCTCTTTTGTATAAGGGCCGTCTGCTACGTTGATATCGTCTGCAAGAATTACATGCTGAAGTTTGGACTTACCTTCCGAGAGCGAAGCCGAAGTTTCGGGAGTCTCGACATTTATGCCGTTCGCCTTGCCTGTAACTATAGTGTTGTAGATATCTGCATATGTACCTGCGCGGAGACGGATACCTTTGTTGTTATCTGCATTGTTGTTGCCGATAAGGGTTACATTCGAGAGTACCGGGTGCGAAACAGGCTCCAATGCTGCGTTTTTGCTGTTGTTGTCGGCTTCGATAAGGCAGTCGCACTCATCCGATACCTGCTCTGCAACAAGGAACTGCGCCTTTCCGCTCCAGCCCTCTGTCCAGTCGAAAGAGTCGTCGGTATTGTCTGTAGAGACAAGATACTTCACATTCACGGTGCCGCCGAACCACTCGAAACCGTCGTCAGAACCCATGTAAGCCTGAAGGTGGTCTACCTGAGTGCCGTTACCTACACCGTAGAAAGTGAAGCCGTTGGCCTCTTTCTCCTCGGTAAATGTATAACCTGCATACTCTATTCTGATATATTTGAGAACGCCTGAATTGTCGGCAGCATCGTCACCGCCGTATGCAGCATCGCCTACTTCTGAAATAGAGGTGGTTCCCTGAACGTTGATAGGTGCCTTGCCGCAAATGTGGAGACCGCCCCATGAGCCAGCCTGTTTTCTCTGGGCTGTCATTACTATAGGGTTGGCCTCTGTCCCCCTGGCATTTATTTTTGCACCCTGCTCTACAAGTATGTAATCCACAATGTTGTCATCCATCGCTTCGATAGTCACACCCTCTTCGATTGTAAGCGTAACACCGCTTTTTACATGAAATCCTCCGCTGAGAGTGTAGGTTTCGCCTGCACTGAGAGTCCTGTCTTCCGTAAGTTCGCCTATAAGATTGTAATTTTCCTGATCGTCGTCATCGTCATTGTTGTTACCGTTGTCGCAAGCAGCAAACATTGTCATTGCTGCACAGGCAAAAGCCACGAGATAAAATTTTCTGTTCATAAGTTTTTTTGATTAGTTGATAGTGATTTAAATTTAATTTTATATCGGGTTAGATTTTAGAAACCATAGTTTACTCCTATGCTTATTCCTCTTCCGTATCTGTAGTGCTCCGTCTCTATTTTCTTTGATATGCTCTTCACATCCTGCACAAAGCGCATTTCAGAATCCAGGATATTGCTTACCGCAAGCGAAAGATTCCAGTTTTTGTTTATTTCATATATCATGTTGAAATCGAGCGTATGGAAAGCCTCCTGGTCTATGTTGCCAAGTCCGTAAATGCCTACGGTATGGATTCTGGGCCCCTGCAGGTTATAAAGCAGCGAGAGCGAAAGCGAAGAACCGTTCTTGAACCGGGGTGCGTATGTTAAGAAGGCGTTGCCAAGGTAAGGTGATGCCCCTTGAAGCGCCCTTCTGTCGTCTGTGTACACACCTCCGTTCGAAAGGAGTTTCACATCGGTGTACATGAGCGAGACATTGGCTCCGGCATAGAAGTATCGGGCGAAACTCTTCTTGAATTCGGCTTCGAACCCTGCGGCCATACCCTGCTCGGCGTTTCTGAACGAGTAGACTACGGAACCGCCTGAAGACTGCTGTATCCTCTCTATCGGATCTTTCAGGAACTTGTAGTAGATACCTGCAGAGAACATATCCCTGTTGTTGTTCGCAAAGTATTCGTATTTAAGGTCGATATTGAAGTTGTAGCCGTTTTCGATATTCTCATTACCCCTTATTTCCGCACTTCCGTATGACTCCTTGTAGAGGAACGGAGCCATCTCTATGAACGACGGCCTTGTAACTGTCATGGAAGCTGCGAATCGCAACGCATGGTTCCCGTCGATGTTGTATTTTATATTGAGTGCCGGGAAAATATCTCCGCTGCTGAGTTCCGACTCCCTTTTTATTGAGGCATCGTCCCAGTACTCCACTGTCTGTTTCGAATATTCGTATCTTACTCCGAGGCTGAGCATGAGCGGCTCTACAGGATAGTATTCCACATCTGCAAAACCTGCAACCACATCCTGCTGCGCATAATAGTTGTTCTTTGGCTGCAGGTCTCTGCTTATCGTTATATCGCCCGATTCCAATGCGGCGTGTCCAAGGAAGTCAGGATTGAAAATATCATCGATTACAGGGTCGATATCTGTAAGATTGTAGTAGAATCTGACGGATGAGTAGTCGCGGGACTTGTTTTTGTATGTAGCGCCGAATCTCACTCTGTTCTTCTCGCCGAATTTATAAAGCGCCGAAGCGTTGGCGATATACTCATCTTCGCCAAGTTCGCCGAAGTAGCGCATCGTCTCCTGCCTGTTCAGTTTGAAGAGTGTAGGCCTTTCATCCCCGTTGTCTCTGTACATGACCTGCTTTCTGTCGGGCTCATTGCTTTTTGTCATGGTATATGAACCGTCCCATTTCAACTCCCACGAACTTCCGAGGTGGTGATGCCCCGCAATCTGGTTGTTGAAGAGCGAATAGGTATGGGCTACTCCGTTGCTTCCTATAAGGTGCACCCCTTCAGAATCGAATCCTTTTCTTAGCTTGTATTCGTCGTTGGAGTTCCTGGCGTATGTCATGTTGTAGCTTATTTTGTCACCGTCGCCATACATGTATGTCGCATTGAACAGACCCGATATGTTCAACATTCTGTTGTAACTGTCGTAATCGAAGGCATTCAAAGTCGTGCCCTGGGCCGTCAGGTTTGCTATATAGCCGTCTTTGATGGTCTGATAGTCGTTGCTTATGCCCAACGAGGCCAGAAGGTTCAATTTGTTTTCCCTGATTTTGAAAGAGGTCCCTCCGGAAATCGTTCCCGATATTGCAGGGAGCGCTGTACGGTTGCCTATCGCGAACGTGCTTCCGAAAGGGTCGTTGCGGCGGATATATTCATCGAACTCGCTGTTGTCCATCTCTTTTATGATGGAAGGGATGTTGTTGTCCCTGAACATGCTTCCCTTTCTGTCGTTCGTGTAGAATTTCCCGAACGTGGTGTTGGTATTGCCGGAAAGGTCGAGAGAAATATCGAGGAATGTCCTGTCTACATTCTCTTTCGTTATTATATCTATCCTTGCTCCGGAATAGTCTGCAAAGCTCGAAGCATCGTAAACTTTCGTTACGGAGATGCTTCCTATTACGGATGAGGGGAATATGTCGAGCGGAATCAGTTTGTTGTCGGGATTGGGGGAGGCTATCGGTAGCCCGTTGAGTGTGGTAAGGCTGTATCTGTCTCCCAAGCCCCTTACAAAAAGCTGTCCGGCCTCTGCAAATGATATGCCCGTCAGGGTCTCCATCGCTTCGGCTACATTAGACAACCCTTTGATACTCATTTCAGAGGCTCCGATATTTTCTACAGCTTTTGCGGCGATTTTCCTCTCGTTCATCAGCACGCCCTGCAATTCGGTATTCTTTCTGCCTACCACTACGATCTCGTCGAGTACGGCATTGTCGGGTATCATGTCGAAGTCGAGAGTCTGGTCTTCACCGGTGAAAACGATGTTTTCAGATGAATAATCCTTGTAATAAATGTAAAACAATTCGAGAACCCCGTTTTTCGCTCCGGTGACATCCAACTCGTAATATCCGTTCAAGTCGGTGGTCACGGCACGGTTGGTGGTTGCCAGTCTCACTACGGCGCCGATAAGCGGTTCGCCCGTTTCGGCATCTTTGACATACCCCTTTATATATTCGGCATGGAGCGATACGGTAATTAAAAAAGAAAAGAAGAAAAGAACAGCTTTCAAAACAATTTTTTTATTCATCATCACTTCAAATTTTCACGCCGCAAAAGTGAAGTTTCGATGTTTCGTTATCATTACGCGGGAATTAAAAAATTGTAAAAATTTGATTACGGAACATTATGCGGATTTAATCTTTTTGTAACATGTTTTTCTGCACACAGGGCCGCCTGAGCGATTAAATATCGTTGAAGGTTTGCATTGCGCCCGCCTTCTTTGTACATTTGCACCCCGAAAAAAGAGAGAGATGAAAAGCAGTTTCAAGGGGTATTTCTACGGAATAGCCACCTCTATGACATTCGGGCTTATTCCGCTTTTTACGCTGCCCGTGCTCGGCAAGGGGGTGGGGTATGAGAGTATTCTATTTCACCGCTTTCTATTTGCCACACTTGCACTCGGGCTTATGATTATAGTCAAGGGCGAAAGTTTCAGGATAAAGCCGAGGCGGGAGTTGCCCATGCTTGTACTGCTGGCGCTTTTTTATACGGCCTCATCGCTTTTCCTTCTGTTGGGATACAATTACATGGGTGCAGGGGTTGCTACCACAATCCACTTTACCTATCCGCTTATGGTCTCTTTTATAATGTTTTCCATTTTCAAGGAGCGGACAGACTGGATTATGTGGACGGCTATCCTGCTTGCCGTAGCCGGTGTGGCCATACTCTCGCTGGGCGACGGCGGAACGCTCAAATTCGAAATGAAAGGGCTGATTATAGTCTTGCTGTCGGCCGTAGGGTATGCCTCCTATATATGCGGCGTAAACAAATCCAGACTTAAAACCATGAACGGCAGGAAACTGGCCTTTTACGTATTCCTTTTTACAACGCTCATAATTACCGTACAGAATATTGCAGACGGGGGAATCGAGCCGCTTCCGGATTTAAGTTCCTACATTTACATGATGCTGCTGGCCATATTGCCTACCGTTGTCTCGAATATAACCCTCGTGCTTGCGGTACAGAACATAGGCGGCACAATGACATCGGTTTTGGGCGCTCTGGAACCTCTGACGGCGGTTTGCATAGGGGTTCTTGTCTTCGGTGAGCCGTTTGCCTTTTCCGATGCCGCCGGAATCATTCTCATACTCTCTGCAGTAACGGCGGTGATTCTCTCAGGCAGCATAAAAAGCAGTATTTCTACTGTAGTGAAAAAGATCAGGCCCAGACATGCATGATGCGGGAAAATTCTCCGGAAATGTTAAATTTGCACTCCAATGAAACGGATTGCCGCAAATAGAATCAGGGTCGTATATTTCAAACGGTGGAGCAGGAAAAAGTATGCCGCATTTGTAAGTATGCGCTTCAATGTCGTCATCTCCTTTCTCAAAAAGGGAGTTGCAGAAGCCTCTCTTTTCAAAGTGGAGAAGTACGTAAGACGGGGAGAGGCCCGGCCGTTTCTGTTTCAGCCCGATGACGGGGAGTCGAAGGCGCCTCCGGATCTGCTTTATGCCTTTGCCCTGGTTGTTTTGCCCTCTCTCTTTTCCCTCCTTTTGCTGAAAGGCGGGGCCGCTGCATTGTCTCTCCGGGACACCGGAAAAGGAGCGTGCTCCATTTCTAAGGCTTTATTGTGCAATAAATATGACTGCGGGGCTGTGTCCGAAATAAGGATGCAGTCCCTTTTGTTTTATCCATTTATCATATATAATTATGAAAATCAAAGAATTGGCAGAAAGAATGATGACGGCTTCATTTCCCGGCGATGCGGAGATTGCAGAGTGCCTGCATAGCTGCCCGACCGGAGAGTTGTGCGAAGCCGCCCACGAGGTCACGCTCAGGTGCGCCCATAAAAAATTCGACATGTGTTCCATTATAAATGCAAAATCCGGAAGGTGCGGCGAAAACTGTAAATGGTGCGCCCAGTCTGCACACTTTCATACAAACGCCGAAAACTATCCGCTGCTGCCTTACTCTACGGTAAAAGAGCATGCCTTATACAACGAAAGAAAGGGAGTGGGCCGTTTTTCCCTGGTTACAAGCGGCAAAAGGCCATCTGACTCGGAAGTCGGACAGATATGCGGCTATATAGAAAAGCTTTCGGAATGTTCCGGCATAAGCATCTGCCTTTCGCTCGGGCTTGCGGATGAAAACCAGCTGGCCATGCTCAAAAGGGCGGGGGCTGCCCGCTACCATTGCAATCTGGAGAGCGCACCTTCGTTTTTCGGAAAACTCTGTACGACCCACACGCAGGAAGAGAAAATAGAGACGCTGAAAGCCGCGCGCAAAGCCGGTCTGGAGATATGCAGCGGCGGTATCATAGGGATGGGAGAGGATGAGAGGGAGAGGATAGAGCTGGCTCTGACATTGCGAAAACTCGAAGTGGAATCGATCCCCATAAATATCCTGCATCCTGTACCCGGAACACCTCTCGAAAACATGGAACCGATTCCGGACGAACAGATAGTGCGCACCGTGGCTATTTTCAGGCTTATAAACCCATTTGCATATCTGCGGCTGGCGGGAGGCAGGGCCCGCCTCGGAAAAGAGACGCTTGCAAAACTGCTCCACGCAGGAATAAACGCGGCCATAGTGGGGGATTTGCTTACCACGCTCGGCTCGGACATGGAAAGCGACAAAAAATGTTTCAGGGAGGCAGGCTATGAATTGTAATCTGAATTTCGACAGTTTCGACAGGGAGCATCTGTGGCACCCCTATACTTCAATGACGAACCCTCTTCCCGCATATAAGGTGCGTTCCGCCAAAGGTGCTGTGATAACATTGGAAGACGGCACTCCCATTATAGACGGCATGTCTTCGTGGTGGTGTGCCGTCCATGGCTATAACCACCCATATCTTAATGCTGCAGTGGAGAAGCAGTTGAAAAAGGTCTCCCATATCATGTTCGGCGGACTGACACATGGTCCGGCGATAGAATTGGGAAAACGGCTGCTGAAGATTCTCCCGGAAAAACTGAACAGGATATTCTACGCCGACAGCGGTTCGGTTGCAGTGGAAGTGGCGATGAAAATGGCGGTACAGTATCAGTTCGGCAGGGGCAAGCCCCGGAAAAACAACTTTGTAACCATACGTTCCGGTTATCACGGAGATACATGGAATGCAATGTCTGTATGCGATCCTGTCACAGGGATGCATTCTATTTTCGGCGCAGCGCTGCCTGTAAGGTTTTTTGCTGCCGCCCCGCAGTCCCGATTTGCGGGAAAATGGATACCCGAAGATATTCTGTCGCTCGAAGAGATTATAAGAAAACACCACGACAGACTGGCCGCCCTTATTCTCGAGCCGATAGTACAGGGAGCGGGCGGAATGAGATTCTACCATCCGCAGTACCTGATAGAAGCGGAAAGACTCTGCAGGAAGTACGACCTGTTGCTTGTTTTCGATGAAATAGCTACCGGATTCGGCCGTACAGGAAAACTCTTTGCGTGGGAACATGCCGGTATAGTTCCCGATATAATGACCATAGGCAAGGCCCTCACGGGAGGCTATATGACATTCTCCGCCGTTCTTGCATCCGATGAGGTGGCGCGTACAATTTCTGCAAATCCTCCCGGTGCATTCATGCACGGTCCTACGTTCATGGGCAATCCCCTTGCCTGTGCCGTGGCCTGCGCTTCAATAGATTTGTTGTTTAAACAGAAATGGCAGGAGCGTGTAAAGGCCATAGAGTCGCAGCTGAAAGAGGAACTTGCCCCTGCCGCCGGATTGGGGAAGGTAGCCGACGTTCGTGTCCTGGGAGCCATAGGGGTTATCGAAATGCGGGAGCCTGTAGATATGGCCAGAATGCAGCGCCGTTTCGTGGAGGAGGGAATATGGGTGCGCCCCTTCGGCAAACTGGTCTACATAATGCCTCCATACATAATTTCCAGTACGGAATTAAGAAAGCTTACAACAGCCTTGATAAAAATAGTTTCTGAATGAAAAATTTTTTTTACGAAAGCATAGACGGGAATCTGGACAAATTATCATCGGAAAGGAATTTGCGTATTCTGCCTACCATTTCCCATGATGGCAAATGGATAATCAGAGATGGCGGAAAAATGCTGAACCTCTCTTCCAATGACTATTTGGGCATAGCCTCCGACAAAGAAAAGAGCGCCATGTTCTGCAAAGAAAAGTCATACGGTTCCTTTGTTTTTGGTTCAGGATCCTCCAGACTGCTGACAGGCAATTACAGGATATATGATGAAGCGGAAGATTTCCTTGCCGAGCGTTACCGCGCAGAGGCGGCTCTTATTTTTTCGAGCGGCTATCATATGAACAGCGGTCTGCTGCCTGCAATATGCAGTGCCGGCAGGACACTGATATTGGCCGACAGACTTGTGCATGCAAGCATTATCGACGGTATGCGCCTGAGCCATGCAGATTTTATGCGTTATCGGCATCGGGATTACAATCATATCGTAGCCCTTTTGAAGAAGCATTATAGGCAATATGAACAGGTACTCCTTGTAACCGAGAGCATATTCAGCATGGATGGAGATATAGCTCCCCTGGCATCTCTTGTCGAACTGAAGCATGAGTTTAAAAATCTTCTCCTATATGTAGATGAAGCACATGCGGTAGGAATCAGAGGAAAAGGCGGGCTCGGTATTGCAGAAGAGCAAAACTGTATAGACGGTATAGATTTCTTATGCGGAACAATGGGAAAAGCATATGCTTCGCAGGGAGCATTCGTAATATGCAGCGGAAAAGCCAGGGAATTTTTCGTGAATCATGCAAGAACACTGATTTTTACGACTGCCCTGCCTCCTCTGCAGATGGAATGGAGCCTCTATACCATGAAACTGGCGGCGGATATGAGTGCAGAACGCTGCAGAATAGCGGCAATTTCATGCAAAGTCAGAGAGAGCATGGCAAAAAAAGGTTGTGCCTCACCATCGCAAAGCCATATCATACCGTTAATTACAGGCGAAAGTTCCAAGGCTCTGGAATATGCGGAACTTTTCCGCAAGGATGGATTCTATCTTTTGCCTCTCCGGCCGCCTACGGTTCCGGAGGGCACTTCGCGTATAAGGCTATCCGTAAATGCGTCTATATGCGAGGATGATATAGATGAATTTTTAAATAGCGGGAGCTTCAATATGTATTTGTCTTTAAATAGGTTATAATAAATGGAATGTAAATTTTGGCACAATGATAAAAATAAAAGGCTGCTTATCTTTTTCGCCGGATGGGGCAGCGATGAGAATCTTTTCCCTCCACCTGCGGCCGTGGGCTACGACTATATGCTGTGCTATAATTTCAGCAACCAGGATTTCGATTTTTCAATAATTGAGAAGTATGAAGGTATAGTGCTGATTGCATGGTCATTGGGAGTATGGGCCGCCGAAAAGATATTTGCCGGTGCAGATATGGGGCATGCGGTGAATTGGGTACGGAAAATAGCGGTGAACGGAACGCCTTCTCCAAAAAACGATATTTTCGGCATACCGGTGAATATATTTGACGGCACGTTGAAAAATTTTTCCCCGGCAGCTCTTTTAAAATTCAGAAAGAGAATGTGCGGGAGCGTAAGGGAGCTTGAACTCTTCAATGCCAATCTTCCGGCAAGGGATGAAAAATCGCTGTACGAAGAACTTGCCTCCATCGATAATCTTATCGGCAATGCACCTCAAGGATTTATTCCCGATTTCTGGGACATGGCCATCGTAGGGGAGAAGGATTACATATTCCCTGCCGCAAACCAGGTAAAATATTGGCAGAAATGCAATGTGGAGTGTGTCATATTGGAGAATACGGCCCATTATGACAGCAATCTTTTCTTGAAACTCATAAAAGGCGGGATGCTATGGAAAAATCATTGATAGGAAAGCGGTTTTCCAAAGCAATCGGCTGTTACAGGCATGAAGCCGCGGCACAGCGGAAGATAGCCGGGAGCCTGATTGCCATGATGGCTGATAAAACACTTCCGCGCCATTATGACAGCGTATTGGAAATAGGATGCGGAAGCGGGTTGCTTACAAGGGAATTCCTGAGCTCCTATACTCCCGATGTCCTATATTTGAATGATTTGTGCAGTGAAATATCTTCCCGCGATATAGCGGAATATATGGCGCCCTCCCCGGAAACGGAGCTGAATTATATCATAGGCGATGCGGAAAATACGGCTTTGCCGCAGAATCTGGATCTTATAATTTCTTCATCCGTGCTGCAATGGCTCGAAAATCCGTTGGACTTTATAAATGGCAATTGCATAAAGTCGCTGAACAGAGGAGGGATAATGGCCTTTTCCATTTTCGGCCCGGAAAATTTGTATGAAGTCTCTTCATTGACGGACATTGCACTCGAATATCTGCCGTTAGAGTGTTTGTGCAAGGAATTGTGCCGGAATTTCAATCTGATTGCCGTGAAGGAGGAAAAGATTGTCATGGCTTTTGAATCGCCACGCGACGTGCTGCTGCATTTGAAGGCGACCGGCGTAAACGGGGTGGGGGAGTACAGATGGAGCAAGGGTTCGCTCCTGAACTTCCTTTCTGCATATTCGGAAAAATACCGGCTCGATGACGGCAAGGTCCATTTGACATACCACCCCTATTATATGATATTGCAAAAGAGGTTTTAAACTATATTGACATGAAACGGAATGTCTATTTTGTAAGCGGTACAGGTACCGGAATCGGAAAAAGTTATGCGACAGGCTATATTGCGAGACTCTGGAACGGGAAGGGAATAAGGACTATTACCCAGAAATTCATACAGACCGGCAATAGGGAAATTTCCGAAGATATAGAGCTGCACCGCAGAATCATGGGCTGCCCTCTTCTGCCGGAGGATATACAGAAACTTACAATGCCGGAGATTTTCAGCTATCCGTGCTCTCCCCATCTGGCCTCGAGAATCGATGGGCGCAGTATCGATTTTGAGAAGATAAAAAAATGCACCGATATATTGAGCGGGCGTTTCGACAGAGTCCTCATAGAGGGAGCAGGCGGGCTTATGGTTCCACTGACGGAAACGTTGCTGACAATAGATTATGTCAAACGCGAGAATTACCCGCTAATATTGGTCGCCCCCTCGGTATTGGGAAGCATAAACCATATTCTGCTAAGTCTGGAGGCTGTTGCGGCAAGAGGAATAAAACTCTATGCGTTTGCATATAACCTCTTTGAGAACGAGGGCCTGGAGGATGAGAGAATAAAAAAAGATACCCGGGATTATATCTCCGGATATCTCGAAAAACATTTTCCAGACACCATCTTTATGGATATCCCGGCTTTGGAACTCCGGTAACCGTTTAGAAAGTCCTGCCTTTGAATACGACAGACTCCTCGGGAGTCGCGATACTGCCTGTAAGCGTCACCCTTGCAGAATTAAGGTTGGGATTTACCGTTGCCGTTACAAAGCTGCTGCCTTTGGCCATGGATATATCTATTATTGCAGATATGCCCTTTCCGTTCACATTCATGCTGAATGTCACGTTACCGTGCTTGTCTGTCTTGAGCATGATATTCGAAGGCCTGCCCTCGACCGTAATGCCGCCCACACCGTTAGGGCCGCCGCCTCCCCTGAATGGCGCTACCTGTACTACGGCATTATCGTCCGTCACGGAGATGAAGTTTACCGTAGGGCTTACATATACGGATTCGCCTCTTTTGAATATGAGCCTGTCGGCTTCCAATACGAAATTGAGGTCATTCAGCGCCTTGAGCGATTTTTCGAATGCGAGCGAATCGCTTATCTCCCTTGCCGCCTTTTTCTGCTCTTTGGTCAGTTTCTCTTTCCTTGCTTTCGGTGCATCGCTCCGCTCCATACTCCTCAGCTCGCTCGAGGTGTAGATTCTCTTTTCTGTCTGCCCGTTGGCTGCGATGGTTATTGCCGATAACAATAATGCCATCATAATTATTTTCTTTTTCATAATTCCAATTTTTAAAAATTCTAAATTAGTATATCCAAATATCGGGCCAGACTGATTGCATTATTTATTGCAGGCAATTTCAAAAAGCGAATCGAATGCGGGCAGAAGCCGTTTCGTGCCGCATTTTACGCCCGGTTGCCTGTGGTCGCGGTTCGATGTATCATCTGTCATCTGCATGATTGTCCTCAGTGCTTTTGCCTGCCTGTATGCCGCTTCGAAACTTTCCGTATCCTTATCTGCCGCCGTACGCACCATATCCAGGACAGCGCATCCGTACTCTCCGAGCTCCCTGAAGTAGCGGAGCCATGGCTTGATCTCTTCAGCCAAAGGCCTGTTGTCTTCCGCGGTAAGCAGCATATAGGATGCGGTTATTATATTTTTACACTCCCTTGCCACCTGTTCATACGCCTGAGGGTTTACCGTCCCATTATCGCGGAACTCATTGAGGAGCGTATCCAGCGCCGGGGCAATCTCCTCCGATTCCATGCGCTGGAAGTTGTGGCCGTTGGGGCCGAGGTCAGAGTTGTGCGAGACAAAGGTTTTCAGATACTCCGCATTTTCTGGCATTAGGTCTCTGATTGCCTGGAGCCATGATTCGCGGCTGTCGTAAGCCTCCATGTTCCATGTGTAGTCTGCAATGCTCTGTATTGCGATTTTAGATGCCTCTGCATACTCCATGGGATTCGAGACAAAAGCCGATACATCATCCTTTATATCGAGCCCGTTGCCGTATACTTCGCCCATAAGCAGATGCGGCTGTACATAATCCGAAACGGGGAAGTTCCACCATATAAAGGCTTTGCGTTTTATAAGAGGGTTTACGAAATCGAGAGTCTCCATATCGATGGTCTCTACGACCTTGTCTCCCGTCCACATTATATGGATGTCTCCGTTCAGCCTCTCGCCGAGCGTGGCAAGGTAGCCGCCCTCGAGCTTTGTCCAGGACTTGTTGTATTCCGTAGGACACATGATGAGAGGCGCCACATCGTGTTTTGTCTGTATGAAGTTGTCGTCTATATAGTTGAGAAGTTCGGCCTGTTTGTCGGCCTTTGTCCCTTCGCCTGAAATGTCATCGAAGAAGACTGCGAATCCGCGCACTCCCAACTGATACATGTGTTCGAACTTCTGCAGCAGGTTGTCGCGGTCTTCATCGTTCCATTTTATATCCTGTCCCGGGTGTATCGCCCAATAGAATATCACATTGTTGTCTGTTGCGGCCTGTACCAGTTCCATCATGCGCTCTGCCTCTTCCTCAGGGTAGGGGATGCGCCAGTCCGGCGTCCTGTGGTACGGGTCATCCTTCGGGCCGTAGATATAGACATTCATTTTGTTCCTGCCGTAAAATTCGAGCTGGCGCAGCCTTGCCATGTGGCTCCAGGGCTTGCCGTAGAAACCCTCCACGACCCCTCTGTAAGGCACATCGGGATAGTCCGTTATCTCGACCGCCGGCAGTTTTCCGTTTTCCACAAGCTGCAACAGGGTCTGGACTCCGTAAAATAGGCCTCGCCTGTCCGCACCTGCTACGACAATGTTATTGTCATCTATTTTAAGGTAATATCCTTCCGCTTTCTGCGGGATGTTGCGTGAGAATTTCTTTACGGATTTGTCGCCTCTTGCGCCGACATATATGCCGAATCCGGCCTTCTCTGCGCTGTAGGGCAGGAATGAATAGAGCAGTTTCAGTGCCGGTTCATCTGCACCCTCTTCAAATACATACATCCGGTAGTCTGTCGGGATGGCAATGCTGTCGCCTGTCGCACTCATCTGCTGCGGAGCTGGGTGGAGGTATTTTCCGGCGGCCTGCATTGTCGCGGATAGTAATAATGCCATGGAAAAAAATAAAATTAATCTGTGTTTCATTGTATGCTCTTTTTTTTTGCATATTGTTTTGCAAAGAAAAGAATTTTGGAGAAAATATTCCCTATTTTTGAAAGCGCGTTTTACACTATTTTTTAACAATTTGTATATGGGAAAATATACCAAGGTCACGGCGCTCTATTTCAGCCCTACGCATACTACGAAAAAGGTTGTGGAGCAGATTGCATCTTCGTTGGCAACCATATTGGGAATAGGATGCGGCTCATTGGATATCACTACTCCTCAATCCCGTAAACAACAGATAACCTTTAATAGTAACGATATTGTTATATTCGGTTCTCCTGTTTATATAGGCCGTCTTCCCAACCTTATTTCACCCTATTTCAAAACATTTGTGGGAAACGGCGCCACAGCAGTTGCCGTTGTGGTTTACGGCAACCGCGCCTACGACGATGCCCTTGCCGAGGCGCGGGATATCCTGGCTTCAGACGGTTTTGAATGCATCGCGGCAGCGGCATTCGTGGGCGAGCACTCCTTTTCAAGAATTTTGGGCGGCGGACGGCCAGACGTTGCAGACCTTGAGACCGCATCCCGGTATGCCGAGCGCATATATGAGAAACTTTCAGGCAACGGGGCAGGGGAGGAGTTCGCCGTTCCGGGCAACCCGGCCGGAAGCCGCAAGTTCTACAATGCCAAAAACGGCAGCGGTTCATCTATCGATATAAGAAAGGTGAAACCGCTCACGGATAAAGGGCTCTGTACAGGCTGCGGTTATTGCGCCGCGATTTGTCCGATGGGCTCCATAAATCCGGCCGACTGCTCCGATGTGCCGGGCATCTGCATAAAGTGCTGCGCCTGCGTAAAGCGCTGCCCCAACGGCGCAAAATACTTTGCCGATGCAGATTATCTCAGCCACAAGCAGTTGCTGGAGGAAAAGTTTTCGGCAATTCGCAAGGAGCCGGAACTGTATCTGTAGAATAATGTTTAACAATAATATTGAGACGATGAAGAAAAGTCTGTTTTTAATTGCATTTGCATGCGCAACGCTCTTTTCCGTAAAGTTTTATGCGCAGGATTATCAGGGCGAGGTAGATTTCGGTTACTCGCTGGGTGTGGGCAAGATGCCGTCAGACCGCTTTAACGTAAGCACGGTCCATGGGTTCGAGATAGAAGATTATCTCTTTTTAGGCGTGGGAGCCGGTCTGGATTACCATTTTGTAGAGGAGAATATCTATACCGATTTCGGCGATGATGATTATTACTACGGAGGCTATTTCGAAAAGGACAGGATGGGTTTCCTGCCGGTATTTTTCAATATAAAGGGCTATATTCCATTGGATGACGACTTCATGCCGTTCCTCTCTTTGGATCTCGGTTACAGTTTCTGCCTTTCGGACGACGGCGAATCGGGGCTCTATGTCACACCCTCGGTGGGCATAAGGCTTTTCGAGGATTTCAAGATTCAGGTAGGCTACAACCTGCAGCAGATGACAGAGCGCGGCATGAGCCTTAACATGGGTGCGGTGCAGTTCAAGGTGGGGTATCTCTTTTAAGAGACGGCTTTCGGATTAAACGAAGGATTAATCAGTTACAAAAATAATAATTTTATATAATCTTGAATCATAAAAGGTTCAAGATTATTTTTTAGCTAATACAATATCTTAAATGCATAAGATTAATCCTTCGTTTAATATTCATACTTGTAAATTATATTGACTATGAAAAAATTTCAGACTATCGGTTTTTTCCTCTTATCCGTTATTGCAATCGCCGTACTACTGCAATCCTGCAGCAAGGAAGAGTCTCCTTATATTACCTCCAAATTTGACCCGGCTTTTGCAAATGTGTTGCAGGCAAGGGGTTATATTCCCGATGCAAGCTGTATATCAGCCGAAGATGTAGCGTGTATAACAGAATTGGACATTTCAGGAACTTATGTGCTCACTTCCCTTAAAGGAATTGAATATTTTACATCTCTGAAGACTTTGTGGTGTTCTAGCAATCAACTCACGTCGTTGGATGTCAGCAACAACCCTGCTTTGGTGAATTTGGACTGCTCTAGCAATCAACTCACGTCGTTGGATGTCAGCAACAACCCTGCTTTGGTGAATTTGGACTGCGGTTACAATCAACTCACCTCATTGGATGTCAGCAACAACCCTGCCTTGGTGGATTTGGATTGCTTTAGCAATCAACTCACCTCATTGGATGTCAGCAACAACCCTGCTTTGGAGAGTTTGTATTGCGCTGACAATCAACTCACCTCATTGGATGTCAGCAGCAACCCTGACTTGTGGTATTTGCAATGCTATTTCAATCAACTTACGTCGTTGGATGTCAGCAACAACCCTGCTTTGGTGGATTTGGATTGCGCTGACAATCAACTCACCTCATTGGATGTCAGCAGCAACCCTGACTTGTGGATTTTGGAATGCCATGACAATCAGCTTACCTCGTTGGATATCAGCAATAATAAGTCATTGGCGTATTTACGTTGTTATGATAATCCCGGGGACGGTACAAAATTCAATGTTGCAGCATGGTTTAGTAATAATAGTATTCCTTCAAGTTATTACCAAGAGTTCACTACTGGAACTTGGAGTTACAACGGTAATACGATTTCCATAAACTATTATATCCCGGAGTAATGACCTATTTATAATATCAAGTTATGAAAACGAAGTATTTAAAATCGCCTTTTATATTAACTATGTTTATGCTTCTATGCTTCTCCTGCAGCAAGGAAGAGTCTCCTTATATTACCTCCAAATTTGATCCGGCTTTTGCAAATGAGTTGCAGGCAAGGGGTTATATTCCCGATGCAAGCTGTATATCAGCCGAAGATGTGGCGTATATAACGGAATTGGATGTTTCAGGAACTTATGATGCAGTAGGGGAGCTTACCTCCCTTAAGGGAATTGAATATTTTACTTCGCTGAAACATTTGAATTGCAATTATAATAAATTAACATCTTTGGATCTCAGTAATAATACTGCTTTAGAAAGTTTGAATTGCGCCGACAATGAACTTACTTCTTTGGATGTTAGCAATAATACTGCTTTGACAGATTTGTTTTGCTCTGATAATCAACTAACCTCGTTGAATGTGAGCAACAACACTGCTTTGGAATGGTTGTTTTGCGATTCTAATCAACTAACCTCGTTGGATGTGAGCAACAACACTGCTTTGACACATTTGAATTGCTCTTTTAATCAACTAGCCACGTTGGATATCAGCAGTAACACTGCTTTGACAAGTTTATGGTGCTATGATAATAAACTAACCTCTCTGGATATCAGCAGCAACACTACTTTGACAGGTTTGAATTGCGATTCTAATCAACTAACCTCGTTGGATATCAGCAGTAACACTGCTTTGACAATTTTGTCTTGCTCTGATAATCAACTAACCTCGTTGGATATTAGGAACAATAAACTATTGGAAGATTTAAGTTGCTACGATAATCCAGGTGATGGTACACAATTCAATGTTGCGGCATGGTTCGGGAACGATAATATCCCGGCTGATTTTGAATTTTCATATCAAAGCTGGACATACAACGATAAAACAATTTCCTTGAACTTTTATATTCCCGAGTAGAATTTCCATTTGAATTGAATAGTGGCAGCTAATAACAAATTCGATTTAACTGCCCTTTTTTTTATTACAATTTATCCTATTTAACATAATATAAATTGTCTAACTTTCGGGAGTAGTGGTTTTATTGGTAGAAATGTTTGTAAGCGCTTAAATTTTAATATTTTCACAGAAGAGATATTTAGACGGAAATAGCAATCTTTACATAATACTGCTCAAAAATGCATGAGTTTTTCACATAATCCGCCTCTTTTTCGGCCGAAATTTCACATTATTCGCAAACAGTTGAGACAATGTCTGCGGTCTGTGCGCCGACAACTGAAATAAGTTTTTGCGGATCTACCTTCAGCTGCAGGCCGCGCATTCCGGCGCTCACATAGATATATTCGAAATCCAGCGCCGTTTCATTGAACCATGTCGGAAATGCCTTTTTCATTCCGAGCGGCGAACATCCGCCGCGTATATAACCGGTAACCGGCAGCAACTCCTTCATGTGAATCATCTGTACGCTCTTGTTGCCGGAAACCTTTGCCGCCTTCTTAAGGTCCACTTCACAGTTCCCCGGAATAACGCAGACCAGATGGCCTGTTTTATCCCCTTTCAATACCAAAGTCTTGAAAACCTGGTTTATATCCTCTCCCAACTCCTCTGCAATATGCCCTGCCGCCAGATTGTTTTCATCTACGGTATAAGGCACGAGTTCATATTCAACCTTTGCGCTGTCCAATATCCTGGCTGCATTTGTCTTGTGTATTTTTGCCATTTTGTGCCGTTTATGCAGCAAAATTAAGAATAAATCAGTATCGGGAGATGTGGTCACGACAAAGGGATTAATGGTTACCCATATTTTCGACAACGGGGCCGCTCTGGCTGATGAACTGCATGAGAGTTTGGATATGCCCTCGGCGTATGGAGTCACTGTCCTGCTCCTTTGCAATGAAGACAAATCGTATTACGACAGGCAGATAATAAGAATCCCCGCCGGAAAATGTGCCAGACAGACAGGAATATATAAGTATAACGAATATGGCATGGCGAAGACTGTCCCTGTCGTAACGATAAGTGACAGATAGAAATCTACTGCGGTTACTCTTTGCCGGAATCGTTAAAATGGCTATTTTTGTGTAGAACATTCAAAACAGCCATGAAACTTAAATACTTGTTTGCAGCTTTCGTAATAGCGGTGCTTATGCCCGCAATATGCAGTGCCCAGGGGCCTGTAGTCCAGTATCAGACATTTATATATACAAACCAAACTCTTTCGCAGGAGATACAGAAGGTAAACGACATGCAGGAGAGCGACGCCACCCGCCGTTTCGGCACAGATCTGCTGGATGCGACGCTCAATGCCGGAAAAGGGCTTGCTTCCGGGTATGTTACCTCATTTATAGATATGGGGGTAAATGCCATAGCCTCGCTGGTGACAAGGAACGCAAGGCTCAAGGAGGAGTGGCTCAAAAGCGTAGAGGCGGAAAACAGCTGGTCTACAAGTATAAATACAATCGAAGAGGTGAAGGATTTCTACGAACGCCCCTCGAGAAGCGGTGCGCTCGACCCTAAGGGAATGGTATTCGACGGAATCGGCTGCCTGCGTACCGACGGCAATGACACTCTATTTTTCATTTCATGCCATGTAGACCGCTCTAAACTCTACCGCATTGTAAACCACTCGAAATTCGAACTCGTACTCGATACACTTATAATAAATCCGACAGAATCGAACCTGCCCAACACAGCCCTTCCCCTGGAGTTTTCGTTCGACGAGCGCAAGGATTTCAATCTCAGCGTAAATATCAAACTTACATCATCGTGGTTTACCGATGCCATAGAACTGCATACAGATGAACTGTTGGGTGAGTTTACCATAAATATTCCCGTAGAACGCGAAGATCTCGATGAAAACGGCCGTCTCCATTATATAAGAAGAAGCGGAGAAGTGCCTGAATATGAGGTTGTAGGCGAAAGTTTCATTGTGCCGCGCTCTTATATGGGATTCAGGGATGAGAACGACAATTACGACAATATCTGGGGAACCGGACAGTATAACCTTGCAATAGAGCTCAAGGAGAGTTGCGGAATAACCGACAGTTACAGGGAAAGCTGGAAGAAAGACAGAAAATACCGCAAGTCAATCACACCGCACGACGGCCTGATGGCCAATGTATGGGAGAGCATATCTACCCAGAAGTGGGATGAGATAACCAAATCGTGGATTATAACTACGCTTTCCGCTCCCGCTGGCGTGATTTCCAACAAACTTATAGAAGAGATGAAACTTGCAGTGCCACAGCCCCAGACACTCGCTGCGGCAGGTGGCGCCAAGGCGGCTGCTCCAAAGAAATGAGACCCCGGGGGTACATATTATTTTTAATTTTACTGGCTCTTTCCTCCTACAGGGCAGAAGGCTTCTCCCCTGCCGCTTCCGATTCTCTCTTTGCCGCAGGCGTGGAACTCTACAACAGCGGCAAGTTTGCCGAGGCAATACCTCTTTTCGAGAAGTGCCACTACATTGATGCAGCGGATTCCACCATGCCAGAAAACAGGAAGGACTATGCCAAAATGTGGATTGCATCCTGCTACTTCATGGCGGGCGATACGGCAAATGCAGCAATCACCTATGAATATTATGATGCAAAACCGGTGGACAGAAGGCTGACTGTAAAATCGGATTCTTTGCTTGCACTCGGAATGGCGCTCTATTATTCGGAAGAGTATGAAAAGGCCCTCCACTATCTTATGTCGGCGGCGGAAATAGAGGCAGAAGCCGTAGGATCGGACCATTTCTGGTACGGCAACACGCTTATCGCGCTCATAGGGTGCATTCAGAATGTAAATCCTGCCGGATGCGGCGCCGTTGTGGAGAAACTTCTTCCGATTTTAGAAAAAAATACAAGGTGGGCAAGTTCCAGTATGACATATCTGATAAATACCGCTGCCGTAATGGATTCCGTCTCCAGGAGACTACTGCTCTCGTTTACCCACAAGTATCTGCGCTGCGATGCATTCGCCACATTCGACAGATTCTACAGCGAACTGCTTGGCTGGGAAGCCCTCTTTATGATAAATGCAGAAAACGACCTGCAGGGTGCGGTCGCTATGCTCGAAAAGGCCAGGGCCGAGTTGCAGACACCCGTTCCCGTCTATAACCAGAACAGGTATCATTTGCTTTCAACCCTTGCGACCCTATACAGATACGGTACGCCCAATCCTAATCCGGAGAGTATGTACTCCCCTCCCCCGCTCAGGTTTGCACGCAATGCCCTTCCGGTTTACGATGAACTGGAAGAGGTTCTGGAAAAACTGCTCGGCAGGGACTCCTACCCATGGATGGAGGTTCAAATGATGCGGGCTCATTATTACGCTGCAGTGGAGCCCGATATGGAAAAGGCAAAGTTCTGCATTGCCCGTCCTCTTGAAGAGGATTCAATACCGCGCTCATTCATTTATGAAGAGAATATCAGGTCATACCTCAGGAACTCCTATCAGATTTTCGATTATATAGGCCAGGCAGGGCTTTATATAGAGTATGTCGGTAAATTCATGGATACGGAGAGCGATATTGTAGATTATAACGATGCATTGTGGAAAAATCTTGCAGAAGCTTACGGTACGCTCAGGCTGTATGACAAAGAGGCTGAACTTTATGGCAAAATAGCCCGAAGCGCAGAAGAACATGGAGATACGCTCAGTCTGATTCACATATTGGACTATAAGGCCGTAGCGGAAAGTTTGGCAGGGAATAAAAAACAGGCAATAGCCGATTATAAAGAGGTGGCAAAACTCCGGATGATGGAGGAGGCGGACAAAATCTCCTACTCCTCAATGGGAGGAGTCTATTACTCCATGCTTCCATGCTATAATTATTATTTCGGAATAGCGGACAGTGTGCAATATGAGGCTTGCCGGGCCCGGGCGCTGAAGTATTATGAACTTGCTGTCGCAACGAATGACAACAATGCACAAATCTACACTTTCAGCGACAAGGTATCGGATATTTATAATATAATTTCACTTAAAGAGGGCGGCTACGGTTTTTCAATGGATTGGGCTGCATCAATCGGGGATTTGAGAAAACTCGATACTCTTATAATGACGGCCGACATTCCGGAAAATTACAGGAAACAGGAACTGGTGACTGTTTGCAACAATTTGGCACGAAGGTATATAGCTTTATATGACTTTAATAACGCATACCATTATCTCAACCGTGCCATGTCGTTCATTACAGATACTCTCAACTACCAGTATCCCGCTACATTGACAGAATTCGGAGATCTCTATTCCAGAGTCTCAGTGGAGCCGGAACTCTCGTTGGACTATTATTACAGAGCGGCGCTGGCATCCGAAAAAAGGGTATTGGAGGGGAGCAACAGCTTGAGTTATGCCGAACTTGTAACAGAAAGGGAGTCTCTTATAAGAATGTGGGAGAAGTGTGCAGAAAATTACCGCTATCTCGGCTATTTCGACCGTGCGGTGGAGTCGATGGAGCACCTGCTCAAAATCGTTGAAATCCAATATGGCAGGGAAGATGAAAATTACCGTTATTATGCCCGTCAGATGTGGGAAAGCGAGGCGGAATCTTTCGGATACGGCTTTATAAATATCGCACCCCCGCGTTCGAATATGATAAAATTCGAAGAAAATACGAATATAGATCTGGAGCGCGCAGCCTATGCCATGGCAAAGCTCGACAGTCTGGACATGGATCATACAATGACTTCTGAAGAGCTCTATTACAGGGGAATGGCCTACGGCAACAAGCTGAAAGATACGGCCACGGCGCTAAAGTATGTAGGTGAGGCATTGGAAATGCTCGAAGCAGGAGACCCAGACAGCTGTTATACCAAAGAGATATACGAAGATTGCATCAGGTATCTATATACCGGTGACGAGAGAAAACTGCTGGATTTTTACAGGGGGAGGGCAGGATTTTTTGCAGACAGAGGCGATACATTGGAAGTTGCAGACTCCTTTTTCTACATGGCGGACATCTTCGAGCGGCTCGGGTATGCAGATTCGGCAAAATTATTCTACCGCAGGGCTTTCGAGATGGCGGAGCGTCACGATAACGGGCATGCGAAAGGTTATCTTTACTTCTTTACCCGTTATCTTTTTGAAAACCGCGACTATTCCGGAATCGCCCCGTATTACGGACGTGTGACGGAATATGTCAAAGGCAGCATATTGTGGCAATTCAAGGAGCAGACAAACAGCGAGAGGGAAGAGAGTTGGTTTTCGGAGGGGCTTTTCCCCTTCTATGCCGGGGAGATGCTGGCATCGAAGTATGACGGGGAAGATGCCATTGCAGATACCCTGCTCTACAACAATCTCCTTTTCAGGAAAAACATTCTGATGAATACCTCCATAAGTGCTGCAAATCTTATAAAGAGCAGCGGAGATACGCTCATGATTCAGAAAAACGAACGTATGAACCGGCTCGAAGCAAAACTGGAGAGCGGCGACACTCTAATATTCGACAACGGCAGGCAATATACGGCCGTACAGGCGGAAAAACTGGTGAAAAGATTCGAAAACGAAATACTCGCCCGTTCGCTTCTGCTTTATGATGTAACGCAGGGGCTGGTGACAAGTTGGAAAGATGTACAGGCTGCGCTGCCCGACAGTTCGCTTGCCGTGGAGTTTACCCGGTACGGATTGCCCGGAGAGAAAGAGATGTACGGCGCCGTAATAATGACAGGCAGACGGAATCCCGAATTTATTCCCCTCTGCACTGCCTCTGAACTCGAAAGCGTCTTGAAAAAAGATTATTACAATACGCCTGAATTGGCCACCCTGCTTTGGAAGCCTCTCTATGATGCCTCTCCCGGGGCTAAAAGGGTCTATTTCTCCGCAGACGGTGAGCTGAACAACTATCCGATTGAATATATCCCGGATTATACCGGAAGCGGGCTGGTTTCCGAAAATAGAGAGATGTACCGTCTCTCCTCCACCAGAACGCTTGCCCTGCATAATGATACTTCCGATGTGGAGTCGGCCGTGCTTTATGGAGGCCTGCTTTACAACAGCGATGAGAGCAGCATGGTTGCCGAGCAGGAAAAATACGGTTCCAGCTACAAGGATTTCGATTATACGACACGCGACACCTATCTCCCTGCATTGCGTAGCGGAGTGAGCGAACTTCCGGCAACAAAGGATGAGGTTATGACAATCGACAGTACTCTGGCCAAAGCTGAAATTGCCAATAAGCTCTATACCGGCACGTTCGGTACGGAAGCCTCCTTCAAGGCCCTTTCAGGAGCGGGGACAGACCTTCTCCATGTCGCCACTCACGGCTTTTATTGGACTGAAAAGGAGGCCAATTTGATGAAACAATATAGTTTCCTAAACTCAATGTCAAATAGTTCCATGGAAGATGTGGCTCTTGCCCGTTCAGGTCTTCTTTTTGCGGGGGCAAACAATATATTAACCGGGAAATCTGTTCCGGAAGGGGTGGATGACGGTATCCTGACTGCAAAGGAGATCTCCGCGCTCGATTTGCGGGGACTCGACCTTGTAGTTCTCTCCGCCTGCCAGACCGGACTCGGCGAGATTACAGGAGACGGCGTGCTCGGTTTGCAGAGAGGGTTCAAGAAGGCCGGAGCAAAGACATTGCTTATGAGCCTCTGGAAGGTAGACGACAATGCCACGAGGATGCTTATGACGGATTTCTATTCGAACCTTGTTGCCGGCATGGATAAAACTGAGGCGTTGAGCGCGGCGCAGCGCAATTTAAGGGAGTATGAAACTGAAATAACGGTAAAATCGAACGGAAACCTCACTCCGAGCCAGATTCGCAGACTAAGGATGCAGGGCAAGAGCGTGGAGCAGCGTACCGAGGTAAAAAAAGTACGGCCCTACAGCCATCCCAAATACTGGTCTGCATTTATCCTTTTGGACGCAGTGGAGTAACATTTTACTTTTTTGCATATTGAATGGATTTGACGCGGATTTGCAGTAATTTTGCGGTCGAACAAAACAGCAGCGGAATATGTCAAAAAAAGAGAAAGTGATTTTAAATGATATTTTGATAGAAGGTGTTGCAGCCGAAGGGAATGCAATTGCACATGTAGATGGCAAGGTGCTTTTTGTACCGCAATGCATCCCGGGAGATGTCGTGGATGTGCGCGTGCTCAGAAAGCGCAAGGGGTATATGGAAGGGCAGGCCGTGAATCTGGTAAAGCCGTCGGCCGACAGGCTCGAGCCTTTTTGCAGCCATTACGGAGAGTGCGGAGGATGCAAGTGGCAGCCGCTCCCCTACCCTTTGCAGCTGAAATACAAGCAGCAGCAGGTTGCAGACCAGCTTACGCGGATAGGGCATCTTTCGCTGCCTGAAATTTCGCCCATACTGGGCTCCGAACAGACCGAATATTACAGGAACAAGCTGGAGTTTACCTTCTCCAACAGAAGATGGATTCTCAAGGGCGAAGACCCGGAGAGCCTTTCCGGAAATGACTGGCTGGCCCTGGGATTTCATATAAGCGGCTTTTTCGACAAGGTGCTGGATATCAAGAAGTGCCACCTTCAGGCCGAACCCTCGAATGCCATCAGGCTCTTTATAAAGGAGTATGCAATGAAGCATAACCTTTCCTTCTTCGATTTGCGGGAGCAGAGCGGTTTTCTGCGCAACATGATTGTCCGCACCACCTCAGGAGGCGAGGTAATGCTTATCATGGTCTTTGCCTACGAAGACAAGAAACTGCGCGAGGCGTTGCTCGATGCGGTTTCGGCCCGCTTTCCGGAGATCGCTTCGCTTTATTATGTCATAAACGGCAAGAGAAACGATTCCATCTCGGATTTGCCGTGCAGGAAATTTGCGGGCAATGACACCATTACCGAGCGGATGGAGAAGATAGAGTTCATGATAGGCCCCAAATCCTTTTACCAGACCAATTCCAGGCAGGCCTACAGGCTCTACTGTGTTGTAAGGGACTTTGCAAGGCTTACCGGCAGCGAGATTGTCTATGACCTTTATACCGGAATCGGTACGATAGGGCTTTTTCTGTCGGTATATGCTAAAAAGGTAGTGGGAATAGAGTATGTAAAGGAGGCGATAGAGGACGCCAGGGCAAACGCTGCGCATAACGGCATTACGAACAGCGTTTTCTACGCCGGAGACATGAAAGATATGCTTACGGCCGGATTCATAGCGGAAAACGGAAGGCCAGATCTGGTGATTCTCGATCCCCCGAGAGCCGGCATCCATCCCGATGTAGCGAAGGTGCTTTTAGAAGCCGCCCCGGAGAGGATGGTTTATGTCAGCTGCAACCCCGCGAGCCAGGCAAGGGATCTGGCTATCCTGTCGGAAAAATACAGGATAACGGCGGTACAGCCGGTAGATATGTTCCCGCACACGCACCATGTGGAAAATGTCGTGGCGTTGGAAAGAATTTAAAAGGAGATTTTATGTACGGCAACAGCGATACGATATGCGCATTGGCCACTCCCCAGGGTGGCGGCGCCATAGGAATTGTAAGATTGAGCGGAAAGGAGTCTGTAAAGATTGCGGATTCGCTCTTTTCAGGCTCTTTGGAGAAGGCCGAACCCTATAAGATGGTTTACGGCTCTCTCCGCGACGGTGAGAAGATTATAGATGATGTGCTTGCAGTTGTTTTCCGCTCGCCCCGCTCCTACACCGGAGAGGATTGTGTGGAACTCTATTGCCACGCCTCTTCCTATATAGAGCAGAAGATAATAATGCTGCTTATTTCCAGAGGGGCGAGGATGGCCGAACCGGGAGAGTTTTCAAAGCGGGCATTCCTGAACGGGAAAATGGACCTGACGCAGGCCGAGGCCGTTGCCGACCTTATAGCGAGCCAGACTGCAGCGGCCCACAAAGTCGCACTGAACCAGATGAGGGGAGGCTTTTCCAACGAACTGAAAACCATGCGCGAGGAACTGCTCAACCTCGTATCCCTTATGGAACTGGAGCTGGATTTCAGCGAGGAAGATGTGGAGTTTGCTGACCGTGCGCAGCTGAAACGGCTGCTTGAATCTGTAGGAAAGAAAATCGACAGGCTGATAGGCTCCTTTTCGTTGGGGAATGTGATTAAAAACGGCGTTCCGGTGGCTATCGTGGGGGCTACAAATACAGGGAAGAGCACGCTTCTCAATGCGCTGCTCGGTGAGGAGAAGGCGATTGTTTCAGACATTCACGGCACAACCCGCGATGTCATAGAGGATTGCGTAAACCTTAACGGAATAACCTTCAGATTCATAGATACGGCAGGAATTCGCCAGACCCGCGAAACGATTGAGATTATAGGCATCGAGAGGACATATACCAAGTTGAAACAGGCCTCTGTCGTAATACTTATGCTCGATGCCATGCGAAGCGACGATTTTACGGCGGCAATCGAAAACCTCTCTTCAAGATTCAACGCCGAATCGCAAAAGCTGGTGATTGTGCTGAACAAGATTGACGAATTGGAGGCGGCCCTTGCTGCCGGTGCGCCTGTTTGCGGAACTGCCGCTCCAGCCTGTGCTCCTGCCGGCGAGACTTCAGGTGAAGACGGAAGCCGTGCAGATACAGGATGTGTCGATAACGGCGTTGCGGAATATCCCGGGAACGGCGGGCTTTCCGAAGCTGCAGCAAGAGAAATTGCGGCCATGGTCAAGAAGATAAAGGCCCTCTCCTCCCCCATGGCACCGATTGCCGTGCTGCCTCTTTCCGCAAAGAAGGGTGAAGGGCTCGACAGGCTTGTGGAGGTGATTGCAGATTCACAGAAAGACATATCGCTCGATTCGGATGCGGTGCTCGTTACAAATGCACGCCACTTTCAGGCGCTGCAAAGCGCAAAGGCCGCCCTTGAACGTGTCGATGAAGGACTTGAAGCCGGCACACCTACAGACCTTGTAGCCCAGGACATCCGCGAAGCCCTTTACCACATAGGAACAATTGTAGGCGAAATCTCAACAGAAGAAATATTGGGAAACATCTTTGGGAAGTTTTGCATCGGGAAATGATATATCACAATTAACTGCAATGAATTAGAGCCAACTATAATGAAGCCACTGATTTTCAGTGGCTTTTTTATTTGTCTAAAATCCGGCTATGTACAGTCGGATATAGTTGTCCGCCATATTTTTCTACCGTATTTCTACCGCGGAACATTTTCGGGATTTGCCCTGATGTCACGATGACGCAGTAGTTGACGTGTGTTGACAATGGTTTACGTGTGTTGACACAAAAGAGGAGAAATAAAGAGATTTGAACTCAAAATATATTAGGAAAATATGGAAGTAAGAAAGATTTGTCAATGTTGTGGAAAACCATTTATCGCTAAGAAAACAACGACTTGCTATTGCAGCCACCAATGTGCCAGTCAAGGATACGCCGCAATTTGCCGCTTTGATGAAAACGGGAACATCAACTATGACCATAACATTCATCTTCGGGCGCAACGTGCAGCCGAGCGAGTTGCAGTGAAACGTGGCTGGAAGACTGCGGAAGAAATCCGAAGTCGCAACATTCCGGAGGTAAGCAGAGAGTGCATGGAGGTATTGAGAACCATGCCATCGTGGTCATGGGAAGAATACAAGAAGGCACTTGCCCGGAGAGGCTATTCCGTATATGAACGGAAAGATAAGAAAGATATTCTCCGTGGATATGCAATCCTCAAAGGAAATACCAAATACAAGGCCTCCGAACTGGGAGTAGCACGTAACCTGATGATTTCGAAACTTCCCCGAACCTGGCAAAAACTCCACTACCGGGAGAGGCTTGCCGCTCAGGTCAATACTTCTCAAATCCATAGGCCGGAACCTGTTCAAAGACCGGCAGCCGATATGGACTATACTCACTATCGTTCCGGCTCGGTGTCCTACACGCTTTCTTCCCATAGCGGAACGGAACAGCGTTTCTATATCCCGGAGCGGGTACTTGACTATTTCAACGAAGAGTTCGACTACCGGGAGGTTGCCAACAGCAGCGAGCTGACCGACATAGCTGTAGCTATCTTTGTCGGGATGCTTGAGACGCCCGCCGTGTCTGCCGGAGGTGGTGGCGGAGGTTCGCAAAGCGACCTTCCCTGGCGGGACAAGGACGATGACGACCTGCAATGGGCCCGCCGCTGTGCCCGTGCTGCAACCCTCCTATTGGGCAAGAAACCAAGAACAGGATTAAGACGATAAAGTCATGGAACAGTCATACAAAAAGCGGCCGCCACGTGCGACCGCTAATAGTCCGCCGATCTTGGCGGATATGGGGGAAATTATTTTATAAATCTGACAAATTTAATATACAACTATTTAACCATTTGCAAATGAGTAGTTTATAAATTTTGTTTCTGAAACAAGAAACAAATCA
>CALVAG010000007.1 GCA_944325445.1 uncultured Bacteroidales bacterium | reverse complement strand
GGGGGTTCGACTCCCTCTGCTCCCACAAACAGAAAAGAGCATCCTTCGGGTGCTCTTTTCTGTTTGCGGTATTTCAAAGAAATACCTTTATTGTCCAGCCCTTTTATATTTTTTCTTTTAATCTGCATGGGGCTGATTTGTATTCTGAAAATTGTTAATTCCTGAAACAGAGAGGATAAGATTTTGCCGATTTTTGTAATCCGCTATGCATAATATTGATTTGCAGTGAATTATGTGATTTTGAATGGGGAGGGGGTTGCTATTTATAATAATTAATTGTAATTTTGCAAGCTAAATATGCATGTCGCCGGATAGACAGTAAAAATCAGGAGTTATGAAATTTAAATTTATATTTGCCGCGATACTTTTTTCATTTTTCTGCACGGCCGTTTCTGCACAGACTCAGGCTGAAATGGAGATGATCAGGCAGATGGCAAAGCAGAAAGGCTATTCCGATGCCCAGATAGAGGAGATGATGAGCAAGTATACAGGCGGAGGCTCTTCGGCCTCTTCAATGCTGGATACGACATCGGTCGTAGACAGGAATCAGATGAATCCTTTGCTTATCAGGCCGGAAACCCAAAACCAGATGCAGCTTCTAATGATGCAGATGCAACAGGATTCGCTGGAAAAGGCAAACGAGATTTTCGGCCATTCCGTTTTTAAAAGCAGTGCGCCCAATTTCTTGCCGAGTTATAACATCCCTACTCCTGAAAATTACAGACTCTCTGCAGGAGATGAAGTCATAATAGATGTGTGGGGCGCGGTAGTGACAAACATAAGGGCGACCCTGTCTCCGGAAGGAAGTATTGCAATTCCAAATTTGGGGCCGGTATATCTGAACGGCCAGACGGTGGCGCAGGCGGAAAAGAGCGTGAAGTCCTACCTTTCCAGAATCTATTCCGGTATAGAGAGCGATACGCCCGATACATTTGTAAAACTTTCCTTGGGAAAGATGAGAAGCGTCACGGTCAATGTGATAGGAGAGGTGGCGGTGCCGGGCCTCTATACCATGCCGGCGCTTACTACGGTTTCATCGGCTATTTATATGGCGGGAGGCCTTACACCCATTGGAACAGTCAGGGATATAAAGATATTCAGAAACGGAAGAGAAATTGCGACGTTCGATCTTTACAAATATATGTTTTCGGGCTCTACGGAGGGCGATATAAGACTTGAAGACAACGACCTGATAAGCGTCTCGTCTTACGGGAAGGTGGTTTGGGCCGCAGGAGCGGTAAAGCGCCCGATGAGATATGAAATCATAGAGACTGAAAATATTGGAGATCTGTTGAAATACAGCGGGGGTTTTGCCGGTAATGCCTATCCGAACGAAGTGTATGTAGAGAGGGTGAAATATCAGGATAACGGAACCGGTGCCACTTCAATGATGTACACCGTTTCGAATGACAGGTTCGGCTCTTTTTTCCTTGAGGACGGAGACAGCCTTTCGGTACGCGAAACAGATTTGAGATTTGCAAACAGGGTGAATATAGGCGGCGCCGTATGGAGACCGGGAGACTATTCCCTGCAGGAAAATATAACGACTCTCGACGAACTTATCGCTGCCGCTGGAGGTCTTAAGGAAGAGGCATATCTTCAGAGAGGTTATATTGTCAGATATGATTCTACAAGGAGCAGGGCGCAGCTTTCGTTTTCATTACAGAATGTGATTCTTGGCGGCGACAAAATAATGTTGCAGCCCGACGACAGCGTGAGAATATTCTTCAAGGATTCTCTCGTGCAAAAACGCACAGTTACTGTAGACGGTGAGGTAAACAAACCCGGCGAATTCGAATACAGATACGGAATGACTCTCGGGGATGCTGTCCTTATGGCCGGAGGTCTTACGGATGCGGCAACCTTGGAGAGAGTGGAAGTGGCCCGCCGCATTGCAGGCGGAAAGGAGAATCTGGATTTGAAGGATACCATTGCCATAATATTGCATTATAATCTGTTGAGCAAGCCGGAAGATGCTGAAACGGTGCTGTCGCCATTCGATATGGTGTATATCCGCCGTTCTGCGGTATATAAGCCCCAGCAGGTGATAACCATAGAGGGGCAGGTTAACTATCCTGGAAGCTATGCCATGGAGAAAAATGTCGTACGGCTTTCAGATGTAGTGAGCAAGGCTAACGGGTTCAATATGGATGCATATCCTCAGGGGGCGACCCTTACCAGAGTCCTGACACAGGAGGAGATGGAGAGGCTTATAATTGCCAAGAACATTGCCAAGAACCAGATGCAGGACAGTACGGCGTCTACCTTCCTGGACTCAATGCTGGTGGAAGACAGGTATAACATTGCGATAAATCTGGATTTGGCCGTACAGAATCCCGGCAGCGACTATGATGTCGTGCTTCGCGACGGAGATATCATAAAGGTGCCGAAGTACAACAATACGGTGAGAATTTCAGGCGCTGTCCTCTATCCGAATACCGTAACCTACAAGCCGGGTGCCAATTATAAATATTATGTATCCGGAGGAGGTGGATTCAGCAAGGAGGCCATAAAGCGCGATACATATATGATTCACGCCAACGGGAACGTGGCGATAAAGGGCTCTCCGCTGTTCAAGGTGCAGCCGGGTACCGAAATTGTAGTGCCGGAAAAATCTCAGGATGACAGATTGCTCCGTACACAGAGAGTATCGACCATTATGGGGATAGCAACCTCTACGGCATCGTTGGCCGCTATGGTCACATCCATACTTAACAATACCAAGTAGTCGATTGTGAACTAAAACCTAACCAGACAGTCACAATAACGAATGCAAAAGCGTAATGGATTATGGTCGCTCTTGAAAATTTTTTGGAAAGAATGATAAAAACCACCTATTTGAACAGGTGGATAGTGCTCATTTTAGATGCACTGATATCTTCTGTCATTACCCTGATCGTTTATGTCGGGTTGGGTGCCTTTATAAGTAAAACGATTCCGGGCCCGGCCTTGCTTGTGGTCTTTGCAATCTCTCTGGTTGTAAGCGTACTGGTATTCGGACTTTTTGGAATACATAAGGGCATAATACGTCATGCCACCATTCTTGACATAATCTCCATATTTTTTGCAGTCGTCGTAAAAGCGGTACTCCTTTTCGTGATTTTTACCCTGCTCGATACCATGAGCGGTATTTTTATAGGCAAAGGAAAGGTCTCCATAGCGGAAATCGTGGATTTTACAGCCACTTTATGTGCCTTTGTGCTTGTAAGGGTACTGATTGTCTACCTGTACGATATAATATCGACACATGCCATAAAGGCCCCGAAAAATATTCTGATTTACGGAGATAATGACAAGAGTCTTGTAACTGCCGCTTTTTTCTCGAATAAGAACCTCAATTCCGGATATAAGGTGGTAGGTTTTGTAGTAATGAGCGACAATGTCAAAAAACTGAAATTGACTTCTGTTCCGGTCTACAGCATATCTTCTTTCGACTATCTGTCACGGGTAATCAGGCGCAAGGCAATCCATGCAATAGTCTTTTCCGACCAGAAAGATGTCTTGAAAGAAAAAGACAATCTGGTGAGTTTTTGCATGAAGGAGCATGTGAAAATCATGCTGCAGCCCAATATCGAGAGCAATATCGTTTCAAAGGGGGTTGTCAAACTTCCTATAAGGGATATAAAAATCGAGGATTTGCTTTACAGGGATGAGATAAAGATAAAGATGGATGAAGTCTCTGCCATGCTCGAGGGCAAGATAGTGATGGTAACCGGGGCGGCAGGTTCCATAGGAAGCGAACTGTGCAGGATAATTTCGAAATTCAATATAAAACAGCTTATATTTCTGGACAATGCCGAGACACCCATGCACACCTTGCAGCTGGAGTTTCTCAACAGCGATGCATATGATGCTGCGGATGCCGGACAAAAGTACTGTTTCCTTTTGGCGGACGTAAGAAACAGAATAAGGATAAACACCATATTCGACCTCTACAGGCCGCAGATTGTATTCCACGCCGCTGCATATAAGCATGTGCCTGTTATCGAAGATAATCCTACCGAAGGCGTAAATGTAAATGTCATAGGAACAAAAGTGGTGGCAGATGCCGCCTTGAGGACGGGCGCGGAAAAGATGATAATGATTTCTACCGACAAGGCTGTCAATCCTACAAATATAATGGGGGCTACAAAGAGAATTGCGGAAATATACATCCAGTCTTTGAGCAAAGCCGTAATGAGCGGGGAAATTCAGGGCGTGACAAGGTATATCACTACCCGTTTCGGGAATGTGCTCGGCTCCAACGGTTCGGTCATACCGCGTTTCAGGGAGCAGATCAAGAGCGGAGGCCCCATTACGGTAACCCATCCCGATATCATACGCTATTTCATGACAATCCCCGAGGCGTGCCGTCTTGTAATGGAGGCTGCGACCATGGGAAAGGGCAATGAAATATTCGTGTTCGATATGGGAACGCCAGTTAAAATAGCAGATCTTGCAAGGAATATGATAAAACTTGCGGGATATGAGCCCGATGTGGATATAAAAATAGTTTATACAGGGTTGAGGCAGGGCGAAAAACTGTATGAGGAGCTTCTCAATACGAAAGAGAATGTAATTCCGACGGATTACAAAAAGATATTCGTGGCGAAAACCCGCGAGTATGATTATGCATCGGTGAGTGAAAAGGTGCTTGAATTGAAGGAAAAGGCAAGACTTTCCGAAGCTGACGAGAGTGTGAAGATAATGAAAGAGATTGTGCCTGAATTTGTCAGCCAGAACTCTAAATATACAAAATTCAATAAATAAGCTATGGAGGAGAACAATAAAGAGAGGCAGATAATCGAAAACGAAAATGAAATCGATTTGATAGAGTTGGTAAAACGGTTCTGGACGAAGAGAATGTTTATAGTAAAGGTGACTGCTGCATTTCTCTGTCTGGGGCTCTTTATCGCGATATTCTCTTCTGAGGAATATACCGCCCAGTGTGTGGTCGTTCCTCAGACAGGCGAAGGCGGTGTAAGCTCCTCGCTTAGCGGACTGGCCTCATTGGCGGGTTTTTCTCTTGGCAGCATGGGCTCGGCAGAGGAACTTTCCCCTACGGTCTACTCCAATGTGATGAACAATATCAATCTCCAGAAGGAGTTGATAAATACAAAAATCTATTTCGACAGGTGGGGAAAGGAGCTTACCCTGCTCGATTATTTTACGAATGAGGAGTACCAAAGAACCTCGGTTCTCGGAGCAGTGAAAAAATATACGATAGGGCTCCCTTTGCTTATACTGAAAGCCATAAGAGGCAGTGAGGAAGAGGAGGTCGCTGTAACCGGGGCGGACGGGAAAATCGCTGTGCTGACGCAGAATGAAGATGATTGCATAAAGATTCTGAAAGATAGGGCTACGCTGGCCGTGAATGATAAGGACGGTTATGTGAGCATTTCTGCCACAATGCCGGAACCTTTGGCTGCAGCCGCTCTGGCTGAAACATATATGAATCTGCTGCAGAAGTACGTTTCGGAGTTCAAGATTGAAAAGGCGAAAGCCGATTACAATTTCATAAACCAGCGCTATCTGGAGGCAAAGGAGGAGTATTCTAAGAAACAGGAGGAGTATGCCCGTTTCAGGGATGCAAACAGAATGTTTACTACGGCCATGGCCGCAACAAAAGAGGAGCAGATAAAGAACGATTACGATCTTGCATATTCGCTCTACTCGGAACTTTCGCGCCAGTTGGTGCAGGCGGAGATCAAGGTTAAGGAGAATACCCCTATTTTTACGGTAGTGGAGCCGGTAATCGTTCCGCGTGAAAGGAGCAAGCCCAAGCGGCTGATGACACTTGTCGCATTCGGCTTTTTGGGCGGGGTTTTAAGTTGCGGAACAGTATTGGGTTTGGATTTCTTGAAAAAGAGAGCAGATATAAAATGTTTAAAAAATTGGGAATAATGAAAAAGTGTTTGGTCGTAACGCTCTTATTGCTTTTTACGAGCGCTATTATGAGGGCAGAAAGCGGTGATACGCTTAATATTGTGCCTAAGGAGAAAGTTGCTCAAAATAGAAATATAAAAGTCAAGATGAGCGCCCTTGTGGCAATCGGAGTAGTGAATCCGGCTGTCGAATTCAAGGTTATGGATAAGTTTACGGTTCAATTGGAGGCCCTGGGTGTTTTTTACAGCTCGAACTTCCTCGGAACAGGCAAACCGCTGGTATTGGGCTCATCGTTCTTTGAATTCAGGTATTATCCCAAAGAGGAGTTCAAAGGCTTTTTCGTAGCTCCGAATATAGGCTGGGGCGTGTATAAACTGAACAAGGGACTTGTCTTGAGGTATACCGATGATTATGACTGGGACTGTTATCAGCAAGGGAGCAATATAATGGCCGGCCTGACAATAGGTTATACCTTCAACCTTAATGAGAAATGGTCTATAGAGCTGGCGTGGGGAGGCGGTTTCCAACACTCCAGATACTCAGGTTACGGACGCGAGAACGACAATGAACCGTATGACATGTATGTGGGATTGAACAGCAGTGCGGAGTGGCCTCCGTTCTATAAGGGCGGAATCTTTATAGGATATAGATTTTAATGCTCTCAAGATGAAAGTTACGGAGACCGGCATAGGAGGAGTGGTGATTATAGAGCCTCAGTTATATGGCGATAACAGAGGCTATTTTTTTGAGAGTTACAACGGCAGGCTTTTCAATGAGCAGGTGGCTATGAAAATCCTCCATACGGAAAGGGTGGAGTTTGTGCAGGACAACGAAAGCAAGAGTTGTTATGGAGTGGTTAGGGGACTGCATTTCCAGAAACCTCCGTATGCCCAGTCAAAACTTGTCAGAGTCGTAAGGGGAGAGGTGCTCGATGTGGCTGTAGACATAAGGCGCGGTTCCCCGACATTCGGCCGGCATGTCGCTGTAAGGCTTTCGGAAAGCAATCACCTCCAGTTTTTTATTCCAAGGGGTTTTGCGCACGGTTTTTCTGTACTTTCTGAGGAGGCGGTATTGCAATATAAATGCGACAATTTTTATAATAGGGAGAGTGAGGGCGCAATAGCATGGAATGATCCGGAATTGCATATAGACTGGATGGTTCCGGCAGACAGGATAATTCTTTCGGAAAAGGACAAGTCTCATCCGAATCTCGGCGAATCAGGCTCCCTGTTCGATTATAATGAAAAATTATATTGACAAAATGGACGGAAACGCAGAGAATATTTTGGTTACAGGGGGCAATGGACAACTTGGAACCAGTTTGCGTAAAGTCGCTGCAGAGAGTGCGGACAACTATTTTTTTACCGATGTGGCGGAACTTGACATTACGGACAAGGAGGCTGTCGGAACATTCGTGGCTGCAAAAAATATCTCCGTAATAGTAAATTGTGCGGCCTATACCAATGTGGACGGGGCCGAAGAGGATAAAGAGAGGGCGGATCTTCTCAATAATGTCGCCGTAGCCAACCTTGCCTGCGCCGCTGCAGCCGCAGGTGCTCTATTGATACATGTCTCTACCGATTATGTGTTTGATGGAGAGGCATGTGTACCATACAAGGAGGAAGATGAGGCTATGCCCTATTCCGTTTACGGTATCACGAAGAGAAGAGGGGAGGAGGCTGTTTTAAGGAGCGGTTGCAGATATATGATATTCCGTACGGCCTGGCTCTACTCGGAGTATGGTAAAAACTTTGTCAAGACGATGCGCAGCCTTATGTCTGCAAGAAAATCCCTTAATGTGGTTTTCGACCAGGCTGGGACTCCGACATATGCGGCAGACCTTGCTATGGCTATTTACGATGTTATAGAGAAGCGCAAGTATGAGCCCGGTATTTATCATTACAGCAATGAAGGTGTCTGTTCCTGGTATGATTTTGCGAAGGAGATTGCCGTATCGAGCGGATACGGTTGCGGAATAGAGCCGTGCCACAGCAGCGAGTTCCCTTCGAAGGTAAGGCGGCCCCATTATTCGGTGCTCGACAAGACGAAGGTTAAAAAGGTATTGGGCGTAAAAGTCCCTTACTGGAAAGATTCGTTGAAAATATGTATAGAAAATCTTGAAAAAAACAATCAGGCTTAATAGATATGAAACGCAACATTTTTCTTTTGACGTTAATCTGCATTGCACTTGCTTCGTGTACGGAAAGGAGGCCGGAAGTGAGGAATGTCATTTATTTGATAGGAGACGGTATGGGCTTTGGGGCTGTTTCCTCGCTATTGCTTACAGATGATTCGACTACCGCCTTTGAAATGGCGCCTGTGATAGGTCTCTCCGAGAGCTGTTCCGCAAACAATTACGTAACCGATTCTCCTGCCGGAGGAACGGCGCTTGCATGCGGTGAAAGGACCCTTAACGGATATGTTGGGGTGGATGTAAACGGCCGCCCCATGAAGAGCATTCTTAAAAAGGCTCAGGAAATGGGCAAGAGCAGCGGAATTGTCGTAAATACTGTCTTGACGGAAGCAACGCCGGCAGATTTTTATGCATCTGTATTGAGCCGCTCCGAAAGTCATAAGATTGCGGAATATTTCGTGGAAAGCGGCGTAGACGTGGCGATAGGGGCGGGGTTGAGCGCTTTCGTAGAGCGTCCGGACTCTCTGGATCTTACAGAATCCCTAAAGGAAAAGGGTTATGATGTGTATACCGAGAAGAAGAGCGCGTTCGAATCGCAGTCCGACAAGTTCGTGGCAATCCTTCCGATGGAGGATGTGCACCGCAGGAATGTTCCCGATTCTCTGGCAGAAAAGAGGGCCGAAGCCAAACTCTATCTGGAACAGGCTGTAGAGAAGGCCATAAGCGTTTTGGAAAACAAGAGCAAAGACGGTTTTTTCCTTATGATCGAAAGTGCCATAATAGACGGGTACGGCCACAGCAATGACTCGGACGGGATGATTGAGGAGATGCTGGATTTCGACAGAACGGTAAAAAAACTTGTAAATTATGTGAACACACATGACAATACACTCCTTGTAGTAACTGCAGATCATGAGACAGGCGGAACGGCAGTCGCATACAAGGAGCATCAGGTAGGGAAGAGAGTGCCGCTGACCCTTTCGTTCAGCACAAAAGGACATACGGGAACAGTTGTCCCGATTTTTGCATACGGAGAGGGTGCCGAATATTTCGGAAGAGTGATGAAGAACGTAGAGATTCCCAGAACGATGGAGATTTTGATGAAAGAGTCTGAATAGATGATAACCGGCAGGCCGTTCCATCGCCCGAAAGGGAGGAAAGTCCGGACAAGACAGAGCATTGCACTGCGGAAAGCGCAGATGGGTGAAAGCTTATGCGTAAGGTAACAGAAAACAACCGCCGCAAGGCAAGGGTGAAAATGTGGGGTAAGAGCCCACAGGCCGTATTGGCGACAATATGACCGTACCGCGCTGCAACTTGCAAGGCCATGTATACCGGCATTTAAGGGCTGCTCGTCCGTTGCCGGGGGGTAGGCTGCAAAGATAAATGATGGGACACGACAGAATCCGGCTTACAGGTCTGCCTTAAAGAGAGAGGAGAGCTTGGTTTTCAGGCTCTCCTCTTTTGTTCTGTAACTTGCAGCACCTATTTTTCCAAAACTTCAATGCATTTCTGCATGTCGGTAGGCCGTAAAATTATATTTGCAGTATCACCCTCCGAAAAAGCATACATATACTCGATGAATACGTCATGGAGGGCCATCTTATCCAATATTTCGGCCAGTCCGCCGGGCTTGTTAGGGCATTGGGCATGGATGACGTCTGTCAGCATTACTGCAAAATCCGCCTTGCGAAGAACTTCGACGGCATGCTCCACATCTGAAACTATAAGACGGAGAATGCCGAAATCGGCGGTTTCCGCCATGCTGAAAGCCTGCATGTTTATCCCTTCCCTTGCAAGTGTCTTGGCAACCTCGTTTATCCGGCCGCCCTTGTTTTCAAGAAAAATGGACAATTGTTTTATAATCATAATACCTGTCGTTTATATATTTAAACTTCATCATCTACTTGCTACGCCGCGCTCCGGCAGTCTATTTCATTATACGCTTGTCTATGACTCTCTGCGATTTTCCCGAACTGCGCTCGATACTGTTAGGCTCTACAAGTTTAACATCAACACTGACCGTGAGTACGCTCTTGAGCTTGTCTGCCAGCCTCTTTTTCAGGGCCAGCATTCCGCTTATCTCGTCTGAAAGGTATTCCTTCCTGACCTCTGCCAGAACCTGAAGCGTATCCAGATTATTTATCCGGTCTACAATGAGCTGGTAATGAGGTTCGAATTCAGGCATTCCCAGAATGACGCTCTCGACCTGAGACGGGAATACGTTTATTCCGCGGATTATGAGCATATCATCGCTTCTGCCCATAATCCTGCTTATCCTTACATTGGTGCGCCCGCACGGACATTCGCCCTCCATAATCGAACAGAGATCTTTTGTGCGGTATCTGAGCAGCGGCATGCCCTCCTTGGTTAAAGTGGTGAAGACCAGCTCGCCCTTCTGTCCGGCAGGCAGGTTTTCCAAAGTGTCGGGAGAGATTATTTCCGGGTAAAAATGGTCTTCCGCTATATGCGATCCGTTTTTGCATTCGCATTCGTAGGCTACTCCGGGCCCCATTATCTCGCTTAACCCATACAGGTTGTAGGCATTTATGTGAAGCCTGGACTCTATCTCCCTGCGCATGTTTTCTGTCCATGGTTCTGCCCCGAACACGCCTGTGCGCAACTTCAGCTCTTTGACATCAATTCCCATCTTTTCAATGGTCTCGGCAAGGTAGAGCGCATAACTCGGAGTCGAGGCTATGCCTGTTATACCCAGATCCCTTATGAGTTTTACATGCTTTTCGGTATTTCCCGTAGATGCCGGTATTACGGTCGCCCCTAAAAACTCGGCGCCGTAGTGTGCCCCCAATCCGCCGGTAAAAAGGCCGTATCCGTAGGATACAGAGAAAATGTCATTGTTTGTCAGACCGTATGCAGCAAGACATCTTGCTATACATTCCTGCCATATTTCCAAGTCATTGCGGGTATATCCCACTATTGTAGGATTGCCGGTTGTACCGGACGATGCATGAATGCGCACTATTTCGGAGTTGGGAACGGCAAACATTCCACATGGATAATTGTCTCTCAAATCCTGTTTTGTAGTAAACGGCAGTTTGACTATATCTTCGATTGTGCGTATATCTCCCGGTGTAATATCCATTTCCTGCATTTTCTTGCGGTAAAAAGGAGTACTGTGATATACTTTCTTTACAAGTTTCTGAAGCCGTTTTCCCTGCAGGTCATGCATCTGATCGATGCTCATGCACTCTTTGTTCTGGTTCCAAATCATGGTGTGCTCTTAGGTTTAAATTATAGTGTTTATTTATGGACTGGATGGTCTTTGCGGAATTTTTCCACTCTCTCTTTAAGAATCGGAAGGAGTTCTTCGCCGATGCGTGAAGAGCAGCCTCTCACGCCATTCTGCTCGCTTCCTGTGGTTGAGAGCGAAATACTGCTGATGCCGTAGTGAATCAGCTCTTCCATCAGTTCGCCTCCCGTGAATCCCGGATAGCCTGCGGTAAAGAAGAAGCCGTCTCCGACCTTATCCGTAACATCCCTGTCATAGACGATATAAAACCCGTTGTCGGTAAATATTTTCTTCATGGCCTCCGCCCGTCTTGCGTAAATAGAAGTATCTGCGACAAAATCTATCTTTCCCTCCACGGCCTTGTTCAACATTTCTGCGTAACCGTATTGCGTCGATGCTGTGCACCCCGATGTTATCATATAGGAGATCGAGGCTATGAATGTCTGTCCGAATACTCCGGTATCGTTGTAGCGTTTTGCAAGCGCTGGAAAATGTCTGTCGAACAGCTTGTCTGAAATGCAGGCCAAAGCAATGCGCTGCCCTGCGTAGCTGAATATCTTGGATGCTGAGAGCATCAGGATGTAATTGTCTGTATAGCGTGCGACAGTGGCAGGGTAGGGAGGCTCGTATGGCCTGCCAAGTTTCTTTCTGAAATCCATGCAGAAATAGGCAAGATCTTCTATAATGATTACATCATATTTTTCGGCCATCTCTCCTATTATTTTCAGTTCGCTCTCTTCCAGACATATCCATGCAGGATTGTTGGGGTTTGAGTAGCTGATGGCCGCTATATCTCCCTTTTTGAGATAAGATTCGAGTTTTTCCCTTAATTTTTCTCCCCTGTAATCATATATGTCGAACTGCTCGTATTCTATCCCCAATATTTTCAACTGGGATTTCTGTATCGGGAATCCGGGGTCTATGAAGAGGACTTTGTCCTTGCCGGGCTCTCTTTGCGTTGTAGCGATAAAAGAGGAGAACGACGATGCTACAGAACCCGTCCCCGGAATACAAGCCCTTGGAGAAATATCGAGATTTATGAAGGCCTTTACGAATTTCGAGGCGGCTTCTTTAAGCTCCGCAACACCGGCTGCCGCAGGGTATATAGAACCGACTCCTGCCTCCAACGCCCTTTTTTCCGCTTCCACGCCTATTCTGTTTGCAGGAAGCCCGGGCGAACCCTGGTCCATGCGGATGAATTTTATACCTGTCTTGTTTTCGAGATATGAAGCAACCAGCAGAACTTCTCCGATTGTCGCTTCCTGCAGATTCGCCACCTCCATCTTTTTTGTGGCTTCCGCTACAAGTTCCTTGCTGAAAATTTCTTCACTCATTTTTGATTTGCGGTATTATAGCCGATAGAAAGGGCTTTGAGATTCATATTTACAATTTCTTCTCCCTTCGCTGAAAAGATGCGCCGTACACTCTTTTCCAGATCTGCATATTTTACCATATCCAGCACCTTTGCCGCGGCTCCGAGCAGGATTACATTGGCGCTTTTGGGCAGGTTATGCTCTTTTGCAAGGCCTTCCACATCAATCGATATTACATTTTTCATTTTATGCAATTCGCCTTTCAGCGCATCGGCATCGGGATAATTCGGAATGTTCACAAAAGGTGAAGATGACGTTATTATCCAGCCTTCCCTGTCGAGGTAAGGAAGGTATCGCAAGGCCTCCATCGGCTCCAGAGATAGTATATAGTCTGCACCTCCCAATGAAATGAGGTCTGAATTTATAGGGGTGTCGGAGATTCTCAGATTGGATTGTACATCTCCGCCCCTTTGGCTCATGCCATGTACTTCGGCCTGTTTTATATAGAGATTTTCCGCAAGCGCAGCTTCGCCTATTATGGCAGCTATGGAGAGAATCCCCTGTCCTCCGACTCCTGCAAGAATTATATCGCTTTTTTTCATATTCACATTCTTTAACTCTTTTTCTCTTTTCTTCTTTTTCTGTTGAATGTCTGGATACACTCTCTTCTCGGTATTATTACGGAGGTGCCCTTATAATTTATCTCTTCACGCAGAATCTGTTTTATCTCCTCCATGTTTTTTGCGAGCGGAACCACAACGCGCAGGTGTTCGGGATGTACTCCTATCCCTTTGCAGATAGCCTCGAATTTGTTTGTCCCGGCAGAGTCCTGCCCTCCTGTCATGGCGGTAGTGAGATTGTCTGAGATAATGACGGTTATGGTGCTGTTGCAGTTTACCGCATCAAGGAGTCCTGTCATACCCGAATGGGTAAATGTGGAGTCTCCTATTATTGCGATTGCAGGGAAGAGGCCTGCATCTGCCGCACCTTTTGCCATTGTTATGGAGGCCCCCATATCCACGCAGCTGTCAATCGCCCTGAATGGCGGAAGCGCTCCCAGTGTATAGCAACCGATGTCTCCGAATACTTTTGCGCCGGGAAACTCTTTTATTATCTCATTAAGGGCATTGTAGACATCTCTGTGACCGCATCCCTGACATAATGCCGGCGGACGCGGAACCACGATTTCAGATTTGCCGTAAGGCTGTTCTACCGTAACTCCGAGTGCTGCTGCAACGGCGTCAGGTGTAAGTTCCCCGGTTCTGGGGAGCAGGCCGCTCAATTTTCCAGATATTTTGCATTCAGATGGCAATATGCCTTTTATCTGCTCTTCCACAAACGGTTGCCCCTCTTCGATAACCAGTATCTCTTTGCATTTTGATGCAAGGTCGCATATGAGTTTTTTCGGAAGAGGGTATTGTGAAATCTTGATTCTGGGAAGAGTACTGTCGGAAGCCAGATATTCGTTCAGATAATTCCATGCAATGCCGCATGCTATTATTCCTCTCTCTGCCTTTCCATTGTCGTTGATGTATTTGTTGAACCGCGATTCTTCTGCAATTTTTTCCAGTTCCGGCTGCTGCGCGACAAGTTCATTGTTCCTGCGGCGGGCATTGGCGGGCAAAAGTATGAAATCAGCGGCTCTTGCATTGTTGTTCATGCTGTTCTGTTCTGCAATTTCACTTACAGGGAGCACCTTTACAACGGCTCTCGAATGGGCCATGCGTGTAGTTACGCGCATCAGCAGTGGCAAACGCAGTTTTTCCGAGAGTTCATAGCCGTATCTGACCATGTCATAGGCTTCCTGTTGCGAAGATGGTTCAAGGATCGGAATCATTGCAAATTTACCGTAGAATCTCGAATCCTGTTCGTTTTGTGAAGAGTGCATCGACGGATCGTCTGCAACGAGAACTATAAGGCCGCCGTTTACTCCGGTAATCGCGGAATTTACGAAAGCATCGGCCGCCACGTTGAGTCCTACATGCTTCATGCAGACAAGCGCTCTTTTTCCCATGTAGGACATGCCGAGCGCCGCCTCCATTGCCGTTTTTTCATTCGTACACCATCTGCTGAAGATATTTCTCTCTTTTGCAAGCGGATATTCCTGTATGAATTCCGTTATTTCCGTGGATGGCGTGCCGGGATAGGCATAGACGCCACTAAGCCCGGCATCTATTGCTCCCAGTGCTATGGCTTGGTCTCCAAGCAATAAGATTTTATCTGGTCTCTCTGTCATAAGTTCGGTTATTTCAATTCAAATATATCTCTGTCATTTAATACCGGGAATTTTTTCCTGAACTCGTCGAGTTCTGCAAGGCTCAATTCCGCATAGGCTTCGCATTCGGTTTCCGGCGGACATGCCGCAATGGTTCTTCCGTAAGCGTCCAATATGGCGCTGTCTCCCGAATAGTGGCTTTCAGGATCATCTCCGACCCTGTTTGCTCCTATTGTAAAACATTGGTTTTCGATTGCTCTTGCTTTGAGCAACGTGCTCCATACATCGGCTCTGGAGGCCGGCCAGCTTGCAACATAGATAGCAAGGTCATAATCGTTGCCGTTGCGGGAAAACACGGGAAAACGCAAATCGTAGCATATCTGCAATAGTATTCTGAATCCTTTGTATTCAACGATTTTCCGCTTTTTGCCGCATTTGAAGAAGTTGTTTTCACCTCCGTATGTGAAAAGGTGGCGTTTGTCGTAATAATCAAACTCTCCATCCGGCTTTACAAAGTAGAATCTGTTGTAATGCATTCCGGCATCGTCTATTGCAATGCTTCCCGCTATTGCGGCATTGAAACGGAGGGCGCACTCCTTCATCCATTCAAGCGAAGAATTGCTTGCCGGTTCTGCAAAAAACTGCGACTTGCTGCAGAATCCCGTAGAGAACATCTCCGGCAGGATATATAAATCCGCCTTGCTGCACTGTTCAATTGCACGCAAAAAGTTCTTTCTGTTTTTTGCAGGGTCGCCCCATACAATCTCTCTCTGCAACAGCGCTACTTTTAAAGTATCTGTCATTTGGCTTATGAATATAAATCAAATTGTAAATTTAGCTTTTTTTTAGAGATTTTGTACAGATGACCCCTGTTTTTGGGAGAGACTCTTCATCTCTTTAAGCGTGCCGAGTGTGAGCGGCAGGGCAAGAAGGAACGAGAGGATGTCTGCTATTGCCTGTGTCATTTCCACACCCCTTATCCCTATCAGATGAGGCAGTATCAGAATACACGGGATAAAGAAGAGCCCCTGACGGGCAGATGCGAGAAGTGCAGCCCTTCCTGCTTTCCTGATTGTCTGGAGCATCATGTTGCTTACAAGGGTAAAGGCTCCGAACGGCAAAGCTATGAGCTGCCACCTGAGTGCCTCCGCTCCGATTTCGATTACCATAGCATCCTCTTTTCTGAATATGGCAACGGCTTCAGGTGCGAATATATATCCAAGAACGGAGCATGTAAGGAAAAAGAGTGTTCCGGCCTTTACGCAGAACCAGAATCCCTCACAAACCCTGCCGTAAAGTTTTGCCCCGTAGTTGAAGCCGCAAACAGGCTGGTAGCCCTGTCCCAATCCTATTACTATGGCATTCAGAATGTATATTATCCTTGTGGTTATCGCCATTCCGGCAATGGCGCTGTCTCCATACTCTTTGGCTGCCACATTGAGCAGAATCGTTGAAATAGAGAGCAGCCCCTGCCTGAGCAGCGACGGCAGCCCGCCCTTTATTATCTCTATATAGGCTCTGACAGTAGGTTTGAAGGCTCTAAACGAGACAGAGAACGTGCCTGTGCGGCGGTCTATGAAAAGAAGCGCCGCGAAACCTATGATCTGGCCGGAAATCGTGGCTATTGCCGCTCCCCTGACTCCCATGTCGAATCCGAATATGAGTATGGGGTCCAGGATTATGTTTATGAACGCTCCGGAAATGATGCCGACCATGGCATATTTTGCATTTCCCTTGAACCTTATCTGGTTGTTGAGGGTAAGGGATGCCGCCATAAAGGGCGTCCCTATCAGAATTATACCGAGATACTCTTTTGCGTATGGCAGGATAGTCTCCGTAGAGCCGAGCGCCATGCAGAGCGGTCCAAGAAAGATTATGCCTGTTATAGCTATGACAGTACCGGCTGCAAATGAGGAAAATAGACCTATTGTAGCCATGGTTTCCGCATGCCCGGTCTTTCTGGCTCCGAGCATTCTGGAAATATAGTTGCCGGAACCGTGGCCGAAGAAAAAGCCGAAGGCCTGCACTACGGACATTGCCGAGAAGGAGATGCCGATTGCCGCCGTACTCTGCGTATCTATCCTGCCTACGAAATAGGTGTCGGCGACATTGTAGATTGCTGTCACCAGCATGCTTATGATTGTAGGAACCGCAAGTTCGCAGATAGTCCGCGGCACGGAGCCCGCAGTCATATATTCATAATTGTCCCTGCCTTTCATCGGAGGGCAAAGTTAAGCATTTGGATTATTTTTTGTCGAATAAATCATTGATACCTCAACCGACAGCAAAGCATATTGCCGCAAAGCCGGATGTAAAAATTCCCGGACTCTTTTAGGGAACGGGCGGTGTGGCTCCATGTTGAGTGCATACGTATGCCGCTCTCTCTACTGCTGCTTCATGCGCCTGTGCAACGGTGTGGCCGAGAAGAATAGCTGCTGTAAATGCGGCGGTAAACGAATCTCCGGCGCCTACGGTATCCGCTACCTTTACATGCGGTGTCGCAAGGCGGCTCTCCCCTTCAGGTGTAAAAATGTAACTCTCTGTCGCTCCGCAGGTGAGGATAAGGGCTCGCAATGCATATTTTTCCATGATGGAGCGAGCTGTTGCTGCCGTGTTTCCGGCATGTACCGTCATTTGGGCGGCCGAAGATACAATCGGAAGCTCTTCATCGTTTAATTTCAGGATATTGCAGTTTTGCAACGATTCGGCGACTATGCTGTTGTCCCAGTATGGGGAACGCAGGTTTACATCGAAAATGCGCAGATGCCTGTTGTCATGCGGCATTGCCTCAAGGAAATTCCGTATTGTCCGGCGGCTTGTCGGTGAGCGTTGCGCAAGGGTGCCGAAACAGACTGCATCGGTTTTGGCTGCGAGTTCCTCAAGGCGGCTGCTCCACGGAATAAAGTCCCATGCGGCGTTTTCAGTAATCTTGTACGACGGGACACCTTTTTTATCGAGGGTGACCTCTACCGTACCGGTAGGGTGGGAGGAGAGCCTTGCAATATGGCTTCCCAAATGTCTTGCATTCATTGTCTCCAAAGCTTCGCTGCCAAGCTCATCCATGCCTACGGCGCTTACTACCGCGGTCTCTATCCCATAGCTTGAAACATGGTATGCGAAATTTGCTGGAGCGCCGCCGAGCCTTTTACCCTCGGGCAGCATATCCCATAAAACCTCTCCCAGTGCGGCGACGGTAATATTGCTGTGTCCCATTTTATGAAATTTCTATATGGCAAAAGTAAGATTTTTGCCGGTTTTGTCGATAGATTAAAACACATGATACGACCATTCCGCACTTATTGCGCATATAGGGAAATAGAAATTCTCGACTTCGCTTGGGAATCAGGAATTTGATGCTGTTTTTTCTTTGTAACGCACCGGGAATCGAACTATCTACTCAAGTGGCTGAATATATTTGATTTATAAATCAGCAAGTAGTGTAATCTCCCGCTATTGCTCCACCGGCTTGTTGCAGCGTTCTGCGTGGGATTGCGTGGAGGATTCCTGCTGCAAAGATAAACTTTTATCCTTAAAGTCATGCAAGCCTTCGTAGGTATTTTCACCCTTGATTCTTTCAAGCTCGTCTTGAAAGCGTTCCCATGCCATCAAATCTTCGTGCCAGTGCTTTCAAATTCTTCCAAATCGTCCATAGTCCTTTATTCTATAATTTGCCAATATCCTTGCTTCTTGCCTCCTATACGTTTCAGCAAACCAAGCTCTTGAAGGCGGGAAAGATTGTACTTTACCCCATCCTCTGTAATATTGGAAAGACTCTCACTTATCTCTTTTCGGGTCGCTTCCGGATGTCCTTTTAAGAATGACAGGATAGCTTGCTGTTGTTCCGTCAGTTTTTGGGTAGTCTTTTGGGTAGTAGCTCTTTCCGGATACTCAAACTTAAACGTTGTCCAAATACCCGAAGCATCATAGCGGAACTCCGATGTGGAGAATACGTCATTCTTACAAGCCGTGATAATGCGCTCAATACCGCGTCTACATGCCTCAATCTTACCAGTACACCACCGTTTATTATCTCCAACTTGTTCTCATACACACGAATCCGGATGAGAGAAGGTTCTGCGTAGTCTTCATCATACTTCATCCTTCTGCTCATAATAATAAGAATAGTCGATACCTTTCATGAAAGTTTCCCTGTCGTCAATTTTGTCTGTCAAGGCATTATTCAGCAATGCTTTAATAGATGAAGTATCTGTGATACTCCTGCGCATGGCATCCAGATAGTCTCTCTTGTCTATCTTGCTCCAATCCACGCACTTTTTCAATGAACGCCTTAGCATGAGATCCAGCCATATCCGCGTGCTGCGCCCGTTACCCTCCATGAATGGATGCGCCACATTCATTTCCACATACTTATCTGCAATTTCATCAAAAGTCGTTTCAGGCATATTCTCAATATTCTTCAATATAATGGGGAAATGTAGAGCATTGGCAAAAGTAAAACCGCCCTTGCTGATGTTCTTGTTCCTGATTTGGCCTGCGAAATCATAAAGGCCTCCAAAAATATATGCGTGTATTTGCTGTAAACATTTTACGCTTCCCGGTTCCAAGGTTTTAAGCAGTCCGCTTTCAAAAAGGGAATATGCTTTCTTGCGGCTTTGGCCGTCAATGGTGTTGTCGCTATAAGTGAACCAATCCAAAAAGCGGTTGGCTTTATTATTGGGATAATGCTTTGCCAAGGTTTCCACACACAAATTGTCGAGCGCATCAGCTGCCCTTCGTTTGCCATCGGGCGCCTCAAATTTGAACTCGTGAGTGACACTCACGAGTCGGACACCATCCGCATTCAATTTCCGTTTGAGCCAACGCCAATAGTTTCCGGCCTTGACATAGTCTGATTCGTCATTGATAGCCCGTATTATATCAATGGCGGAGAACCACCATTTGGAATTGACTTCATCCCAAACGGCCCGTACTTCATGATCCTGATAAAAACGGATGGAGAACTTGTGCGAGACTTTCAATTCTTTATCATTTAAATCCATATCCCGATTCCTTAAATAAGTTCGATAATTCCCGCTTGCTCTTTTATGTTTCCAATAATAAATCGATGGCATTTGCAAATATAATTATAAAAATTGAAAAACAATAGAGGTTTTGTGTAATTATTGGCTTATCAATCAAGGAATTATGTGATTAAAACAAGAGGTTTGCAAAGCGGTGTAAGGCGTATCTTGGAAGCAAGTCAGGCTTTCAAGACCATTTCAACCCTTATTACACAACAAAAAAGAGAGCCGCATTTCTGCAACTCTCTGTCTTTTTGGTGGTGCCACCGGGAATCGAACCAGGGACACAAGGATTTTCAGTCCTTTGCTCTACCAACTGAGCTATGGCACCATTTTGGTTCAAACGATATTTTCCGTTTGAGGTTGCAAAGATATGCATATTTTTTAAACCGACAAATTTAAATTCGTTTTTCTCTAGGGGAGAATAAAAAACATTATCTTTACGTTCCGTTTGCGGCAGATTGTAAAATGATGAAAAGATCGGAAAATCAGAGATATGCAGATGTGATACTCCCTGTCAGGCTAAATGGAGCTGCAACATATATAATACCGCAGACTCCGGATTTCGCGGCGTGCGAAGCCGGAAGCAGAGTAGTCGTGGAGCTCGCCACGAAAAAATATTGCGGGGTAGTTGAGTCTGTACATGACGGGACGCATGGCCTGAAATCCGATATCGTTTATAAAAGCATATTGTCATTGGAGCCTTACTCCAAGGTCTCTTTAAGGGAAATCGGGTATTGGAAGAAAATTGCGGATTATTATCTCTGTACGGTGGGAGAGGTATATAAGGCCGCCTGGCCGTTTTCGATATTGAGGCAGCAGGAGGTAAAATCCAGGAAAACGCCTGAACAGTTTTTCGGGCAGCTCGGGCAGCAGGAGCGGGAAAACCCGTTGGTATCGAGGATGCCTGATCTATCCGTCGCGCAAAACGGTGTATTTGCAAAAATCGGAGAATTTTTCGCGTCCGCTCACAAACCGGTCCTCTTGCATGGAGTTGCCGGCAGCGGCAAAACGGAGATATATGTATCGCTTGCGATAAAAGAGTTGGAGCAGGGTAAAAACGTGCTTTATATGGTGCCGGAGATAGCGTTGAGCCGGGCCTTGCAGAGCAGATTGAAGAAAATTTTCGGAGAGCGGCTGCTCGTATTCCATTCAGGGCAGACTGTAGCGGAGCGCAGGAGAATTCACGACATACTCTCATATGATTCGCAAGAACCTGTCGTCGTGCTTGGTACAAGGTCTGCACTATTTCTTCCTTACCGCAATCTCGGGCTCGTGATAGTGGACGAAGAGCATGACAGCAGTTACAAGCAGAGCGAACCTGCACCCAGATACCATGCCCGTGATGCCGCTGTAATATTGGCGTCGGAGTTTGGTTCGAATATACTTATGGGTTCAGCAACGCCTTCTCTTGAGAGCGAATATAATTGTTCTATAGGCAGATTTGCCAAGGTCGAACTTGCAGAAAAGTATTACGGAGCACAAGATGCAAAGGTCGAAATAATTGATACTGTCGCAGCCAGAAAATCGGGACAGATGAAAGGCTCCTTTTCGCAGCAGCTCATAAATGAAATACGCCGTACATTGGAAAGGAAAAAACAGGTGCTCGTATTCAAGAACAGGCGTTCATATTCTCCGTTGGTGGAGTGCGCGAATTGCGGGGATATTCCCAAATGCCCTCATTGCAATGTAGTTCTCAGCTATCACAAATATAACGGTACTCTCAGTTGCCACTATTGCGATTATACCGTAAAGTTCAACGGAAAGTGTAAAAAGTGCGGCAGTACTTCGTTCAATTATCCCGGAGCCGGAACCGAAAAGATAGAAGAGGAACTTAAAATTCTTTTTCCTGAGGCTTCCATAGCCCGTTTCGATGCAGATATTACGAAAAGCAAACGCAACGCAGAATCTGTAATAAAACTCTTTTCGCAAGGCGCGACAGATATACTGGTAGGAACCCAGATGATTGGAAAGGGGTTCGATTTCGAGAATCTTGAGCTCGTTGCAATACTTGATGCACAATTGATTCTCGGTGTACAAGATTTCAGGGCGGATGAACGGGCCCTCCAGCTCTTTTCCCAACTCATAGGCAGGGCAGGACGGAGAAACGACCGGGGAAAAGTGTTGCTTCAGACAAATAACAAGGAGCATCCCGTAATTTCATTTTTGAAATCATATCCCGCAGTACGCAAATTAAATACGCAATCCATCAATAAAGAACTCTTTAAGGAGCGCGCCGAGTATAAATTCGCTCCTTTTGTACGTATGATAAAGCTGACCGTTAAAAACAGAAATCCCCAAAAGCTCGATGCTATCTGCGAAACGCTCTCGCTCCGCCTCGATGCCTCCCATGCCGGCGAAATTTCCGGTCCGTTCGTACCCGCTATTGAAAAAATCCGCGGCGAGTGGCTCAAATGCTTTTATATTAAACTGAAACGCGACAAAGCCTTGCTCGAAAACAAAAAGACCGTTAAAAGGATTGTTGACGGTTTGGGGGTGGGGAGTTCTTCGGTTATTATAGATGTAGACCCATATTAAGATTGCATGCCGGCAATCCGCAATCCGCAGCAATCATGTGACACCTCAGTGAAGGATTCTGGATACAAGCTCCATAAGCAGATCACCCTCATTGGCCGTACCGGCTGCGGAACTTTTGCTTTTGAAATCGCACTCTTTAATATACGCAATTACAGCCATGGCTTTGTTGAAAGAGAAATTCCTTATGGCCGCCTGATACTGCTTCTCCTGCGAAGGATAGACCCCGGCTTTTCTGATTGCATCTGCCGTTACGATATTCTCCTTCCTTAAATATGCATGGATTCTCAGAAGTTTCGAAAAGTAGAAAAAAAGCGCTCCCAATGTCATGAGCAACGGATACTTTTTTGGATTTTCTCCGAAATAATGTGCGATTTTAAAGGCATTGTCCCCGTTTTTGTAGGATAGCGCATTGCATAACTCGAAAGCGGAAAACTCGCGGCTTATACCTATGTTGTCCTCAATATCCTTGACGGAGATTTGTCTGCTCTCTTCGGGAATAACCTTTAAAAGTTTATCTATTTCCAGCACGATTTTCCTCAGGCTGTTTCCAGTATGCTCCGCCATAAGCGAGGCTGCATCCGGAACAATGGTTACCCCCTTTTTTGCCGTGTAGTCGGTAATCCATTGTGCGACTTTCCATTCAGGCAACATTTTAGATTCAAAGATTTCGGCTGCAAGCTTGGCCTTTTTATATAGGCCGCTTCGCTTGTCTATGGATTTGCCGGTATAGACAAGTGCCAGAACCGTTTCAGGGACGGGAGACTGGATATACATCTCCAGCTGTTCCGATTTGGTGAGCGCCTGCGCCTCTTTTACAATGATAAGCTGCCGCGGGGCGAATACCGGATACCGCCTTGCAAGTGAAACTATTTCCGCTGCCGTCGTATCCGAACCGTAAACTATCATCTGGTTGAAATCCCTCTCTTCCGGTTGCAAGGCCTTATCCATCAGATGCTCTACGATGATGTCGTTGTAATACGGCTCCTCGCCCATCAAAATGTAGACAGGTTTGAATACTCTATTGTCGATTTCCTCTATAAGTTGTAAAAAATCCATCTATACTCTATTCCGACAGCAAACAGGGCAGCTAATTTACAAATTTTTTTTATTTTTGGGCGATTGCCGGAAGCTTGCAATAATGCGTATCGTATGGCAGAAAGAGGAGAAATATTCGATCCGTTGCGTAAAAAGTATGTGGCCCTTACTCCTGAAGAACAGGTGAGGCAGGGATTCATACGCTGGTTGAACGAGCGGCGGGGGTATCCTCTTGCCCTTATGGCCAGCGAGTATTGCATAAAGTTGGGTAAAAAGGATTACAGATGCGATATCGTCTGTTTTTCGAACAGTTTGCGGCCTGTAATGATAGTAGAATGCAAAGCTCCTTCGGTAACTCTCGACCAGAATACGTTAGAGCAGGTTTGCCGGTATAATATGGTCTTGAAGGTAAAATATTTAACAATTACAAACGGAGTTGTTACCTTTGCCTTCGAATTTGACGGCAGTCAGGGCCGTTACAGATTTATATCAGATATTCCAAATTATGCAGAACATAGAGTTTCTCGGTAACGATATATTCAGGATAGTTTCTCAGGTAGCAAAGGAGTCTGGGGTACGTGCTTATGTAATAGGCGGTTATGTAAGAGACTGTTTCCTCGGACGTCATTGCAAGGATATTGATATTGTGGTTGAAGGAAGCGGAATAGAGATTGCAGCTAAGGCAGCGGCGAAGGTCGGAAGCAAACTTTCCGTATTTAAACGTTTTGGAACGGCTATGTTTAAGTACAAGGGGATGGAGATAGAGTTTGTAGGGGCAAGAAAGGAATCGTACAGGTCGGATTCCAGAAATCCCATTGTGGAGAACGGCACCCTGGAAGATGACCAGAAAAGGCGCGACTTTACGATAAATGCTCTTGCATTCAGTCTGCAGGAGGAGGATTTCGGAAACCTCGTAGACCCTTTCAACGGCGTAAAGGATCTGCAGGCCGGTCTTATTCGTACTCCGCTCGATCCAGACACCACTTACAGCGATGACCCTTTGCGTATGATAAGGGCTATACGTTTTGCTTCGCAACTTTCATTTACCATAGTTCCCGAGTCTCTGGCATCTATCGCACGCAACAAGGAGAGACTCGGTATTCTTTCAAGGGAAAGGATAAGCGATGAACTGCATAAGATACTGCTTTCTCCCAAACCGTCTGTAGGGTTCAAACTTCTGGAACAGACAGGTTTATTGCCCAAGATATTGCCGCAAATCTCCAACCTTAAGGGAGTCGAGATGGTAGACGGCAAGGGGCATAAGGATAATTTCGCCCATACGTTGCAGGTGGTGGACAATGTGGCTGAAAAGTCCGATAATCTTTGGCTGCGGTGGGCGGCGTTATTGCATGATATAGGAAAGCCTCAGACCAAAAGATTCGAACCGTCGGTCGGGTGGACATTCCACAGTCATGATTATATAGGGGCAAAAATGGTTCCTGGCATCTTTAAACAGTTGAAGATGCCTTTGAATGAAAAGATGAAGTATGTGCAGAAACTGGTGCAGCTTCATTTGAGGCCTATCGCTTTGGTACAGGATGAAGTGACCGATTCGGCCATACGCAGACTTCTGTTCGATGCCGGAGATGATATAGATGACCTTATGACGCTGTGCGAAGCCGATATAACTTCGAAAAACGACAAGGTGGTCATTAAGCATAAGAATAATTTCGCGCTGGTCAAACAGAAACTGGTGGAGGTAGAGGAGAAAGATGCCATAAGAAACTTCAAGAACCCTATTACTGGAGAGATGATAATGGCGCGTTACAATATTCCCCCATGCAGGGAGATAGGGGAGATCAAGGAGTATATAAAAAACGCCATTCTCGACGGCAAAATCGAAAATGACGTTAATCAGGCATATGCCCTCATGGAGCAGAAGGCTGCTGAAATCGGGCTTGGCGACGCTTCGCTTTAGAAGCAATATCTTATGCCGAGTGCCACTCCCCTGAAATCGAACCTTGCTTCAGGCAGGAAATAGAATCCCGGACGGTAATCGAGAGATAGCAAAAGCGGAATTCCGGCGAAGGTGTATTCTATGCCGACCTGTCCCAAAACTCCGAGGCTGAATCCTTTGTCATATTTATTCCTGTCCCAGGAACCCAATCCGGCACCTGCACCGGCATACCATTGCCAGATGCCGTCTGTGTTAATGGGCAGTTCGAATGTCCACTGGTGTATTCCGGCTACGCTGAAACCGTAATAATCGAATCCGATGGTGCCCTCCATTCTGGTTTGGGCGCTGATGTAACGCTGATAAGAGATGTCGATATTCATCAATCCCCTGATACCTATGGCATTCTTATAGCCATTTTGTGCATTTGCACCAATAGCGATAGTGCAGAAAAATGCGAGAAACAATAGTGCTTTTTTCATCTTTTTTCCCCTTTTATTTGAAATAAACATAATTGTCTATGATTTGTTCATTAGAAATTCACCGTAGATTCTGGCCGCAGAACGGATTATCTGTATACAGGGCCTTTTTTTGTAGTAATTGTCTGTCCTCTCTTCTGCCTGATATCCCGGCTCTATGGCCTTTTTGTCTTTCATCGCTTCAAGCATATCCCTGCATTTGAGATAGCCGTTATGCTCTTTGAATTTTTCGGCAAGGGACTGCACGACCTTATAGTTCGCACTTTTGCCTTCACGGTCGGAAGGGTCTGTACATCCTGTTTCCAATCCGGCAAGCAGGAACATTCCGCATGCTGCTCCGCATGTTTCGCGCATCCTTCCTATACCGCCTCCGAAAGAGGCTGAAATCCTGACTGCAAAGTTGAAGTCCATACCGTAATAGTCTGCCCACGCACCTGCTACGCTTTGGGTGCAGTTGAATCCCATTCTGAACAGCTCTTCGGCTCTCGCTTCCCTTCTTGCTATTTCTGTCTCGTCCATAATAATACTCCTTTTTTAATTGTCGCACATCTTGCAGCAGCGGCTGTCGGGACTTTCTATCTCTAAAGTGGCGTGAGATATGCCTGCCTCGGCAAGCTCTCTTTTTATTTGCTCCTTTATCTGCTCCATGGCTCCGATATCATCGACTACGATATGGGCTGTAAGTGCATTTTCAGTTGTACTTATGGCCCATACGTGCATATGGTGGTACTCTTTTACTCCGGGTACGGAGAGTATGCATTTCGCTACCTTGTCGAGGTTTACGTTTCCGGGGACACCGTCTATTGCGAGCCTGATGCTTTTTGAAAGCAGGCTCCATGTCGAGATCACTATCACTATGGCAATAAGCAGCCCGATAACGGGATCTATGATACTCCAGCCTGTATATTTTATAATGATTCCGGAAACGACCACGCTTATGGAGACCAGCGTATCCGCCGCCATATGCAGGAAAGCCCCCTTTATATTGAGATCCTTCTCTTTGTCTTTCATGAAGAGCCATGCCGTGATTCCGTTTATTGCAATTCCTATGGCGGCAACCCAGATTATGGTATCTCCCAAAGTAGAGGAGTCCACCGGATGGATGATTTTGTATATGCTCTCCTTGATTATGAATATTACCGCGACTATAAGCAATATGGCGTTGGTTAGGCTGACCAGAATCGTTCCTTTTTTGTAGCCGTACGTGTAGTTTTTCGTAGCCTTTATTCTTGCAAGCCTGAATGCCATCATGGCCAGGATAAGCGAGGTGACATCGCTCAGGTTATGCCCTGCATCCGACAGCAGCCCTACTGAACCTGTAATAAGACCGTACAGGGACTCCACTGCCACAAACAGCAAATTCAGTATGATACCTACTGTAAATGCCGTATTGAGCGATTTGATTTCGACGTGGTGCTCGTGATGATGGTCTTCATGTTTATGTCCATGCTTGCAATCCATAATCGCAGGTGTTCTTTACGCCCTTAAAAGTAGTAAAAAATGGAATATGGTGGGTAAAAAAAATGAATAGTCTGTCGGAATGTTTGATGTATAATATGATTTGAATTAAATTTGTCCTTTCATTTTTAATTTTGTGATATGACGGCTCTTATAGTAGGAGTATTTATTCTCGGTTATCTTCTGATTGCGTTTGAAAGCGTTACCAAAATAAGCAAGACGGCTGTTGCCATGCTGATGTGTGTAGTCTGCTGGATATTGTACAGCCTGAGTTTCGGAATCAACAGCGAAAGTTTCGTGGGGGCCCTTGGAGAGACAAGCGAAATTCTCTTTTTCCTGATGGGAGCAATGGTCATAGTCGAAGTCGTGGATACTTACGGCGGATTCAATTTCGTAAGACGCAGGCTGCATTCCAGAAGCAAAAAGGCACTTTTATGGAAAATAACCTTCTTTACCTTTTTTCTCTCCGCGGTATTGGATAACCTTACCACAGCCATCGTAATGATAATGGTTTTGCGCAAGTTGGTGGATAGCAGGGAGGAGCGGTTATACTATGCATCCATGGTGATTCTGGCTGCAAACAGCGGCGGCGCCTTTTCTCCGATAGGAGATGTGACTACCATAATGTTATGGGTAAAGGGCAATATTTCTTCAGGCGGAGTGATAACGAGTCTCTTTTTCCCTTCCGTAATATCTGTGGTCATTCCCGCGCTTCTGATAGGTACGAGGTTAAAAGGCGACATCGTATCGATAAGGGATAACGAACCGGCTCCGGATTCACGTGAGGCCATGGTTACAAGAAAAGAGAAGAAACTCGTTTTTGCGATAGGAGTAGGGGGGCTGCTTTTTGTCCCGATATTCAAAATGCTGACCCATCTGGCCCCATTTATGGGAATTTTGCTGGTACTGTCGCTATTATGGATAGTGACAGAGATAGTATTCTACAGAAAGAAGGGTGAGCGCCATTCGAGAATCGGCGATGTCTCCGAGCTGCTTCATAAAATCGACATGAATACAATCCTCTTCTTCTTAGGTATTCTGACGGCAGTGTCGGCACTGGATGAAACGGGAGTCCTCCGTTCGTTCGGAGCCTATCTCGACGATACCTTCAACAGTAATCCGTATATCGTTACCGGCATAATCGGTCTGTTGTCGGCGGTAGTGGACAACGTGCCTCTTGTGGCAAGCTGCATGGGAATGTATGATTTGATACCGGCATCTTTGGCTACGGCAGAACAGATGGTATATACCGTAGACGGGACATTCTGGGAGCTGCTGGCCTATTGCGCCGGAATAGGCGGAAGCATTCTCATAATAGGCTCTGCGGCAGGCGTTGTTGTCATGGGACTGGAAAAGATAACCTTTGGCTGGTATCTGAAACATGTCAGCTGGGTGGCGCTTTTGGGATATTTCTCCGGAATAGTGCTCTATATGCTTTTGTCCCTGATTTAGGCTGCATGTCAGGAAGTTCATGTTTCAGGGTCATTTATGCTGAAAATATATTTGGCAAATAGAAAAAAATGTCTACCTTTGCAGTCCCAAAAGGGAAGATTCGCTAGCTCAGTTGGTAGAGCACAACACTTTTAATGTTGGGGTCTTGGGTTCGAGCCCCAAGCGGATCACCAGAAAGCCCGCACCACTATTCTGGCGCGGGCTTTCTGCTTTTATCAACGCTATCTTTCTTGCATTTGAAGTACCGGAAATCTACAATTCGTTTTTATAGAGTTCTGCCAGTGCATTCTGATATGCCCTTTCAACATCAAGGTAGGAGTGCAGGTTCCGGTAAATGCTGTCGGCCTCTCCGTAATAGTCTATTATAGAGAGTTCCCCTGCCTCCACTGCTGTGCGCAGCATGTCAAGGGTATTGTACATCAGCTCTATGTCGTACGCCTCCATTACGGCACGCATATTCTGCGCCTGGTAAATCAGTGCGTATATCTGGTTTTCCGTCTCGATTTTTGCATTGTCCAATTCAAGCTGCGCACCTGCCTGCTTTGCCTTTGCAATCTTTACGTTTCTGGCGTTTGAGAAGATAGGCAGCGAAGCCCCTACCATAAAGCCGTTGCTGCTTGCCTCCACATCGGTATTTCTCCTGTAACCTACTTCGAACTTGGGTATCCAGTTCTGCTTTGTGACTTTGACCTCCTGTTCGCTGACTCTGGCCGCGGTTTCGTTTTGCTGCAGCATGTAATCGGTTTCCATAATCCTCTCTGCAAGCTCTTCAGGGGTATCTTCAGATATTGCCGTATGGGCGTATTCCTTTGAATTGAATGCTACGGGATGATTGCCGTTGAGCGTAGCGAGTGCCTGCAGGGAGGCCATACGCTCCGCTTCCATCTCCGCCGTCTCCTTTTCTATATTCATACGGTCCATCTTGATCTTATTTACGTCGATTATGGTAGCATCTCCCTCTTCAAGTCTCTTGTTGTAAAGCGCAAGCAGCTCCTCTGCATTTTTTTTGCGCTGCTGCAGCAGCTCCTCCACCTTGTTGAAATAGACCATATCATGGCATTTCAGTTTGGCTTCAAGCAGAATATCCCGACGGGCGGTAAGATATTGCAAATCGAGCGCCTCCTGCTGAAGTCTGCCGGATTTGTTTCTTGCCGCATAAAGTGTGGGGAAGTCGAATCCTTGCTTTACGACAAGCTCGGATGAGGCTATTCCGTCTACGCCGCGTCTGAAAAAGGGGCTGTATTCGACAGATGTGTTTTCAAGTGCATTTTGCGATTTTACTTCCAGTACGGCAGCTTCGTTGTTTTTTCTAAGTGCCTGCAACTGCATGTTGTTCTGTTCTATATCTCTCAGTATGTCATAGGTCTGCTGTGCAGACATGCTGAGGGATAACGGTGCAAGAAGTAAAAATATATATATCTTTTTCATGACTGTAGCTATTTTTCAGGTTCGACTTTATGTTTTTTGTTCAAAAGTTCATAAACAATCGGTATGATAAAGCCATTGAGGAATGTGGAGGTGAGCAGGCCTCCAAGGATAACCTTCGCCATCGGGCTCTGAATCTCGTTGCCTGGCAAATCTCCCCTCAGCGCCAGCGGAATAAGTGCAAAGGCGGAAGTCAGAGCTGTCATCAATATCGGGTTAAGGCGGTCGAGCGAACCGGTTATGATACTGTCATGCAGCGAATGTCCCTCCTCCTTATATAGCATATTGTACCTGTTTATAAGCAGCATTCCGTTGCGGGTCGCAATGCCGAACAGCGATATGAAGCCGATGATGGCCGGTATGCTTACCTCTCCGGTGGTCATAAGCAGGGCAAAGACGCCTCCTATAAGTGCAAGAGGCAGGTTGAGCAGTATGACACCGCTTTCCACCGCATTCTTGAACTGCATGTAAAGCAGCAGGAATATTATGACAATGCTTATCAGTGAAGCAAGCAGCAATATGCGGCTTGCGCTCTGTTCGCTTTCGAACTGTCCGCCGTATTCTATGTGATATCCCTCCGGCAGTGTTATTTCGTCATCGACTCTCTTCTGAATATCATTTACAACGCTGCGCAAATCACGCCCGCTTGTATTTGCAGAGATGACTATCTTACGTTTTACATTTTCCCGGTTTATTGTGTTTGGACCGGTAGAAGAGACAACTTCCGCAATGTCTGAAAGCGGAACCTTCGTCCCGTCCGGACAATCTACCATAAGGTCTTTTATGCGTTCCATCACTCCGCGGTTCTCTTCATCGGCGCGTACCACAAGGTTGAAGTTCTTTCTCTCTTCATAAACCTGCGATACTACGGCCCCTGCCATATTCACATTTACGAACCGGTTGAAGTCCGCAAGCGGAATGCCGTATCTTGCGAGCATCTCCCTTTTGGGAACGATCTTCAGTTCAGGCCTTTCAATCTGTTGTTCTACATTCAGGTCGGCAATGCCTTCTACAGAGCTTATCGCATCTTTTATCTGATTCCCTATAGAGAACATCTTGTTCAGATCGTCGCCGAACAGTTTGATTGCAATACTTGCCTGAGTGCCGCTCAACATGGCGTCTATGCGGTGGCTGATAGGCTGTCCGATCTCTATGTTGGCACCTGTAATGGTCGAAAGTTTGTGGCGTACCTCATCGAGCAGCTCCTTATGAGACCTATCCTTAAGTTCGAACGGGGCCTCTATTTCAGAGACATTCACTCCGAGCGCATGTTCGTCCAGTTCAGCCCTTCCGGTTTTACGGGCAACCGTCTGTATTTCCGGAATGGTGAGCAGCAGCTCTTCGGCATGACGTCCTATTTTATCAGATTCCTCAAGCGATATTCCGGGGAGAGAGCTGACATTTATCGTAAACGAGCCTTCGTTGAACGGCGGAAGGAAACTGCGTCCGAGAGTGAAAAATAGTCCCAAGGCAACTATAAAGAGTGCTACTGTCGTGGAAAGCACTGCTTTTTTATGTCCAAGCGCCCACTCCAATCCGTTTCTGTAATGTTTTTTGAGCCAGACTGCCACAAATGCCTCTTTGGGGATACTGTCGCCTTTGACCTTGTTCCCGAGCAGATAACTGCAGAGAACAGGGGTAAGCGTAAGCGCGACTACCGTAGAGGCGAAGAGCGCCACGATAAATGCGATTCCAAGCGGAACAAGCATCCTTCCCTCCATGCCGCTCAGATAGAACAGAGGCATGAAACTTACGATTATTATTATTGTAGAATAGAGAATAGGCATGCGCACTTCACGCGAGGCATTGAATACGACCTCCAATATCGGCCTGCGCTCCTCTTTGGGAAGCAACTTGTTTTCCCGCAGATGCTTCCAGACGTTTTCCACATCTACTATGGCGTCATCTACAAGAGAACCTATGGCGATGGCCATACCTCCGAGGCTCATGGTATTTATGCTGAGCCCGAGATAGTGCAGCACCAGCAACGAAACCAGAAGCGATATGGGCAATGTCACAAGCGATATTATGGTGGTGCGCACATTGGCCAGGAAGAGGAAGAGCACTATTATCACGAATATCGCACCCTCGTAGAGCGAACTTTTTACATTGTCTATCGAAGCATTTATGAATCTCGACTGACGGAATATATCCGTTGAGACGTTTATGTCTTCGGGCATGTTTTTCTGCAGATCCTGCAATGCCGCTTCCAGCCGTTCTGTAAGTTCGATGGTTCCTGTGTTCGGCTGCTTTGTAACGGTGAGGATTACCGCCGGTTTGCCCTTTTCCGATGCAACTCCGAGTTTGGGTTGCTGTCCGCCTATTTTTACATCCGCTATATCCCTCAATGTAACTGGATATCCGTTTTCATTCTTTACAACGGCAAGCGCAATCTGGTCTACATTGTTGGTCGAAACCACCCCCCGGACAATATATTCGTTGCCGTATTCGTATATTACGCCTCCGTTTACATTCTGGTTCATGTTTTCCGTTACGGCCAGTACTTCCGAAAGCGAAACGTTATAATACTTCATCTTTTCCGGATGGAGCAGAATCTGATACTCCTTTATATCTCCTCCAAGTACGGCCACCTGGGCGACACCTCCTGTAGAGAGCAGTCTCGGGCGGATGGTCCAATCTGCTATTGTCCTCAAATCCAACATTGATGTACTGTCCGAGGTGAGGCTCACAATGAGCACTTCGCCGAGTATGGACGATTGCGGTCCGAGCGTAGGCTGGCCTACATTGTCGGGAAGATCATCCCCGACCGTGGCAAGTTTTTCGGATACGATCTGCCTTGCAAGGTATATGTCGGTATCCCAGTCGAATTCTACCCATACTACAGAAAATCCGGTTGTAGATGACGAACGGACCCTGCGCACATGTGTTGCGCCGTTTACTGCGGTCTCAATAGGGAATGTGACAAGTTGTTCGACCTCTTCCGCCGCCATTCCGTTGGCTTCGGTCATCACCACTACCGTAGGGGCATTGAGATCCGGAAATACGTCCACTTCCGTGTGGAATGCCGTATATGTTCCGCCTACTATAAGCAGTACCGAGGCTACCAGTATCAGCAAGCGGTTATGGAGTGAAAATTGAATTATCTTATTCAGCATGGCGACAGTTTTTAATGTTGGTGAGTATGTGCGGGTATTGCGTTTCCGGCAGAGGCAAGCTTGACATGGATAGCTCCGTGGGTTACAACCTGTTCTCCGCCTTTGAGGCCGCTTGAAATTTCAACCTTTTCGCCGTCATTTGCGCCGAGTTTTACCTCATGTTTCTTATAACAGGTTTCATCTATCTGCAAATAGACGAAATTCACTCCCTGCTCCTCGGTGATGGCATCGACAGGAAGGCTTATCACATTATCGCGTTTTCCGGTAAGCAGATAAATCTCTGCAAAAGTTCCCGGTATCATCTCTTTGTTCCCGTTGAATTCGAATGTTACAGGGATATATGGTGAGTTGTCTGCAGGATTTTTTCCGTATGCAATAAGGCGGCCTCCCAACTCTTTGATATCGTAAACCGTATCACTGTACGAAGTCTTGAATTTTGCAGACGATATTTGCGATGCCATATTGTAATACCTTTCCGGAAGGTCTGCCTTAAGGTAGAGTCTGTTGTTTTTTGCAATGGTTGCTATAGGCTCTCCTACGGTCACATAGTCTCCCTCTCCCACAAGGCAGCTTTTGATATATCCGGTTGCCGTACTGAGCACTTCGACTCCGTTTTTACCGCTTTGCGGTATGGCATCGTATGCAATCCTGGCATTTTCGTATGCGGCTTTGACTGCATTGTAATCCTTTTCCGAAACTATTTTGTCCTTGACTAAGGCAGATGCCCTTTCATACTCTTTTTTTGCGGTTTCATATGCTATTCTTGCACGTTCCGACTGATCTCCCTCCTGCAGATGCTCTCCGGAAATTACAAATACGGGATCTCCTTTCGAAACATGTATCCCCTCTGCCACCGGTTTTAAAAATGAAATGGTGCCGGATACGTTTGCAACTATCTGCATCTCGTCTCCGGGAGCTCCGATTACCTTGCCGCCGGCAGGAATAATTCCATAGAATTCGCCCGGCGCGATCTTTTCGGATACTACACCGGCAGCCTTGGCCTTTTCCGGACTTAGAATTATCTCGTCGGAATGTCCTTCGGCATTTGCCTGATGCTCATGCCCGTGATCGTGAATCTCGCCTTCATGTGCATGTTCCGTTTCCAGTTCGTGAATATGCCCCTCTTCTTCGTGGATACCGTGGTGCTCGTTGCTTCCATGGCAAGAGACCATAAGCAGCAGGCTTACAACTCCTGCAATGAATCTGTTACTCTTCATGATATTGTAGTTTTTTATAGTTTTTCAAATTTGCGTGTAAAAGTATTGACAAAACGGTGCAACCGGGTTGCATTTATTCGGATTAAAATTGCTACCTTAGCCATCTCATAACAGAAACTGACAGCAAGCGGATGGAAACCGGAACCGAAAATATTCTTATGGAGGCCAAGGGCGTGAAGCCTACGTCAAACCGTATTCTTGTCGCGCGTGCCATGTTGTCCGCCATCCATCCGGTATCGCTTACCGAACTGGAGACAATGCTGATGACAATGGATAAATCCAGTATTTTCAGGGTTCTCAATCTGTTTGTGGAGCATCATATCGTACATGCCATAGAAGATGGAAGCGGTACTCTGAAGTATGAAATTTGCGACAGCCAAGAGTGCAGCATTGCCGACATGCATACCCATTTTTATTGCGAAAAATGTCATAAAACGTTTTGTTTCAAAACAATACAAATTCCTGAAATAGACTTGCCGGAAGGGTTCTCGATGAATTCCGTCAATTATGTGGTAAAGGGCATCTGTCCCAAATGTGCCGCAAAGGAGTGAGGCTGTCCAATTTTTTGATTGCAGGTGTCTAAAAAGTGGACAACGGTTTAATTTTTGTCGGAGTATATTGCTGTATTTTAAATAATTGTGATTTTGGCACTATCGTGGTACAGTGAGAGTCAAAATCATGAAAATGGCAAAAATCAAAAGACATCAGTTATTATTACCGCTGCTTCTGCCGCTTCTCTGTTTTCCGCTTATGGCACAGCAGAAGGTCTGGACAATAGATGATTGTATGCGTTATGCTGTGGAGCATAACTTCGACGTACATGAGAGCAGAATCAATTATAGCAATGACAAAAGCAGTTACAGCGAATCCATCGCCTCGTTTTTTCCGTCATTGAATGCATCGGTAGGGGCGGATTACAATTTCGGCCGTTCCATAGACCCGGCGACCAATACATACGATAATCTTAAAACCTTTAACAATTCATACGCAGTCACGGCTTCATGGACGATATTTTCCGGAGGCAGGACAATAAATGCCTTCAGAGAGGCAAAGATGCGTATGCGTCAGGCTTCGCACAATGTACGCAACTGTGAAGACGAGGCCGCCATAGCCGTTATGGAGGCATATGTGAATCTTCAGTATTACAGGGCGCTTGTCGAGATTACGGCTTCAAAACTCGATGAAAGCCGAAGACTGTTGGAAAAATCGTTAAAAATGAAAGAGCTGGGAATGAACAGCGCGGTGGAGGTAAGCCAGGCGCGTGCGCAATACGCAGATGATGACCATATCCATACCACCGCAGAAGGTGAGATGCAGACGGCTCTTCTTTCATTGAAACGTGCAATGAATTATCCTGTTTCCGATACGTTGCCTCTGCCCGCCCCATCCGCCCTGTCGGGAGCGGGAATTATGGGCGAGCCGGAAGATATGGCCGAAATCTATGATTTTGCCTTGAAAAACAATTCTCTGGTCGTGCAGGCTCAATTAAATGTCGATGCATCCAGATTCGCGGTAAGGCAGGCTAAAGGGGCATTTATTCCTTCGCTCTCGCTTCAGGCCGGATTGTCGGATTATTATTACCGCCATTTCGGTTCGGTAAATGAGAACTTCAGGGAGCAGATGAACGGCAATTTCGGACAATATGTAGGTATAAGCATGAGCATTCCGCTTTTTAACGCCCTTTCGCGCACAGGCTCTTTAAAGCGGGCCAAAAATGCGGAACTGGCAGCCCGTTCTGAGTACGACCGTACGCTTTATGAACTTGATATGGCTATATCGCAGGCTGTCGTGGATTACCGTAACCTGATTAAGGAAAACGGAAAGATGGAGCAGAAGGTGGAGGCGGATTCCATTGCCTACAGACTGGCGGACAGAAAGTACGGGGAAGGGCTCATGAGCTTTACGGATATGCAGCAGGTTTACAATACATGGTACGAATCGCAGGCGGAACTTGTAAGGACCTCCCTTATGGTAGAGGTCAAGCGCCGCCTGCTCGAATATTACCGTACCAATATGTTGATTTTACAATAATTGTCAAATAGATCAGAATTTTAAGGAGATAACAGGAGATGGATATAAAATTGGAAAAAAGAAGATTTCCGGAGAGAAAGAAACTTCTCTACATTGCGGCATCTGCCGCCGCGGTTGTCGCCATAATCTGGATTGCACTTTCCGGAGGCGGTTCGACTTCACGCATAAACCGTTCGGCGATAACCGTTGCAACGGCAGAATCGGGAGTGTTTAGCGATTATATAAGAATCATAGGCATTGTCCAACCGGTTGCATCCGTGCAGTTGAGTGCTGAGGAGGGCGGAATCGTGGAGCATAAATATCTGGAGGAGGGAAGTATTGTAAACAGCGGTGAGCCTATATTGCAATTGCGCAACTCCACACTCGATCTCGAGATAATGAATGCGGAGGCGAATCTGGCGGAAAAGCAGAACTTTTTGAGAAATACACAGGTCTCTATGGAACAGGACAGGTTGAACAACATGATTGAAAAATCCCGACTCGATGTCGATGTCCGTCAGAAACAACGTACATATCTGCAATATAAAAGGCTCTATGAGGAGGATCTGGTTTCAAGAGAGGAGTATCTCAAGGCTGAAGAGGATTACCGGCTTGCAATCGAGCAGAACGGTCTTGTGGCTGAAAGGTTGAGGCAGGATTCAATCTACCGTTCTCTCCAGATGGCCCAGTTGGAGAGCGATCTGGAAAATATGCGGCGCAGTCTGAGTCTTATACGCGAACGCAGGGCGAAACTTACAGTGTCCGCTCCGGTTGCCGGAGAATTAGGTTTTCTCGATGTGGAGCTGGGCCAGAATATCTCCGTCGGCCAGATGGTCGGACGCATAAATGTGCTGACAGGCCATAAGATCGAAGCCGAGATAGACGAACATTATATAGACCGCGTAGTAACCGGGCTCTCCGGTGAATTCGACCGCAGGGATACAACCTTTTCCCTTAAGGTGAAAAAGGTCTATCCCGATGTGCGTGAAGGCAAATTTCAGGCGGATCTGGAATTTGTGGGGGAGAAACCATCCAATATCAGAAACGGACAGTCATACTATATAAACCTTCAGTTGGGAGAGTCTTCGGAAAGCGTGATTATACCGAGGGGTTCGTTTTTCAGCCAGACGGGGGGAACCTGGATTTTCGTACTCGATGCGGCAGGGGAGAGAGCTGTGCGCAGGGAAATCCGTCTCGGCCGTCAGAACCCTCAATGTTATGAAGTTCTGGAGGGAATATTCCCCGGCGAGCAGGTCATAGTATCGGGATACGAACTTTTCGGAAACAACGATGAACTGATATTAAGGTAAGACATATATAATATTAATTATAAAATTATTGACATGCAGGTTATAAAAACAGAAAATCTAGTTAAGTCATTCCGTACGGAAGAGATAGAGACGATTGCGGTGGACAATCTCTCTCTCGAGGTGGACAAGGGAGAATTCGTGGCAATTATGGGGCCTTCCGGCTGCGGCAAGACCACGCTTCTCAATATTTTCGGACTGCTGGATGCGCCCACGTCGGGCAAATATTTCCTGAACGGTGAGGATGTATCTACATTGAACGAAAGGGCCAGAACATTTCTCAGAAGGGGGAAGGTGGGTTTTATTTTTCAGAGTTTCAATCTTATAGACGAACTGACGGTTTATGAGAACATAGAACTCCCCATAACATATATGAAGATAGCCCCTGCCCGGAGAAAGGAAATGGTGAACGACATAATGGAACGGATGGCCATAAGTCACCGCGCCAACCATTTTCCGCACCAGCTCTCCGGCGGACAGCAGCAGCGTGTGGCAATAGCGAGGGCGGTTGTCCTTAACCCCGAACTGATTCTGGCAGATGAGCCTACCGGAAACCTCGACTCTAAAAACGGAGTGGAAGTCATGAAAATCCTTACGGAGCTAAACGACGGAGGAACTACGGTAGTGATGGTTACCCATAATCTGCGCGATGCAGAGTATGCCCGCAGGACAATAGATATGTTCGACGGCAAAATATCGTCTGTAACGGTCAATTCCATAAACCGATAGTATATGAATACCTTTTCGAGAAACATACGTTTCATATTGAGACGGTTCAAACTCTCCACAGTGCTGAATGTGGTGGGCCTTTCGGTTGCCTTTGCAGCTTTCATGATGATTCTGATGCAGATATGGCATGATGCCACCTTCAATACTTCCATCAGGGATGCAGACAATATCTATATGGTCTATAGCGTGGATAAGGATGGAGTGAAATTCACATATATAAGTTATCCGTGGGCGGAAAATATTGCCTCCATGTCGCAACCTAAGGCACAATATGTCCTTTACGAAGATTTCGGAAGCAATTCCCAGACCTTTTATGTGAACGGGAATTATATAAAGGAGGATAAAATCAATGTCTCTGCGAACTTTCCCGAATTCTTCGGTTTCAGTATGATTGCGGGGGGTGAAAATTGCCTGGAGCAGGAAAATGCCGTCATTGTTCCGGAAAGTTTCGCGCTCAGGTATTTCGGCACTGCCGATGTAATAGGCGAGACTGTAGACAGGGAGAAAAAGATTTTTATAAGCGGCGTATATAAGGATTTTCCCGCAAACTGTTTTATAAAAAACATACTGTATTCGCGGCTTTATATTTCCAATACGATGAAAATGAATTGGGAGAGCAACTCTTACACTATGTTTCTGAAGGCCGGCAATTCCCTGGCGGAGATAGAGCGGGGAACCGGCATGGATCTGAAGCAGCGGAACGAGAAGGCCGGAAAGTATGCGTTTCGCGATTCTTTCGAATTTGCAAGGATAACGGAATTGCAAGATCTTGATGGGGTAGAAGGTTCTCCGGTGGCTCCGGTCAGTCCGTCGATGCAGTTGATGCTTGTTTCCATAGCAATAGCCATTATCCTGATAGCCACCATCAATTATGTGAATTTCGCCAATTCCCTTATACCTGTCAGGCTGCAGAGTATAAATACGCAAAAGATACTTGGCGCTACCGTATGCTCGCTGCGCGGAACGATTGTTCTGGAGTCTCTGCTCATCTGCCTTCTGTCGTTTTTTGTGGCTTTGGGGATTATGTCTTTGCTTTCGGACAGTTGGATAGCAGGACTTACCGAGGCCGGAATAGCTCCGGCAAAAAACATGCCTGCAGTAATGGTCACATGTGCCGTAGTGGTTGCCGTTGCTGTCGTTGCCGGAGCCATTCCGGCATACAGGATAACTTCCTATTCTCCTGCCGTGGCCCTCAAGGGAAATTTCGGGCTCTCTCCTGCGGGCAAATCCATGAGGACATTTGTGGTGGGAGTCCAGTTTTTTACCTCTGCGGCGCTTATGATAGCGGCATCGTTCATGTTGCTGCAAAGGAATTACCTTACCCGTTCGGCCGATTACGGATTTGCCAAGGATGAGTTGATAGTGTGCGACATAGGCTATCCGGCCCAGATGCCTGAAGATTTGAATACTGTTGCAGACGCGGTACGCAGGCTGCCCTACGTATCTGCCGCATCGCTTTCCTGGAGCACGTTGGGTGAATCCGACAATACCCAGGGGTGGGTTTTCAAAGATATCAATGGCGACTGGGTAAATCCGCGCACTCTCTTCGGGGAACAGGATTATCTTAAGACTATGGATATTGAACTGATTGAGGGGCGCGATTTCTCTACGCGTGATACCAATGTCATAATAGTGAACCAGCTTACGCGCGACAAATTCCCCGAGACTGTGGATGTGGGCAAAAAATTGAAATTCGGAGAATGGTATGAAATCATAGGAATTTGCGAAAATGCCAAATTCTCATCGCTCAGGTCCGAAACGGAACCGGTGATGATAATAAAGATGAAGGATTATTACTGCTCTATACTGAACGTAAGGGTGGTTGCAGGAACGAACATGTTTGACGCCATGTCCGGTATAAGGGAGACGTTGAATTCATTCGACCCGGGATATGCTTTCGAGCTGAGATTCTATGACCAGATTCTGGATGCGACATATCAGAAGGAGAACAAACTCTCTTCTCAAATAACGATTTTCTCGCTGCTTGCAGTATTTATAAGCATTATCGGAGTATTCGGTCTCGTTATGTTCGACAGTGAATACAGGCGGCGCGAAATAGCGGTGCGCAAAGTTTTCGGAGCTACAACGGTAGGAATTTTAAGGATGTTCAACATACGCTATCTTTCGATTCTCGCCGTAAGTTTTGTCTTTGCGGCGATAGCGGCATGGATTGTCGTGGGGCGCTGGCTCGAGAACTTCGCATACAAGATTTTTCTATCTCCTCTTGTGGCTCTTGCGGTTTTCGCGCTCCTTGCTGTAATTACGGTGGCGACGGTAACGGGCCAATGTCTCAGAATAGCCCGTTCCAATCCTGTGGAGGGTTTGAGGAACGAATAAAATCGCACTATATTTGCAGTTGTGAAGAGAAAGGGGAACATATTGGTAGTGGATGACAACCGGAATATATTGATCTCGGTAAAGATGTTGTTATCCAATATTTTCGACAGTGTGGTCACGCTCTCTTCCCCTGCAGGCATGTTGAATTCCATCGGAGAAAACCATATAGATGTGGTTCTGCTCGACATGAATTTCGCCGCCGGCATAAACAGCGGAAACGAAGGGTTTTACTGGCTCAGGGAGATAAAGGGCAGATACCCGGATGTCGCAGTCGTGCTCTTTACCGCGTATGCCGATATCGAACTTGCCGTAAGGGCCATCAAGGAGGGGGCCTGCAATTTCGTGGAGAAACCATGGAACAATGCAAAACTGGTGGATGTGCTCCGCAACGCATATGCTCTGCGCCATGGCCCGAAGGAGGGAAAAAAGGCGAGTAATGCTCCGGAGGAGGAGATGTATTGGGGCAAGACGGCCGTAATGGAGCGTTTGAAGAGTACGGTGGACAAAGTGGCCGTTACGGATGCCAATATACTTATCACCGGGGAGAACGGCACAGGCAAGGACCTTCTGGCAAGGGAGATACACCGCCTTTCACTCAGATCTGACCGAAAGCTTGTATGCGTGGACCTTGGGGCTGTGGCGGAAACTCTTTTTGAAAGCGAACTGTTCGGTCATGTAAAGGGAGCCTTTACAGATGCCCGTGCGGAACGTACAGGCTATATAGAGGAGGCCGACGGAGGTACGCTGTTTCTGGATGAAATAGGCAATCTCCCTTTGCACCAGCAGTCCAAATTGTTGAATGTACTGCAAAGACGTTACGTCACCAAAGTGGGCAGCAGCAGCGGAGTCCATGTCGATATAAGATTGATTTGTGCAACAAACAGGAATCTGTATGAGATGGTCGCCGAAGGCGTTTTCAGGGAGGATCTCTTCTACAGGATAAATACCATTCATCTGCAGCTTCCTCCGCTCAGAGAGAGGCATGAAGATATAATTCCCCTTTCGGAGAGATTTCTGGATGAATTCGCCGTAAAATACGGCAAGCGTCCCGCTCTTTCCGGAAGCGCGGCAAAATCGCTCTGCTCCTATAGCTGGCGCGGGAACATCAGGGAGTTGCGTCATACGATAGAAAAGGCGGTAATAGTCTCTTCCGGAAACATTATAGACCGTAATGATTTGCAGATAGATGAAATGGCAGCCGCTTCTGCGGGCCCTTCCGGCACATTGGAAGATATGGAGAGGAAAACCATTTGCGAGGCTCTGCAAAAGAGCGGAGGCAATCTTTCCCTTACGGCGCAGCGGCTGGGAATATCGAGGCAGACTCTTTATAATAAAATGAGGCGTTATTCAATAGAATCGTTATGAGAAACAATCTGGCAATAGCCTCTCTCATTGCGGTCGCGGCTGTAATTGCAGCGGTATCCGTCATCTTCTTCTCTTCAATTGAGGACAGGAGCATATATGCCGTATCGTTTCTAATAGCCGCGCTTTCCGCAGTACTTTTTCTGGCTTTTAAAAATGCGGCCAATGCTTCGTCAAAGGTGAAACTTATGGTGGAGGCAATCAGGAATAACGACTTTTCCATGAGGTTCCACGATAAAAACAACAATGGCGTGAACCGCGCATTGGAGAAGATTTCGGCCATTATAAGGGATGAGAAGCAAAATGCCCGTCGCAACGAACGTTATTACGGACTTATCATGGACAAGGTAAATGCCGGAATTTTTGCCGCGGATGAGAAAGGCAAGGTGGAACTGTGCAATGACGGTATGCTCAAACTTTTGGGAGTTAGTGCGTTTACATATTTGGAACAGATGGAGAGAATAGATAAAGAGCTTAAAAACGAGCTTTATGCAATGCAGCCAGGAGAGGTGAAGATGCTCTCCTATAAAATGAAAAATGGCGAGAGCAGAATTTCCGCAAGCCGCTCCATGATAAGTTTCGAACGGAAAATGATAGATATATTCGTATTGAACAATATTTATCATGTGATCAACAGCAATGAGGTCGAGGCCTGGGTCAAACTTACAAGGGTATTGACTCATGAGATTATGAATAGCATTGCACCGATAAATTCCTTGAGCGAACAGTTGGGCGGATGTACGGATGGGGAAAAGTTGCGTCAGGGGTTGGAGGTCATACACGATACTTCATCCGAACTTATGAAATTTACGGAGAATTACCGCCGGTTTGCAATCCTTCCTGCTCCGGTTTGCAGGCTTGTTTCGGTAAATGAGTTGGTGAACAGGATGATACAGCTGTTCAAGGGCTCCCCTGTGGAGTTCGATTCCCAGGTCATGCCGCAGGAACTGATAATAAATGCAGATGAGGCCCTTATCGGAAGGGTCATTGCAAATTTGTTTAAAAACAGTATCGAGTCGGATGCCGCCCATATCAGAATAGCGGCGTATTGTATTAATGAACAGGAGCAGGTGGCAATAGATGTAAGCGACGACGGAAAACCGATAGATGACCAGATAAGGGAGCAGATTTTTGTGCCGTTCTTTACAACAAAGGCAGAAGGGTCCGGAATAGGCCTTTCGGTTTCACGGCGGATCATGAGTATGCATAACGGCTCGTTGCACCTTATCCAGCCTTCGCCCGAACTGCCCAATCGTCTGCGTATGAGGCAAAAGAATCTTTATACCAAAACATTCCGGATGGTTTTTCAGTAAATGTATATTTTCTAATTTTTCCCTGCAATGGTTGTCCGGCCGATAGATTTTAAGAAAGATTTTCTGCTTTTTATTGCGCAGAACGGAATTTCCTATGCCGAAAGGGGAGGGATGCTGCTTTTCCCGGAGTACGGACTGGCGGTTGTGCTGGTTTTTCTCAAGGATTTTGAAAACGGGACGGAAATCCGGGAGCCTCTGCCTCAGGCAACGGTGTCGGGAATGGATATTCTCTACCTTTATGAAGACAGGTGGTATCATGACAGCGGCATAAAAGAGCGCATTCTTGCAAGGCTCGGCCGTTTCGACTCCGTTTTTGCCAGAAAATGCAGGTTGATATCTGACAGGGAGATAAAATCGGACAGTGTTCTGATAAAGCGTGTGAGGGAGTTCCTCGAGAGGTATCACTCATATGGAGATGCAAAGTGCAAGTATCGTTATGCTCTGGAATACGGGGGGAAGATCGTGGCAGCAGCGACCTTTTCATTCGGCCGGAAGATAAGCAGGGATATGGCCGACGGTGCAATCGTGTACGATTCGTACGAATGGATAAGATATGCATCGCTGCCGGGCTGCCGGATTGCCGGCGGCATGGGCAGGATTCTGAAGGCATTCGTCTCTGACCTGGAAGAGGAGGGAGTTCCCCATATAGAAATAATGAGCTATTCCGATAATGAATGGTCATGCGGAGCAGTCTACACTACGTTGGGATTCGAAAGGGCGGGGGAGCGCTCTGCCGTGGAGTATTATGTAAACAGGACGGATTTCGAAAGGTTGTCCAAAAGAAAACTCTTGAAAAAAGAGCCTTCGCTCGAAGACTCTTTGAATTCAGGCCAAATCCCGCCCGGTTATGTCAGAATCAGGAATATGGGAAGTGTAAAATTCCTGTTGCATATCGGTTGAACCGTGTCAGATGACAGTGTCGTTTTTCGTACCGTTGAGTTTTACCGTAACGGTTCCGCCAAGTTCTATTTTCTTTGATATTATGGCCTCCGCCACAGGGTCTTCTATATAGCGTCTTATGGCTCTTTTCAGCGGTCTTGCGCCATATTGTCTGTCGTACCCCGCTTCTGCCACGAATTTCTTTGCAGTGGGGGTTATTCTAAGAGTGTATCCGGCCTGTTTCACCCTTTCGTACAGACTCTTGAGCTCAATCTCTATTATTTTCTCCAAATCCTCCTTGGTCAGTGAATTAAAGAGAATCTGCTCATCGAGTCTGTTGAGCAGTTCCGGGGTAAATGTTTTCCGGATGGCTTTGTCTATGATTTCCCGTTCGTAATTTTCCCTGTCGGAACCCTTGGAGTATCCAAGCCCTTTTCCGAACTCTTTAAGTTCTCTGGTACCGATGTTTGAAGTCAATATTATTACCGTGTTCCTGAAATCTATTCTCCGTCCGTTGCTGTCTGTAAGGCGTCCTTCGTCCAATATCTGCAACAGAATGTTGAAAATGTCGGGGTGGGCCTTTTCTATCTCATCCAGCAATACTACGGCATAAGGCTTGCGTCTTACCCTTTCGGACAATTCTCCCCCCTCTTCATATCCCACATAGCCCGGGGGCGCACCTATAAGCCTGCTTACTGCATGCTTCTCCATATATTCGCTCATGTCTATCCTTATGAGCGCATCCTGTGTGTCGAACATGCACCCGGCCAGCTTTTTTGCAAGCTGGGTCTTTCCTACACCCGTGGGACCGAGAAAAAGAAATGTGCCGATAGGCTTGTCGGGATCTTTCAGCCCTGCCCTGTTGCGGAAAATCGCTCTTGTAACCTTGTCGATTGCCTCGCTTTGTCCTATAATCTCCTTTTCCAGGGCAGAACGCATGTTCATGAGTTTGTTGCTTTCGCTTTCGGCTATTCTGTTCACAGGGATGGATGTAACCATGCTTACAGCTTCGGCAATATCTTCCCTGTTTACGATATCGGGATGCTTTTCCATTCTGATATCCCATAATCTGCGAAGCCGTTCCAATTCCTGGGAGTGCGATTTTTCCAGGTCGCGGTACATCGCGGCCTTCTGGAAATCCATGTTTTTTACGGCAAGTTCCTTGCTCTCCTTGAATTTTTCTACGGCAGCCTCTTTTTCAAGAATCTTTTTAGGAGTTTTTAAATTTTTCAGGTGGACTCTGCTCCCGGCTTCATCCATTATGTCTATTGCCTTGTCCGGAAGGCATCTCTCAGTAATATATCTTTCGCTGAGCGTTATGCAGAGTTGCAATGCGTCGTCGGTGTAAATTACGTTATGGTGCTTCTGGTAACGTTCCTTGATATTTTGCAATATCCGGAATGTCTGTTCGCGATTGGTGGGTTCCACCATTATTTTCTGGAAACGGCGTTCGAGGGCCCCGTCTTTCTCGATGAACTGACGGTACTCGTCCAAAGTGGTGGCTCCTATGCATTGTATCTCGCCTCTGGCAAGTGCCGGTTTAAGCATGTTTGCCGCATCCAAAGAACCGGCGGCGCCTCCCGCACCTACCAATGTGTGCATTTCATCAATAAATAGAATTATGTCCGGATTTTTTGAAAGTTCATTAAGCACAGCTTTCATTCTCTCCTCGAACTGGCCGCGGTATTTTGTGCCTGCAACGACAGAACCTATGTCGAGAGAAATTATCCTTTTGTTCCTTAAGGTTCTGGATACTTCTCTCTTTGCGATTTTTATAGCCAGCCCTTCTGCAATTGCGGATTTCCCCACTCCGGGTTCACCGATAAGCACAGGGTTGTTTTTCTTTCTTCTGCCGAGAATCTGGGCAAGTCTTTCAATCTCCTTCTCCCGTCCGACAACAGGATCGAGCCTCTCTTCGGCTGCGGCACGGGTCAAGTCGTAACCGAAATTGTCCAATACCGGGGAGTGGCTCCTCTTTTGGCCTCCGGAGGGAACCGCTTTCGGCTCTTCCGCATGGCCGCCTGCCCTCTCTCCGCTCTCCTGATCATCTCCGATTCCGCTTTCCAATCCTCCGTCGCCGGGGTTTCCATTCCACTCCATTCCCTCTCTGCCATGCGAGAGCATATCTCTGAATTTTTTATAATTGATATTGTTTTCTTCCATAAAATCCAACGTGTGCGACCATGCGCCTCCTCTGAAAATCGCAAGCATCAGATGTTCCGGCCCCGGAACCTGTTCTCCCATGGAGCGGGCCTCCAGGAACATCACCTTGAGTGCATTTTCACCGGCTTTTGAAAGTGTTATCCTGTCTGAAAATTCCAGAGGGACGGCATCGCTCTTTCTTATCTTTTGCTCTACAATGCTTTTGAGGGAAAAGGCGTTTATTCCCAGAGCATTCAATGTTATTACAGCTTTGTTTTCCCCGTGGCGCAGGATGGCCAGGACAAGGTGGTCTGTAGTGACGGTGAAATTGCCGAGTCTTACAGCCTCCTCTTTTGCAAACGTTATGATATCGTTGAGCTCGTTCGAGAGTTGAAGATGCATACTATTTTTATTTGCGAAATTAGTAATAAACTGCGATAATTTTATTAAAAATCCAAAAAAAGTCCTATTTTTGTTTGTTATTTTCGATTATAAATTAATTGTTTTTTGATGGAATTAGAAGAGACAAAAGGTAGGATACAGAGGATCAATATTGAGGATCAGATGAAAAGTGCTTACATCGATTACTCAATGTCCGTAATTGTATCCAGAGCCCTTCCTGATGTGCGCGATGGTTTGAAACCCGTTCAAAGACGAGTGCTTTTTGGAATGAGTGAACTGGGGCTTACCTCGAGCGGACAATTCAAGAAGTCTGCGCGTATAGTGGGAGAAGTGATGGGAAAATATCACCCTCATGGTGATTCGAGCATATATGAGACAATGGTGCGCATGGCGCAAGACTGGAGCCTGAGATATCTGCTGGTGGACGGGCAGGGTAATTTCGGCTCGATAGACGGATATTCGGCTGCAGCCATGCGATATACGGAGGCGAGAGTCAGTTCTCTTACGGAAGAGATTCTGTTGGATCTCGATAAAGATACCGTAGATTTCGTAAATAACTTTGATGATACGCTTCAGGAGCCGGTAGTATTGCCGGCAAAGGCGCCGTTGCTGTTGCTTAACGGTTCTTCCGGTATCGCGGTGGGTATGGCGACAAATATGCCTCCCCACAATCTGAATGAGATTTGCGATGCAGTGGTTGCCTATGTGAAAAATCCGGATATAACGGTGCCTGAAATAGTAAAATATGTAAAGGGCCCGGATTTCCCGACGGGAGGTACGATTCTTGGCACTCAAGGTATTAAAGAGGCATACGAAACCGGTCGAGGACGTATCGTGATAAGGGCGAAAAGCGAAATAGAGGTAAGTTCGAGCGGGCGCGAATCCATAGTCGTGCACGAAATACCTTACATGGTAAACAAGCGGGAACTTATAGAGAAGATCGCCGAGCTGGTAGAGAGCAAGAAAATCGACGGCATAGCATATGTGAACGATGAGAGCGACCGTAACGGTATGCGCATAGTCATAAAATTGAAGATGGGTGCAGTCGCGAATGTGGTATTGAATACGCTTTATAAATATACCCAGTTGCAATCTGCCTTTTCGGTCAATAACATTGCGCTTGTAGACGGAAGGCCGCGTCTTTTGAATCTCATACAGCTGATCAAATATTTTGTAAGACACCGTCATGACGTAATCGTCCGCAGAACGGAATTCGAACTTAAAAAGGCCGAGGCCCGCGCCCATATATTGGAGGGCCTTTTAAAGGCTTTGGATTTCATAGACGAAGTAATTGACATAATAAGAAAATCAGAATCTGTAGAGGATGCGAAAAATTCCCTCATTTCAAGATTCGACCTTACCGATATACAGGCTTCCGCTATCGTCGAGATGCGTCTGAGGCAGTTGGCAGGTCTGGAAAGGGCCAAACTCAGAAACGAGTATGACGAAATCATGGCAAGAATCAGCAGGTTAAAGGATATCCTTGGAAGTTATGACCTGCAGATGGAAATTCTGTGCGAAGAGATGGAGTCTCTCAAGAAAAAGTTCGGGGATGAAAGGAAAACGGATATTGAGCTTTCTGCAGATGAATTCAATCCCGAAGATTTTTATCCCAATGAAGATGTGGTGATAACCATTTCGCATATGGGCTACATAAAGAGAACCCCTCTTTCTGAATACAGATTGCAAAACAGGGGAGGCGTAGGCGCGAAAGGTTCGACTACCAGGGATGAGGATTTCATTGAGCATATTTATGTCGCGAACATGCACAGTACCATGCTCTTCTTTACGAAGAACGGTAAATGCTATTGGCTTAAGGTATATGAAATCCCTGAAGGGGCGAAGGCTTCAAAAGGGCGTGCGATACAGAATGTGATCAATATTGAACCGGATGACAAAGTCTGTGCATATCTTAATGTAAACGACCTTAAAGACGAGGAGTATATCAATAACAATTATATAGTGTTGGGCACAAAGTGCGGCGTTGTGAAAAAGACGACGCTCGAAGCCTACTCCCGCCCGCGTGCAAACGGTGTGAACGCTATTACGATAAAAGAGGGGGATGAACTTCTCGAAGCTATCCTTACCGATGGCAACAGCCAGATCCTTATAGCCGGCCGAAACGGTAAATGCGTAAGGTTCAACGAAGCGGATTGCCGCCCTATCGGAAGAACGGCCGCAGGCGTAAGGGGCATTACCCTCGAAGGCGACGATGAAGTTATTGGCATGATTTCTGTCGGCGCAAATGAAAATAATGAAGCCGGCGAACATACTGTTCTGGTAGTAAGTGAAAACGGCTACGGCAAGAAGTCTCCGCTCGAAGATTATCGTCTTACAAGCAGGGGCGGCAAGGGCGTCAAAACTATAAATATTACCGAAAAAACCGGTAAATTGGTAGCTCTTAAATATATAGGCGACGAAAACGATTTAATGATAATAAATAAATCGGGTATAACTATCCGCGTTGCGGCATCTGATATAAGAGTCGCAGGAAGGGCTACGCAGGGCGTCAAGCTTATAAATATAAGGGAAGGCGACGGAATAGCGGCTGTATGCGTTGTAAACAAGAGTGAAGAAAAGTTGCCTGAAACAACTGGAGACGAATAATATTGAAATTAAAAATCAAATAATCTCAAATGATACTATAATTATGAAAAAAGTTTTAATTACTTTGGCAATGTCGCTGTTTATTCTGTCGGGATATGCCCAGAGCAGAGAAGCAGCCCTTAAAGCATTGGAAAAAGCGAAAAGCGAAACCGTTAACCCTAAGAAGATGTCGCAGCCTGCTCCATGGGTTAAGCTGGGTAATGCCTACGCTACTTGCTACGATGTTCCTATTACAGGAATCTGGCAGGGTGCAAGTCAAATGGAGATGCATCTTCTCCTGAAAGACCAGCCTATACTCTCTACATCTACGGTAGAGGCAGGAGGCAGGACTTTCAGCGTGGAAAGTTATGATGACAAAGACCTTTACTATGACGAGAGCGGCGTTCTTGTAGCATGGAACGTTAAAAAGCCTCTTCTTGAAGATGACATGCTTGCCCTCTCTTACGATGCCCTGAACAAGGCATACGAACTTGATGCGAAGGGCAGTCAGGGAAAGACCATTGCGGAATCTTTGAAAGGCCTGCACCAGCGTTATGTAAATGAAGGCTACTCGTTCTATACCCGCGGTGACAATGCAAAGGCATCTGAACTGTTCGGTGAATCAGTGGTTATTGCCAAGCATCCTCTCCTGAATATCGTGGACAGCGTATATACTTATTATACTGCGGTTACCGCTGCCGCAGCAGGCAATGATGCAAGGGCAATAGAGTATCTCAACAAATGTATAGAGATAGAGTTCGAAGAGAACGGCGATGTCTATGCTTCGCTTGCAGAGTGCTACAAACGTACCAAGGATACTACAAAGGCTATAGATGTCCTGAATGCCGGCTTTACCAAATATCCGGTTAATCAAAGCATTCTGGTTTCATTGATAAATCTGTATATGGAGACCGGCGACGAGCCTACCAAATTGTTCGAATTGCTTAAAAAGGCCCAGGAAAACGAGCCTACAAATGCAAGCCTTTATTATGCAGAGGGTAACGTATATGTGAAACTCAACGATTTCGAGAATGCGATAAAAGCATACAACAAGTCGAGCGAGATAGATCCTACCTATTTCTGGGGACCGTTCAGTACAGGAAAGACTTATTACGATATGGCGGTCGATATTCAGGAAAAGGCCAATATGGAGATGGATGACGCTAAATACAATGCTTTGCTCGAGCAATTGGACGCCTCTTTGGAGAATGCAATAGCTCCGCTGGAGAAGGCATTCACCCTTACCGAGGATCCAGAGCTGCAGGCTTATGTTGCAGAGGTATTGAAAAATATCTATTTCCGTTTCCGCGACAGAGGTGATGAATATAGAGCCAACTACGAGAAATATAACAGTTTTTTGGGTAACTGATCCAATTGTGCCGTAAAATGGGAGAGCGTCGGAGAACCGGCGCTCTTTTTTATTCTTTGTCCATTTTATCTGTAAGTTTCTGTACTACCTTGAAGTTTGAAAAGAACTCCTTGGCAAATACTCTCAATACCGTATATGCCGGAATGGCAACAAGCATTCCCAATATTCCGGCTATGTTTCCGGCCAGCAAGATTACCAGAAATATCTCCAGCGGGTGCGCCTTTACGCTGTTGGAGTAGATATATGGCTGGAACAGAAATACGTCTATCATGTGGGTAATAAAGAATATCAGAACCAGTTTTACGAAAAGAGGTCCTATGACCGGATCTGCAACTCCTCCCAGTTGCGAGATTATTCCTATAATCGTTCCGATAGCTCCTGCCATAATCGGTCCTATGTACGGTATTACATTCAGTACTCCGGAGAGGAAAGCCAGCACAAGAGCGAGCTGGAATGAAACCCCGCCTATGAAATGAAGGCCTGCCGTATTGAGTATCGTAATGAACAATGCTTCAACGCATATACCTGTGAAGTATCTGACCAGCAGATTGTTTACGCTGTTGAGGGCTCTTTTGGTATTCTCCTCGTATTTTGTTGGAACGACAGCCAGAATCATGTTGCTGAAGGTATTGTTGTCTTTGAGGAAGAAAAAAGTGACGAAAACTATGGTAAATGCCGAGACAACAAAGTGGGCCAGAAATGTGGTTACGGAACTGAAGGCATCTGAAAAGAGATCGAAGCTCAGTATTCCCTTAATCTGCTCCATCAACATAGATTCCAATGTAACCGATGGGTCCATGGTGGGGAAGAGATTGTGCAGCATTATGTTGTATTTCATAAGGGGTATGGAGAGTTTCCGGTGGATTTCATCGAAGTTGATGTTCCCCATTTCCGTAATGATTCTGCCTATAAGAGGAATTATGAAGATTATGAGCAGAGAGAAGAGACCTCCTATGAATATCAGAGTTATGAGCGCGGAGAGTGAATTGCCAAGGTGAAACTTTCCTATTTTTACCCTGGAAAGGAAGTTCATTACAGGTTTTCCAATCAGAGACAGGACAGCTGCGACAAGAATGGAGGTGACAATCGAGCTGAAGTACCATACAAGAAAGAGAACTATTGCGCAAACCGCACAAATTATTATATATCGGGCAAGTTTATTCATACCTGTTCATTCATGCTTCAAAAGTAATAAAACTTTTTTGTACATTTGTTATGTATAAACAGAACATTATGAATACCAAAAGAATCTTGCTTTTTTTGTTTTTGGGGATAGCGTTTCATTTTCAGACGAGTGCAGATGAAGGCATGTGGGTTCCCAGCTATATCCAGGAGAGAATATCCGATATGCAGAGTAAGGGTTTCCGTCTAACGGCGGAGGAACTGTACAGTATAAACAATTCATCCCTGAAAGATGCAATAGTGCATTTTAACGGAGGATGTACCGGAGAAATTATCTCGGATGAAGGATTGCTGATTACGAACCATCATTGCGGTTATGGCCAGATACAATACCACAGTTCGGTGGAGCATGATTATCTGAAAGATGGGTTCTGGGCTATGACAAGGGATGAGGAACTTCCGAATCCAGATCTGTATGTGGCATTTCTCGAATATATGGAGGATGTGACCAAGAAAGTTCTGTCGGGTTATAAAAACGGTATGAGCGAGAAGGAGAGAGAGGAGATAGTTTCCAAAAACAGCAGTAAAATCGTAAACAGAATTGTAAAGAAAGGGAAAGGACTCAAGGCCAGGGTGGCGCCGCTATATTACGGGAACCAATATTTTCTGTATGTATATAAAGTCTTTACAGATGTACGTCTGGTAGGCGCACCGCCTTCATCTATAGGTAAATTCGGCGGTGATACGGATAATTGGATGTGGCCGCGCCACACAGGCGATTTTTCGCTTTTCAGGGTATATGCCGGAAAAGACAACGAACCTGCGCCATACTCCGAAAATAATGTGCCGTACCGTCCAAAAAGATTTTTCAAGATAAATGCAGGAGGTATTCAGGAGGGCGATTTCACCCTTGTCTACGGATATCCCGGGAGGACGAGCGAATATGTCACCTCAGATGCCGTTAACTATATTGCCAATATATCGAATCCGAAGAAAATAAAGCTCAGGACATTGCGTTTGAACATACAGGACAGGGAGATGGAGAAAAGCGATGCTGTCAGGATACAGTATGCTTCAAAAAATGCGAGTGTGGCAAATTCGTGGAAAAAGTGGCAGGGAGAGATGAAAGGCATTATAAAGATGAATGCCGTAGAGAAAAAACGCGATTTCGAAAAGGCTTTTGCAGCATGGGCAAAAGAGAATCGGGAGTATGACGGGATTATCGAAAAATTTTCCGACCTCTATTCGCAGGCCGAAGAACTGTCGCTTGTAAAGGATTATCAGAATGAGGCTTTGAATGCTCCTGAGTTTCTGCGCTATGCAGCAGGCAAGGGCGGAGACTCCCTTCTCTTTTATAAGGATTACTACAAACCTGTCGATAAGGCGATATTCATAGCTTTGATAAATGAATATGACAAGGATATAGATGATAAATATAAAGCTCCCTACTTTAAACGGAAACTGTCGGAGATGGGTTCTGTAGAAAAATGGGCGGATGCAATTTACGACAATGATTCACTCGCTTTGGCAAAAGAGTTCTACAGGGCTACAAACTCGTATTTCAGAAGCGCCGTGAAACCGAGGCTGGATTCGCTGAACCGCGAAATAACATTGCTTTACAGGAAATATATGAGAGGGCAGATGGAGTATGACAGACAGAGAGGAGGGACAAAGAACTTTTATCCCGATGCTAATTCTACATTGAGAATAGCATATGGAAAAGTGCAGGGGTATTCTCCGTCGGATGCGGTTTATTACCGACCGGTATCCACGCTCGATGGAATCATGGAGAAGGATAATCCCCGTATTTTCGATTATAACGTGCCTCAAAAGCTCAGGGATATTTACGCATCGAAAGATTACGGGGAGTGGGAGGTAGACGGCAGTGTGCCTGTCGCCTTTATTGCAACGAACCACACGACAGGCGGGAATTCCGGCAGTCCTGTCCTCGATGCGGAGGGCAATCTTATAGGCGTGAATTTCGACAGAGTCTGGGAGGGGACGATGAGCGATCTCGTCTTCGATCCCGATGTCTGCAGGAATATAGCGCTGGATATCAGGTATGCGCTTTTTATTATAGACAAGGTGGCGGATGCTGGCTATCTTATGGATGAGATGGTCATCTTGAAATAGAGTATTTTGATTCGAAATAGTTTACGAACGCTCTATTCGAGCATCTCGTCCCTCCCGGGGTCGGATAATTGCCCGAAAAATACCAGTCTCCTCCATTGTCGGGGCAGGCTTTGTGCAGATTTTCTATCGTCTGGAAGATGATGCTGATTTGGCACTCCACTCCTTCGGGTGTTACCATTTGTGCGATTTTTTCGGATATGCGCTGTTCTGTGAACGGTGCATAAATCTCCTTTACATAGTTTACTGTATTGTCATTGTTTTCCAGGGCTTTCCTGCATTTTTCGTATGTCTGTGCCAGGAGTTTGTCCATGTTGCATTCCTCGAGCAGTCTTACAACGGCATTGAATGCAATGAACTCTTCCATATGGCTCATATCTATGCCGTAGCAATCGGGATACCTGATTTGTGGAGAGGAGGATACTATTACTATCTTTTTAGGGTGTAGCCTGCCTAAAATTTTGATAATGCTCTGTCTGAGCGTTGTCCCCCTTACAATGCTGTCATCTATGACGATTATGGTATCCTTATACGGGATTATGCTGCCGTATGTTATATCGTAAACATGTGCGGCCAAATCATCCCTGCCGGAACTTTCGGTAATGAATGTCCTGAGCTTTATATCCTTGATTGCCAGCTTTTCGCAGCGCACCTTGTGAGAGAGTATCCCGTGTAACGTCTTGCCGTCTTTTCCCAAATTCCCCTTTCCGGCTGCTTCCATGATCTTTTGCAATTTAATGGAGTCCAGATATTCGTTCATCCCCTCTATCATACCGTAATAGGCAATTTCGGCGGTGTTTGGAATGAATGAAAATACGCTGTTGTCCAAATCGCAGGCGATTTCATGCAATATTTGAGGGACGAGAAGTCTTCCCAATGTCTTGCGCTCTTTATAGATATCCGCATCGCTTCCGCGCGAAAAGTAGATTCTTTCAAAGGAACACGGTGTGCTCTTTACCTTTTTTGCAATAGTATGGAGCGAAACCTTGCCATCTTTTCCTATAATCAATGCCTCTGCCGGCTGCAGTTCCTTTACCATATCGTATTCTACATTCATTGTGGTCTGGATAACGGCCCTTTCGGAGGCCGCCACCACAATCTCATCATCTGAATAGTAGAAACAGGGCCTGATTCCCCATTTATCTCTGAATACAAAACTGTCACCGCTTCCTGTGGCTCCGATTATGCAGAATCCTCCATCCCACAAATCGGAAGCTTCTTTTATAATTTGCTCGATTTTAAGATTTTCCTCTATCTTGTCGTTGAGTTCTTTTCCTGAATATCCCTCTCTGATGAATCTGTCGTAGAGTTTTGTATGGCGGGCGTCGAGCAGGTATCCCAACTGTTCCAGCATAATGAACATGTCTGCATCGCTGCGGGGGTGCTGTCCCTCTTTTACTATATGGTCTATAAGCTCGTCTACATTGGTAAGGTTGAAATTTCCGGCTATGCAGAGATTTCTGCTTCTCCAGTTGTTCCTTCTCAGGAATGGATGCACATATGATATGCCGGAGTGCCCGGTTGTACTGTATCTGAGATGTCCAAGATATATCTCTCCCATATAGGGAATATTGCGGGGAGATATTCGCGACTGTTCTCCTATGGCTTTGTTTACTGCATCGAAACATTCCGTTATAGCATTTGTCCCCAGGTGTCTCTCTCTGAAAATATACTCCTCAGCCGGAGCGGCATCTATTTTTACGCAAGCCAGTCCGGCTGCCTCCTGTCCTCTGTTATGTTGTTTTTCCATAAGCAGATAGAGTTTGCTCAACCCGTAATGCAGGTCGTTGTATTTTTCCTTGTAGTAGTTCTGCGGCTTCAGAAGCCGGATCAATGCTATGCCGCACTCATGCTTGATAGAATCGCTCATAAAGTATATGTGAAATTTGCAGCAAATATACATCACTTTATTTTCCGATATACAGTATGGCATCGTTGAGTATCTTGAGTACAAATTCCAATATTACGGCCGGGTAGTTGCATATACCATTGAAATATGTAAAGATGAAGGCGACAGGATAGACATAGATGGCAGCGGTCACGAGCGGTACCGCCACAAGGTTGGCTATAAGGAAAAGTTCCGGGGAGCTCTTGAAGTAAAACCATGTAAACGGTGTTGTCGTTATCTGGCAGGCGACGGACATGCAGAGCATGTTTACAACAGGGGACAGAATTTTATAGGCCCTCCATTTTCCGAAAAGCCTTTCGAAGCTTTTGTGCATCGGAGGGTAGATGGCTATTATTCCAACTACCGCGGCAAATGAGAGCTGGAAGCTGACTGTAGCCGGCATTTCAGGGTCTATGATTATTATGAGGGCTGCGGCAAAGGATAATGCGCTCCATCTTCCCCTGAAGCGTCCCGACATCTCTACGGCCTTGTATATGAAAATCATTATGGCAGCCCTCTGTATCGAGGCCGAAAAGCCTGTCATAAGAGAGTAGAATATGATAAGCGAGAATGCAAGGATAAGTTTTATCCATCTTCCGCGATAGCTTATGTTGAGAATTACCAGCATGCTGCTTATCATATTGTAAATAATGCTGATATGCATGCCGGACAGTGCAAGTGCATGGAGAGTTCCGCTTTCGCTGTAGGCTCTTTTGAGTTCGCGGGGGATATTCTCCTGTTCTCCAATGGTGAGGGCTACGGCAACACTGCTTTGTCTCTCTGCGGAAATCATTCCCTTCGTACGCTCTATTGCATCATTTTTTATTCCGTTTATGATTCCGGCTATTCTTCCCTCTTTAGGCGATTCCTTTGATATGGAACTCTCCCGGGAATCGTTCAATGCTCCGCAACAGACAAAAAAGAGGATTATGAGCAGCTCCATAGTTCTCCTTTTGCCCCTTTCGGTAACAATCGAAATCCTGAAATAAAATAGTACAAGTATTAAAAATGAGAGCGCCGCAATACAGAAAAGATATTGGGCGGGTATTCTTATGCCGTAAAATGATTTCAGGAACGCAGATGCAGCTGTACCTGCCAGAAAACAATATATCAAACTATCTCCCCCTCTTGCCATAACCCTGCACATTTGTTTGGAACAAACGAACTTGCAATAGAATGAGTGTAAAATTAACGATAAATTTTATCTTTGTAATAATTTACGCTGATGAAAAAAATTGCTTTCATAGTTAATCCGATATCCGGCATTTCGCACAAGGAGGTGATTCTGTTGTACCTGAAATCCGTTTTTACTGCGGAAAACGGGTACGATGCTCTTTTCTATAAGACGGAATGCGTCGGGGATGCTTATGTCAAAGCATTGAATTTCAGTGATAAGGGTTATGATATAGTTGTTGCGATCGGTGGAGACGGGACAGTGAATGAAGTCGCGCGAGCTTTGGTGAACCGCCGTACGAAATTGGGGATAATTCCGGTCGGTTCTGGAAACGGACTGGCACGTCATCTTAAAATCCCCATCTCGTATCAAAAGGCCGCCGAAGTGATAATGAAGGAGAACGTGCAGAAAATTGATGCCGGAAAAATCAACGATCAGATTTTTTTCTGTACCGCAGGGCTCGGCTTCGAGGCTGTCATCGGCGACAGGTTCAATAGCGCCCCTACACGCGGATTGATAACATATATGGAATTTTGCGCAAAAGAGTATGTAAAATATAACAGGGAAGTTTACGATATAGAGATAGCGGGCAACATATATCATTATAAGGCATTTCTAATAACCCTGGCAAACAGTTCGCAATGGGGCAACAATGCGTTTATTGCCCCGGATGCAAATATTTCCGACGGAATGATAGATGTTGCGGTATGGAAACGGGCTCCATTGGTCTCAATGCCGCTGCTGACAATGGGGCTTTTCCTGAAGACTATAAGATACTCGGAATATATAGATAGGTTCAGATGCAAGGAGTTGAAAATAACCCGTTCCGGTAATGGGTTGATACAGTTCGACGGCGAGAGCAAAATGATGGGAAGCCAGATAAATGTTTCCGTATTGTCTCATGCGGTAAATGCGATAGTCCCTACTGCCTCCTGTTACGATTTGCCGCAATAATATTAGTAATTTATTAACCGTAAAACTATACCAATATTGGCAAATTTTGTTTAAGTTTGTATAATGTAAACAAAATTTGAATAGTATGGTAATATTGGTTTTGAATTGCGGAAGTTCTTCGCTTAAATATCAGGTATTGGACATGAAGAGCGAGCAGGAGTACAATCTGCTTGCAAAGGGCTTGGTTGAACGCATCGGTTTGGAGATGGGCGATATCACGCATACCGTTACAGGTCGCGACAAATACAAATTGCATAAGCCCATAGCCACTCATACCGAAGGAATCAAGAGCGTATTGGAGTTGCTCGTAAGCCCTGAACACGGAGTCCTTAAATCTCTCTCAGACATTGATGCAGTAGGCCACAGGGTGGCTCACGGAGGCGAATACTTTAGCGAAAGCAAGAAGGTGGATGCCGAGGTGATTGAAAAAATCGAAAAATGCTGTGAACTCGCTCCGCTTCATAATCCTGCAAATTTATTGGGAATAAAAGCTATTAGCGAACTTATGCCGCAAACTCCGCAGGTGGCGGTATTCGATACTTCATTCCATCAGACCATTCCTGATTATGCATATATGTATGCAATTCCTTACGAATATTATTCAAAATATAAGATACGCCGCTATGGTTTCCACGGTACAAGCCATCAATTCGTGGCCAGAAAGGCGGCAAAACTTGCGGGCCTCGATTTCGACAAATCAAAGATAGTGACATGCCATCTTGGCAACGGAAGTTCGGTAACCGCTATATGCAATGGAAAATCCGTAGACACTTCAATGGGTTTCACTCCTGTGGAGGGAGTGGTGATGGGAACGCGCTGCGGGAACATCGATGCCGGAGTAGTTACCTATCTTCAAGACAAAGAACAGTTGGACTTCAAGGGAATAAATACGGTGCTGAATAAAATGAGCGGTTTCCTCGGAATCTCGGGAGTCTCGTCTGACGCGCGCGATGTGGAAGCGGCAGCGGAGACAAACAAAAGGGCTGCATTGACGCTGGAAATGTTCAAGTATAGCGTATTGAAATATGTAGGGGCGTATGCAGCTGCAATGAACGGAGTGGATTTGATTGTCTTTACCGGAGGTATAGGAGAGAACGATCCGGCTGTAAGGGAGTATATTTCCACAAAGTGCGCATATCTCGGAGTGGAATTCGATTCATCTGTAAATGACGGATTGAGAGGAAAGGATATGATTCTGACAAAACCCTCTTCAAAGGTGGCTGTCGCGGCTGTCACAACGAATGAAGAACTTGTGATTGCCCAGGATACTATGAGATTGGCGAGGTAAACAAAGAGTATTAACAATAAAAACATATATTATGATAAGAAATTTCGATGAATTATTTGATCAGCTCCGTTCAAAACCCAAGAAAAGACTGGTTGCGGCGTGGGCTGTTGATGACCACACTATAAATGCGGTGGCATTGGCTGTAAAGGCCGGAATCGTAGACGGTACCCTCGTCGGCAACGAAAAGATGATTTTGGATATATGCAAACAGGAGAATATAGACAGCTCGCTCTTTAAAATCGTAAATAATGAAAATGAGTTGAAATCCATTTCACAGGCTGTCGATATGGTGAATGGAGGGGAGGCGGATATATTGATGAAAGGTCTGTGCAGCACAGACAAATATATGCGCGGCATTCTCAATAAGGAGAGAGGTCTGCTTCCTCCGAAGGCAGTATTGAGTCATGTTTGTCTTATTCAAAATCCGAATTATCATAAATTTATAATAATTGCAGACATTGCGGTAATCCCTGCTCCCGATTTCAAGCAAAAACTGGCAATGGTAAATTACGTCAAGGAGACTGCACAGGCTTTGGGTGTGGAGAAGCCTAAAATAGCCATGGTCGCAGCTACAGAGCAGATGCTTTCAGGTATGCCGGCCTGCGTCGAGGCTGCCATGATAGCCAAAATGAGTGACAGGGGACAAATTCCGGGATGTTATGTGGACGGGCCCTTGGCAATAGATGTCGCACTTTCTCAAGAGGCTGTTAAAATAAAGAAACTCGAAAGCAAAGTTGCAGGCGATGCGGATTGTCTGGTTTTCCCGAGCATCGAGGCTGCAAATGTTTTCTATAAGACAAATACTCAGCTCGTGAGCGGTATAAGGGTCGCTGCAATGGTTACAGGTGCAAAGGCTCCGTGTGTATTGTCGAGCCGTGCCGACAGTATAGATACAAAATTGAATTCTATCGCTTTGGCTGCAATTACAGCAAAATAGGGAGTAGAGCTATGTCTGAACTGATTTTGGCAATAAATCCCGGGTCTACCTCTACTAAAATAGCGGTTTATAAAGACGGCAGAGAGCTTTTCTGCAAGACCTTACGTCACTCCAGCGAAGAATTGGCTCCGTATAAAACTGTAATAGACCAATTGGAGTTTAGAAAGCAGACTATAAAAAATGCATTGAAAGAGAATAATATCGCTCTTTCTGACCTTAATCTGATAGTCGGAAGAGGAGGTCTGGTAAGGCCTATTCCTTCAGGCGTTTATATAGTGAATGATGCAATGATAGATGACATTAAAAGCGGAAAGAACGGTGAGCATGCCAGCAATCTCGGAGCGATGATTGCGAGAGACCTTGCAGACGAGGTAGGCGGAATCATGGCTATAATTGCGGATCCGGTTGTCGTCGATGAGCTCGACCCCGTTGCCAGAATAACCGGTCATCCGGCTTTTAGAAAAATATCCATTTTTCATGCATTGAATCAAAAGGCGATTGCCAAACTCTATGCCAGGGAACACGGCAAAAATTACAATGAACTGAACCTTATAGTGGCTCATTTGGGCGGTGGGGTCTCTGTCGGAATTCATAAAAAAGGAAGAGTCGTGGATGTAAATGATGCGTTGAGCGGAGACGGCCCGTTTTCTCCAGAGAGGTCCGGTTCACTTCCGGCTGCCCAGTTGGTCGATATCTGTTTTAGCGGAAAGCATTCGAAAGATGAGATTAAAAAGATGATTTCCGGCAAGGGCGGCGTTGTCGCCTATTTGGGAACGAACTCTTTCCAGGAGGTAGAGAAAAGGGTAGAAGAGGGAGATAAGGAGGCGCAGCTCATTTCAGATGCATTTGCATATCAATTGGCAAAAGAGATCGGAGCTATGGCTACGGTCGTATCCGGAGAGGTGGATGCGATAATTCTTACCGGAGGTATAGCATATAACAAAGGGTTGATGGAGTCTGTAAAGCGGAAAGTCTCTTTCATCGCTCCGGTTTCCATTTATCCCGGAGAAGATGAAATGGGCGCTTTGGCCCAAAATGGTTTTAGCGTTCTCGAAGGTAAGGAAGAGGCTAAAGTCTATTGATGTCTTGAAAAATTTTTAAAAATCTTTTTTTATTGAAAAGGAGGGAACAAATCTCTCCTTTTTATTTTTTTTCATGTATCAGCTGCTGTAATGCCCCTATTTTCGCCGAAAATGAAAAATAGGGTTATGTTAAAGTATCTGTTCATTTCTTTTGCCATATTTGTTTTCTCCGGAAACAGAGGCTATTCTCAAAAAATCGCCATATCGACCAATGCTGTCGATTATGTGAATTTATTTACTCTTAACGGTGCATTTTCGTATGCCGTAACAAGGAATATGACGATGGAGATTTCCATGCGCTATAATCCGTTCGTATATAATCTGTCGGGTTCCGACAGACAGGTGCAAAACAAAAGGCTTGCCTTTTATACAGGTATGAGATATTGGCCATGGCATGTCTATTCAGGTTGGTTCATATCGGGAAATATGAATTATACACGCTTCAATACCGGAGGGATATTTTCGGAAAAGAGTTATGAAGGCGATGCCTATGCTCTTGCATTTGGCGGAGGATATGCACTCATGCTCTCATCGAAATTCAATTTGGATTTCGCACTCTCCGTCATGGCCGGCTACGGCAGGTACAGACGCTATTCATGCCCTTCGTGCGGCCTTGTTGAAGCAAATAAAAAGCAGGTGTTCATTGCTCCTGACAATATATTGGTACAACTCTCTTATCTGTTTTGAATCATGCAAGGTAATATGAAAAGGATTTGTTGTCTGGCGCTCTGTGCCTCTCTATTTGGCGGATGTTCCATGCAAAACAGTATAAAGGAACTCTCTGCGGATAAAGTGGCGGCTTCCGTTTCTATTGCGGATTATGCATTGCCTCTGTTTACTTCCGATACAAGTTATACAGTGCGGAACGATACCGTTCAGAAGGTTAATTTCAGAGGGCGCGAAGTGATGCTGATGTCTGCCGTAAGGGATGATGAAACCGGCGAAATGGTAATTGCAGATGAAATAGCCCCTGTTGTGGTCGAGGCTAAATTCAGGAATATTGCAGAACGCAACGGTTTTGTAAATATAGCGTTCGATATAAGTGTTCCTCCGGAAATGCTTTATTCCGAATGCCAGTTGAGATTATATCCGCAACTGTACTGTCTTTCAGATACGTTGAATCTCGACAAGGTCTATATTACCGGAGATAAATACAGAAAGAACCAGTTGCGCGGATATGAATTGTACGAGAAATTTTTAAGTACAATAATTCCCGATTCTCTCGGTTATATGGATGCCTTTACGCGTAAGGCAATGTTGGAAAAGTTTATAGAGAGGAACTTCGAGGATGTGGCCGAACTCAGGAACGATACTTCATATATAGATAATGAGCAAGTATCCGTGCTCTTTGGCGTCAAGTTCCGTGAAGCTGTCCTTCATTATAGCAAGAAATGGCTGATAAAGAGGAATGAACGGCTTATAGACAAGAAAGAAAAGATGTTCGCAAAGTATGTCAAAAATCCGTTGGATATAAATGGAGTAAAGCTGGATTCTGTTGTAAATCAGGGACCAAACGGATTGAAATATTGTTATAGATATCCCTTGCGGATTGGAGAGAAGGTAAAAAAAATAGAATTGAAAATCGGGGGAGAACTGTATGATTCGCAAGAACTTCTTTATAACATGCCGGATGCCGGCCCTGTAACCTATTATATAAGTTCGTTGAGCTCTCTGGTACAAAATGAGGTCAGATATGAACAAAAGGTCATTGAGAGAGACTTGAAAATCAATTCTACGGCGTATATCACATTCAAGGCGGGCGATTCCCGTTATTGTGACACGCTCGCGTCCAACAAGGCCCAGATGCGAAGAATATCGGATATATTTTATACAATACTTTCCGACAACAGTTTTGTGGCGGATTCACTTGTCATTGCATCGTTGTCATCACCGGAAGGAGGATATCTGTATAATAAGAGGCTGTCTCAATCCAGGGCAAATTCCATAAAAGAGTATCTGCTCGATTATATGCATCGCATGAATGACAGTATAAACGGTGCGGCGTGGAACGTGGATCTTTCTGCAGGTTACGGAGATAAGACAGCGACTGAACCGCATGAAGAGGATAAAATACCTTTTTTAGATAATGACTTTATCAAGCTTAAGACCGATACCGATCCATGGCCGGAGCTGGAGAGGATGATTCTGCAGGATTCGACTTTAAAATGGGATAAAACTCTGATAGCGGCACTCTCTCTTCCCGATTATGATGCAAGAGAACGCGCTCTTTCCAAAAGCAGCCATTATCCATATATAAAGGAGACTTTTTATCCGGAACTGCGAAGAGTGGATTTTTCGTTGAGCATCCATCGTCCGGGGATGGTTAAAGATACTGTCATCACATATCAGATAGACAGCACCTATATGAAGGGCGTAGAGGCTCTCGATAACCGGGATTACCGTAAGGCATTGACTATTTTGCAGCCATATTCAGATATAAATACCGCCCTGGCTTATCTATGTATGGGGTATAATCATTCGGCAAAAGCAATTCTGGAGGTTTTGCCGAAAACGGCAAAGAGGGATTATCTGATGGCTTTGGCATGCGCGCGTTTGAATGATACCGAGCGTGCTGCAGAATATTTTCTCAGTTCTGTAGAGGCCGATGCCTCTATGAGACATAGAGGGAATCTGGATCCGGAAATATCTGCAGTAATCAAGAAATACGGATTGGAAAATATATATAATCAATAAAATAGAAAAATTATGAAAAAATTCAGATTTGTTGCGATTGCGTTTTTTTCTTCGGCAGTGCTTATTGCCTCATGTTCCAAGAGTGAAAGCGGGGAAGCGTATGGCGCAGGGGGTGAAAGTACGCTATATCTTTCCATTGTGCCGCAAACCAAGGCTTCAGGAAGCAGCCATGGAGTTCAAAAAGATGACAATTCTGTCCAGACGCTTGAAATATTTATCTTTAGGGCAGACGGTGAGGGAGCCGGCGTTCTGGATACTTATAAGAAATTTACCGCCGGGGAGTTGAATTCGCTTTATGACCTGCAGATCAACACTACGACCGGGCTGAAGAGAATTTATGCAATTGCAAATTCGCATGTAGAAAACTGGGACGGCGTATCGACGCTTTCAGGATTCGAAAGAGAGTATTCCAGCTTGAAAAATGAAAATTTGAAAAGTTTTACAATGACCGGTACCGTGGAAGCGGTGTTGCAGAGTTCTACATATCTTACATTTTCAATATCCAGGCTTGTCTCCAGGATAGAGCTGAAATCGGTCAGGACATCGTTTGCCGGCACCCCTTATGAAAATTCGGAATTGCAAAATGTAAAATTCTATCTGACCAATGTAGTAGGGGAGAAGTTATATCATAACGGAAATTCTCCGGAAACCGTAACGATTTTGAATAGCGGAAAGGCCGTTGCAACAGATATCAGCGGGTGTAAAATGGACGGAATGCTGTACGAATCGATACCGCAAAGCATTAATGATTCAGGTCATCCTGTTCCGCATTACTTCTACTGCTATTCCAATATGCTGGAACAGGAAAGTGAAACGGAGCGCTATACGAAACTCATCATTCAGGCAGATTTGAACGGTAATACATATTACTATCCTGTCCCCATAAAGGAAATTGAGAGAAACAGCTCATATTCGATAGATGTAAATATTATGAGACCAGGTACTTTGGATCCTGAACAGCCACTTGAAAAGGGAACTCTGGATGTGACGCTCAATGTGCTGGACTGGGAACTGCTGCCTAAAATCGATGTTGAATTTTAATCTTGTACGATGAGTAGAATTTTATTGTTTTCGATTCTCGCGTCCTATACCGTACTCTCTCTCTTTTCCTGTGATTCCATTATGGAAGACAGGTCTGCATGTCCATGTTTTGTTACATTGGATTTCAGCGGGACAGATACTTCGATAAAGAGATTGGACCTGTGGTTCCTGGCTTCCGACGGGGAGATTCTTGCAAGGGATACTATTTTAAAGGAAAGCTATCTCCTCCCATATAATGTCAGACTTGCAAAAGATATGGTCGGATGCCATGTATGGGGCAATCCGGATACCGATTCCTTGTACTATTCAGGAACTGAACTGGATGCTACCGGAGAGACGGTGCATGAGTATATAGAGGTCTGCAGGGAGTATGCGGATATCTATTTGATACTTGACGGAAGCGAAGGGGATGGCATTCTCTCCTCGTGGATTACCTGTTCTACTTCCGGAAGGGGTATTGACGGAGAATATATAGAGCAGGAGCATATTGTAAGCGGAATAAAGGAGATAAATTCCGACGGAAATCTGTTTTTCAGATACAGAATAATAAGGCAGAAGAGTATGGAAAAGATGAAACTTGCGGTAAGCACATACTCTTATGAGGGTTCAAAGGTTGTAAACAGTTATGATTTGGGAGGATGGCTGTCTGCCATAGGGTATGATATGGAGGCCGAGAATCTGGAAGATGTAGTAATCGGGGCCGATTTTTCATTTTCATGCTTCAATATCGAGGTAGAGGCATGGAATATAAAGAAATCTATCGTGATAACCATTTAAAAAACGGATTATGAGAAATATTATATTGATATCTTTTATCGTTTTCTCCTTTTTCTCCTGTACGGTACACGAAACGGATGATATGAATATGCTTTTTTACGGGAATAGAGATTCCGTAAAAATATCTGTGGATTATGCATTGTTGCCGGTCGTTACAAAAGCCCCGGCAGTAAACGAGTTTCTCATGGAAAATGTAAACCTTTATGTGATTAATGAACTTGGAGATCTTGTTTACTATTCGTATGCCACGGAGAGGTCTGAAATTGAAATTTGTGTTTATGAGAATATGAAATATTCGGTTTATGCCCTTGTCAATGCCAATGCTCCCGTCTATGCAAAATGCTACGATGAAATCAAGGCGCTCAGGTATGGGATAGCAGATTATTCGGGAATGGTTTCCGAAAGGGGAGGAGTTTTAATGTCGGGATGCGTTGAGTCTGTGCGACTGTCGGATAAACAGAATATTACATTGGATTTGAAACGATGTGTGGCAAAAGTCGTATTAAAATGCGATTATTCTATGTTAAATCCGGATGTGGAGATTGCGATAGATGAAGTCTCGCTTAAAAATATTCCCCTTTCCGTTATGCCGTTTGCCGAGTCCAGAATCATAGACGGGGCAGATGCCGTATCTTCGGTTTTGGTAGAGAATCCTACTGTAAAGGAGCTGGAACAAGGGATCCTTTTTTACCAATATGAAAATATCCAGGGGGTACTCCAGGAGGGAAATCTTGAACAGAAGGATAAATGGTGGCCGGAGGAGAGCGAATATTCAGAAATCTGCAGTTATGTCGAATTGAAGGGCAATTATCTTTCATCTCAAAAGAGAGGTGAAATAATATACAGGTTTTATCTCGGTAAGGATATGGTTTCCGACTATAGCGTAGAAAGAAATCTTCAATATGTCATTACACTCTGTTTCAAAGGAGACGGCGCAATTGATGAGAACAGCTGGCGGGTGGACAATAGCGAAATAGTGGACCTCGTCACTTCCGTGGAGGTTTCGCCCGAATCGCACAAGTTCACCGAACTTGGAGCTTCACTGCAGCTCTCCGCAGCGGTGCAGCCACTTACAGCCGCCGACAAGACACTGCAATGGAACAGTTCCGATGAGAAGGTAGCAACGGTAGACCAGAGCGGCAAAGTGACAGCTGTAGGAGACGGGACCTGTACCATTACCGCTACCTCCACAGACGGGACGAATATCTCGGCCGAGTGTGCGATAACGGTAGACAGCAAGATTTATGTCACAGGTATAACTGTAGAACCGGCTACGATGACACTCTTTACAGGGGAGACGGGAGAACTGAAGGCGACGATAGAGCCGGACGACGCCACTGTCCCTGATATAATATGGAGCAGTTCCGATGATAAAGTGGCAACGGTGGACGGGAGCGGTAAGGTAACAGCCGTGGCTCCGGGTGAAGCCGTCATAACTGCAGCGTCAAAGGATGACAGTTCCAAGAAGGCAACCTGTACGGTAACCGTTCAGGCAAAGGAATTCTCAATTGACCCTACATCAAAGACACTTTACGTAGGCGAGAGCTTTACGATAGGCTATAAGGTAAAACCTCCGGTATCGCCCGTTTTCGCGTCGCAGTCGCCCGGCATAGCGACCGTAGACCAGAGCGGCAAGGTAACCGCCGTGGCCGGCGGAGAGGCAAAGATAAAGGTATCTGCCCATGGCATCGACCTTTACTGTACCGTAACGGTGGTGAATCCGCAAATCGGCTTTCCCGCTTCCGGGAGAGTCATGTACAATGGAGAGACGGTTACCATACCGTATTCTCTCCTGCTTCCGGCTGATTCCGATATAAATATAAGCCTGAGCAATTCAAATGCACAGATAATATCCTCGAATTCCGCCGGCATAACGGTAAAGGCCATAACTCCCGGTTCATGCCGCATAACGGCATCGATAGGGCCTGTATCCGCCACATACGATTTGGATATACAGCAGCTGCGGATAGTGCCGAAAGAGAGTTCGTTCGTCATATTCGACCATTTCGACTATCAGATCGAGTACGACATACTGCCGGAACATGCCTCTGACTCCTTTGAGGCGGAGGTCACCCTCTCTCCGAGAGCGGCGCTCTTTGTCTTTATCCCTAAAAGCGACAATCCTACCAACCTCAGGGTCTCTACGACTACCAATCCAAATGGGAACAGATATCTGCCCTCGGATACGGAGCAGATGAGCCTTGCCATTTCGCTTAAGGGAAGAAGCGACGCCACGGCAAATATGACCTTTACCATAGATGAGGTCTCGATTGCCCCTGTCGTAAAGGCTGCCATGAACGGCAAGTACAATACCCCTACAAATGCTTACCTCGACAGGCATGCGCCTGCAGGTTCTGGATTAAGCGATCCTATCTGGACAAGTAGACTTCCTAAAGGAGGTTTTACTCTGAAGTGGGACAGCGGCGTAATTGCTTTTAACAATCCGACTGCCGATAACGGCGAATATCCTTTTACCGCAACCTGTACCGGAACGACTGACGGATATGAGATCACTCTCAATTCAAAAGTGATCCTATATGAGACAGTCTATCTTGTAGGTATGACAAATACAATTACCGTCAACCGAATGGAACCTCTAGATCAATATAATTTCGAGTATGTAAACCAGATGGTGGCCAGATGGTACACCTCGCCCAATTCGCAGTTCTTTGCGAACACACCTGAATTGAGAAACTATTTGGGTAATGAAATACCGGCAAACATTCCGTTCAAGTATAACGGGCGGGTTTATACCTCATCCTCCGTAGGGTTTTCGAATTATAACGTATCGTTCCAGATGGGAGATAGGATAACACTTTTCGACGGCAGCGGCTATACGTTCAACGGTATCGCCCCTCAGCAATATTACGTGAATGTCCCGCTGCAGGCGGTCGATGATGAGAACGAAATGTACAGTAAAATCAATCTCAACGGCATCGATGTCTATATTTACGGATATACGGGCATCAATATAGGCAATCCCGCCTTTGCCCTGAATACCCAATTCCCGTGGGAGTTGGTTTACAACAGGTCTTTCTGACGGCAGACAAGGTACAAGAACAACAATGGCGGCCAATCGGTCGCCATTATTTGTTATTTCTCATCATAATGTCCATATGAAGAAAGAATCACTACCCGAATTTTAATTTCATAAATTTCATATACAAGTCTGTGTTTTTTGCTTATTCTCCTTGACCATATTGGAATATGAAATCCCTTTAATTGTTCCGGTTGACCAGTTCCGGTTTTCGGATGAATTTTTAATTCTTCTATTAATTTATATAGCTTCTTATAACATATAGGCTCAGACTTCTGTAGTTTGATAATTCCAGCTAATGCCGTTTTTGTAAATTCAATATCATACATTGCCTTCAACCCTCATCCTTACAATAAAATCATTAAGAGATTCATCTTGTTTCATTGCATAGGTGTTTCCATCATTGGCATCCGCAATTCCACTAGAAATTTCCTTTATGTTTTCCGGATTATCGAACCATTCGTCTTTAGACGGAGACGGGTTATCATAGACTTCTATAGATATGTTGTCTGCTTTTGATATAAGTAATGCTTCTATATAAGCTTTCAAGCTCTTGCCTTGCGCAACTGCCATCAGTGACAGCTTTTTTAAAACTGTTTCCGGTAAATCAATATTTTTTCTTTTTACAACAGTATTCATTTTTTTTATTTTTTACAAAGATATAAAATATACATAATATATACAATGTATATAATAACAAAGATACCAATTAATCTTTACTCCCTTACCCAGAAAACATCCACTTCATTACCCGGATATGACATTCCTTCGGCTATAACTTCGCCATATTCGTCCAATACGGACTGATAGTATATTCCGTCCGGAGGAAGGAGCAAAACGCTGAGCGTACCTATGTTCAGGGTATCCGCTACTTCCAGATCATCCATTATGCCGGTGCCGAATGTCGTATAGTCGGCCACATTGCAATCGCCCGATTCTATCGCCCCGTATATATCATCCATGGAAAAATCCACATCCAATGAGAGCACCCCCTCTTCAGAGAGATGCAGCTTTCCGCGGTGCCGTTTATTGACTGGAGTTGCAGCAACATCAGCAAGATACTTCGACCATGTTCCATCGCGGGTTTTCAAGCTTCCCAATACAAACTGATAGGTGTGCTGCAGCTCCCTTAATGCAAAAGGCTTTATCGTAAGTTCATCCTCCACTCTTTTGGACTCTCCGCTCTTAAGGTAAATGCCTGCCTTGAAATCTGAATAAAACGGTTTTTCCAGACTCTTTTCTCCGGTAATATCCTTAATGTCCGGCGCCGATACCTCAAATCTGAGAAACTTGTTGGCATTCCTGTATTCGCTTTCGCTCTTGTCGCTTCTGTATGCTGCCGACATCTGCTCCATATCCCATTCCGTCGCTTCCAAATCAGGAGGAAAAGGATGCATGTAATAGATGAAACAGTCTATAATCGGCAAAACGAAATGTACAAAAATTAGAAAACGAAATGTACAATTTTATTTTTCTTTTTTCTCCGAAAAGTCGAATGATGAATATGCTTCAATCTGCGGAATACGGCGAATGTACCCTTTTTGAAGGTTATTTAAACAGCGTTCAAGGGTACGTATAAGCGCCGGCATCACATGTGCCCGATAAAAGTCTCTTGGTGGCATGGAATAATCAATCTTAATAATCTCCTGCTCGCATATATCTCCAGTATCAAGCCCCATATCGGCCCAAAACCAAGTGGCGGCAGTTATGGGTTCTTTTCTTTTATATGCCCACTTGATTGATTGCATTCCGCGACCATACGGTAATGGCGAGGGGTGAAAAATCAGTGTACCCAAGCGTGGGTCGGACAGTTCATCATTATGTAGTTTTCGCGTTAACCGTGGTGCTACGGCTAGATCACAATAATAATAAGAATCATCCCATACTGCATGTCCTAATTGTCGGATAAGTCTATCTGTCTCTGCAACTGCAGGTGTATTAATATTGCCAAGTATCTTAACTATCATATCCTATAAATTTAAATGACTGAACCGCCCTAAAGTGCCCTCCATACCCGGATACCGCTCTGATTACCCCTTTGCGGGTGGCTGAGCGTATCATTGATTTATGGCTTCTAGTTTTATTGTCGCCATAGAGTCGTGCCCCTGTTTGTATCCATTGTTTAGAGTGCCTCAGGGCGGCACATAATTGTGGATGGGATGTGTGGAAAAAGGTATGATATCTGTGGCCACAGCGACCGTGCCCCTCTAAATAGTGCTTACATATTTCGGCAAGGAACTTAGTTCCAATACCTGCCCCTTGCCATTCAGGGAGAACAACAAGTCGTGTCGCTCGATACGCTCGAGCCGTAAAAAGTGGGCAGACAGCGACATGGCACACTGGAGCCCCGTCTATAACTCCTATGTAGTATTCTGCGGCTACAGGTGCAGGAAGATTTAGATAATAATGCTTCTTAAAAAGTCTTGAGAATACAGTTCCCCGCACTTTATATATTTCAAGGAGCATTTTTGGCCTTTGCCGAAGACAGTCACGCTCATAAAAGCGTGCCTCGTCCATATCATATACCCAGTCTGGCTGCAGCCACTCTATAATATCATAATGGCATGATAGCATGATTATCTGCCCGTCACCTTTTCTCCATGCTTTAGCCAACGCAGATGCCCCGATTTTGGCGATTTGGCGATCTATGACAGAGGTAAATTCATCTACTACCGCCAATTTCGGTCTCTCACAGACGAGTCTTGCCAATCCAGCCCTAAATTTCTCACCATTAGAAAGCACCTTAAATGGCCTAAGCCATGCTGGAACATCCCCAAGTCCAACAGCAGATAAGGCCGCTGTTACCGCATTAAAGTCATTATTAATTCCAATACAATCTATTATGGGCGATGAACTGTCCCAGCCTGAATATATGTCATATAATTGACCGTTACATAGTGCAGATCCCAAGCTTGTCTTTCCTGAGCCTGAGGACCCCACTATAAGGCCTATTTGCCATTCGATATTTTCAATAGGCAGTTCGGCAGTCTTGCGCCAATCACATCCGGTTTCTACATTAAACAGGCTCTTGACTCTTGCCGCTCTATAACTATTAAAGTCACTACATTTATGTTGTATTTCGATTTTCATACAGATACTACTTTAAGATTATACCCCTCAGATAATAAGCGCGTATATATCGCTTGTTGTTCTTTTTCATTTTTGCAGATAATGATAATGCCGTACTGTTCTTGATACCTAAAAATTGCCATATTTTTTTATGCTAACATACATACATCCGCATCAGCCTACAAATTATAATCACACATTGTAATGAACGCGTCGTACAGTAATATCAACACTGAAACGGCTAACTAATTTATATATGGTTCTCTCCGACACTCCATACTTTTGTGATAGAATATATACTATGTATGAAACTTTATTTCCATCGGATATCATCTCAAGGTATTCTTCGTACATCGCAATGTATTTATAATCTCTCAGATTACCGCCGTGTAGGTTAATACATTGCAAAACGCTCTTATTTAGTTTCAAAATCTCGTAATATTTCATTATTTTTGCTCACTCTTACCTAAAAAATAACGCGTACACCAAATGGGACTGTTAGCCCCCGTATATGGTGTACGCATCTGTGTTAGTGAGTAGGTAAGAGGACCACTAACCGGCGGGGGCTTTTTGAGCCCCGGATTTTTATCCCTTTACTTTTCTGAGTAGTATTGCATAATCTCATTAATGCATGTGGATACAGCGGTGCTGACCTGACATATAGAGCCATTTGCAACCCGGTCTATAGTTATTTTGGCGTTAGGGTCATCACCAACCTGCTCCGCGCGAAAATATCCTATGACTTTACTATCTGGATCCGTTACAACGCCATTCGTTACCTGTTGAAGTTTATTTTGTTTGGTTACCGCAAAGTTACCTGTAAGGGTAAGGTTATCTGTTGACACATATTTAAATGCGGCTTGTTTGACTTCGTTAGTTACTGTAATCATTGTTCAATTATTTAATATTATTAATAATTTGTAAGATGCGTGCCGCTAACAGCACAGTTATTCTGCCGTCCGATACGACTTCCTTGATAAGCTCAATCTCACTGTCTGATATTTCAATATCTCCAGCGGCATTGCTTAGTTTCTGAGCGAGTTCGAACCTTTGCAGGACAGTGTTATCTTTCGCCTCTTTAGAGGCAAGGAGGTCTGCAACCGTTTCGTTGATAAGAACTTTTTTCCCTTGTTGAGATTTGACTTCCTTACCTCGTAAGTCGGTAAGTGCAATGGCCATATTTACTTTTTTCATAATTAATTATTTATTTGTTGGTTAAAATGTTATACTTGCTTGGTAATAGTTACTCCCTGATAACTCAAACTATAGCTGCCAATTGTTGTGTATTGCAGCTCATAGCGGTCAGACTTAGAATATGACTGTCCATAACTAAGTTGATCCACCCTGTAGTTGTGTGACTCTATCTCCTTGCCTGATGTATTGTATATGCGTAAAGTCGCTGTACCGGCAGGGACTACAGGGCTTTTTCTATTACCTGTTATTGTAAGGGACGCAACTGTTTTGGCTCCAGATGCAGACAGAGTCACGCTAAGTATCACTATATCTTGTTCTTTATCTACATCTATTGTCAATACGCTACATGGTAATAGTACCGCATTCCCTCTGTTATAATCTCTTATATACCCACATACTTGATATGTTCCGGCAGCGTATACAAGCGATATGGTATGGTTCTGGTTTAGCGGCCAATTGACATCGGTGCCAGCGGAATTAATGGCATCTATGTGTATGATAGTAGAGCCTCGTTTAACGATGAAACCATAGCCCGATTTTGACGCATCATCTAAACCAATTATCCCGGTTATATCTGTTACCAGCATGTTATTGACCGGCAGATTAACTCGCTGCCCGACCATAACTCTCAACTCCTCCACCAAAGACGCATCCTCCAAATAAAAAGGGCATATAGAATTATGGTTATAGCCATCGAAATCAAGTTCACGGTACCATTCTGAATAGTTTTCGCCTCGTGGCTTATCGTGTCGCCAGCCTGTATTGCCGGCTATAGCATTGTTAATGGCGCTCTCTCTAGAACTCGAATTATCTACATTATACTTTGTGGCAAGTATTCCATACCCGCCGAGTGCGCGTTGTGCATCAGTAAGCACCCCCTCATAGCCATGCCTTAACGGCTTATATTTCGCCCACATATTTATGTCCGAGTAACTACATAATGTTCCTAGATCTTCCGTAGATACCCCAAAACATTGTGCAATATCCTCAAGGGATATTGGCTGAGTAAGTATACCATTATTAAGCCCCATACGCCCGCTTCATTTTTCTTATTTCCTCTCTTAGAATTTTATTTTCCCTTTCAAGATCTAAAATCCTCTTATTGTGGTCTGACAATAGCCGCTCGTGCATCTGCCACCCGCCCACGAGATATGGAATGGTCTGCTCAATATATATTGCATCGTACATATCCCAGACTTTTCTGCCCGCGTAAGGTAGAAGTTCAAGATATTCACCTGCAATAAATGAAGAAGCTGTACCTTGTAATCCACCAAGAGTTAGGGCCTTGTCATTCCACTCGAAGATAACCGGATTAAGGGAAGATAGGATATGCAGCGTATCCTTGTTATTGATTGTACGAATGTTTCGTTTCAGCCGCCTGTCGGAGGCTGTTCCAGATGCTACTTGTCCCGACGCAACGATATTGCCCTTGCAATATATGCCATTTGCAGGCACTTTCGTGTAATCTGCCCATGCGTTGCTGACGAGCAGGCTACCTACATTCACTCCGCGTGCAGTAGAAGAGCCGGCACATATCCTACTACCTGAAGCACTATAATACCACCCGATATCGGGAGTTGTACCAACCTGGTAACCACCTACTGCAATAACCTTAGTGGTCGTGTAGATATCATTATTAACCCAGAATCCTTTAGCGTTGTAGACACGTACCCAAGTGCTGTCGATCATGTAGATGCCGCCACCGTAGGTCTGGCTATACCAGCCAACCGAACCTACGGTTCGCAGCCATTCGTCACTTATTAAGCCGTGTGTTGACATTTTCCAAGGGGTGCTTATATACCTATAACCTACCGTTAAACTATTCCTGATGTTCAATTCGCCTGACTCGGCAGATAACTCCATTATGGGCATAGGCGCGGTCCCTGTCGCGGATAAGATCTCCCAACTCCACCCGTAGCCAGAGGCCTGCTCTATTGCCTGACGAAGCCCCCAGGAAGTGACTATATTGCCCGTCGGAGCGACAATGTTACCCTTGGGGCCTTGCCCGCTGCCCGGGGGCGCCATGTACATGATCCATGAATTGTATGACGGTGCATAGAAGCTGATGCCGCTGGTAGATGATTTCTGGCGGTTAAGGTCAAGAGAATGAAGTAGTGATATGCATCCCTCGTTAGCCGCACCATCATACGAACTGGAGACATATATACTTTTAGTATTTATGGATGCGGCCGCATTGGTGGTGGTCAGAACAGATAATCCATTACCGCTGGCTAATCTAATGTCGCTTGCCAAAGTTAAGTAACTGCTTATATTAGCATTTGCTGCGGAAATGTCTGCCAGGCCTTTCGCGCCATTGCCGAAAGAGTACCCACTGATAGTTACACTACTTCCATCTACAGCACGATAATTGAACCAGACGCCGTTATTAAACCCAGCCGGAACGAAATTGAATTCGTCGCCATGGGCGATGAAGTCATTTGCCGATGATTGTACTGCTACCTTCTTCCAATCAGTACCCCATCCGGTGGAACTCCTGCTCCGATACCACAGGGATCTGCTTGGAGTAGATGAGTCGTGATATATGTCCCACGCCAACTGTATAGATAAACCACCCGTTCCTATCTGTAGCACCCTCCCATAACTCATGCCCGAGGGGGCATTTTGCCAAAGGACGGGCGTTGCACTCATATAGTTATACGCCATTCCACCGTTACTCAGGACGGTATTAAGGTCCGCACTTGTATTTTCCGTTACATCGCAGAAATTAAGTACGTTCTTCCTGTACCAATCGCCCTGCTGTCCGTCCAGCAGGTCGGCATCAAGGCCGCTGCCCGAGCCGTCGTTGGCGGCATTCCAGATAGTGTACCAATCACCCCAGACCAATTGATTATTCCGATGCCGTATTGCCATCGCCCCAGTATTATCTACATCGGCGTATATTTGCGTTACGTAGTTGCCGTTCGGCCAATGCAAAGCCAGCAGGTAGCCATCACCGCCTCCGGCTGTGCAATTGGCATTAACATCGAATAACTGAAATCGTCCATTAGCAGGGACAGCATCGTCTTGCGCTATATGTGTACCGTCCCCAGGGAACAAGCGTAGTGTGCCGGCAGCGATATTCACTTCGCCAGATATTTGCAGATAACGGTTATCCGCTGCTTCCTGTGTCAGTGCCCCTACCTCCGCAGCAGTGTAACTCGGCTTATTTGGCTGCTTTGCCCAGGGATAGACATCAGAGGCGGGTAAACTTGTGGGGTATGCTGGCAGGTTGACCACGACATCTGTTGTGCCCACTCCCTGATATGATATATCACCCAGATTAACCGTCAATGAAGAGATTCCGCCAGTCCCACTTCCGCCACTATCAGGATTACTGCCTACAGGACGCCCGGCCGTGATGAATGCTACAGAATAAAATCCTCTTTCTGTGCCGTCGGCCATGGGTTTTGTCTTGATATTACCATTCGAATCTTCCTCGAACCAATCAAGGATTTTGCTTAAGGCCGAAAGTGTTGCGAGGACTCCGCTGTCTGCGCCTGCAGAGTTTGATGTGCCAACGGATATAGTACCGCCAAGTTCACGTAATCTTGGGCTACGCGGACGGGCTCCTCTACTATATATACTTAATTTATAGTCTTTATTTCCCATTTTAATCGCGTTTCACATATTCATCCGGGCGTAACTCGATCAATGTCACTGTACTGGTATTATCGCGCAGATTTTGCGCGTCTTCTACCAGAATTAGTTTATCGCCCGGAATACTTGCATCGATATATATCAGGCCAGCATTTTTAAGCAAATTCGCATCGCCACTCAGCTTAGTTTTGCGGGCGGCATACTGTGAATATAACGTGCCGATAAATAAATCTTCTACTTGTGAAGTTCGCCCCGCCCTGGTCAGATTAGTAATTTGCTCACCGGTAGCCGCATTAAAATATGCACCCCTGGCGGTTGGAATACCATCAGCACTTGTGCCGCAGATTGCCTCTATTTCCAACGGTTCCTTAGCGTATGCGTTAAGTTCAGCGTTATACTCTATATCCTCTGCATCTATATCCTGATCGAACTGGCGATTGTTAATAATCTCTACACTCGGAAGCTTCATAAGGATCCAACTGATTTTACTCCATAGCGATTTGGGGCTCTGAACTTCTGTCGCACTAAGATTCTTATTTCCGTCGCTTATCTGCCAACTGCCTTTTCTTACTTCGAGCCACAATTTGCCGCCTCCATTGGCCGGGTATGGTATACATTGCCCGTCTGCGGCATTTGTGAGCGCAGAATACATCTCTTTTATGTGTGGGTTAATGGCAGGACGGTTAGCCTTCCAACCCATTACCCCACTAGTTCTATCCCTATCCTGTGTGTCATAATAGGCCAAATAACCCCAAGTATTATCATTCCCGCTTACCTGAACCCACTGGCCATAGGTTTTCGGTAAAGCGATTATCGGGGAGGAAATGTTCTGCGATACCACTTCCTGATTGGTCCACACATATACGGTGCTGCTTCCTGTCGGTTGGAACTTAACCACTACAGGCACATATACGAAATTACCGAATGTGTTGAAGTGCTCATACCAGTCTTTTTGCTCAAAACTGCTATGTATATTTGAGGCGCTTTCAAAGGGATTGAATCGTGGGTCTAATAATAATTCTATTTTAATTCTCAATAAGAGACTTTCAGGCTTTTCTACCTTGGGAATATATATATCCGCACTTCGGAACAAGAGACCGCCCACACTCGCCAATGTTCCGGCCAGTTCATCTTCAGTCACACCATGTGCTACACTTTGGAACATTGTCTCCGATGAGCCTGAAGCGGAAAGTTTGTATCCCCGCACACCCCTCCACCTTATTGCAATGCCCTCAGCCTCGTTGCCGTCGAGCTGAGGTACTATCCTGAAAAATTCCGTATTTTCCCCAAGTATGGCATTATTGCCGGTCTTTGCCGTCCACAGCGTAAAACCGCAGTCACCAGCATCCAACCAATCATCCAACTCACCGGAATAATGATAGGACAGATATGTTGCACCGTTTTGAGTGACACCATTGGGGGTGTTAAGTGCTATAAGGCTTGCAGGTGTGGGAATACTGCTGTCCCAACAACTTTCCGGTGCACAGTTTCCGCTCATTGCATAAGGGCTCCATGTAATTTTTGCATTGTTGTATACTACATCAACCCCAAGAACTTGATTACTGTTATTCCACCTGATTAATTGTGTCTCGCCGCTATTATATAACCCATTAAGATCATATATATAAATTTTCCCGCAGCGTTGAACCATGCGTAGGGCTAAAGGTTGTAATATGCCCTTAATTACATTTTCAAGGGATAAGGCATCACCGTCTTCATCGAAGAAGTTGTCGCTCAATACTTCCAAGTCAGATAACTCAATATGCGTTGAGGAAGCGGGAAGTTGCGTCGAAATCATAGACGTATCAATGCCGTTCACCTTGATGCCGCTGCTTGTAATGCAACTGCTGATAATTGCCTGCAGAGTTTGCATTCCAGAGAGGGTATATTTAAGCCTGTCCAAGACTGCAAAATCCGCAAATGTGAGTGTTACTTCGTAATCTTCAACGTATGAATACGGCTCTTCGTACAGTTCCGTATCAAGCGTTCCCGACCAATACAATGCGCTATTTCTATAGACATCCAGCCGTACTGATGCAGGAACGACAGCATATAATCCAATATATTTACGGTCGGTCTCGCTCAACACCTTGAGTGTTGCGCTTGAGGACTGCAGAGGAATGTACTTATCTGTTGCCGCCCACTCGATTATGAGGGGTGAATCTGCCGGAAAGGAGAGTTCCTCCTGCACAGGTTCACTCTCAAGGTCCTGCCATATTTCCACTCTCCAGCCAGTGTGGTCTATACCCGCAAAATTACCCCAATATCTCAAATACATCATCACCGCGTCCTCCTTATCATATTATTTCTTTTGTTAAGAATACCGACAAGTTCACGGCCGGAGATACGGAACACAACCTCGCCCCCGATAGTACTTTGTGTATCTGCAATAAGTCCTTTAAGCCTCGAAAGGGGCGCGACAACCTCAGGGTTGGACGATGCACCTGCATATTCGCCGAAGATACCGAGTGTGGGGCCATATGCTATACCCCCATCAGCAAACTTAGGAATGGAGGCAACCGCGGCGGTTACCGCTGCCATGCTCGCCGCCAGGGCGACAAGGTTAAACGGGAATGGAACAGTCTGTGATTGTGCAGCGGCACCGGCAAAGGCCTGTGCGATATTACCGCCTATTACCTGTGCTATCGCAGGTAATGCCTGTGCCACAGCATTGAGGAGATTTGAGCCGTAGGTCAACCACCCTGCGGCACCCTCGCCAACAACTCCAGAGAGGGACGACATCATTGCGCCGAGATTGCCGAGTGTACCCGTTATAGCATCACCACGCTTACTGAAATCGCTCAAGATTGTTTCATAATTCTGCCATGATCTTAACAAGCCCTCCACCTCCTTGCGCTGCTCATCCCCAAGAGGGTTCTGTGTATTATTCAGCAAATCCTGCAGTGAGCGTATCTTTGCCTCTATCTCCTCAGCACCTATAAGTTGCAGTTGCATTGCAAGGCTCTGTCCGGACAGGCCGGCAAGAGATTCCGTATCCTGCTGTATCTGCGGAAGTGATGCTATCTGCATCATTGCATCCTTTTTGGTCTGCAGGGCATCAATGGTACTCTTTATACCTCCTATCTCGTTGACAGTAGCGCTGTCCATGCTCTTGTTGTAATAGGATATTGCATCATTGAGCTGCGAGATGGTGTTGAGTTTTGATATATTGCCCGGAGGAGCGATACTGCTCTCTTCAATTGCTTTTTTAAGAGCGTTTAAACGCTCAATCTCGGTATCAATATTTGCAATGTTCTCTCTTGTGGCCGAGCCCCGTAATGCCTGTTGTATTGATAGCGCCTCGCTAATTTCATCCAAGGAACTGTTCTCATCCACATAGGTGCTTGCGGCCGCTCTTTGCGAGAGTCGTAATTGTTCCTGCTGTTGCTCAAGGGATTGTATTATCAGCCCTATACGTGCAGCTTCACCAAGTTCGGCCGGCCCCAATAGGTCGAGTTGTTCCTTGTAATATGATATGTTGTTGCCTATCTCTTTATACGTTTTGGCATCCTCTATCAACTCCTTACCCTTGTCTGAGGAACTCTCTTTACTGCTATCTGTGATGCCTAACTTAGAGCCTAATGCGTCCTGTGTTCCCTTGTAGGCATTTCGCAGGGCCTTAAGTCTCGCTATCTCGGCCGTTTCCGAAGGGGCAAGGTTTTTAAGCTGGTTGTCTATAAGCTCTATTTCGCGGCCTAATTCCGAGTAGGATGCCGTGGCTGCATTGAATACACCCTGTCCGCTGCTGAGAGCGATTGATGCTTCCGCCATCTTTTCGGTGCAGCGGTCGAAATTGTTACCAAGCACCGTAATCTCATAATCCAGCGCTGCAACCTCTTTGGCCATACGGTTATATGCCTTGACATCCATTCTCTTGCCGTCGGTGCCATAGAACATTGCATCCATTTCGGCCTGTGTGGATATCTTCTGCAGTTCCGCCTCGGCCTTACGTTGCGCAAGCACCTTAGCCTGCGCCTCGTAACCTATTTGCTGGCAATATAATTCAGACTTGGACACGAGCACATCATACCACTGTGCTGCAGTGCTGTATGTGCCAAAAATATCTCCATATTCGGCATTGAGGTCGGCAACAGCCTGTCGTGTATCACCATTCGTATCTATAAGTTGCTTCAACTGTGCGGTATGCATGGACAGTTCGCCCCTGGCATCACCCGACGCCTGCGAAAAGGCGTCCTCCGCGTCCTGGAGACTCTGTAGTTGTTTTGCACTGGTTTTGGCGGTACTGCCCATTGATGAGAATAACGCTACAAGGGCGGTAATTATTGCCGAGAGCCCGAAGGTGAGTGCGGCATAGAGTGCCGTGACTGCAACTGTCAGGGCAACAGTACCCACTGTCGCGCTTCCCGTCGCAGCAGTAAGCATTGTTCGTGCAGCCGTCAGGACCTTATCATGCAATGCTGCCAGGGCCGATGCCGCGGCGCTTCCTCTTATTGCTGCTGTTATAGCCGTGAAGGCCTGTCGCAACTGCATCGCTCCCATAACAGCGATACCGGCCGAAGAGGCAATTTTCAGAAACGGCATTATCCCCTGTCCAATCCGGCCGAGTGAGTCGCTCACTCCATCCAGTGCCATCTGGACCTGCTTCTGCTTACCTGCGTCTGTAGCGGCTAGGGCTTCGTTCATACCGCCTACAGAGTTGGTCACGACATCTGCGAGAACAGCCGCCTTCTCCTCTTCAGAACCAAATTTCAGTATTTTTTCCTGCGCCTCATCAAAGAAATAACCATACCTGCTCAATGCTGAGGTTTGTCCCTCCATCACCTTGCCCAACATGGAGCCTATCGATATCGCAGCCTCCTGTGAGGCATTGACGCCATATTGCTGAGCCAACATGTCGTTGAGCACCGGAATGAGCACCTCAAGTGACGACTTCAGCCCGAGGTATGTCGCAAGTTCCTGGGCTCCGGCCATAGTCACATCATCTTCAACAACGCCCAATTGCTGTTGTGCCGCGCACAACTCTACAATACTCTGTATCTCTGCGTCCGACGCGTCCATGGTGTTTCGCATAACCTGGGCAAGGCGCGTCTCGGCAACAATATAGTCGTTATATCCTGCGGCAAGGTTGCTTATTGTGTCGTTAAGTTGAGATATTACTGAAGTCGCACTCTCAAATACGGTCGCGATTTGACCAGCATTGACCAATCCGGAGTCAAGCCCGTCAATGGATCCGCGCAGTTGCCTTATTGCATCTTCCGCATCCCTGACAGATAACCCCATGCGCTTCATCGCGCCTGTGGCGTTGTCTCTAAACTCTATCGTAAACTCAATCTTGCGACTCATAGATTAATTTTTTGCTCCTAATTTTTTCTTTGCCATTTCAAACCTCTCTACATCACTCAACCCTTGCATTTGCTCATCCCACGCATCTGCGTCCTCCGGTATATTATGCTCCCATGAGAACTCCATTACATCCTTAAGTTTTAATTTTTTCTTGGAGTAAGGCTGTATCATGCATAGTGCGAGCAATCGTGTCCGCTCCCAGTCTTGCCTTCTCGTATGCTCGAATGAGGCATATATGGCATTATATTCAGAAGGGGAGCACCGGCAGAAATCATCATAACTCATACCCATGCTCCCCAACGCAACTCCTAACAGTTCCTCTATATCGGGCCGCCTGTCACCTACTTTTTTTTTGTGTTATCCTTGGCCACATCCGCGCTAAAGCTGTTAAGCATCTCGATGCCGCAGGAATCCGCAAATTCCTGTAAGGAGTAATCGAACGCTATTTTTTGCGCAGCGCAGGCACTCTTAATGCAGCACCACAGCAAGGTAACCATATCACCCACGTCATTTTTAGACTGTCCTATATCGTGGCCCGTTTCCTGCTTGAACCGCAGCAGAGCGCCCATGGTCATGTGGCATGGGTAGTGTTTTCCGTTGATTTCAATCTGTTTCATACGTTAAGTGTCTAGACCTGAACCGGAGCCTGAACCGGAATCTTCTTCATCTGTTACAGGTCCACTGTTCTCGAAGGTTACCGAATATTTTCTGTCGTCGCCGGCTTGGGCATCATCTTCAAGAGAAGTAATAATGAACATGCCTTCTTCATATTTTTGTGTACTACCGCGTTCATGCCAACGTAACTTAACCGGGATGGCATCCTTCCATATCCGCCTCAGTTTTGGAAGGCCTCGCTCATCAGCGGTGGCATAATCATAAACAAATCCGTCGGCCGAGATGGATACACTCAGAGACTTGACATACTTCTCCTTGAATTTTCCAGCCGAGTTTTCTTTTGTCACCCTCTCTCCCGTTTCTGAGGAACGTGAAATTTTGCAGCCCGTTGAATGCCCGAGTGCAAGGAATTCGCTATCCTCCATAAACCCGAGAAGCAAATCCTGACCGTCTTTATATCCTGCCATAATTTCTGTTTTAAATACTTTTTTAAATTTCTTTTTCCTTAGTTGGCAGGTCTCTGATCATTTTCTTGAGCAGTTCTACCTGCCGGGTTAATTTGTCAATTTTGGCGATAAGTTCCGAGCGCTCCTCCAACAGTTCTTTATTCTTCTGCATATACTCAAGAACCTTTGCCTGCTCATCCGTCAACTTTGCAACCAAGGCATTGTTTTGCTCCGTCAGTTCCCTGATAGAGTTAAGCAGAGGGGTTATGGCGTTGTTGATTATCTCCAGATCGCTTTTCGAACGTTCCCGACGCGTCATCAACCCTTTGGAGATGAACCCTACAATGGCAGAGGAGAGGGGAATGACTATGTATGTAGTAACCCAATTTTCCATTATTCAAAATACAATTCCGCCTCCTCCCGTCTTCTCCTGACAAGGCCCGGAAGAATTTTGCCATTGCCATATACCCACTTGCAAAACTCACCTTTGATGGCCCTGTCGTCTGGGCTTATGTTGACCATCTTCAGCAAGGTACTCCGCAGGAAAGCGTCGCATCCTACATTGAAAGTGAAGCTGCATAGGGCATCGAACATATTCTGCGAGATATCTGTCTTGACCGCGGCTCCCACGCATGCTGCTACGGGTTTGAGGTCTTCAAGTAGATACTGTTCCGCCTGCGTCTCTGATATTACCTCTCTGCTGTGCACATTACGTGTGTGACCATACCCTATTGTAAGGACTCCGGCCGGACAGCGGTAGGCCTTCAGCACGCACCCCTCATGCCGTTTGATTAGTTCGATGCCTCTATGACTTACTTCCATTGTGGAACCTCCTTATACGCCTAGACCAGAGCCACTGCCGGAGCCACTGTCTGCGTCTTCATCTTCCGCCTTACGGCAATCGCACCATACAACCTCTTCACCGAAAGCGATTTGGGTATCTGCTTTCATGAGCATCTTAAAGAAATATCTCTCGCCCGCATTTGTCAGCTTGTCAATTTGAATAACATCGGCATCAGACGCAAGGTTAACACCCGCCCAAAGATTGGTTGAGAGATCCATTCCGCAGATAGTGGCCACAAGAAGGCCTGTGGGCCAGTTGGCCAACGGGGCAATCTCTATACCCTTGAAACGCTCCGGGTTGATGTCCGTGTAATTTGCCCCCTTCAACTGCTGTGCAGAGAGTTCGTCATCGTAGGTATCGAAGTCCTCAATGGACATCAGTATCCTAAGTCCGCTGTTGCCTCGCATGGTGGTTGGAATCTTCTTGCGTAAGGCCTTGAGTCTGCCGATCATCGTAGACTCCGTTGTCGTCACGACAGTTTTGTCAGCATCGTTCTCCATGCGATAGACAATGCCATTGAAAAGTTTGGTGTCGTCCGTACCATCTGCGTACACTCCGTTAATGAAGTGATCTCCGAGTTCGAATTTCACCTGTTTGGCTAACTCGGCAAGCAGCGCATTCTGCGCTTCGGGGGGAAGTTCCGCAAAAACGAGATTACCCTTGGGCTGAAACGGTCTCCACACCGCCTCGAATGAACGAGGGTTGAAAGTGGTAAACGCCATGAAATTCTTCGGCTCAAGTGTTCGCTCGGAATAACTGAAGTTGCCCTTGGAATCTGAGTCTACAGGCATCTCCTTACGCTTTTGAAGCATAGTGCTACCCTTCAGTCTCGGAATACTGAAGGAATCTGCGACATCGGGCTCAACATGAATCAGTCCCTTTTCAACCAGTTCATTGCCCGTAGCGGCAAGTGTAAGCAGTCGCTCAAGTACCTCACCGCTGTAGTTTGTGTTTACAATGTTAATCATACCGTTTTAATTAATTGCCTTTCATTTTGAGAGTGGATTTCTTGCGGTAGTCCACTTTACTGTTACGGCTCTGATGAGCTGTGCCACCTACGCTCTTATGCGGAGCATCCGGAGCCTTCTCTTTCTGTTTCATGGTTTCCTTTTTTTGAGGTTAGAGCGAATTTCGTCCATTCTCTTGTTCCAGGTAGTACCTGCGTTTCCCCGGACAGAGATGTCGTTACGAACCCTGCGCTTTGGCTTGAGGGATGATATCACCCTCTCTGTCGCCGCGCGGTTAGAGTTGAGCAGGCTACGGTAACTCTCTTTTTCCCCTTCCTCTATCTTACCCGCAGCTACTGCCGCATCTAGAATTTTCTCAATCTCGGCCTCCTCGAGATCGGTAATACGTGACCTTAGAGAAGCATTCTCTCTTTCGAGTGTTTCGATCTGGGTATTCAACTCATCGATGACTCGCAGGATGTCATCCTCAGTCTTGACATTCTCAAACCGTCGCTTCTTCATGATTTTATTCAGATCCATTTTATTAAGAATTTGTGAGCGTAACAACGCCCTATTAACATATACTTTATCATATATCTCCTTGGCTGTGTCACTTTCCGCCGCAACAGGTGGAAGATCATATATACCATCCGCCAGGCCGGCGGCAACGGCCTCCTCGGCCGTGAACCAGTGATCATTACCGTCGAAGAATCTTCGTTTAGCCTCATCTGCGGTAATACCCATCCGCGCGGATATGATATCGGCAAGAGTTGTCTCCAGCGCCTCTATCTCTGCGATTGTCGCTTTAAGATCCGATTTATCCCCATACACACCCGCACTTACGCTATGAATCATAAGCCTCGCGAACCTGCTCATGTAATGCGTACGACCGCACATGGCGATTATTCCGGCAATACTTGCACTTATGCCGTCAGTGTATATAACCACCTCTTTATCACACCGCCTAAGCGCATTGAAAATTGCTATCCCGGCATATACCTCCCCGCCCCCGGAATTGATGTGCACACGTATTGTATCACACTCTTTTGACAACCGCATCAATTCAGATACTATTGTTTTGCCGAGCACGGTACCCTCGCCCTCACAGTTGTTTGCAATCTCACCATAAAGGAGCAAATCCGCCTCCTTACCGTCAATTATCAGATTGTCTGTTTGCATATCTCGTTTTTATGTTGCAAGAATAGGGTCTTTCTTAATGAAAACCAACTAATTGTACAAGCAATATATAACATTGTCAAGTGTATATATGGATAATTGTATAAGTGTCGTGCAAGAGTCACTTTTGCGAAAGCAAAAGAGAGATACGATGACGCAACTGACCAATAAACAGAAAAAAGAGTGGGCGAGAGTTCTTTTTCTGAGGGAGAACATGACCCAGCAGGAGATAGCCGACAAGGTAGGCATATCCCGCACATCCCTCTCCAAATGGATGAGAGAGGGCAAGTGGGAGGAGATGAAGGTCGGTCTTACCCTTACCAAGGATGAGCAGATTCAAAACCTCTACAGACAGATAGCAGAGATCAACGGCGCCATTGCCTTACGTGAGGCAGGCAAACGGTTTGCCTCGACGGCCGAGGCCGACACAATAGGCAAGATATCCGCGGCAATCAAGAAGCTTGAAGGAGACATAGGCATAGCCGACTATGTGGCTGTCGGAATCAAGTTCATTGAATTTATCAGGAGGATGGACCTTGATAAGGCCAAGGAGGTTACTACCCTGTGGGACGCGTTCATCAGGGAACAGATGTAGGAGGAGTCATGGCAGAAAACAAGCATACAGCCAGGCAGGCGCTGCAGGAATGGGCCGCCTATGTTGAGAATATCCGCCGGGAGACTCCGGCTGAGACAGGATTGAGCAGGTCCGATATCGAGAGAAAAAAGAGATACCTCGAAGGCAGACCTCTCGAATGGATTACATACTTCTTCCCCAACTATGCCAAATACCCGTTCGCCCCCTTCCACAAGAGGGCTATTACAAGGATGATAAGCAATCCCGAATGGTATGAAGTTCTCAGTTGGAGTCGCGAGCTGGCCAAGTCTACTATTGTGATGTTCGTTGTCCTCTACCTCACACTTACCAGCCGGAAAAGGAATGTCATGCTTGCCAGTTCCACGCAAGATGCCGCGCGCAGGCTGCTTGCACCGTACAAGGCCAATCTGGAGGGCAATCAGCGCCTTATAGCATTTTATGGCGAGCAGACAAGTTTGGGAAATTGGACGGATCTGGAGTTCATTACAAGAGACGGTGTCGCTTTCCGTGCCGTCGGTGCCGGCAATGCCCCTCGAGGCAGCAGAAATGAGGCTGTGCGTCCGGACGTGCTGCTGGTAGATGACTTCGACACAGATGAGGAGTGCCGCAACCCGGATATAATACAGAAAAAATGGGAGTGGTACGAGCAGGCATTTTACGCTACGCGATCTATCAGTGAACCGACCTTGATTGTCTGGGCGGGCAATATCATCGCCAAAGACTGTTGCGTTGTTCGGGCGGCAAGGTATGCAGACAACCACGACATCGTCAATATACGGGATAAAGACGGGCGCAGCACATGGCCGGAGAAGAATACGGAGCAGCATATCGATGAGACGCTCTCAAAGATATCAACGGCGAGCGCACAAAAAGAATATTATAACAACCCCGTATCGGAAGGAGAAGTCTTCAAAAATATCACATGGGGCAAAATACCGTCCCTTAATAAATTCAAGTTTCTGGTCAACTATGGCGACCCGGCGCCGGGTGAGAACAGGGGCAAGGGCGCATCTACCAAATCATGCGTACTTATGGGGATGTATAACGACAAGCTCTACGTCATCAAGGCCCACCTGGACCATGGCCTCAATTCAGATTTCATTCAGTGGTATATTGAGCATGAACTGTATGTGGCCGGGAAGACAACCGTCTACCACTACATTGAAAACAACAAACTGCAAGACCCGTTCTTCCAACAGGTGTTCAAGCCCCTTGTTGTCAAGGCCCGCAAGAAACAGGGAGTGTCGCTCAGCATCAGGCCCGATGAAGAGCGCAAGACAGACAAGGCGACACGTATAGAGGCCAACCTTGAGCCTCTCTGCAGAGAGGGCCGCCTGATCTTCAATGAGGCCGAAAGGGACAATCCGCACATGAAGCGTCTGGTAGACCAGTTCACTCTCTTTACCTTGAGAATGAAATTTCCTGCAGACGGACCGGACTGCGTGGAAGGCGGATATCGCTGTATTAAAAACAAAAGACTTACACTGCAGCCGACAATAACACTGCCGGCCGCAAAAAACAATAAAAGATTATGAGTGAATTTATCAACCAATCAGATTATGATGCCTCCATACACTCGGAAATTCTCGACGCCGTGACCAGGGGCGATGAGGCCATTGTGGAAATATGCGAAGACAGGGCAATAGCGCAAATGCGCAGTTATCTCTCTGCGAGATATGACTGCAATGCTATCTTCTCCGCGCGTGGAGATGAACGTAACCCGTTAATATTGATGATGGCTATCGATATAGCAATATACCATATATTCTGCGCACATAATCCGCAGAAACTCTCGCAAATGAGGCAGGACAGATACGACAGAGCGGTAGAATGGCTCAGGCAAGTCAGCGAAAGCAAGCTTTCTATAGCGGATGCCCCTACATTGCCGGAGGAGCAGCAAGCAAAGAACGCAACAATACTTATGGATTCGAACCCAAAACGAACACAACATCTTTAGCCATGAAACTCTTTAACTTCAGACGGAAAAAGGAGACTCTTCAGGAGTCAAGGAAAATTACTGCAGGCGGACAGATAACCGCTGCATCGAGCACACTCATATTGGCTCAGCCGCAAAGGTTCAACCTTGATCTGAGTATATACAAAACTGCAATACGGGCAGCCGAAAATATGGACTACACCAGGCGCTCGAGACTCTACGACATGTATGCAGACGCAATGCTCGATGCGCATATGATAGGTGTCATTAACAAGAGGCGCAGCGCCCTGCTCAAACGACCGATTGAGTTCTGGCGCAACGGCGTTCCGGACGAGACTGTGAATGTACAGATTCGCAGCCCGTGGTTCCGCAGTTTCCTCTCAGACGTGCTTGACGCACAGTTCTACGGCTTTACGCTTGCGCAATTCACGACAGGAAAGGATGGTTATGTTGAATATTTCTGCGTGCCCCGCAAGCACGTCGATCCACAACTGCGCCTCATCAAAAGATATCAGTCAGACATTACGGGTGTACCATTCGATGAGTATCCGGGGTTGATTATGATAACAGGCGATATGCCGCTGGGCCTGCTCGCCTCCTGTCTGCCATGGACAATACGCAAGAACGGCACGGTGGGCGACTGGTGCCAGTTCAGCGAATTGTTCGGTATGCCTATCCGGGATTATGCCTATGACGCAGCCGATGAAGATGCCAGAAGACGCACCCTGCTTGATGCAATGGCCCAGGGCTCCGGCTCGGTATTCATCCACCCCGACGGGACAAAACTGAATTTCATCGAGGCGGGAAATAAAACAGGTTCGGCAGATGTTTACCAGAAACTGGTGGATGTCTGCAACAAGGAGATGTCTAAGGCCATACTCGGTAACACCCTTACGACAGAGGCATCCGAAACAGGTACACAAGCACTCGGAACGGTACACCAGGAGGAAGAGGAGGGCCTGGCGGAATCCGACCGGACATTCGTACTTAATGCGCTTAACTACCTGATGACCGATATATTCTCATCTATGGGTATAGATACCGAGGGCGGGGAGTTTGTCTTCGTCAAGGGCGACAGCATGACCAAACAGGAGAAGGCTGAACTGTTCAGTCTCGCACGTAACCAGTTGGGCTTGCCCATAGACGATGATTACATATACCAGGAACTCGGCATTGAGAAGCCTGCAGATTACAGCAGGCTTAAAAAGGAGGCCAAACAAAAAGCCCGGACAGTAGAAGAGACATTGCTGCAGCCTGAGCGCAAGATCGCCGCAAACAGAGCTGAAGGTTTTTTCGTGACAGCCCCGGAGTACGGGGCGCTAAAATGGTGATTGACTCGCTATACGGTATAACCGGCAGTGTGACTGACAACAGAGCCGAGTTGCCGTTCGACCTCTCCAGGCCTATAGAAGATGCCTTGCAATCGCTTTATAAACGGCACTCTACGGCTTCTGACCTTGTTCCGGAAGAATTGTTCAGTTCAATAGCGAAGACGCTGAATTCTGCCGTTTCTGATGATTTGGAGCGCAGTTATCCGCAACTTGCAGACATGATACGTTCCAACAATAATGTCTTTGCCGCATTCAAGGTCCATGACCAGTGTCGCAGGATGGCAGAACTGCTCGTGGATGATGAGGGTAAGTTGCGCACCTTCGAACAGTGGAGGCAGATGGCAGAGCCCATAGCCAACCACCACAACAAGGTATGGTTACGCACGGAATATGACACTGCCCTTAAAAGGGCCAACCAGGCCAAAGAGTGGATGCAGTTCGAAGATGAGATGGACGTGCTGCCAAACCTCCGTTGGGTGCCCTCTACCGCGGCTAAGCCAGGAGCGGACCACATGGCATTCTGGAATACCGTCTTGCCTGTTCGCCATCCTTTTTGGAACGAGCACAGGCCGGGTGACAGATGGGGCTGCCAGTGCTCTCTGGAATCTACGGACGAGCCTGCAACGGAAGTGCCTGAAGGAGGCGCAAAGGACCGGCCGGCGCCCGGGCTTGACAATAACCCCGCCAAGGACGGGAAACTCTTTGGAGATTCACATCCTTATCTGCCAAAGGATTGCCATTCCTGCCCGTTTTATGCAGGGGAGGAAAGCAATACACCTGCAAACAGGACTAAAGATTGTGCAAATTGCTCATATCTGCGCAAGGTGACGATAACGGATAAGCAGATTCAGAAAGCCAGGAGAGAGTATGAGGAGTTTGGCAAAGAATGGAGAAGGGATATGTTCGATGAGAGTACGGGAGGTTATCTTGTAACCCATTCAGAGAGGATTGGCAAGTCTAAAAAAAGCAAAAACGAAGTAGAGAAATTCAACAAGGAACACGCCATGTGTATCAACCTTGCCAAAGCCGGGTATAAGGTAAAACTGCTGAAGGACGGCGGACCGCTCGGTGACTGTGACATCACCGTTGACGGTATTCTTGCAGATCTAAAGAAAACAGGCAGTTCGGGGCAGATTGAAAAGTATGCGGGTGATACATTCAAGAAAAAAGGTGGAAAGATAGTAGTATTTGAGATCGAAAGTAGAAAGGCCATTATAGCAAATGTTATTAATGGTATTAAATTATTAAAAGGGCAGAAAATAATATACTATTATTCGGATACACCTGCCCAAATGCATGTGGTAGATAAAAAATAAACAGCCAGTTTTCACTGGCTGAGTTCCGGCAGTATCCTCAGAGAGGGAGCCCGCCCAGTTCTTGCGAACTGCTTGACCTCGCGGTCGCACAACAAAGGTAAATAAAATTTTTAAATATTATATAAATTCTCATTAAAAATTATGGATATCACCAACTTCAGGCGGCTTTTGGCTGACCATAATACGGAATTGGCAAGGTACATTTCCCGTAACCTGCCCATTAAGGCCGGTGCCGCGGCCAGGTCCTTCGTTCGTGAGAACTTCCGCCTGGGCGGATTCCGTGACGGCGCCATTACCAAATGGCAGGTAACAAGGCGCCAACTTACGGGCAAAGGGGCGGATGCCAAGAGAGGACCGCTCCTCTCATCCCGCAGGGTTCTGTACAGCGGTACGAATTATACTCCAGGTAACGGTAGGGTAACCATATACAATGATGTAGCCTACGCGGCAATACATAATGAAGGGGGCACGATCAGCCCGCGTGTTACGCCTAAAATGAGAAAATACGCCTGGGCACGATATTATGAAGCCGGTGGAGGAAAGAAAAACAACCGTGCATCTGCCGAGGCCCGGATGTGGAAGGGACTGGCTCTTACAAAAAAACAAAGGCTTAATATCAAGATTCCCCAACGCAGATTTCTCGGCCCGAGCAAGACACTTGATGCCTCTCTTGAAAAGATGATTGAAAAAGATTTAAATACACTTCTAAAAACATAATGCCATGGAACAACACTACATCCAACTAAGAACAATAGTTTCCGGAATCAAGGGAATAAGCGTCATAGACGAAGATTCCGGCCAACTTGAGGCAATGCTGAACGGCGAGGATACATACCCAATCACTTTTCCCGCAGTACTGATTGCCTTCGGCGATACAGAGTGGAAGAGTTTCAGCGGGCGCGGGCCTCAAAGGGGCAGCGGAACGGTAATAGTACGTACCGCCTTCGACTGCTACGATGACACCCACCGTGGAGCCGGTCAGGATTCCTATGCAACCGGAAGAATGGCAAAAGTACATGAGATTCATCTCGCAATACAGGGGCAGCCGTCAGCCGTGTCCGGCCGACCTCTGAACAGAGTGCGCTCACGTACCGTCACACTCCCGGGAAGAATAAAGGTCTATGAACAGGAATATGCCTTTACCACCGAAGAATAGAAACCAACCATAAATAACAGAGAGGCGGTCGTTCATAGCGGCCGCCTCTCTGTTTTGCTATCCTTCAAATTACTCCAGCTCATCGAATAGACTTGGAAGATTTTCCCCATTCGCTTTTTTTGCTTGCTCGACTTTCCATTCATTGCGGAAGTAATTGTACAATGTCCCTTCACTTATTGGCACCTCCGGGTAAATATACCGTCGGAGTATTTCCCTTGTGCTCAACCCGGAATTTGCGTACTGGTTGTATATCTTTAGAACCCTTTCCATGCGGTGCATATAGCTGTTACCCCGTACACGGCCTTTGTCTTTTTTAGCTGCCATCACTGATGAGATTTACTAATTCGGTTATGTTTCTGTCGCGTATGTCAAGAAGGTCATTGACCCTGTTATATGCAAGTATCATCGTCGAGTGATGCCTTCCGAGCATTATCCCTATTCTGGTATAACTGTATCCCTGTTCGTGCAAATACCACGCTATCACTTGCCTGCGTTCGGCTATATCGGCCCTGCGGCAACGCTGTCTCAACTCACCAATAGTAACACCCATTTTGGCTGACAGGTTCTCCAGCCGCCTAATTTCATGCTTATACAACCGCTCCATTTTTGCCTCCATGCCTATATGGGGTGACGTATGTGATGATATCACTCTCGACAACTACTCTTCCGCTGCCCTCGCAATGTGTGCATATGGTACTCCCGGCAAGCCCGGTACCCGAGCACTTACGGCAGATGCATACATGGCTGTCAATATGTTTCTTTACCTTGACACTCATCACTCCGCCTCCGTTATTCCAAGGGGGACATTAATCCATTCGCCTTTGTCATTCTTGTATTCGGCACGTATATATGTCTTGCTTGGAACGGGTTTATATGCATTCATGATAATGTCCACACCCTCGATAAAGCGTGCGTCTCCACTTTCTCTCGCGTGTTTGTACAAGGTGACGATCTTGGACGGTTTCAAGTTCCCTTTTCTGTCACGTGCCATGAGCGATCTGCAGATAGTAACGGCTCTTTCCGCATTGGGGTTGTCCAGGGCCAGACTGTCCAGGTACTCGTTAACCTTGGATATACCGTCTTCGGAGGTATCGTCATAGTTGTCGAGAGTATTGACACCAAGCGTTATGCGCTTTGTTCCCTCCTTATCGGTAAACGTGTGGCTCCATTGACCGCTCTTTTTAGTGCGGAACAATTCCTGCTTCATGGCCATCACGGACTCGAAAAGCCGGTACACTCCCTGTTTCGTCCTCGACAGTGCAAGACTTTCGTCCTTCAGCCTTGCGAATGCTTCGTGAATCGCATCAGATACAAGGTCCTTGTATGTGTTGATTTGCTCTTTCCTGGCACGCTCTTTCGATAATTTTTCCTCCGCTATCTTCGCCTCGAGCTCAGCGAGTTGTTCGGTTGTCAATTCTGATAAATCCATAATATTGCTTTTTATAGGTTAATAGCTTTACGAACCGCAAGAATAAGTTCCCTAGACCATCCTTTTTCACTGTTGTTAATAAAACGTACGCCGCTATCCACTGCCTTGTACACATCTTCGGGTGTCACGCCATTGCCGTATAACCCTAACTTATATTTATTCCCCGGAGCGCTCACATCAATTCTCCTGGATGATGGCTTGTCGTAATACCAGTTGTAATATAGTGCATTGATAAGATACGGTTCAAAGTCACAATTGAACTCCGTCAGAAGTTGTTCAAGTTTGTTGAAATCATACCAGACTGGCAGGTGTGTGCAGTAATTGTATGTCGGCTTGCCGGCCTTGATGAGCGCTTCCTTGGTCCTGAACATATTTCGCTGAAAGTGATTCGGACTTTTCTCATTTCCGTTCATGTCATTTGCGATGATCTTGAGTGAACGGATTGCCGTAAATGCAATCTTGTTGACCGGGTAAATATCATCATAGCTCCAGATACAGCCCTTGTATTTGTCCCCATAGAGGGCTATTATCTTACGCATTTTATGCGCTATATCCAATGCCGGTTCTCCGGCATGTTCCTTGGCTCGTGAGCACTCCACGAACTCCGCCTTGCACTCTTTACAAAGCCTCTTGACTACGGCGGACTCATCACCGATGATTACGATACGCAGTATGTCGTCACATTTTGCAATCCAGCCATTGACGGCCGTCTCCAACTCCCCTCCCTGTGCATCAGAAGCCAAATAGGGAATGACAAGTAATTTTTCCGTTTTCGTTTCCATTTTAAAAAGTGTTTAAAGTTGTTGTATTTTTTTGTATATCGCCTTCCATGAGGGAAGACCTCCTATATTGTGGTCATCTATATAGACATCTGCATATACTTTCCTGGTGTCGGTGCCGAAATTGCGCAATACAGAAGGATCGTGCTCATTTATCGCATCATAGGGGACACCGGCCCTCTCAAGCCAGCCGATTGCGTCATCAAGGTATTTCCCCGCCCTGCATGTCCATATGATTATGCTGTGTCCATCATCATGCAACGCCTGCAGTATTTCCACAGAGTCTTTTACAGGTTCGCCTATATTGGGATATTCCCCATTGTGAATAGTCCCGTCAAAATCAACGGCAATTATCATCTTTTCTTCCCCCTCCTGTTAGTAAATTCGATATATTCCGTATACACAAGCTTTGTGTGCGGGTTACTGCTCACCACCTCCTGCCTGACAGCCTTGGTCCCGTATCTTATGAACAGGAACCGGCGAGGCACGCGGTGTATGACCTGATACAGTGTGTCGGCCGACATTATGTTAACATGGGCCCTGTTTTCATTAATCCTGACGCTTATCGATACCCACGGGTCCGACCATTCTACAAGGCCGGAGCAGGCTGGTACTTTCGGAGAAGTGATGGCCGGAAGCGTATCTCTACTGACGTAATCCGTTGTTGTATCTATCTTCATCATCGCTATTGATTGTGATATGGCCTGCAGCCTGCGAACCTTGAGATTAAGTTCGTCAATGATACGTTTCTGTGCCACGCGTACCGAGTCGGACTCGTTCAGCGCAGATGTATATTCTCGTACCGTAAGTTGAAGCCGTTCCACACTTGCGGCACTAAGACCGTTTTCAGTCCTGTATGCGTATATATCGTCCAGCAATGATTGCTGGTTGCTCTCCAACCTGGCAACTTCCTTGATTTTGCCGGACAAAAGCAATATTGCGATCACGGCCACAACCGTAATGACAACTATATATATCGCAATGACACGGCCTGCCCATTTCTTGATTGTCGCTATAATCTGCATGTCTAACATCCCATTTGTTTATTGTTATTAATATGCGACAGCAGTAGAGTGTCCGCAATGGAGTCTACACTGTCTATATCTTTTTGCTTATTCCTAAAGGCGTAGTAACAGTTGCGCAGCCGCTCTGCAGGAATTCTGTTGAATTCGTCATAGCCCGTGCTTCTACATGCAATCCCCTTAATGATATCCGCATTGCTCTCATGGCCTATCTTGCGCAGATAACCTCCTATGGCGGCAAACACCTGTTTGCGCAACCGGTCCATCCTGCTTCGGGTGTTCTGTCCCAAATCCTCAGACAAGCGATTGCAGATGTCAATCAGATCGTGCGTGTCGATATCGGCGCTGCTTTCAACCCCGAATGATGCAATCACCTCCGCCTTCTGGTCGTCTGTCATTCCGCACTCCCTGCACAAAGTGTGGAACTTGCGAAGCAACTTCGCATGAATGTCGTTCATCGCGTTTCTCATATTCTATATTTTTTCCGGCCAATACTCATCGGCCCCTTGTTGCCATATAATGAAATCATTTCCTCCCTCGCCGGCCTGGGCATCCTCAAAACGGGATGTCACAAAGGCCTTGAACCCCTCCACATGTATCTTGATATCGCTCATGCATCTTATATATTCGGCTACAGCCGGATGTGCCTTGTGGTTCTTCTCATGGGCAATGAAGATGAACAATTTGTGGGGAAACTCCCTTACCAGCCTTAGATAGTCGCTCTTATGAAACCCATGCAGGGCAGTGACCGAGTCAACCAGAACCACATGAGGACTTTTCGGTTTCTTTAGCCTTGCCACAAGCTCCGGCAGGGTCACACGGTCCCCGAACACTATCGCCCGGCCTGCCTCCTTCATGCCGGTACGGTTCCATGCTATCTGCATCGAGCGGCTCAACCCTTGCTCAAGCGAATCATACATGGTCCTGCGGAATGAGGCCAGATACTTGCATAGCATCAATGCAAAAGTTGTCTTGCCGCTGCCGGAAGTACCATAAATGGTCCATACACCCTTCAGCTCGGGACGCCCGAAGCTCGCGAGCCATTCGCCCTGAAAATCCGCCACATCAAAAACGGCATTCCCTACATTCCTATTGCTCAGCAACCGTCTCATTATGCCTCCCTGCGCATCCTGTCTGCATGAACGAGCCTGCGAACCCGCCTGAGGTCCCAGTCGCATTCATCTATGATTCTATTGATTGCCGACTCGCTGTCAACGCCATTGGCCCTGCAGACAGCCTCTATATCCTCCGCATTGACCTGGTCTATGGGAACGAACTTTCGGCCAATACGGGAGAATATCTCGTTATACCCCATCCTGTTAACGGCAACACCCCTGCGGATACGCTTCTCAAGGAAATTTGTGGCGCAGAGCACGAGCCCGCACCTGTCTTCAAGGTCGTTATATAAGGTAATGAAGAACTTGAGCACCCTGTCGGGGAGTTTGTCCGCCTCGTCAAGAATGATAAGTGGTGTTTCGCGCCTCTTGACCGTAGTGATTATCTCCTTCATCATGTTACTCAGGGAGTATCCCGTAGGCTGTACGGCCAACTGCGCAAGCATCTCCTCCATGAAATCACGCCTGCTCCAGTACTCACAACAGCACAGATGATAGACATTCCTGTTACCCTTTGCGAAATTCTTGATGCTCTCACTCTTGCCGCATCCGGCCTCGCCCGTAACGGCAAAGACCAGAGCGTTCTCCCTGGCATCAGCCAGTATATCTGTCATGCGCCTGAAGCCGCGCGTACGGACTATCACCCATTGCTTGCGCGAATAGCCTATCTGTGAGGCCACGTTACGCCACATCTCATCGCGTATGAGCTCCCAGTTGTTGTTAAGCATCTGCGATATTGTGGCACTGCTTACCCCTCGTAATGAGGCCGCCGCAGCATTCTGCGAACCCTTCAGCTCGCAGTACTCCTTGAGGGCCGCTGCAATCTGTTGTTTTTCTGTCTGTCTCATAAGTTTTAGTATTTAGTATAAATCGAATGTGTTTACTCTCTCTTCCCCTGCAGGCGGGTATTCCCTTACTATCTCAATCTCCGCCTTCTTGGGGGCTATATCCTCATAATCCGCATCTACGGCCGCATCCAACGCCCTGCGTCTGGACTTTGCCCTGTTAATCTTGTGCTGCCCCTTGCTGTCTGTGATGAGCGCCTTGGCCAGGTCATTATTGGCATCCGGATTCTCAAGCTCGGTATAGCACTTGCCGCCAAGCAGCGAGGTGGCGTGGGCCGCCAGAGTGGCGAACTGCAACTTGTGCCGCTCATTGAGTGCTTCGTTGAACCTCTGTATCCTGGCCAGCTGCTCGGCATCGCCCTCCTTCCTCTCGGCAAGCGCCATGGGCTGGGTGTACTTCTCCTCCAACATGAAACGGCGTGTACCATCTTCACTGACGGCAAGCACCTGAGACAAATCGCTCTCATCGTACAGTACCTCCCATTTCATCCACGACGCCTCACGGAAGCGGACATCGAAAGAGTCGTATGTGTGCTTGTGCCCGCAGATCCTGGGACGCAGGCCCGCACCTTCGAGAACATTGCTGTAACCGGTGCTCTTGCCGAACCTGAGGAGGAACTTTTCATCGGACAAGGGCAGACGACGCTCCTCAGGGGTGGCCTCCCACATACGCAGATAGTCGGTACGCTTCTTCTCTCTCTCCATGGCAATGATTGCCTCAAGCTGGCGTACCACCTCCTGCTCGTCCGGAAAGTTTCTCTTTATTAGATTATGAAACTCGGCGCTCGGCTGGTGTTCCTTGACGGCAGTGATGCCGTAGCCGCTCCAGTTGGATTGTGTCTTGCAATAGGTCTCGTTCAGGTAACGGAAGTAACGCTCGACGGGTTTGGTTTTGGCGTTCTTGACTCTTGCCGTTGTAACCTTATCCGCAATAGCGGAATAGTACGGGGTCATGCTCTTGAGTGCAAAATGGTCGCTCTGCAACTGGCAGGTCCTGTACCTTGAGCCAAACAGTTCTTTAGTGTGATTGGCGGCATTGCGCAGGGCTTCTGTTATGAGGTGCGCATCCTCACGCTCGCCTATGGCATATCCTATAGGGTAATCGCAACAGGGGTCAAGTACTACCTCTAAAACCATACGGCCCGTATATACCTGAGCCCCTTTAGCGTTGCGCTTTTGGTAATAGAGTTCTGCATCCCAGCCGTCCAGAGACCACAGCAGCATGGCGGCTGTCGGCCTGCTACGGCGCACCTGCATCGCATGATTGTTGGAGAAGTGAGTGCCGCCATGACGGGCGTGCTCGATAAGGAGACCGTTTTCTTTTCTATACTTTGCAATAGTCCCTGCAGTAACCTCATTCCAACCGAACTTCTTTGCGACATCATTATACTGCAGTGCAATAAACTCGTTGTCGAAACCATTCGGAATGGCGCACAACGCACAAATGACGGCCTTCTTCTCTTCAGTGTCTATCTTGGAGGCGTTGCTGTTCTTGTGCTTGCCGGAGATAAGTGCTATGTAGCCGTCACGGATATATTCATTATACTTCTCCTGCAGCCTGCGCGGATTGAGAGGCAAGGTATTGGGAAACCGGTCTGCGATACGTGGCAACGCCTCAGCCGCTGCGGCCCAGAACTCGCCCTTTCGCACCTGTGCATGCGATGTCTTTTTTCGTAGGGAATTGCTACGTTCCAGCCATGACCTGAAGGCATTGAGAACAGCGGCATTATTGGAATACTCATCTATCTTGTCCGGAGGCAGGTTCGTTCCGTCGGAAAAGGTATATTCCTCGTAATAGTTGATTGCGGCACCGTCGGGCTCTACACTGTCAATAAATGGTCTCGCTTTTGCCTGGGCATTGAGATCCGGATATCTTCGGTATACTTCGCAACGGTAACTGTACGGCAAGGAGTCTACATAATACATGGCGGAAGTACCGCGGCACCCTCTGCGGGCAATCTCCGCCTGTCCGCGGTGGGCAAGGCTCATGAGAGTCTTATACCTCACAATGCCGTCAAGTTCCTGAAGGCCCACCGCAACCCTGTTGTTAATTACTTCTGCCATATATTATTTACTAATGTTTACGGTGCCTTGATGCTCTGATAATGTCATTGGACGTCATCCAACCCAACAGGCAAAACCCGCCGTGAAAAACAATGGAACACATGAAACTGCAGATGGTATAATTCCCTTGTCCGCTCCACTTTATGTAACTTGCAAGCATAATGGCTGAGCATAGAAGCAGCCAGAACACGGTATTGATGTAATATATTTTTTTCATAGGTTATTTCGCGCGTCAAGATACTCTGGTCTTATACTTGTAGATAGATGGAAGGACCTCCGTGGCTATCCATTTTCTGAATGTACGGGCTGCAGGCTTACGCGATCGGAGGATTAGGGCATACATGCCCGACTCATTAATTATATTAAGTGACTGCTTCCCGCCAGGTGTGTTAATAATAGCTGTACTCTTTTCATCACTCTCCAAAGCGGCCACCGCTTTTCTTGGGTTCGAAATTTCAAGAATATCACAAATATCTTTGGCGGCGAACCATGGTTTCCCGTTAATAACCTGTACCCTTACCGGATTATTCCTGTAGACTATCGCCTCTAAAATGTTTCTCCTCATAATCTGACAGTATCATCGGTTTTAACTCCTATTACTGCGCCCCCACGCGCCAGGGCAACACGCCTGATACGGCATGCAAGCTGCGAATAAGTCCTATATTTTAAGGCATTGATAACTGTAGGCTTTGACACGCCAAAGATTTTCATCAGTTCCTTAACATCGCCGGTTTTTGTTAATATTTCCCTCATATCTGAATAATTTTTAACTTTACATCCGCTTTACCTTTGTAAAGACACAGCAAATATATAGATAATTTTCTCAATAAAGAAAAATATTGAGAAAATAATCCTAATAATTTTTGAAATGATACATAGGATTAATGAATTTATCGAGAAAAATGGGATGTCTGTAAGAGCGTTTGAACAGAAAATTGGTGCCAGCAATGGCCTTATTCGTAAGGCTATTGCTAATAGAACAGATATTCAATCAAAATGGATTACCGCTATTATAGATAATTTTCCTCAGATAAATCCAGATTGGCTTCTAACAGGTGAAGGCGAAATGCTTCGCGATGCCGGCAGATCCGACAAGGCTCCGAATTCAATACCTATGTACGAAGATGTGTCAAGTATAGGGGGTATAAACAGCGTATCGGCGTCATTGGATGGAGTAATGCCGTCGTCTCGCTATATAGATGCCGGAGACTGGTTTATAGGCGCTACCGCGGCCATAAGACATTACGGAGATTCCATGCGGGAATATCCGTCCGGATGTATTATCGTCATTAAGGAAGTGCGAGATATTTCACAAGTTGTATGGGGAAGAAATTACTGCATTGAGACAGAAGAATTTCGCATCACCAAAAAACTTCAACGAGGAAGTGATTCTTCCGTAGTTACCGCTTACTCTACCAATACAGATACCTACCCTGATGGGCACCTCATCCATGAGCCGGTTACAATTCCACTTAAGAAAATACGCAGGCTATTCCTTGTCATGGGTTGCGTCATCAAAGAGCAATCTTCAGGACCTATATACATAGAAAATGACATTCAATAACATTTTTATTATGCCTTAAATGGCATTTAAATCGTGCAATTTTTGTTTTTTCTTTTTTTTTACACCCAATCCAAAAGCAATTTTACGATAAAAAGTGCCTTATAGCACCCTCTACCGTGTATTTTTTGCGTTTTTTTACATTAAAAATACGTGGAATAAAGGGGGGTCTATCGTGAAAAATCAGGGGGTTAAAGGGGGGTTAAATGGTAATATACCCCCTCCAACACGCTTAAAAATGGTATCCATTTGCAGACCCAATGCAGACCCATTTGCAGACCCAATTGTTTTTTCATCACAATTTAAATAATGCGTATTATTTAAATCACCTTATTAGGAAACATATTAAACACCCTTAAAAACGGCCCACAACCGCGTAATTTTGGCGAGTGCTATAAAATTAGAAATATGCCCTACGATGTCTTGCAACGCGATATATTGGGTGAATTTCAATATGTAGTGCCGAAATTTATGCAATCCTAAATGGCGTGTAAACTTATGTGTACAAAAAAAGCCGCATTTGCGGCCAAAATGTAAACCAAATGTAAAGCAATGTAAACCAAATTGTACATTTCGTTTTATAATGCAATATATCCAAATACCTCTATAACCAACTGAATTCTTGTTAAATATACCACCTATCTACTACTATCTAAATTGTACATTTCGTTTTACTGCCCATAAGTCTATATGTCGATGTATTATTTGAGGAGTGGAAGAAAAATCTTCCAAATCATTTAAATTGCCGCTCTGTTCCTTTATATCCGGGATTCGATACCATGAATAACTTGTATCATCGACTTTGGAGAGTATAGGGCATGAGGCATCGGACGGCTCATAACCTATGAACTTCGCATCCATTCTCTCGCCTTCTACAATTCTGAATACATCGTCATTTGCGAATGTAGGATATATCGGCCCTGCAGGAGGGTAGTAAAACGGTTTCCCTACAGTAGGAACAAGGCTTTCGTCGTCCATGCTCTCTACTCTCTGGCCGTTTATCTCCCAAATGAGTTTTTCCACTGGTATATAATTTTCCGTCGTAACCGTCACCTTTATCGCTGCAGCCTCTCCGTTATATGAAGCTACAACGGTCGCTTCGCCCTTTCTGCGGCCTACAACGACATTTCCAAGCAGCGTAATTATCCCATCTCCGCCTTCCGCTATACCCCATTGCACACTCCCCGCATCCACTTCGGGGACATTTATGGTGTCGCGCTCCAGATAGCACAATGAAATTTCAGTCTTGTCCACACCCAATGTATTGACTTCCGGAACGGGAGGATTCTCCGGCCCAGACTTCTCGCAAGAGAGCGCCGCCGCTGCAAGAAGCATCATCAGCATTATTTTCAAAGTTTTCATCATTATTAATTTTAAAACTATTGAGTCCTGATTGGTTTCTAATTGTGGCGAATTCGCCATAATTAAAGCTGGAATTATAAACTTTTTCCTAAATGCCTATAAATTCCAGTATATTTCTGTTATGTAACTAATCAGTGATAAAAAATCACCATCTTTGTCATAACCTTATCATTGCTATATGCAAATATGATGATAATCATTTGACTGGCATGTGTAACCGCGATACTCCGCTTCCCTGCAAGATATTATTGTTTACCGTAATGAAATATGTAAAAACGTAAATTTTTACCGTTTTGACGGAACTTATCCTTCCGCTCTTTGAATGCTTCCGTCTTTCAGATTTTTGAGAATCCAGACCATGTTGCTGTCAAGAATACTTCATCGTTCGAGAAGCAGACCGGGAATATAGCGCAACTTTTTGCCTACTTCTCCTCTTTAGGTGTAAACGTTACGCCAAGAATGTAGTAATGAGGCAGGTTTTTGAGAATATCCGCTTTCAGTTGCGGATCTATGCGGCTCTCTCCGCAGAAGCGGACAATATTGTATCTTTCGTCATACCATCCCGAGCCGTAGAGGACAAGGGGAATCTCTACAGCGCCGGTATCAGGCACTGCCTCCAGGGTGAACGGGCGGGAACTGTAGAAATAGACGCTGTCGGGGCCGGCAGGGTATTGTTCCAAGCTTACTCCCATTCTTCCCGCATCTGGACTGGCAAAAGTCGCCATGGCGGTGGTATCTGAATTTTTGCGTACTATAATCGAGATAGTCTTTATACGTACAAAATCATCTTCGTCTGGTCCAAGGCCATGCTCTTTTCTTGCCGCATCCCATTGTTCCTGCGGATAGATCTTTACAGACTGTATATTGGCACCCATGTGAAGGGTATTTGTGCGCTCCTTTTTCACTCCATCCATATATTCGTCTACAAAAAAGGAGACATTGTACTTATGTTTTAGAAACTCCTCTGCATTGAATCTGTATATGTAGATGTCCATTGCATCCAGCAGTGTGAGCACATCTTCCATTTGAGGCTCTTCCGAGCCGATTTTCAGACTGTCCTGAGCCTGCGCATTGCATACTGCCAACAATGTGGCGAGAGCAATTAAAAACTTTTTCATAATATTTCGTTTATAATATGGTTATCTCTTTTTCCCTTTCTGCTGCTGCCAGGAACTTCCTGCCCAGTCCGGTTATTCTGTTTCCTTTGAAAAACAGTATTTTGCCGTTTTCGCCAGTGCCTGTAAACTCAATGGCGTTGATTATAGGGCGCGCTCCACGGGCAGGGCTTTTTATGAAGGGCCTGAAAAATATGTCGGCCAGCGGATCATACCAGCGGTGCATTGTAATTATTCCGGTATTTACGATTCCAGGGTCCGCCGCACATACGGTTATCTCCTTATGGGCCTGCGCAAAATTCACGGTGTAAAGCGCCATCATGTATTTTGCGTCGCTGTAATGTTTCAGGCTGGAGATTGTACTTTCCCTGATGCTCTGCCCGGGAGGATGTTTCTCCATTTGAATGAAGTCGCCGTTGTTGATGGTGCATGAAAGGGTGTTTATGACCTTTCCGCCCGGGGCTATATGCGGTGCAAGCCTTTCGGTTATAAGTTTGGGGGCGATGTAGTTTACCTGAAGAGAGCGTTCATAGCCGTCTGCGGTGCTTTCCACAACAGGAGCAATCATTCCTGCATTGTTTATGAGCATCTCTATACGGCATCCCGACAGTTTTTCTATCACCTCGGAGCAGAATTCTCCGACGCAGGCAAGGGACTCCATGTCGAGTGTTATGGGATGCAGGGAATCAGGCATATAATCCAAAAACTCTTTCAGTCTGGAAGAGTCCCTGCAGGCGGCATAGACTGTATATCCGTTTTCGAGAAGATGCTTTAGCACCACTTTGCCGATTCCTCCGCTCGCTCCGGTTATTACGACATGCCTTTCCATGATGCCTCTATTTTTTGAATGATGCGGTCTTTTCCCTTATCCACAGCCTTACGCTTTCCGGAAGAAGAGCGTATAATGGTTTGAAAAAACGGTTTACAAAGCCCGGAACAAATTCTCTCCTTCCCTTGAAGAGCTTTTCTAAAGCCTTTTGGGCAAGTTTTTCCGGCCTGTATATGACTTTTATCCTTACGCCCAGCCTCTGCAGGTTTTGCGGCAGGGAATAGAGGTCTGTAGCTACGGCACCGGGCGAAACGGTGAGTACATTGACTCCTTTTTCCTTAAGTTCCAGCCTTAGGGCCATGCTCATGTTCCTGAGATAGCTTTTCGTCGCAGAGTAGAGTGATATCCCCGGGAATGGAGTATGGGCGGCAAGTGAAGACATGTTGAGGATATATCCGTGCCCTCTTTCGGCCATCTTTTCTCCGAACAGCCTGCAGAGCATGGTGACAGTATAGACATGCAGTTTGAGAATCAGGTCTATCCGTTGCGTGCTGCAATCTGCGATATCGTTGAAAATGAAGATGCCCGCATTGTTTACCAATATCTCCACTTCCAGCCCTTCACCGTTGCAGAAATCGAATAGCTCCTGAGCCGCCTCTTCTCTGGAGAGGTCTGCATAATGCGTTGAAACCCACTTTTCATTTCCCGTGAAATTTCCTAAAGCATCGGGTTCAAGATAAATCGCACCGGTATTCTGGAATATTACCATGGCCTTTTCGGAGAGCTCTTTTTTCTGGTTGCTTACCATAAGCACGCTGTATCCTCTTTTGGAAAGTTCCTGGGCATAATGGAATCCTATGCCGGAACTTGCCCCGGTAACGAGCGCGACAGCCATTTCACCTCTCTTGAGCTCCATGCTATTTACTCCACCTTTTTTCAAGTCTGTCAATCTCCTTTTCCAATCTGCGTGGCAGTTTTTCAGTCAGATTCCTGTGACAAGCCATCTCAACGGTGTACATGCGGCCTATGCAGTAGTTGGAGTGGCCGCAGTTGCATCTTTCGCACTCGCCGTCTTTCAGTTTGTTCACAAAAGAGGGGTCGTTGAGAAGCGCCCTGCCCATCTGTACGAATTCAAAACCGCTGTCGAGCACCATATCTATCTTATCTCTTGCAACAAGCCCTCCGACATAGATTAACGGCAAGTCGGGAATCGCCTCCCTGAACTTGAGCGCATCTTCCAGAAAGTAGGCCTCCTTGAATGGAACAGTCGGAATCATATATTTTCCCGCCATCTTCACTCCATACTTCAGCCACCAGGTGTTCATATAGTGGGTCAGCGTTTTTATAGGCATCGCCCCTCTCATTACATACATCGGAGCCTTGCTCACAAAGCCTCCGCTGAGCACCAGACCGTGGACTCCGCACTTTTTAAGTTCTTTGGCAATGACAAGCCCTTCTTCTATGCCGTTGCCGCCCTTGAACCCGTCGCTCATGTTGGTCTTTGCCACAACTGCCATATCATCCCCGGCGGCCTCCATGACCTGCTCCATGCAGAGCCGCATGAAATTCATCCTGTTTTCAAGGGGCCCGCCATATTTGTCTTTTCTTCTGTTTGTGTATGGCGAAAGGAACTGGCTTATCAGATAACCGTGGCCGGCATGTACCTCCACACAGTCGAATCCGGCCTCCCTTGCAAGCCTTACCCCGTTGCCGAACTCTTTGGCCATCTCAAGAATTTCCGGTTCAGTAAGCCCTCTGTGGAAAGTGGGGGAGTAGAGGTTGAATCCGGTGGAGGCAGATACGGGGGTGCACTTGGTTATGCCTCTGTGGCTCATGTTGCCGCAGTGGCCTATCTGGATTGAGGCTGCCGCCCCCTCTTTATGGATTGCATCAGTGAGCCTTCTCAATTCCGGTATAATCTCGGGCCTGAGCCAGAGCTGGTTTGCAAACGAAAGTCCGCTTTGCGTTACAGAAGCGTATGCAACGGTTGTCATTCCCACTCCTCCGGCAGCAACGCTCGTATGGTAGTTGAAGAGCGTTTCGGAAGGGCTGTTCCCGTATGCCATGTTTTCAAACGCAGCAGAGCGTATTGTCCTGTTCCTTATGGTAAGCGGGCCTATTTTGCCTGGTGTGAAAAGTTTCGATTCCATGGTCAATATATGTACGGGAAGATGCGTTTGAGTTTTTTATTCTGCATCTGTTCCTTGAATTCGGTTTTATATCTTTTATATATGGTGTCGCTGCGCGGGACGAGGTTGGCAAAGGTCCAGAGTGCGAAGACCGCGCCGGCCCAGCTCCATGTCAGCAGTGCGAATCCGCACCACTCCATGAATTCCCCGAAATAGTTCGCAGAGGTTACATATCTGTACAACCCTTTGTCGGGAAGATAATGTCCGGTATCGGCCGGATCTTTCCTGAGATGCCTTATGACGCTGTCGGAATGGATGTTTATGGCCATCCCGGCGAGAAATATTATTGTTCCGCAAATAAATTGCGGCGTGCAGAGCCACTGTATGCCATACCTGTCGGGTTCTGAAATATAAAAGAGCCAGCCTCCCTGCATTGCGGCGTTGAGCATGTTGAAAAGTGCCCCCATTGCCACTATCGTTACAGGCATCCTGCCTTTCCCCTTTAAAATCAGGGGAAAGATGAATGAACGCTGGAAGTAGTGCAGCTGGAAAAGTATGAAAATTACAAGTATGGCAGGCTGGAGGGCCCTGTCGCTGCATATCCATAGTATGGTCATGAGTATGAATACCGGAGACTCCATCAATACCCATCCCAGTTTATTATTGACTGTGATTCCCCACTTCCCCGTGACGAATTTGCCGTATCCGGCCGTTATATGGTATAGCGTAAAGAATACGATTACCGCAATGCCGGCCATTATTGCAAGGAATATGTTAAAACCGCTCATTTTTCAAAAACAATCCGTAAAAATACAATTTATTTGTAATTTTGGCTATCGTTTGAAAGGATAAATGGAGCGAAATGAGACGCGTATATGATTTTCTGTGTAGACTGAAGGAGAACAACAACCGGGAATGGTTCAATGCACATAAGGCTGAATATTTGCATGTTCAGGCAATATTCAATGATTTTGCAGCAGCTCTGATAAAAAAAATAGAGCAGTGGGACAGCGACATAAGCGATTCTGCCCTTGCATTGAAGGATTGCACCTATAGAATTTACCGGGACATACGTTTTTCCAAAGACAAATCGCCTTATAAAACCCATATGGGTGCCTATATCTGCAAAGGCGGCAAAAAATCGCAATATGCAGGCTACTATTTTCATATAGAGCCGGTCTGGGAAGAGGGAAACGGTTTTCTCGGAGGCTCGCTTCTGGCCGCAGGGCTTTACCGCCCCGACCCGAAAATCGTAAAAAGCATACGGGACGAGATCTATGTGAACGGAGATACCTTTCTCGATGCCGTGGCCCTGGCGAAAGGCTTTAACCTTGATGGCGATGTGCTGAAAAAACTGCCTCAGGGTTTCAACGATGTAAGACAGGAATGGAACGAACTGATCAGGCAGAAAGAGTTCGGGCTCTTTATGCCGATAGGGGAGAAGTTCCTTTTCGGTGGCAATGACAGGCTGTTGGAGTATGTAAATGGGCGCTTTAAAAGTTGCTGTAGATATAATAAGTTGATAAACATGGCTGTAGATTATGCCCTGGAGGAGTATTGACGTTATGAAAAGGATTTTTTCATTTCTGCTTATGGCAATCGCCGCTCTTCCCCTCAGGGCGCAGTTGGAGTTTCTCGCGCCCGTATTCGGAAAAAAGCTGCTTTACGGGGTGGAGTATACATCTCCCATGGGTAACGGAGAGTTTTATTTTTCCCTTGCTTCGGAGAGAAGAGGCGGCACACCGGTATGTGATATCGTGTTTTATGAAGATTCCCTTTTGACTTTGGAATATTCCTCTTCATCGATAACCTATCGCGACAGTGCGGAATATTATCTTATCGGTGCCAAAGATATTATTGCATTCCTGCTGCCCAATATTTCGGGTTTGAGGCAGACGGAAGATGGGGGCGAAGTAGCATTCCCTAAAATAACAGCACCCGGAGATAGATATGAAGGCTCGTCTGTAAAACTTTTGGGAACGATGGAAAATATGGCTGTGACAATGGATGTCAGCCTCGGTGAGATTGTTGTTCATCCTTCCGAGCCTGTAGAAGTTCCATATGGAAAGTCCAATGCAATGAAGGTTACAAATGAATCTGAAATCATCCTGCTCAACTCTCCTCAGAAACTCTATTTTACAATATGGTATAAAAGGGGACTCGGACCTTTGCGTTTCAGCGTAAGCAGTATGGAAGGATTGATGAAAATAGATATCGCTCTCCTCGGCGAGGCTTAATATCCGAGATTTTCGCCTTTCAATATCTTGTTGAAGAGAAACAGATGCTCTTCAAGTGCAAAGCCCCAGTATGCCCATGAGTGGACTCCGGGAGAAAGCATCAGAATATGGGGCACCGACAGTTCCCTGCACTTGTCTGAAAATTCTTCCGAGCAGACGGAGTAGACATCACTGTAACCGCAGGTTACTATAATGGGCTTGTTCTCCCTTTTCAGCTTTTCCGCAACAGACGCTATCCTCACGACAGCGCTTTCACTGTCATATCTCTCTGTCCGGTCTCCTACAATCTTTTTTATCTCTTTGTCTTTCAGGTTTGTGAGCTGGAGATTCAGCACGCCGCTCATGCTGCCGCAAGCCCTGAATTTGTCGGGGTTGTCTATGAATATATTGACCGCTCCATGCCCTCCCATGCTGAGCCCTGTTATGAATGTGCTTTCCGGCTTTATGCCATACTTTTCCTGCATCAGGGGGTAGAGCTCTTTGTGGAAAAAGTCACGCCATTGCATCTTGGACGAGTCGCTGTTGTTCAGGTACCAGCTGTTGTAGAAACCGTCCGGGCAGATTATTCTGAAACCTGTCCTGTCGCTTATCTGCTGCAGGTCATATTTGTCGCTCCAGTTGCTGTAGCAACCTCCCCAGCCGTGAAACAGAAAAAGGTTGGCGACGGGTTCGATTTCCAATCCGTTTTCGGCTCTCGGTGTGAACACCAATACCGAATCATTACATTTCAGATTTTCGGATTCTATTACGATTAACTCTTTTGCAAATCCTCTGCATGAGAGTGTTACCGTGAAAATGGTCAGGGCTGCAAGCATCCTGCTGAATGAAGCAAATCTCATAATTCTCTCTGTTTTGCCTGCAAAAGTACTATTTTTCTTCTAATTTTGCGTAACTTTTAACTGTCGGATTTTGAATTATGAATTGGATTATTTTAATTATTGCGGGCTGTTTCGAATCGGGATTCGCCTTCTGTCTGGGTAAAATGAAGGAGTGCAGCGGAACAGAGTATTATTTGTGGGGTGCCGGGTTCATAATATGTCTTATAATCAGTATGGTGCTGTTGGCCAAGGCTGTCCAGACGCTTCCGATAAGTACTGCATATCCGGTGTGGACAGGAATCGGTGCGGTGGGAACGGTGCTTTTGGGGATCTTCTTTTTTCATGAACCGGTATCGTTTGCCCGTATCTTTTTTATAATTACACTTATAGTTTCTGTCGTAGGACTTAAAATGGTTTAAGAAATAGTTTGTATTTTTGTATTTATGGAAAAGCGCGAACTACTCAATACAAAGAAAATACTGACGAGCAAAGCCGTCTATTTGGGGCTTGTTCTGGCATTTGCGGTAATGATGTTCATCTTTCCGAATGAAGGAAAGTTCAAATATGATTATCAGCGCGGAAGGGCATGGCTATATGAGACATTGACGGCGCCTATGGATTTTCCTCTGCTTAAAACGCCTGCGGAACTGACTGAAGAGAGGAATCTGGTGGCATCAAAAGTGATACCGTATTACAACTATGACGAGTCTGTACTGAACAGGGTTTTGCACCGTCTTTCCATCTCGGCGAACAGGAATACTGTTTCCGACAGTATAATCGGGATAATTTCCGATGATTTGAAATCCGTTTATCAGAAGGGCGTAATGCCTGTCAGAAGTAATACGGATGATGAAAATAACGTGGCTTTCAATGAATTGGATCTTATATTCCTGCAGCGCTCAAACAGCAATTCGGAAGTGTTGGAATCTTATGTTTACGACCAGCCCAAGGCATATAGATACATAGAGGCCAATTTGCGTTCGGTATTTCCGGGGCTGAATGCGGATTCGCTGCTTCAACGGCTGGATATCGAAAATATCATAGAGCCTAATCTATTTTACGACAGGGCGACAACCGAGATGCTTCACAAGGATGCCGTGGATTATATTTCGCCTACAAAAGGAATGATTTATACAGGCCAGCTGATAGTCTCCAACGGCGAGATTGTAACCGCCGAAATAGAGCAGATTCTGGATTCCTATAAGGCAGAGTATCTGCTCAATATGGGTTATTCCGGCAGCAAGTGGGAGCTCATTCTGGCTCATGCGATATTTCTTTTGGCCATATTGCTTTCACTCTTTATTGCCGTTTATCTAATAGATACATCTTTGTTCGACCGGCTTAACGAGTTTTATTTCATACTCTTTCTGATGGTTTTCGCTTTTGCGATAACTGCCGTTGTACATAATATTTCCTCCCTTTACATGTTTTTCATACCCTATTCGGTATTTGCGCTCTATATGATGGCCTTTTTCAGGTCAAAGATTATATTTCCTATCTATACCCTGATGATACTGCCGTTGCTGATTATAGACGAGAACGGGATGAAACTTTTCTGGCTCAATCTCTTTGCAGGCTGGATTGCCATAATCTCATTTAAATTCCTGAACAGGGGCTGGCTGCAGTTCATGAATGCACTAATGATATATATAGCCATGATAGTGGTGGAAATAGCATTCAGGCTCGTTGAGTCCGAAGGGATGGCCGGCTTCGATATTACCGCTCTCTATCTCTTCCTGAACGCATTGTTCATTGTGGCGACCTATCCTTTGGTATATCTGTTGGAAAAGATATTCATGCTTGTCTCCATATCTACGCTGAGGGATTTGTCGGATACGAACAGTCCTTTGCTTCAGGAACTGGCAAAAAAGGCTCCGGGAACGTTCCAACATTCGCTTCAGGTTGCAAATCTGGCCGAAAGGGCTGTTGCGGCGATACATGGCAATGCGACTTTGGTCAAGGTCGGAGCGCTTTACCACGATGTGGGGAAAATGAACAATCCGCAATGTTTTATAGAAAACGAGGCTCCGGGAATCCACTATCATGCTACGCTTTCTCCCATAGAGAGCGCGCAGATGATAATAAAGCATGTGCCCGACGGTGCGGAGCTGGCAAAGAAGTATCATTTGCCGCAAATGGTCATAGATTTTATAACATCCCATCACGGACAATCGCAGACTCTCTATTTTTACAACAAGTATTGTAACGACGGAGGAGACCCTTCGCAGATAGACAAGTTTACATATAAGGGAACTTTGCCTACTACCTGCGAGCAGGTTACGGTGATGATGGCAGATGCCGTAGAGGCTGCCTCGCGTTCATTGAAGGATTATTCGAAAGAGAGCATATCGGAACTGGTAGACAGAATATTGAGTCAGAGAATCTCTGATTCGCAACTCGCAATGGCTGATATTTCAATCAGGGAGATAAACATTATCAAGGATGTCTTTAAAAAGCATTTGGGCGAAATCTACCATGCAAGGATTGTCTATCCCAAAAAGGAGGAGCCGGATGCGCTGCGTTCCGTAACTGTAGACGTAGAGATGGAGTAAAGGCCGCGTATTGCGACCGTTAGTAAGGCCGCAAGGCCCGCGACGGATGTCGCGTATAACCCCGATGGGGTGCTGCCAATGGCAGCGGGGTTTGAAAAGGGAGGGTGTCTCCACAAAAAAAGCCGCGTATGCGACCGTTAGCAAGGCCGCAAGGCCCGCGACGGATGTCGCGTATAACCCCAGCGGGGTGCTGCCAATGGCAGCGGGGGTTGAAAAGAGAGGGTATCTCCACAAAAAAAAAGCCGCGTATTGCGACCGTTAGTAAGGCCGCAAGGCCCGCGACGGATGTCGCGTATAACCCCGATGGGGTGCTGCCGAGCGGCAGCGGGGGTTAAAAAGGGAGGGTGTCTCCACAAAAAAAGGCCGCGTATGCGACCTTTTTTTTGTGGAGATGGGCGGACTCGAACCGCCGTCCAAGCGAACCACTGCAGAGCTTTCTACATGCTTAGCCTGTTCTTGGTTGTCAGGAGAGGGCTGCTTACAGGCAAGCCACCCGGACCGTATCCTCTGGATCTTGGCGCGTCTTAGAGGAGTGGACGCGTGCAACCCGTTTGAATGATACCCTGTTTACTGCACATAACAGGTATAAAGTGCAGAAGGATACTCGTCCCTGACGCAGCCTTGGCGTAGTGGATTAAGCGAATAAACTTGGTTTATTACGCAGCGAGTGCATAGTTGTTTTCGCCATTTATAGGCTTGAAAGTTAGGATTAGCGAGCCATACTCACAACGCTCGGCATGCTTACCCGGCAATTAATCCGATGTCAAAACCAAAACATCCCCGGTTAACCTCTTGCAAAGATAGAGTTTTTTGACAATAAATTTCTACCTTTGGGCATAGCTTTTGTTAGCTATTTATGCCTTGATATTAAAAGGCAGACTTATACCCTGTCTATAGATGAGGGTATTGCAGGAAATGTTGCATCAAAGATAAGATTTTATGAATATTGCTATAGTAGGAACCGGATATGTAGGTTTGGTGTCGGGTTCATGTTTTTCGGAAATGGGAATAAACGTGACCTGTATCGATATTGATTCCAAGAAGATAGAGGACCTTTGCAATGGGGTGATTCCGATATATGAACCCGGGCTGGAGGAGATTGTGAAGAAAAATACTGCAAACGGAAGGCTTGCCTTCTCCACATCCCTGGCAAGTTGCATAGATAAATGCGATGCAGTATTTATTGCAGTAGGGACACCTCCGGGTGAGGACGGAAGCGCCGATTTGCAGTATGTGCTGGAAGTCGCCCATACCTTTGGCAAACTTATAAGGAAATATACCCTGCTGGTGACAAAAAGTACCGTACCGATAGGCACAGCTGATAAGGTAAGGGAGGCTGTCAAGTCGGAATTGCTTGCGCGCGGTGAGGATATTCCGTTCGATGTGGCTTCAAATCCCGAATTTCTGAAGGAGGGTTCAGCCATAAAGGATTTCATGAGCCCCGACAGGATTGTGATAGGGGTGGATTCTCCAAGGGCAAAAGAGTTGATGGAGAGAATGTACCGTCCGTTCCAACTTAATAATTACAGGGTTATTATGATGGATATCCTTTCTGCAGAGATGACCAAGTATGCTGCAAATGCGATGTTGGCGACCCGCATAAGTTTTATGAATGAGATGGCCCGTCTCTGTGAGGCGACCGGAGCGAATATAGACAGGGTAAGGGCCGGTATAGCATCTGACAGCAGAATCGGCAGCAAGTTCCTCTATCCGGGTTGCGGATATGGCGGTTCATGTTTTCCGAAGGATGTAAAGGCGCTGGTCAAGACAGGGGAGGAGCATGGTATAAAGATGGAGGTTATATCATCTGTAGAACATGTCAACCAACTTCAGAAAAGAATCGTTTTCGAAAAACTGCAAAAGGCGTTCGGCGGTAATCTGGAGGGCAGGCGCATCGCGGTATGGGGGCTTTCATTCAAGCCGGAAACGGACGATATGCGCGAGGCCCCGTCGGTGGTCATAATAAAATTGTTGCTGGAATCCGGCGCTAAAGTGGTGGCATATGACCCGGTCGCCATGGACGAATCTAAAAAAAGATACCTTGGGGATAGCATAGAATATTCCGAAAATCAATATGATGCGGTAAAAGGGGCCGATGCTCTGGCACTCGTGACGGAGTGGAAGCAGTTCCGTATTCTGGACTGGAACAGGCTTAAGAATGCAATGAAAGGACGGATTGTCGTAGATGGCAGAAACATATACTCCGCAGAAGAGATGCGCGATAACGGATTCCGTTATTATTCAATAGGTAAAAAGGAGATTTAGAGAATAAGTTTTATTATTCCGTCGAAGGCCGAGACGATTCCCAGTGTCGCTATTGCAACTCCGGCTATCCGGTTTATGAACATAAGCTGCCTGAGTCTGAATCTTTTCCTGAATCTGTTTATTGTGGTGGTAAGGAAAAACCACCATGTTACCGTTCCAAGAAAAACCCCCCACAGTGTAGTGATTGCGGGGACTTCATCTCCTCCGGAGGGGGAGCGCAGGCCTACCACCGCAAAGAGACCGAGTATAAGGAACATGGCTCCGGGATTGGAGATAGTCATAACCAATGCCTCGATAAAATCTTCAAGATGTTTCTTGTTGGTGTTTTTTTGCCTGATCTGTTTTATGGGATTCGTAAGATAGACCTTCAGACCTATCAATACTATTACAATGCCCCCGATTATCATAATCAGTGACCTGTGCGCAGCGATGAAATTGTCTACGAATGCAAAACTCAAAAGTGCAATCCCTGCATAGAACGTATCTGAAACAGAGGCACCCAATCCGGTGAAAAAACCGGAATTGCGTCCTTTGCTTATGGTTTTTTGTACACACAGAACTCCGAGAGGACCCAACGGTATCGAAGCGCCCAATCCGACAATGAATCCCTTTATCAAAGCTATAAGCATATCCGTGCCGTATAATTTTTATCTTTGCAGTGATTTGCAGAATATGGGCAAAAGTAATAAAATAAAGCGGTTTAAGAAAGAGCAGGTTATGGAGCAACAAAAAAAAGGATTGTTTGGCAGAAGAACATCCCCCGTAATGTGGATACTGATATTGCTGTCATCCATAATGCTTTCACTTCCATTTTTATTGCCCGGTACCGGATGGGTTTCTCTTGTCGCGTTTATACCGCTTCTGGCGGCAGAGCATATCGCAACCAGGGAAAGGATGCGTCTCTTTTGGGTGAAATATTATCTGTGCTTTCTGCTGTGGAACATTTTTACGACATTCTGGATTTATAAAGCTACTTTGTACGGCGCTATGGCTGCCGTGATACTCAATGCATTACAGATGGCCGTAATCTTCGCCATGTTCAGATGGTTCAAAAGATTGACGAAAGGGTATCTCCCGTATCTTTTTTTCATTATCGCCTGGCTGGCATGGGAGCATGCATATTTCAATTGGGATGTTTCATGGCCATGGCTTGTTCTGGGCAATGCATTTGCGACCTCCGTAAAATCCGTGCAATGGTACGAATATACGGGCGCACTCGGAGGATCGCTATGGATCCTGTTAATCAATACGCTGCTTTTCAGGGTGCTTTTGCTTGCTGCAAACGGAGAGAAATTCAAAAAATCTGCGATATCCGTCGCATTGCTCTATATTGTGCCGGTTGTAATATCATTGGCAATATACCACAGTTACAAGGTAGTTCCGTACGAGCCTTCAAACGGCAGCGGTTACAGAGAGTTTACCGTTCTCCAACCGAATATCGACCCTTATAATCGGAAATTTTCCCAGTCCCAGTATCAGCAAGATAAGGTTCTTTTGAATTTAATGCAGGAGTGCGACAGCAACAGTATCGTCGTCGCTCCGGAGACATTTGTCTCTCCCCGCTTGTCAGCTGCCGCACTTGTGGAGAACAATCCGCACGGCAACAGTTCATTCAACAGATTCGGCGCTTTTGCAAAAGAGAGGAGCCTGAGTCTGATAATAGGAGCAGTAACAGATACCTTTTACAATGCGCAGGCCCGTCCGACTCCTACTGCGCGCCATCTTGACGGAGAACGCTGGTACGACAGGTGCAACAGTGCCGTCTTTTTCGACAGTAACGGAAAGCATGGATTTTACCATAAATCGAAACTGGTGGTACTGGTCGAAAGTACGCCGTATAAAAGGCTTTTTAAGTTCGTAAGTAAATTCAACATAGACCTGGGCGGCGCAATGGGGGATTTCGCTCCGCAATCCGAACGCGAGATATTTGTCACAACGGATTCGGTAAAGATAGGAACCGCGATTTGTTATGAATCGGTTTACGGTGATTTTTACAGGGAGTATGTCCTTAACGGGGCTGATGTAATGAGCATTATAACCAATGACGGATGGTGGGGCGACACGCCGGGTTACAGACAGCATCTTTCATATGCAAGCCTCAGGGCCATTGAAACGAGACGGGCAATAGCCAGAAGTGCCAATACGGGGATATCTGCATTCATAGATCAGAAGGGAGATATAATTGCCTCTACTGAATGGTGGAAGGAGGATGCCATTTCAGCGGACCTGCCGCTAAATGACAAGATTACCTTTTTTGTCAGGCACGGAGACATTATAGGCAGGGTCTCTGAATTTCTTTACTTTCTGTTTGCACTTATGGTTATAGTAAGATGGATTAGCAGGAAATATATAACGAAATAATTTGAATATATTAATTTTACATAATTTTTGAAAGGAGCAGCCATGCGAAAAGCTATTTTCCCCGGGTCTTTCGACCCTTTTACCGTAGGCCATTACGATGTTCTCGAATCTGCGCTGAAGTTGTTTGATAAAGTCTATATTGCAATAGGCCATAATACTTCAAAGGAGAGAAGCGGCTATTTTACGCTGCCGCAGCGGATAGAGATTATCAGGGAAGCTACTGCCGGATTGAAAAACATTGAAATCTGTACATATCCTGACTTGACGATTGATTTATGTAAAAAATTAAAAGTCAATTATATAGTCAGGGGATTGAGAACTACCACGGATTTTGAGCTGGAGAGTGTCATAGCACAGGCGAATAAAAAGATGTTTCCCGATGTCGTCTCAGTTTTTATCCCGGCCAGCCAGGAGTATTCCTTTATATCGTCTACTGTAGTCAGGGATGTGCTTATCCATGGAGGAGATGCCTCCCTGTTCCTTCCAAAGGGGGTAGATCTTTCAAAGATAAAGGAGTAATATGAAGAATCCCAAATCATTGCTTTTTACGCTATTTTTATTTGTTTCTGTTTCGGCCTATTCCAAAGACGGTTATAAAATAACTGTAAATACGGGCGTTGCAGCTGATTCTGCAATATTGGAACTTCTGGATTGGAACGACAGGATAAGGATAGATTCTGCAGATGCCGGTAAAAACGGAATATTGGTTTTTAAAGGTAAAAACTCCCTTCTCCCCGGGGAATATTCGGTAAAATACGGCAATGGGTCGTTCGAGTTTTTCGTATCTGAAGAAAATGGAGTGAAGGAGAATTTCATCGTAGAATCCGATAAAGTGTTACACGAGAAGGGAACTCTTGAAAATAAATATTTTACGGAATTCCAGAATTTTCTGAAGGATGGCTGGAAATCTCTCTCTTCGCCCGGACAGATGCAGAGCCTGATTGACAGCCTGTATTATAAAAGCATCGAGGATACGGGTCTATCTCTTCTTTCACAGTTTTTGAAGATGAGTTCCACAAAGGGAAATATTTATGATCTGGTGTCTGACGGCAGAATGGAACATACCCGTTTCGGAAGGAGCTATGTACTGGAGCATCTCGGCGATTTAGAGTATAATAGTGCGAAAAAGGCAATTTCCGGAGTCGATACTCTTATCCGTTCTTCTGCTGAAAATCTCAAGCCCCTTGTTGCAGAAGCCGCCTTTGATCTGTTTTATAACAGTAAGATAATGGGGCAAGAGGCTGTTGCATGCCATATAGCCGAAAAATACTTTCTGAATGATTCCCTCTCTCTTGCCGACGGGCAGAAACGCTACCTGATGCAGAATTATGTAATGTTCAACAATTCTTCGCTCATAGGGAAAAAAGCCCCGGAACTTAATCTCGAAGATACGTCTGGTATGAGGATAAGCCTGACCGATTTTACAGGCGGAGGAGAATTTACTATCCTTTATTTCTATACGGATGACTGTCTGAATTGTGCGGAGCAGACGCCTCTTATAGTGGATGTGATGGATGGCAATGACAGGAACATGCTTAATTTCTATTCCGTATATACGGGGCTGGACCGCGAGAAATGGAAAAAATATGTAAATGACAATTTTTTCAGTTACAATCCTTTCGTGAATTGGGCGAACGTCTGGGACCCGGAAGCGGAAAGTTCATACCATATTCTGTACGGTGTAGTTTCTACGCCCAAACTTTTCCTGATAGACAGGCACGGTGTTATTGTGGGAAGAGAGCTCGACGCATCCGCCCTGAAGCAATTGTTGGATAATTTCGGCGCCGAGAGAGAGGAACTGCACCGTCTGTTCGACTTCTGTTTCGCGACAGATTCATTGAGCATGGAGTTTGTGGAGATGACTGTCGATACCCTTTGTGGCAAATCCAGAAAAAACATCGGACTTTATAAAAGAATTGCGGATGAGCTTTACCTTTATCTGGCAAATTCAGAATATTATCAGTTACAGCAGGGCAGCGTATATCTGGCCGAACATTATATAATGCCTGATTCTGCCCTTTGGGACGATGCCCGTTATATTTCGCAACTGGAAGAGGCGGTAAAGGCATTTAATATGAACAGGTTGGGTGAAACGGCTGCAAATCTGCAGCTGGTAAATGAAGGAGGCTCTCCTGTCGCCCTGTGGGATATCAGGAGCAATTTCAAGGTACTCTATTTTTACAAACCCAATTGCGGAATCTGCAGTGAAACGACCCGAAAACTCAACGAATTGAAGGCCCGCTATGGCGACAGGCTGGATTGCGCCTTCATTGCAGTGAATACGGCGCAACGGAAAGAAGAGTGGCTTAAATATATAATTGAAAATGACTTGGAATGGATAAATTTATGGGACGATACGAAAAGTAATGTTATCTTTGCGAATTACTTTTTGAAAGATGTTCCCCAGATTTATCTTTTGGACCGGAATAATGTCGTTATGGCAAAGAATATAACGTCCGACGATTTGGAAATGCTGTTTAAAACACTTGAGAGGAATACAATAGAACAATAACAGATATAGATATGATAAGCGGTAAATATAAAGTTTTTTACGAGAGGCTCAACAAGGTTATTCCAAAAGAGAGATTGTTGCATGATGCGCTGAGTACTTTGGCTTTCGGTACGGATGCTTCATTTTACAGGCTGATTCCTAAGTTGGTAGTGCGTGCGGTCAGTGAGGACGAGATACGGTATATAGCCAAATGCGCATACGAGATGGATATACCTGTTACATATAGGGCTGCCGGCACATCATTGAGCGGACAGGCAATTTCCGATTCTGTCCTGGTTATTGCCACACACGGTTTCAAAAGTTATAAGATCTTGGATAACGGATTTAAAATAAGCCTTCAACCGGGCATACGGGGAGGCATGGCAAACAGATATCTGGCTTCATACGGCAGGAAAATCGGGCCGGATCCCGCATCCATAGACTCCGCGATGATCGGCGGTATAGCCGCAAATAATGCCAGCGGCATGTGTTGCGGTACGACAGACAATTCATACAAGACCATTGCCGATATAAAGGTAATCCTTTCTGACGGAACGGTACTGGATACAGCGGATGAACATTCGCGTAACGAGTTTAAAAAGAGCCATGGCCAAATGCTCGGCAGACTGGAGGAGATGGCTGCAAGGATAGATGCGGACCAGGTGCTCAGAGAGAGGATAAAAAAGAAATACAAGATTAAAAATACGACAGGCTACAGCCTAAACGCCTTTGTGGATTATAAAGATGGATTCGATATATTGAAACATCTTATAATAGGTTCGGAAGGTACGCTGGCCTTTATCGCCTCAATTACTTATAATACGATAATAGATCACAGGCATAAAGGGTTGGCTCTTACCGTATATCCCACAATCAAAGAGGCATGCAGCGCTGTTCAGGTATTGAGAAACCAGCCTGTTTCCGCCGTGGAACTTATGGACCGTGCGGCTCTCCGTTCTGTAGAGAATGCGGAAGGGGTACCTTCTGTACTGAAAACTCTTTCGGATGGCGCATGCGGCCTGCTTGTCGAGACAACGGCAGAGGACGATGAGCTGCTGAATAAGAAAATCGAACAGATTTCCGCGGCAATAAAGGAGTTCAAGACAGAAGTGCCTTACTCGTTTACAAAAGATCCTAAAGAGCAGACTGCACTCTGGAAAATCAGGAAAGAGACGCTTCCTACCGTTGCCGGAATGCGCAGGAGCGGAACTACTGCGATTATAGAGGATATCTGTTTCCCTGTCGGCCAGCTTGCAGATGCAACGATGGATTTGAGGGAAGTTTTCCATAACAACGGTTACGACGATGCCGTGATATTCGGCCATGCCCTTGCAGGCAATCTGCACTTCATGTTCAATCAGGACTTTACCACTCCGTCGGAAGTAGACAGGTATAAAAAGTTTATGGATGATATCGCAAACCTGGTGGTTGCAAAATATGACGGTTCTCTCAAGGCTGAACATGGCACCGGAAGGAATATGGCCCCGTTTGTGGAATTGGAGTGGGGGGCTCAGGCATATGCCCTCATGAAAGAGGTAAAGGAGATATTCGATCCCAAGGGAATCCTGAATCCGGGAGTGATATTGAACAGTAACAAGAATGTCCATATAGAAAATCTCAAACCGTGTCCTCAGACCAATGAGATAGTCGATAAATGTATGGAATGCGGTTTTTGTGAAGGGACATGTGTCGCGGAGGGGCTTACTCTCTCTCCGAGGCAGCGGGTTGCGAGTTTCAGGGAGATGGAGCGTCTTCGCAAGAGCGGAGAGGAACCCCATATCGCTGCGGAAATGCAGAAGCAGTACCGTTATTGGGGAGATGAAACCTGTGCTACCGACAGCCTATGTGCAATGAAGTGTCCCGTGAAGGTGGATACCGGAAAACTGATAAAGACAATCCGTCATGCAGCCCATTCTGAAAAGAGTGAAGCAAGAGCCGTGAAGCTGGCGTCGAACATGGATAAGGTTACAAGCGGAATGAGGGCCGGCCTGAATACCGTTTACGGCATGCGTATGCTTTTCGGCAAGGGGATTTTCGGAGCCATGGCCGGCGGAGTACGCAAAATAAGCGGGAACCTGGTTCCCATGTGGAATGAATATTTCCCCAAGGGAGCGCACAAAATCGATACCTCTGAAAATATTCAGAACCCCGGGGCGGAAAAGATTGTCTATTTTCCTTCATGCATTACCCGAAGTATGGGAGTGAGCAGGAGCTATTCAAAGGAGTTGGAAATAACAAAACTTACGGCAAAGCTTATCAAAAAGGCGGGGTATGATATAATATATCCCGAAAATCTGGATAAACTCTGCTGCGGAATGGCATTTTCCAGCAAGGGCTATGTGGAGGCTGGCAAAAAGGCCTCGGATGAACTTGAAAGCGCATTGACAAAGGCGTCTGAAAACGGGAAATATCCTATTCTGTGCGATATGTCTCCATGCCTTTATACAATGCACGCCAATATGGATGCGAAACTGAAACTTTACGAACCGGCCGAATTCATAACGAAGTATCTTCTCCCGAAGCTTAAAATCACTCCTAAACATGAAAAGATTGCCGTATTTGCCGTCTGTTCATCAAAGAAGCTGGGAGTAGACAATATGCTGTATGATCTGGCAAAACTCTGTTCCGATGATGTTGTAGTGATAGAGAGCAATTGTTGCGGTTTCGCAGGGGACAGAGGCTTTACATATCCGGAACTCAATACTCACGGGCTGCGTCATCTTAGAGAACAGATTGACGGACGCGCAGATGGCAGCGGAAAACCATGTGTGGCGGGATATGCTACAAGCAGAACATGCGAAATCGGTCTGTCGCGCAATAGCGGGGTGACATTCAGATCTATCCTCTATCTGTTGGATGAAGTGAGCGAGAGAAAATAAAGTGCACCTCCATCGGACATTGAAAAGAAAAGGAGCGGCAGGAAGATTCCCGTCGCTCCTTATTCATAATAGGTCGGTTTGAACTATTCTGCGGTTGTATTTTCAGATGCGCTCTCCTCTGTCTGCTCTTCTACTACAGGGCTCTCTTTGCTTTGCGACAAAATCATGATTTCCCTCCCCAAAGAGTCGCAAAGTGTAAGCGTGCTGTCTTTAAGCGAATAAGATGTCACGTTCTGCATATTTGCAATGAACTGCTGTTCGAACTCCATGTTGGGACCGGCCATTCTGGTCATACCTGCAGGCTGCAATGTGATGGAGTTTGTAGTGTCTCCGATTGAGTAGCTGCCAAAGTAGTAGTTGCATCCTCCGTTCCCGGCTAAATTGGCGCTGTCTAAAAAGGAGATTGTAACATCGGTGTCTGTTGGAACGGCAAGGTCCATGCTGTCTACTTTCATGGATTGCAATATCCATGTCGTTTCGCTCTTTAGCTTTTGAGATTCTGCAGCTGCCGCAGCTGCATTGTCTGCAGAGTTGTTTGCACATTGTGCGAACAACAGTGCCGCCGCCGCAACAAAAGCGGCTTTTGTTAAATTCTTAATCATGATAATATAGTTTTAATGTTAATTTTAAATACTCCAATCTATGGGGGTTTCTCCATGTTCCTTCAGGTAACTGTTGCATTTCGAAAAATGCTTGCAGCCGAAGAACGCCCCTCTTGCGAGAGGGGATGGATGCGCCGCCTCCAATATTAAATGTTTGTCTTTATCTATCAATGCTTTCTTGCTTCTGGCATAGTTCCCCCACAACATAAAGACCACATGTTCTTTCCTCTCCGATATGGCCCTTATTACAGCATCGGTAAAGATATTCCAACCTATTGCACCGTGTGAAGTGGGTTCGGCTGCCCTGACGGTAAGTACTGCATTGAGCAGGAACACTCCCTGTTTCGCCCATGAAACCAGCGACCCGTTTTTATGGACCTTTATGGCCAGATCATCTTCGATCTCCTTATAAATATTTTTCAATGACGGAGGTGCCGCCACTCCATCCGGAACGGAAAATGATAATCCATGAGCCTGACCTGCACCATGATACGGATCCTGCCCGAGAATGACGACCTTTACTTTGCTGAAAGGTGTGGTGTCGAACGCATTGAAAATAAGCGGTCCGGGCGGATATATCACTTTCCCCTCACGTTTTTCGCGATGCAGGAACGCAACTATTTTTTTAAAGTACTCTTTCTCGAATTCCTGTTCGAGAACCTCTTTCCATTCAGGATTGATCTTTACATCCATGGCATTATAAAAACAGACGACTGTCCCGTCAGGTATTAAAAAATGAATTTCAAGACATCTTCCATCGTATCTACATATTTAAAGGTGAGCCCTTTGATGTAAATCTCTTTTATATCCTTAATATCCCGTTCGTTTTCAGAGGAGAGGACTATCGTCTTTATTCCAGCCCTTTTGGCTGCAAGTATCTTCTCCTTTATACCGCCTACCGGCAGGACCTTTCCTCTCAGTGTCATCTCTCCCGTCATTGCAATCGAGTGTTTTACCTTTTTGTTCATAAAGGCGGAAGCCATTGCGCTGACCATTGTAATACCGGCAGAGGGGCCATCTTTTGGAATCGCACCTTCGGGCACATGGACATGGATATCGTATTTGCCGAATATTTCAGGTTTTACCCCGAGCAATTGCGGATGCGCCTTTATATATTGATATGCAATCATTGCAGACTCCTTCATTACATCGCCGAGGTTTCCGGTCAATGTGATATTGCCTTTGCCTTTGCTCAGACTGCATTCCACAAAGAGGATTTCTCCGCCCATCTCTGTCCATGCAAGTCCGGTCACCACGCCTGTCGCCTCATTTCCCTTCTGCATGTCATGCATGTTTATAGGCAGGCCCAATATCTTCTTTACATCTTCCTTTTCTATCGTTTGCGGAACCTCTTCCTCCAACGCTATCCTCTTTGCGATGTTCCTCGCTATTTTTGCAATCTGCTTATCGAGGTTTCTCACTCCCGACTCTCTGGTATATTCATTTATGACAGTGTCTATCGCAGTTTTGCTGAATTTGAAACGGTCCAGCCCATGCTGTTCTTTCTGCTTGGGAATAAGATAATTCCTTGCAATCTGGTATTTTTCTTCAGCCAGATATCCGCTTACAGGGATAAGTTCCATCCTGTCTCTTAATGCCGGATGGATAGTACTTATATTATTGGCGGTAGTTATAAAGAGCACATGAGACAGATCATAGTCTATGTCGAGGTAATTGTCATGGAATGTCGTATTTTGCTCCGGGTCGAGTACCTCAAGAAGGGCGGATGCAGGATCGCCTCTGAAATCGGAACTTACCTTATCTATTTCATCCAGCACTACGACGGGATTGGATGTTCCCGACTTGCGTATGGTATCAAGGATACGCCCCGGCATTGCGCCGATATACGTTCTCCTGTGTCCGCGTATTTCCGACTCGTCATGCAGTCCTCCCAATGAAATTCTGCCATATTTCCTTCCCAGCGCCCTGGCGATGGATTTTCCCAATGAGGTTTTTCCTACGCCTGGAGGGCCATAGAGGCAAATTATGGGGGATTTCATATCTCCTTTCAGTTTCAATACGGCAAGGTATTCAATAATTCTCTCCTTTACGGTTTCCAGACCGTAATGGTCTTTGTCCAAAATCTTTTGGGCATTTTTCAAATCAAGATTGTCGGTGGAGAATTCATTCCAGGGAAGATCTGTCAAAAATTCGGCATAAGTAAGTTCAATGGCATACTCCGGAGAATTGGGGTTTATCTTCTCGAGTCTTTGAATTTCCTTATCAAAAGCTTCAGCTGCATAATCGGGCCATCTTTTTTTCGCAGCCTTTGCCTTCAGGTCTGCAATATCCTGCCCGTTGCCGTCCATACCCAACTCTTCCTGGATGGTTTTCAACTGATTGTTAAGATAATATTCTCTCTGTTGCTGATCTATCTCACTTTTGACCTTTTGCTGTATATCATCCTTGATTTTAAGGATTTCTATCTGCTTGTTCAAAAGTTCCAATAACTTATACGCTCTCTCTTTTATGGAATCGATCCGTAAAAGCTCAATCTTTTTCTCTATCTCTTCTGTCTCTACCGAAGATGCTATAAAGTTTGTAAGGAATTCGCAGCCGTCGATATTCCTTATTGCAAATCCTGCCTCCTGCGGAATATGGGGCGAGAGTTTTATTATATGCAACGCCGCGTCCTTTATGGCATCGCATACGGGCTCCACATCCGCATCATCCTTGCTTGGATAGATTTCGGGAATATATTCTACATTGCCAAGAAGATACGGCTCATCTGCAATAATGTCATCGAGCCTGAACTTTTTCAGGCCCCTGAGCAGAACCGTCAATCCTCCATCGGGCAGCTCAATAGTCTTCAATATCCTGCATGATGTCCCTATGTCATACAGGTCGCTTTTAGAGGGCTCCTCTACTTTTGCATCCTTCTGAGTTACTGTACCTATGATTTTCGTAGACTTATATAGTGCCTTGACCAGTTTCAATGATTTGTCCCTGCTTACCGTAATGGGGGTTATCGTCCCGGGAAATATAACGACATTGCGCAGTGCCAGTATAGGCAATGTCCGTGGCAGTTCGGCCTCATCCATATTTGCACCGGAATCTATGCTCATCACAGGTAAAATACTCATTCCTCCACTCTCTATTTGATTTAATAATAACTCTGGTAACTTCATCTGTGTAGTATTTGTGTCAATTTGTCAGTCTTCGCCCATACTTTCAATATATATAGGCGTTTGCCGTTATTTGTCAATCTCCATGCCAAACTGTGTCATGGATAATTGACGATAATTGCAAGAATATTAATACAATATGAGTATTGTTATGCATAAATTATTTATTATCTTTCGTTTAATGAAAAATATCGGAGAAAAATCCTCTCTTTTTTTTGATTTTGTTAGCATTATTTAGAAAAAATACTTTATTTTTGCCTTCCAGAAATAACTAACCTTTTAATATTTTATTATTATGACTAAAGCTGATATCGTCAATGAGGTTGCAAAAGCAACCGGTCTTGAGAAGATTGCTGTTCAAAGCGTAATAGAGTCATTCATGGATAACGTTAAAGACTCTTTGGCTAAAAATAAAAATGTATATTTGCGTGGTTTTGGTAGTTTCATCGTTAAAAAACGTGCAAAGAAGACTGCGAGAAACATATCTAAAAACACTACTTTAATAATTCCTGCTCACAATATTCCTGCATTCAAACCTGCAAAAGTATTTATGAGCAAGGTTAAATCTAACGTTAAATAATTATTTGAAGTATGCCAAGCGGAAAGAAAAGAAAGAGACATAAAATGGCTACGCACAAGCGTAAAAAACGTCTTCGCAAGAATAGACACAAGAAGCGTAAGTAGCTATTGTCTTGAGTTCTAAGAGAGCGGCAATGTTATTGTCGTTCTCTTGTTTTGTTGCGCTTATTTAATTGAACCGGATGGAGAGAGATCTGATAATTGATGTTCGTACAGAGGCTGTCTCGTTTGCTTTGCTCGAAAACCACAGATTGGTAGAGCTGAACAAGGAGCAGAATAACGTATCGTTTTCGGTAGGCGATGTTTATTTGGGCAGGGTCAAAAAGGTCATGCCCGCACTGAATGCTGCATTTGTCGATATCGGAGACGATAAGGACGCGTTCATCCATTATCTGGATTTGGGACTTAATTTCAAATCCTTCGACAGGTTTGCCAAACAGATCAATCCGAATAAGGATTTCCGTTCTTTTTATTCCGATATAGAGATAGGTGCAATATTGGAAAAGGAGGGTAAGATCGCCGATGTGCTTGAGGTCGGACAACCTATAATTGTCCAGATTGTCAAAGAGCCGATATCTACCAAAGGATCAAGACTCACGGCTGAAATCTCAATCGCAGGCAGGAATCTGGTGCTGTTGCCTTTTGCGGACAAGGTAAGCGTTTCGCAGAAGATTACGTTAAAAGAGGAAAAAAGAAGGTTGGAGCGGTTGGTTTATAGCATCTTGCCTAAAAATTACGGAGTTATAATAAGGACTGCCGCCGAGGGCAAAGGTTCGGCCATTCTTGATGCGGAACTGAAAATGCTCATAAAGAAATGGGAAGATGCATGGCCGAAACTTGCAGCGTCGAAACCGCCCCATCTGCTTTTTACCGAAAACAGTAAAACTACCACCATCCTAAGAGATCTGCTGAACGACACATTCTCGAACATATATGTGAACGATCAGGATGTTTGTGAAGAGATAGAGGATTATATCGCCACGATTTCGCCCCAGCAAAAAAAGATAGTGAAATTGTATAGGGGCGATACCCCGATATTCGACCATTTCGATGTTACAAAACAGATTAAAGGTTCTTTCGGCCGAATCGTTCCTTTAAAGCAGGGGGCGTATATAATTATCGAGCATACGGAGGCGATGCATGTAGTCGATGTCAATAGCGGGATACGTGCAAAAAACGGCCTGGAGCAGGAGCAGAATACGTTTCAGGTAAATGTAAATGCCGCTGAAGAGATTGCCCGTCAGCTGAGACTGCGTGATATGGGCGGGATAATAATCGTGGATTTCATAGATATGGAATCTGCGGAAAATAGGACCCTGTTGTATAAACATATGCAGGAGCTGCTTGCCAATGACAGGGCAAAACACAATATACTGCCTCTTACAAAATTCGGACTGATGCAGATTACAAGGCAAAGAGTCAGACCGGCAATAGAGATAAAGGTCAATGAGCAGTGCCCCATGTGTCACGGTACAGGTGAAATAGCGCCTACGATTCTCATAGACGAAAAGCTGGAGCGTCAGTTGGCCTATTTTGTGAAAGAGTGCAATATCAGATCTTTCATACTTGAATTGAATCCCATTCTCGAAGGGTATATAAACAGAGGTCTCTTTAAAAGTGTAAGGAGACAGTGGTGCAAGAAATTCGGTTGCAAGCTTAAAACAAAAGTCAATACCAATCTCTCTATTTTTGATTCGGTATGGTATAATGAAAAGGGAGAAAAGCTCGATTAAAAAAGAGCTTTGTCCATTTTCTCCCTAATCCTTGATGTACATAGATTGCCAATGCTTCCGCTGTGTGTGTGGCGGAGTGCTGCGACATCCGGCTTTTCGCCTCCATTATAGTGGAATTTCCCCTGATTGACTTCAATGCCTACGCTTTTATATGCTTCCCTGAACGGGACTCCGTCAAGAACCCGTCTGTTTACCTCCTCTACAGTAAACAGATACTCATATTTTTTGTCATCGAGAATATTTCTGTTTACTCTCATATTTTCCAACATGTATTTGGCCATATACAGAGACTTGTGCATAAGTTCCAAAGCGGGAAACAGTATATCCTTGAGCAGTTGGTAATCTCTGTGATAGCCATGTATCAGGTTGGTTGTAAGCAGCGATATTTCATTCTGGATGCTGGCTATCCTGTTGCAGTTGCCGCGGATTATTTCCCATACGTCAGGATTCTTCTTATGAGGCATTATGCTGGAGCCTGTAGTGAGCTCGTCGGGGAACGAGATGAATCCGAAATTGGGACACATGTACAGAATACAGTCGGATGCAAGCTTGTTCAGTGTATATGAAATGCACCCCATTGCTGCCGCAACGGCTTTTTCACTTTTTCCGCGGCTCATCTGGGCCGCTACGGAATTATAGTTAAGTGTGCTGAAATTCAATAATCTTGTGGTCAATTCCCTGTCGAGCGGAAAAGAACTTCCATAACCTGCGGCGGAGCCGAGCGGGTTTTGATTGATTATGTTATATGCCCCCTTAAGCATGTGCATGTCATCTACAAGGCTCTCTGCATATGCGCCTAACCAAAGTCCGAATGATGACGGCATGGCAATCTGAGTGTGGGTATATCCGGGAAGAAGTATCTCTTTATACTTCTCGCTTAATTGCTGCAACGTGTCGAATAAGGCTACAACAGAGTCTCTTAAACTCTCCAGCTCGTCTCTTAAAAAGAGTTTTATATCTACCAGAACCTGATCGTTTCTCGAACGTCCCGAATGAATTTTTTTCCCGATATCTCCAAGTTTTTTAGTCAGATTCAGCTCTACTTGGGAATGAATATCTTCTATATCATCGTCCAATTTGAAGTCTCCGTTTTCAATTTCAAGCAGAATTTCATCCAATCCTTTCTGGAGCACCTTTTCTTCCTCTTTGGCCAACAGCCCTATCTGCGCAAGCATTGCAATGTGCGCTTTCGAACCTATCACGTCATATTTTGCCAGTCTCAGGTCCAGTACCCTGTCGTTTCCCACTGTAAAATCTTCAACAATTTGTGTTGCAGATACTCCTTTGTTCCAAAGTGTTCCCATCTTTCTATTTTTCTCTGTCGTTTATGTAATCTATAATGTCGGTATATGTTTCTATCCCTTTTTCCAGCTCTTCTACCGTAATGAATTCGTCTGCCTTGTGGCTTCTTTCGGATTTGCCCGGGCCGATTTTCATTGCAGGAAAATCTATCTTGACCCAATCGGAAGTAGTAGGGGAGACCACCTTCCCGACATGTGCGCTCTCTGCCCATTTTACCAATATATGTCCGGACGGTGTTGCAGAACTTTTGTTCTTCAGGTTTCTTGCTCTGAGGGAACTTTTGAGTTCATTGCCCAGAAGTTCCATTATTTCGGGGTTATTGTACATTTCCGTAGGGCGGATGTCGATCGTATACGTGCATTTGTCAGGAATGACATTGTGAACCGTCCCGGCGTTGATCTGGGTTACAGACAATTTTACTTCACCGGTGACGGGAGATACCTTTCCGAATTTGTATGATCTGAGTTTTGCAATGTCATCCAATGCGATATATATGGCATTTACCCCCTCGTTTCTTGCTGCATGACCGCTTATTCCGGTAGCGGTTGCATCTACGACAAGCAGCCCTCTTTCGGCTATGGCGGCTTCAAGTCCCGTAGGTTCGCAGATTATCGCATAACTTGCTTTCAATCCGAATTCGGGAAACTTTTCAAGCAATAGTGAAATGCCGTTTTCACCTCCTCTTTCCTCTTCTGCGCAAAGCGCCAGGATTACATTAATATTCTTTTTGTTACAATATCTTATATAGTATAAAAACGCAAAGATCGCCGCTGTAACCGAACCTTTGTCGTCGTTGCTTCCCAATCCGAGGACTCTGCCCTCTGCAACTGTACCGCAAAATGGAGCGAATGTATATTCTCCGGACTCTTTTACCGTATCTATATGGGCGCAAAAAAGCAATGTCTCCTTTTTCTGAGAGTAGTCATCGCCGTATAGGAGAAGATTGTTTTTTATTCTGCGGATTTTATAATTGCAGGCATATTTCTCTTCCGCTTCTGTGAGGTATTTTTCCAGAAAATCCGCAATGGCTTCTTCCTGAAACGTATATGACGGAATCTTTACAAGCTCTTTCAGGAGAAAGACAGCATCATCGATATGTTCACCGGAGTATCTCATATTCAATGCATACTCTTAAAGTTTTAACAGCGTCTCTTTCTTATTCAGCAGATTGTCGGCATGCTTTATTATAACTTCAGCCACGCCCTCCCTGAGCGCCTTGAATGCATTATCCAGTTTTGGAATCATTCCGTCCACAACTTTCCCTTCATCCAGCAACTGTCTGTAACTGTTTTGGGTAATGAGCGGAATAACCGATGTATTATCTTTAGGGTCGCTTAATACGCCGTCCTTTTCGAAACAATAGATCAGTCTTACATAATATTCCGATGCAAGCGCTATAGCTATGCTCGAAGCCATCGTATCGGCATTGGTATTTAAAAGAGAGCCGTTCCCGTCATGGGTAATGGCACAGAAGACAGGCGTAATGCCTTTCGCCAAAAGCGAATGCAGCAATGAAACGTTTATTTTCTTGGGATCTACATCTCCGACATATCCCCAATCTATGGTTGTCGTTACTCTTTTGGTTGCCGGTACGCTGTCTCCATCTGCGCCGGAAAGTCCAAGGGCGTTGCATCCTATTTTTTGCAGAGATGCAACTATCTGTTTGTTTATAAGGCCGGCGTAGACCATCGTGACCAATTTCAGCGTCGCCTCGTCCGTAATTCTGCGCCCATTATGCATTTTTACTTCAATTCCCAGATCTTTAGATAATTGAGTAGCTATTGCCCCTCCGCCGTGGATAAGTACTTTAGGCCCCTCATATTTTTGGAGGTTATTTAGGAAATATTGGAGCGCCTCCGGTTTATCCACGATATTTCCACCTATTTTTATTATGGTAACACTTTTCATATCGCCGTTTTACAGATTCAATAATATCTCTTTAAGTACGGTCTGTGCGGAAACGACCCTGTTCGCGGCTTCCGGAATCACTATTGAGTTCGGACTGTCGATGACTTCATCTGTGACAATCATATTTCTTCTTACCGGCAGGCAATGCATGAAGTAGCCGTTGTTTGTGAGTTCCATTTTCTCTTTATCCACCGTCCAGCTCTTATCCATTGAAATGACCTTGCCGTAGTCAGGGTCGTTATATGCGCTCCAGTTTTTTGCATATATGAAATCCGCCCCTTCGAAAGCCTTTTTCTGGTCATACTCTATGGTGCAGCCATTTGTGAATTCAGGTGAAAGTTCATAGCCGTGAGGATGGGTTATCACAAATTCGTAATCTGTAGCTTTCATCCACTCTACAAAAGAGTTGGGTACGGCCTGCGGTAACGGTTTGGGATGCGGCGCCCATGTAAGGACTACTTTGGGCCTTTCGCGTTTTTTATACTCTTCTATGGTAATCAGGTCTGCAAAACTCTGCAGAGGATGGCGTGTAGCGGCTTCCATGCTCACTACAGGACGTCCTGAATATTTTATGAACTGATTAAGGATCTTCTCTGAATAATCATCTTCCTTACTTTCAAACCTTGCAAAGGAGCGGACGCCTATGATGTCGCAGTATGAGCCCATTACCGGGATTGCTTCCAATAAATGCTCCGGTTTGTCCCCATCCATGACAACGCCCAGTTCCGTTTCGAGTTTCCATGCCCCCTGGTTTATATCCAGGACTATGGCATTCATTCCCAAATTGAGAGCCGCCTTTTGCGTACTCAACCTTGTTCTCAGGCTGGAATTGAAGAAAATAAGCAGCATTGTCCTGTTTTTCCCCAATAAATTGTCTGCAAATGGGTTTTTCTTTACATATTCAGCCTTTTTAACGGCTTCTTTGATATTCCCTATATCATTAACGCATGTAAAATTTCTCATATTATTATTTGCTTAAATCATTGAATGCTTCAATAAAACGTTTTCCCTCTTCTTTTGTAATACAGAGAGGCGGGAGCAGTCTTATTACACTTTTTCCTGCGGCACCGGTAAATATTTTCTTTTCAAAAAGAAGTCTGTTTCTCATATCCATATATCCCTCATTCAGCTCTATTCCAATCATTAATCCGTTGCCTCTCAATTCTTTGATTGCCTTGTTGCCATTGAGCTCCTCCATAAGGAATTTTCCGGTTTCCGCTGCATTTTCAATCAAATTCTCCTTTTTCAAGACATCGAGTACTGCAACGGCTGCAGCGCATGCCAGATGGTTGCCTCCGAATGTAGTCCCCAGCATACCGTATTTTGCCTCTATTTTCGGAGAGATAATGACACCGCCCATCGGAAATCCGTTTGCAATACCCTTGGCAACGGTAATAATATCAGGGCTGATTCCGGCATATTGATGCGCAAAGAATTTGCCTGTTCTTCCATAACCGGACTGTATTTCATCCATAATCAATAGCGTGCCTGTTTCCGTTGTCAGTTCTCTCAACTTTTTGAGATAGCCGGTTTCCGGAACATATATGCCGGCGACGCCCTGCACTCCCTCTGCGATCATTGCCGCATATTTGCGGGTTGTAAGCTCTTTTTCAGCCTGTTCTATATTATTGATCTCTACAAATACTACATTTCCGTTCCGGTTGAATTCAGATTGTATGTTCAAATTGTCAGTAGCTTCTACCGCTCCGGACGTCCTGCCGTGGAATGCCTTGGAGAGGGCCAGAATCTTTTTTCTGCCAGTATGGAATGATGCAAGTTTCATTGCATTTTCATTTGCCTCCGCACCGCTGTTGCATAGAAACAGATTATAATCCGGATAGCCGCAAATTTCTCCGAGTTTTACGGCCAGCTCTTTCTGAAGCGAATTCTTTACCGAATTCGAATAGAACCCCAGATTCTCTACCTGTTTCTTGATAGCCTCTACATATACCGGATGCGAATGGCCTATGCTTATTACGGCATGTCCTCCATATAAATCGAGGTATTCTATTCCGTTTTTGTCCCAAATTTTACAGCCCCTTCCCTTTACGGGCTCTATATCCCATACAGGATAAACATCAAATAGCTCCATTGTGAGATAAGTAGGTTAAAAATCGTTTAAAATGCACTTGGTTTAAGTTTCAGCCCTGCAGTCTGTTCTATTCCGAACATCAGGTTCATATTCTCTACTGCCTGTCCGCCAGCCCCTTTTATTAAATTGTCTATTACAGATGAGATATGAATATAGCCGTCTATAACCTCTATATGCAATAAGACCTTATTGGTGTTTACCACCTCTTTCAAACTTACGCCCTTTTCGGAAATGAAAACAAAAGGAGAATCTTTATAGTAATTTTCGTAGAGCTGTACAGCATCCATGCTGCCATGCCATCTTGTATATACGCTTGCAAAGATCCCTCTTGTAAAGTCACCTCTGAATGGTACGAAATTTATTCTCGGAACGTCATTGCCGGCTATCCTTTCAAGTGTCCTTCTTATCTCTCCAAGATGCTGGTGGGTAAACAATTTATAAATTGACAGGTTGTTGTCTCTATAGCAGAAATGTCCTGTCTCGCTTAATTTTTTACCTGCCCCGGTTGCGCCCGTAATCGCCGTGACTTCTACGGAGTCTTTAAGCAAACCGTTTTTTGCCAAAGGGGTAAGGGCGCTCTGGATAGCCGTTGCAAAACAGCCCGGATTGGCCACGCACTCCGCACCTATGATTTCATCCCTGAATGTGTCTGTAAGTCCATAGACAAATTTTTTCTCTTTAAAATCTGGCTCTATCCTGAAATCATTGCCTAAATCTATGATTCTGCAACTGTCGGGCAACTCCGTATTACTCAAAAATTCCCTCGATATTCCATGCCCGAGACATAAGAATATGACATCGGGATTTACAGGTTTTTCTGTAAATTTTAAAGAAGTCTCTCCAATGAGGTCCCTATGTACATCGGAGAGATACATTCCGGCAGAAGTCGTGCTCAAAACTGATTCAATCTCGACTTCCGGATGGTTCATGAGTATTCTTATGAGTTCACCTGCGGTATATCCGGTACCTCCTGCTATCGACGCTTTTATCATTATCGGAATTTTAATTGTTTTCTTCTTTTTTCTTCTCGTCCGGATGCAATGAATAGTATATTTTAAGTGGATTGGCCAGCACTTTTGTAAAACCTACCACATCTTCTGCAGTGTATGATTTGTTGATCTCCCCGTACTCTCCGAATTTTGAACTCATCATGTCGTATTTGCTCTTGCATCCGAGTACGAAGAAGTTATATGGACGCAATAAAACCTCTACGCTTCCGCATACGCTCTTTTGGCTGCTCTCCATGAATGCCTCCATATCGCGCATTGTAGGGTCGAGATATTGGGCTTCATGCATTAATTGCCCGTAAAAGTTGGCAATCTGCTCTTTCCAGTAGAGTTGGTATTTTGTAAGCACATGTTTTTCCAACAGGTGGTGAGCCTTGATTATGATAAGGGGAGCGGCTGCTTCGAACCCGACTCTGCCCTTTATTCCTATTATAGTGTCACCCACATGCATATCTCTGCCTACACCATATGCATTTGCAATTTTTGCAAGTTCCCTTATTACTTGAACAGGTGAGGATTTCTTACCGTTCAAGCCTACCGGTTCTCCGTTTTCGAATTCTATCGTAACCTTTTCTTCACCGCTTTTGTCTGCATGGTGTGGATAGGCCTCTTCCGGAAGATATCCGCTTGAATCAAGAGTCTCCACTCCACCTACGCTTGTTCCCCATATTCCTTGATTGATAGAATATTTAGATTTTTCCCAACTGAAGTTGAATCCGCGTTTTACAAGAAAGTCAATCTCTTCTTTTCTGCTTAATGCAAGTTCTCTTATCGGAGCCAGTATCTTTACTTCAGGTGCAAGCACTTCAAATACCAGATCGAAGCGGACCTGGTCGTTTCCGGCTCCAGTACTGCCATGCGCAACATATTCTGCGCCCAGTTTTTTTACATGTTTTAATACTTCCAATGCCTGAAAAGCTCTTTCGGAGCTGACAGAGAGCGGATATGTGGAATTTTTTAGAATATTTCCGAATATTAGATATTTTATACCTTTATTATAATAGGTCTGCACGGCATCGATGGTCGTGTGCGATGATGCACCGAGCCGAAGGGCTCTCTCCTCTATCCTTTTAACCTCTTCTTCCGTGAAACCTCCGGTATTGACTGTAATGGTATGAACTTCCATTCCCTTCTCCTTAAGATAGGGAACGCAAAATGAGGTATCCAAACCTCCGCTGAATGCAAGAACTACTTTTGAATTCATTATATTGAAATTTTATGGATTTTACTTTTTGTTTTTCTTTATGGCAGGCAGGTGAAGTGTCTTGCCTATCGTTTTAAATGGCAGTGCTATGCCCTTGCCGACTTTGGCAGCTATCGAAGTTTTATGTTTTTCCGTTGCCGGGTCATATAGCAATGCCGTACACAGACACATTTTGTAATTGTTACGTACCAAAATGTCAAAATTCCTGCATCCTTTGCAACCGTTCCAGAATTCCATGTCGGAGGTCAATTCCGAAAACGGGACAGGCTTGTACCCCAAATCCGAGTTTATCTTCATGACGGCCAATCCTGTCGTAATGCTGAATATTTTTGCAAACGGATACCTCGTTCTGGAGAGTTCAAATATTTTTTGTTTGATTCTGCGTGCAAGTCCTGTCTTTCTGAACTGGTGCGCTACAATAAGTCCCGAGTTGGCAACGAACTTGGTATGACTCCATGTCTCTATATATGAAAAACCTGCCAAGGTCCCGTCTTCCGCTATCGCGATTACCGCCTTTCCGTCTATCATTTTCTCTTTGATATATTCCGGAGTGCGTTTTGCAATGCCTGTACCTCTTTCCTGAGCAGAAACATAAACTAAATTGCAAATTTCTTCCGCATAAACTGTATGGGACTCATCAGCCACATATACATTTATTTTCATCTCTAAAACAATTTGTAATAAAGAGCCACTACGGGCTATGTCTGTATGTGAAAAATTGGTTGTATTTTGTTGTTTGCAGAGTGCAAACGGTTATGAATCAAACAATGACGAAGCATTGGCCATTATCGTCGGACGTGCCAATATTCTGTATCGAATTGCAATATGTATTTTTCTCTTTTCATTGTTTTGGCACAAAGGTATAATTTTTCTCTTAACGGAGAGTAAAAAATATTATAAAAATTGCACTCTTAACAAAAATGATAAAAATTATTAAAAATTTGAATTTCCCAATTTTGAGGTTTTCAGTCAATTATATTTTGGTATCGGAAAAATCGGAAAATATAATTTCAATTTTTTTTGCAAAGACGCAAAAGATGTCTATCTTTGCGCTCCCGTTTGAGGGGAAAGTTC
>CALVAG010000006.1 GCA_944325445.1 uncultured Bacteroidales bacterium | reverse complement strand
GAGAGTAGGTAGCCGCCAATTTGTAAAGAGTGTTGTAGACAGAGTTCTGTCTACAGCACTCTTTTGTTTTATCAGGCACTTCCTCCGGACGTCATTCATTCATTCATTCATTTGCTGCTGGCTTGAGAGTGACCCTCCTGTTCCGCTTGCGAGAGGGCATAAAATAGGCAGTACGGCTGTGGACGGCGTTGCCGCCCGTGGTACCGAACTCTCCCATTGCCGATACCGCCGGACAGATGCAACGGAAAAAAGAGGCATCCGAGTTATAATATTAACGTTTTAACTTTATCTTTGAAGTAAATTAACTTTCCGGTATTATGAAAATTTTTGTTAAAGCACTATTACTCCTCATGCTCGCCGTTTCATTTGCGAGCTGTTCAAGCCAGACTGAAAATGAGAACAGCGTAAAAAACTGGGCATGGCTGGCCGGCAACTCTGACATGCCGGCAGAAGAATTGGACGATTATTTTAAAAATGCAAAAGAGTCTGGAATAGATGCAATTCTGTTGCAGGTGCATGGAGGCTATCCAAAGGGAATGGAGGATACCGCGGATTTTACGGATTATGATGCAATAGAGATTTTGAATAAAGCGGTACCTGTTGCAAAAAAGTATGATATTGAACTCCATGCATGGATGTGGACAATAAACAGATGTGAAAAAAATTTGAGGACTGCCCATCCGGACTGGTATATGGTAAATGCAAACGATACTTCATGCCTGGATATAAAGCTTTATAACAGGGAACATTACAGATGGCTTTGCCCTTCCCGTCCCGAAACATTGGAGTATCTTAAGGAGAGAGTCGCGGAGTTGGCAAAGATCGACGGTGTTGCAGGCGTACATCTGGATTTTATAAGATATCCGGACGCTATTTTGCCTTATGGCCTTCATGAATCAAGAGGAGTTGTGCAGGATAGGGTATATCCTCATTGGGATCATTGTTATTGTGCCCATTGCAGGGCTGAATTCAAGAGACTTACCGGAATAGACCCTATGGATTTGGATGATCCTGCATCGAATGCTGAATGGATGAAATTCAGGTGGGATGCCATTACCGATATAGCGAATGAACTTGCAAAGGAGATAAGGGGCTATGGGAAAATAGCGAGTGCGGCGGTATTTGCATCGCCATCGGAATCGAGGAAATTGGTGCGGCAGGACTGGAGCGGCTTTACGGAACTGGATGTACTGTTTCCTATGATTTATCATAAATTCTACGATAAACCTGATGAGTGGGTATATGAGGCGACAAAGGAGGGTGTTGCAGAAATGGACTCTTTGGGGTGCAAAGGCTATCTTGTAAGCGGACTATTCGTAGGGCATGTCCCCGTTGAGAAAATGCACGAGATTTTCAATTATGCCAAGGAGGGCGGTTCAAAGGGCATAGCGCTTTTCTCGCTCGAGAGTGTGGAGAAAACCGAAGGTTATTGGGATGCTGTGAAGAAGGAATTCAAGGGGGAATAGCCGGTCTACTTTCCGGAATTCTCAAGGAGATTCGGCCTTAGAAGCCTGGTCCTTTCCAAGGCCTTTTCTTCCTGCCACTGGCTTATTAATTTCGGATTTCCGCTCAAAAGCACTTCCGGAACTCTCCATCCGTTAAATTCCGCCGGCCTGGTATATACGGGAGGTGAAAGCAGATTGTCCTGAAATGAATCGCTCAATGCAGAGGTTTCATCGGATATGGCGCCGGGCAGCAGTCTGACTATGGAATCGCAAACCACCGCCGCTGCAATTTCTCCTCCGCTAAGAACGTAATCTCCAATTGAAATCTCTCTTGTAATAAGATGCTCTCTTATCCTATGGTCGATTCCCTTATAGTGGCCACATAGTATCATTATATTGTCGAGACATGACAATGTATTGGAAACTTGCTGGTTAAGTAATTCTCCGTCTGGCGACATATAAATAATTTCGTCATACTCCCGCTCCTTTTTCAAATCATTCATGAGGTTATAGACAGGTTCGATCATAAGTACCATACCTGCGTCTCCCCCATAATTATAATCATCTACCTGACGGTAATTTCCCTTGCCGTACTCTCTTATATCATGGATAAAGATCTCCACCAGCCCCTTTTCTTTTGCCCTTTTGATTATAGAGTGATTAAGAGGACTTTCCAGTAGTTGCGGTACGACAGAAAGTATATCTATTCTCATATTTTCCCGTAGTTTGTCGTGCGGCAAAGATAATAAACTTTTTTTCCTACTTTTGTGGCAAATAGTTATATTTGCAAGCTATTATTTACTTTAAGCCCATTTTGTCTTTATGGAGAATATTGAACAGCAAAACCCTGTAGAGGATAGGACTGAATCACAGGAGGTAGTAGATTCTGTTGCAGAATTTCCCGATTATTCAACAAAAACCCTTAAAGAGATAACCGAAATATTTCAACAAATGCTCGACAAGGGTGACCAGCAGGAATTATATAAGCATGCGGATGCTTTGAAAGCTGCTTTTTATAAAGTTCTGAAGAAGGAGAAGATTGCGGCCGGTGTCTTTGATACTCCATCAGTCGCGGCCGGCAGTGAAGCATCAAATGCAGCCGATAAGGAGAATGATGAGGGACAGACTGTCGCAAATCCATATGTTGAGATAGAAAGAGGGTTTAAAGAGTTATATTCTGCCTATAAGCAATCGAGGGCCGATTATTTGCAAAATCTGGAAAAATTGAAAGAGGAGAATCTGGAAAAGAAACTGCAGATAATCGAAGAGCTTAAAGAGTTGGTCGAGAAAGCCGAGGATGTGAATTCCACATTCCCGGCTTTCAGAGAGTTGCAGAATCGGTGGAAAGAGATTGCCGTAATACCCCAGGCAAGGGCAAAGGATTTATGGGAGTCTTACCAGCATTGTGTTGAACGCTTTTACGACTATATTAAAATCAACAACGAGTTCAGAGACCTGGATTTTAAAAAGAATCTGGAACTGAAGACCCAATTATGTGAAAAGGCTGAAGCGCTGGAGGGGGAGCAGAATGTGGTAAATGCATTCAGGGAACTTCAGAAGTTGCATGAAGAGTGGAAAGAACTGGGACCTGTGGCAAAGGAGTTCAGAGAGTCCATTTGGGAAAGGTTCAAAACCGCGACTACCGTAATCAATAAGAAGCATCAGGCATTTTTCGAGAATCTGAAAGAGGAGCAGAAACAGAACCTCGTAAAGAAGAATGCGCTTTGCGAGCAGGCCGAAGCCATTGCAAGTGACCATGTAGAGGAATCTGCAAAGTGGAATCATCTCTCCAAGCAGATGGAAGCTCTCCAGGCCGAGTGGAAAAAGATCGGATTTGCATCAAAGAAGGATAACCAGAAAATATATGACCGGTTCAGAGCCGCGTGCGATAAGTTTTACGAGGCTAAAAGAGAGTATTATACCAACTTCAAGAATCTGATGCAGGAGAATCTTGCAAAGAAAGAGGAGATATGTGCAAAAGCCGAGGAATTGATGAACAGTGAAGATTGGAAGAAGACAACCGATAAACTTATCGAACTGCAAAAGAAGTGGAAAGAGATAGGACCCGTTGCCAGAAAGCAATCGGATATCGTATGGAAGCGGTTCAGGGCGGCTTGCGATACCTTCTTCGACAACAAAGCCAAACATTTCGGAAAGCAGGACGAGAAATTCGATGATAACCTTATCGCTAAAAAAGCGCTGATAGAGGAGGTGAAAGCTTACAAGGTAAATGATTCCAAAGATGAAAACATCGCAGCGATGCGCGAGTTCCAGAACAGGTGGAACGAAATAGGCTTTGTCCCCTTTAAAGATAAAGAGAGCATTCAAAAAGAGTGGAACGATGCCATGGATCTCCATTTTGCCGATATCCGCTCGCTGGAGAGTGAGAAGAAATTCAATAAATTCAGGAAAATGGTCACCGATCTCCGCAATTCGGGAAAAGGAGACAGGTCATTGCGTATCGAGCGCGAAAAGTTGTTGCAGAAGTATAGAAAGACCGAGCAGAATATTGCCACATTGGAGAATAACATAGGTTTCTTTGCAAAATCAAAGAATGTGGAGAGTTTGGTTGCCGAAATCGAGAAGAAGATAGAGTTGGAGAGAGAGGAGCTGCTTAGAATCGAGGAGAAGATCAAAGTTATTGACAATCAGTTTTAATTCGAGAAGAAATGAATAAAAATACCATTTTAGGTTTTGTTCTTATAGCTGTCATTTTAATAGGATTCAGTTGGTATAATTCAAAAATTTATAAAGAGCAGGAGAGGGAAAGGTTCGTTGCCGATTCAATCGCAAGGGTAGAGGCTGCAAAGTATGCGGCCGTTGAAGACTCCGTAGCTGCCGCAAATATGGGGGCGCTCGGAAATGAACTGCTCAAGCAGCAGAATGAGGCGATATCCCCTGTATATAAGGATTCCCTTATAGAGTTGGCAAGCAAGGCCGAGCCTGAATATTATACTTTGGAAAATGAAAAACTGAAAATCGTGTTCACGACCAAAGGCGCGCAGCCCTATTCTGTATTGGTCAAGAATTATTATACATACGACAGCCTCAGCCTCTATCTGGTCAAAGAGGAAGCTGCCAGGTTCGACCTTAAATTTTTTGCAGGCGGGGAACTCTCTTCAAGCAATTTCGTTTTCAAGACTGTCGGCCAGACCGACAGCTCGTTGGTCATGCGCCTCAATTTCAGCGAAGATTCATATATAGATTATATCTACAACCTTCCAAAGGATAGTTACATGCTCGATTTCTACGTGAAGACGGTCGGAATGGAGAACCATTTCGACAGGAGGATGTCGCAGTTCGATATAGACTGGAGCATAGATATCCCAAGGCTGGAAAAGGGCTTCGACAATGAGAAGAATTACTCTACAATAGCATATAAATATCCTAACGACGATGATGTGGAGGATTTGGGTCTGAGAAGAAACAGCAGCGAAGAGTCCATCCCTACGAAATTGGAGTGGGTTGCATTCCAGCAGCAGTTCTTCTCTGCCATATTGCGTGCGGAAAACGGTTTCAACGGCGGCGATTTGCATTATCTCTTCGCCACCGAGCAGCAATACTATGGAGAGGACAGGCTGATGGCCTGTGATGCAAGTCTGCAGGTGGAGTATAACGGAAATACGGATGTGATTCCGTTCCAATACTATTTCGGCCCGAATCTTTACAAGGAACTCAAGAGCTACGACTACGGTTTCGAAAAGATCGTCCCTCTCGGAGGATGGCTGATAGGCTGGATAAACAGAGTGGTTATTATAAACTGTTTCGACTTCTTAAGCCGGTTCGTCTCGAATTACGGAATAATAATCCTGTTGCTTACAATTATAATCAAGCTGGTAATATCGCCGCTTACATTAAAATCATACGTTTCATCCGCAAAGATGAGAGTCCTGAAACCGGAGGTAGACAAGATAAATGAAAAATATCCGAGAAAAGAGGATGCGATGAAACGTCAGCAGGAGACCATGGCGCTATATAGCAAGGCAGGGGTCAGCATGTTGGGAGGTTGTCTGCCTATATTGCTGCAATTCCCTATTCTCTTTGCGATGTTCAAATTCTTCCCCGCTTCCTTCGAGTTGCGTCAGGAGGGCTTTTTGTGGGCGGATGATTTGAGCGGCTATGATTCCGTTCTGGATTTGCCGTTCAATATTCCTCTATATGGTGACCATGTGAGTCTTTTTGCTATACTGATGGCAATTTCCATGTATTTGTATGCCCGCATGAACCTTGACCAGATGGCAAGCGGACCGCAAATGGCAGGAATGCGCGGAATGCAGCTCTACTTTATGCCGCTCTTCCTTCTGGTACTCTGTAACAATTTCTCCAGCGGCTTGAGCTATTACTATATGCTTTCGAATATTATAACGATTATCCAGACATGGGTGATCAGAAAGTATTTTATAGACGAGAAGAAACTCTATGCCAAGTTGCAGGCAAAGGCCTCCTCGGCATCGTCCAAGAAAAAGTCGAAATGGCAGGAGCGCCTGGAGGAGATGCAGCGCAGACAGGCCCAGATGCAGCGCGAACGTGAAAAACAGTTTAGAAAGCGTTAATATGAATATTGCAGAAGCAATAAAGGAGTTGAAAAATGAACTGCCGTCAACCGTAAAGTTGGTGGCAGTTTCAAAATTCCACCCGTCGGAACTTATAAAGGAGGCTTATGATGCCGGGCAGAGGATATTCGGCGAGAGCCGTCCGCAGGAGCTTTATAGGAAAGTGAATGAATTGCCCTCAGACATAGAATGGCATTTTATAGGTCATCTGCAGACGAACAAATTGAAGTTCGTCTTGCCGTATGTATCGCTGGTACATTCCGTAGACAGCAAAAAACTCCTTTATGAGATAAGTAAATATGCGACGGCCCATGGCCTTACCGTAAGAGTTTTGCTGGAAGTGCATATCGCAATGGAGGAGACGAAGCAGGGTTTTTCCGCAGAGGAGCTTTTCGATTTGTTGGACGAAATATCGGCCGACAAGCCCTCAGGTATCGAACTATGCGGTCTGATGGGTATGGCTTCATTCGTAGAAGAGAGTGCGCAGATTAAAAAAGAGTTCGGGACGCTGGCAATGCTCTTTTCCCAAGTGAGAGAGAGATACGGCGCTTCATGGGAAAACTTCAATGAACTCTCCATGGGAATGAGCCACGACTATCCGCTTGCCATCGGGTGCGGAAGTACCATGGTCAGGGTCGGTACAAAAATATTCGGCGCAAGAGCCTATTAATCTATCTCTATATCTGTCTTGAAAACGAATGTTGCAGGCCCGGTAAGATAAACGTCTGTAAAGGAGCCGGATTTCATGTCATGTTTGAAATCTACCGAGAGTTCTCCCCCGAGTGTCGTTATGTCGAATTTTTCTCTGCTGCCGCCCGTGTATAGCGATGCTGCAATGGCAGAGGCGGTAACTCCTGTTCCGCATGCATAGGTTTCAGCCTCTACGCCGCGTTCGAATGTCCTTACAAACAGATGGCTGTCAGAGATGAATTCTGCAAAATTAACATTCGTGCCTCCTTCGAAATCGCTGTGATGACGCCAATATCTGCCCTTTTCATCTACAGGGTAACTCTTTACCCCTTCTACAAATTCGACATAGTGGGGAGAGCCTGTATTGAGATACCAGCTCTTTTCCGAGCAGTGTCTATACGTTGTCACATCAATCATCTTCAACCTTACCGTGCAGCGGTGTTCTCCGTACTCCTTGATCTGTGCCGTATGGAATCCGTCTATCGCCTCGAAATCGAATTTTTCGATTCCCCTGTGGGCTGCGAATGCAACAAGGCAGCGGCCTCCGTTTCCGCACATAGTGCTCTCCGCTCCGTCTGAATTGTAGTATTTCATCGAAAAATCATGGCGGCTGCTGCTCCCAAGCAGCATGAGCCCATCCGCCCCTATGCCGAACCTTCTGTCGCACAATAACCTGACCTGAGCATTGCTCAAATTGTATTTTGAATCCCGGTTATCCAATATTACAAAATCATTACCGGCGCCCTGATATTTATATGCCTCTATAATCATTCTCTTTTAATTTTTTGTATTCGTCCAACATAGATTCTGCAACTTTTTCAGATGCCCCCTCACCGCCAAGAATCTCCCTGACCTTTGCATAGTCGGCCTTCATCGCCGAAACACATCTTTTGTCTGTCAGGATTCTGTCCAGTTCGGAGCGCATGTTTTCTATGGTGCAGTCGTGCTGTATAAGCTCTTTGAAAATGGGCTTGTCCAATATAAGGTTTGCAAGACTTATATATTTAAGTTTTACGACTGCGCGAGCTATCAGGTAGCTGATTTCGTTGCCTCCGTAACATACAATCTGCGGCGTTCCTATTATTGCCGCTTCCAGACTCGCTGTCCCGGAGCTTATTATAGCCGCCGTGCCGTGCCTGAGCACCGAATAGGTCTCGTCTCTTATAATCTTAATTCCTTCTGCTGCGGCTCCTCCCGATATTTTATGGTAAAACGAATCATCTATAGATGGGGCCGCCGCAAGCAGGAACTGGTATTTGCCGTAATTTTTCGATAGTTTCACCATCTTGGGCAGCAGATATTTAATTTCGTTTTTTCTGCTGCCGGCAAGCAGGGCGATTATCTCCTTCTTTTCATCCAAACCGTGCCTTCTGCAAAACTCTTCGCGACTTTCCGATGCGAGCCTGTAGTCTGCAATACTGTCCAGAAGCGGATTGCCGTTGTATATCGCATCTATGCCGTGGCGTTTGAAATATTCTATCTCGAACGGGAAAATTATAAAGAGACGGTCTACATACTTTTTCAGTTTTTTTATGCGTCCCTCTTTCCATGCCCAGACTTTAGGGGCGATATAATAAAATACCGGAATCGAATTTTTGCGTGCAAATTTTGCAATCTTTATATTGAAACCGGGATAATCTATCAGTACCAGCAGGTCGGGCTTGTACTCCAGAATATCTTTTTTGCACCTCTCAAGATTTTTCAGGATGGTTCTCAATTTCGAGAGCACCTCTACGAAGCCCATGACGGCGCTCTCCTTATAATGTTTTACAAGCGTCCCGCCCGCCTGTCGCATAAGGTCCCCGCCCCAGCATCTTATTTCGGACTCCGGATCAGTGTTTTTAATCCCTTTTATCAAATTCGAACCGTGCAGATCCCCGGAAGCTTCTCCGGCAATAATAAAGTATCGCATTGTGCTCTATAATGGTATTTTTATAACATGTTCCACTCTCTCTCCAATCTCTCCCTCTCCCGGTAGTCCGTAGTATCTATATTATGGGGCACGACAGAGATATAGCCCCTGTTTACAACCTTGTGGTCTCCGAGTTCGCTGCTATCGGTATCTATGAATTCTCCTGTCATGTAGTAGAGCTCCTCTTCCCCCTTTTCCAAAGATTTATGGAACTCCTTTATCCACATTCCCATGCCCTGTCTTGCAAATTTGAATCCCTTTATCTCGTTCTTTTTCAGGTAAGGGAAATTGACATTGAGATAGACACCCTTTTTCGGGGGATGCGATATGACCTTCTCTATGACAGTATCCACATATGGTTCAATATTTGAAAAATCGGGCTCTTCCAGATGGGTGTCGAGCGACAGACCTACAGCAGGGATACCGTATATCGAGCCTTCTATGGCCGCTCCCAATGTGCCTGAATAGATGGAAGCCGCGGAGGCGTTGGAACCGTGATTTATGCCCGAAACCAGAAGATCGGGTCTGTTATCTATCGAGAAAAATGAATTCATTGCCATTTTGACACAATCCGCAGGCGTGCCTGTCAGGGCATAAATTCTCAGTCTGTTGCCGTTCCCTTCATTTTCCGATATTTTATAAAATCTGACCTTATATGCGAGCGACAGTGCTGCGGACATGCCTGACTGGGCCTTTTCAGGGGCAATTACAGTCACATTCCCATATTTCAAAAGCAAATCCGCAAGCACGTTTATCCCCTTTGCGGAATAACCGTCATCGTTGGTCAGCAATATCTCTAATTTTCTTTGATTCATTATGTTCAAAAAATATTAAAAAATGTGCATAAAGGTAGTTATTTTTTTATTCAAAATTTATACATTTGCACGATTTTTGGAATGTGCAGGAGAGGTATTTATTAGGCGAGATTTATTAACATTAGTATAATTTTTGGTATTATGAGCAAAATTAAAGTTGGTATTAACGGTTTTGGTCGTATCGGCCGTTTGGTTTTCAGAGCCGCACAGGAAAGAGATGACATCGAGATAGTAGGTATCAATGACCTTATCGATGTAGAGTATATGGCATACATGCTTAAGTATGATACAATGCATGGTCAGTTCAACGGCTCTATCGAGGTAAAAGATGGAAAATTGGTTGTCAACGGTCATGCCATAAGAGTAACTTCTGAGAAAAATCCTGCAGATCTTAAATGGAATGAGGTAGGTGCAGAGTATGTTGTAGAATCTACAGGCCTTTTCCTTACAAAGGAGAAAGCTCAGGCCCACATTCAGGCAGGTGCCAAGAGAGTGGTTATGTCCGCTCCTTCTAAAGATGATACTCCTATGTTCGTATGCGGTGTCAATCTGGATAAATATACAGGTCAGGAGATTGTTTCGAATGCATCTTGTACTACAAACTGTCTGGCTCCCATTGCAAAGGTGCTGAATGACAAATTCGGTATCAAAGACGGTCTGATGACAACAGTTCACTCTACAACCGCTACACAGAAGACAGTGGACGGCCCTTCTGCAAAGGACTGGAGAGGCGGACGTGCTGCGGCAGGCAACATTATCCCTTCATCTACAGGCGCTGCAAAAGCTGTAGGCAAGGTAATTCCTGAACTGCTCGGCAAACTGACAGGTATGTCGATGCGTGTTCCCACCCTCGACGTTTCAGTTGTAGACTTGACTGTAAACCTTGCAAAACCTGCTACATACGCAGAGATTTGCGCTGCAATGAAAGAGGCTTCAGAAGGCGAATTGAAGGGTATTCTCGGATATACCGAGGATGCTGTAGTCTCATCTGACTTCCTCGGCGACAAACGTACTTCAATCTTTGATGCGAAGGCCGGTATCGCACTTACAGATACTTTCGTAAAGGTTGTATCATGGTATGACAACGAGATAGGATACTCAAACAAAGTGCTTGATCTTATCAAACACATGAGTACCGTAAAATAGTCTCCCGTTTCGGGATAATTGAAAAGGGTGTCACCGCCGGTGATGCCCTTTTTTGTCATATTCGCCGTTGCCGTTTGCTCCGGCGGCTTTTGCCGCGGCCGCAAGATAATTTTACAAGTAGGTAAAGATTTTGTACTTTTGCGCGAAGGCGTATAGCAATTGCGTTATGAGTATTCGTAAAAAGATATTTTCCGGTTTTGTCATGATAGCAACGATTCTGTTGCTTTCCAGCATAATTGCCATATATGAATTCGTAAGTATGCGCAGAGAGGTCTCGAAGGTCATCTATGAAAACATTACGAGCATAAACATCTCTAATATGCTGATGGAGATAACCGATGAGTATAATTTCGCCCTTTTCAAAAGCATGGACCAGCCGGCGGGGGCGATAATCCCGGATGTAAACAAGGATACCCGGTTTACGGATTTCTTTGGAGAGGCCTCTGCCAGATATACCAACGAGGCCGAAAAGAATATGGCCGACTCGGTCAGATATGCCTATACCGCCTATATACATATTATGAAAAATGCCCCGTACGTGTGGCTCGGCAGTTCGTCCGAGCGCAGGGAGTGGTATTTCGAACGGATGTATCCCGTCTATATGAAATTGAGAAATTATATAGAGCAATTGACCGTCTTGTCGCAAAAGGAACTCACACAGAATTTCCAGTACCTTAACGACAGTTTTTACAGAAGCCTTATGCCGAGCGTCGGTGCAGTGTCGGTGGGAATCCTGCTGATAATGCTCTTCAACTATTTCATAAATTATTACTTTATTTCACCGGTATCGAAGATTTCCGCAGGCATATCCAACTACAAGAATTTCGGGAAGAAGTATTCAGTCTCCATCGGCAACAACGATGATGAATTGAGTACCCTCAATAATAATATTAAAGAGCTGATAGAGCTCTACTCCAAATTGAAATCGGCAAAACAGAAGGAGCATTAACAGGAAAGCGGTATGAATCTTAGCGTTGTTGCAAGAAATATAGGCATCGCACTGCTCTCAAACGCGGTATTCATGTTTTTGGGAGTTGTGGTCTCCATTGTCTATGGTTTCGATTCCTCCTTTTCACCTCTTTTGCTAAGCGGCGTGATAACGCTTGTCGCAGGTCTCTTTCCGCTTGTTTTTGTCAGAAGAAGCAATAGCATCAATGCAAAAGAGGGGTTTACGATAGTGGTCTTCGCGTGGGTGCTCTCCTGCATATTCGGAATGCTGCCCTATGTGCTTTGGGGAGGAGAATTTACGCTTATAAACGCTTGGTATGAAAGCATTTCAGGTTATACTACCTGTGGCGGTACAATCCTTACAGACATAGAGGGGCTTCCTAAAGGGTTGCTCTTCTGGCGTTCATCCACACACTTTTTGGGAGGTCTGGGCATTGTGGTCTTTATGCTTCTGGTATTGCCGTCGGTCAGCAGTTTCAGCAAAAGGCTGAAGGATGTGGAGACCTCCGCTCTTTCGCAGGAAAATTACAGATTCAGGACGAAGCAGACCATTTATGTCATGTTCTCTGTCTACTTCGGAATAACCATTGCCGAGACGATATGCCTCGTGCTGGCTGGCATGGATTTTTTCAATGCCATAAACCATGCCTTTTCTACCGTGTCCACCGGAGGCTTCAGTACGCTTAACGATTCGGTAAAAGGGTTCGATTCGGTATTGATAGAGTACATAATACTCTTTTTCATGTTTGTTTCAGGTCTCCATTTCGGACTTATATACTCATCTGTAACCGAACGCTCCTTAAAGATATTCAGATCTCCCGTTGTCAAGTATTATATTGCTTGCGTGCTTCTGTTTTCGGTCGCGATAGCTGTAAACCTGCTGGCTGCAAAAGTGGAGACGAATTGGGGAGAAGCCATTTCGCATTCGCTTTTCCAGGTCGTTTCTGTCTCTACCTCTACCGGATTCGCCACTTCGGAAATATCCGTATGGCCTAACTTCGCAATGCTTCTCATGCTTTTCCTGATGATTCAGGGCGCCTGTTCCGGTTCTACTACAGGAGGCGTAAAGGCAGACCGTTTTCTGATTTTCTTTAAATCTATAAAGGCGCAACTTAAAAAATATGTGCATCCTAATGCTGTTATGCCCGTTAAGGTGGGGAAACATACTGTAGATTATGATCTGGTCTCTTCCGTAAACCTGTTCATTCTTTTCTATTTTCTCATACTTTTTGCAGGAACGGTTTTGCTGACCATCTTCGGTGTCGGGATGGAGGATGCCGTATCATCCGTAATCTCGAATATGGGAAATATCGGTGTGGCCTTCGGCGATATAGGTTCTTTCGGCAATTACAATTATTTTCCGACTGCGGCAAAATTTGTCCTTTCGCTGCTCATGCTTGTGGGCAGGTTCGAAATATTTTCATTTATAGTAATATTGGTAATTTATAAATGGCGATAGATGCGTATTTGAATGAGAAATTGTTGGAGAAGGCCGGCTATACCCCTACAGAGTGTCAAAAAGAGCTTTTTCTGACACTCTCTTCGTTTATCGCAGACCATGATCCCGAAAATTGGCTGATGCTCGTAACCGGGTATGCCGGAACGGGAAAGACTTCGGCCGTGGCTGCGCTTGTGGCGCTGTTGAAAGAGCTGGGCAGACGCTATATACTGATGGCCCCTACGGGACGTGCCGCAAAAGTACTGGGCGGCTATGCCGGAGTTCCCGCCAAGACAATCCACAAGCAGATATACAGACAGAAAAGCCTTCAGGATATAGAGGGAGAATTTTCCATAGACATGAACAAATTCTCCGATACGGTTTTCATAGTGGATGAGGCATCCCTGATTAACGATGCGACGGCAGGTTTGTCGATTTTCGGAACCGGCAACCTGCTTGATGACCTTGCCAAATATGTGCGCTCCAACAACCGGAACAAACTTATTCTGATAGGCGATCCGGCCCAGCTCCCGCCGGTGGGACTGGAGCGCAGTCCGGCACTGGACAGAGGCTATCTGTCGGGATACTGCAATAAGCTCTACTATTCTCATTTGACTTCGGTTGTCAGACAGCAAAAAAGCAGCGGAATACTCCACAATGCCACTCTGTTAAGGAGTGAAATCGAATGCGGGGATCTTTCTCCGTTAAAATTGCAGACAGAGGGATTCGATGATGTGGAAAGGGTAACCGGGGCCGACTTGCTGGAGTCGTTTTCGTGGGCAATAGATAAATACGGATTGGATGAGGTGGTTGTGCTTTGCCGCTCCAACAGCAGGGCAAACCGTTATAATGAAGGTATAAGGGGAAGCGTCCTTTATAGGGAGGAGCAGCTTGCAAAGGGCGACAAACTTATGGTGGTGAAAAATTGCTACCATTTTGTGGAGAAAAATGCCGAGATGGACTTCATAGCGAACGGAGATATCTGCATCCTGGAACATATAGGCAAATATGAAGAACTTTACGGTTTCCATTTTGCTACGGCAAGGCTCTCCTTTCCTGATTATAACAATACCGAGATAGTTGCAAAAATCATTACCGATACGCTTACCTCTACGGAAGCGGCCCTCTCCCGGGAGCGGCAGCGGCTTCTGTACGAAGGCGTTGCAGAAGATTATCAGGATATTAAAATAAAAAAGGAGCGTATGAAAGCGATAAGGGAGGATAACTATTTCAATGCGCTTCAGATAAAATATGCGACTGCAATAACCTGCCACAAGTCGCAGGGAGGGCAGTGGAAATGTGTTTTCATAGATAATCCGTTTTGGAAGGGAGAACTTACAGCAGATGATAAAAAATGGCTTTATACAGCTATAACAAGAGGGGTGGAACGGGTTTTTTTTGTAAATTTCAGAGATGATTTTTTTATCGATAAACAGTTATGAAAATTGCCTTTAAAACGACTTTGGTATTGCTGTTTGCGTGTGCCTGCGGGCATTTGGCAGCAGAGAACATTTCTGAAAATGATACACTCAGACAATTGACAGAAAAAGAGATTATTTACGGTTTGCCGGATGGAATCCTGAACAAAGTCCCCCTACTTATGGGATGGAGCGGAAACGGGAATATTCTCTTTCTTTCAAAAAACGGGAAGGAAGGCATTAATAAGTCATACAATATTAAGAATGGGAAATGGACAGATGAGCCATCGCATGCCGGGGCTGTTCCCGGAAACGGATCGACGGAAGATTCCCTGACCGTTGTGCTCGAAAACCGTCTGGGGAGGGAGAGATTGGGAGAATGCAGAAATATTGCATATTCGCCGGATCGGTCTAAAGCCGCATATACGCTGGACAATGACCTTTACATATACGATTTCAGTGCAGGGGAGGAGAAACGGCTGACTTATAAGGAAAATGCGAATATCCTGAACGGCTATGCCTCATGGGTCTATTATGAGGAGATTCTCGGCCGCTCATCCAGATACAAGGCATTCTGGTGGTCTCCTTCCGGCGATATGATTGCATATTACAGCTTCGATGAGAGCGGTGTGGGTATCTTCCCCATATATGATTCAGAAGGGCAGTACGGTTCGTTGGCAAAGACCCGCTATCCCAAGGCAGGCTGCGAAAATCCGCATGTGAAGATTAATGTCGTTGATCTGGAGAGCGGCAGAACTATAGAGGCCCCGTTCGACAGCGAGGCTGACCAGTATTTCGGAATACCGTTCTGGAGCGACGACAGCCGCAGGTTCATGGTGCCGTGGATGAACAGAGACCAGGACTCCCTCATTCTCTACGCTCTGGATATAGAGCGCAGCGCCGGAACAATGACCAGGGAGCCTGTTTACAGCGAGCGGCAGGATACATGGATAGACTGGATTGCAGACATGCACTTTACGGAAAACGGCTTTTACATGGTTCGGGATTTCGATTTGTGGGAACAAATCTACTATCAATCTTTCGACGGTAAAATTTTTGAAAAAATTACGGACGGGAAGAATTGGGGCGTGCAGATTATAAAAGTGGATGAGAAGGGCGGTTATATCTATTTTTCTGCCCGCAGGGAGATTTCCACACGAAACGACTTTTACAAGGTTAGTCTCAAAAACGGCAGGATAACGCGCCTCTCGCAAGGAGAGTTCGATTACGGAAGGATTTTTTTGTCGGAAGACAACAGATATTTTGCGGCGGTACGTTCCAATATCCTGACTCCGCCCCAGACGGTATGGGGCACGACCAAGGGTAACGGAGAGCTGACTGTCGTAACGGATATGAAAGGGGAGAGGTTCGATGATTACGCCCTTGCGCTGCCGCGGATGCTCTATATGGAACTGGACGGTTACAGACTTCCGGCCTATATGATCTTGCCTGTAGACCTCGATACTGCAAAAAAATATCCTGTGATAGTGAGCATTTACGGCGGCCCGAATGCGGGAACAGTAATGGACAGCTGGATGGGATTGGGCGAGAGAACGCAATGGTGGGCTAACGCGGGTGTTATCCAGCTTTCTATAGACCACAGGGGCTCGGGCCATTGCGGAAAAGAAGGACTGAACTTCATGCACAGGAATCTGCTTACAATCGAGTTGGACGATTACCGGGCATGGATGAAATACCTTTTTGAAAAATATGATTTTATCGACAGGGATAAGGTCGGGATAACAGGATTTTCCTATGGAGGGTCCATGACGGCGCTTGCGGTTACCGAGGGAAACGATTGTTTCAAATACGGCATAGCGGGCGGAGGTGTCTACGACTATGCACTTTACGACACCCATTACGCTGAGCGTTACATGGATACTCCTCAAAGCAATCCCGAGGGATATGCGCATACCAGACTGATGGAGAGAATCTCGAACTATAAGGGCGACAGTACGAACTTTTTGCGTATAACACACGGTACAGCGGATGACAACGTCCACATGCAGAATACAATGCAGTATATAAATACTCTCCAGAACGCAGGCATGCAGTTCGAACTGATGCTCTATCCCGGAGAGTATCACGGTTACAGAGGCCCGAAGGCCGTCCACTCCAAACTCAGCGACTATATCTTCTGGTACAGGTATCTGCTCGGCACTACGCCTCCGGCTGTTTTGCTTGAGAGGAGATAGGTTCCGCAATTATCAGGATTTTTTTGGAATCGTCAAGGGTGGTGGCAAAGAGATGAAGGTTGCCGCCATCCTTTATTTTATAGAGCTCTTTCATGCGGTCGCTCTCTATGGGAAAGTTTTTTGAAGTCAGATTTATTGTCGGAAAACGTTTCGCAATCTCTTTCATGCACTTTTTGCTGTAGTGGCAGACCTCCTTTACGGCATATTTTTTCCCCGGAAACTCATCGACGGCCTTTTCTGAGGTATACAGATGGGTGTTGCCTGAGAGTTTTGCAATGCCGTATCTCTTTGAAAGCAGTTTGAATGCACCGCATTTCGATATATGCCTGTAGGGTTCATACAGATATTTGCCCAAATCCGAGGCATATGTCGCCACGGCGCTTTTCTCTTCGCTCAACCTGAACCGGAAACTCTTTGCAGGAGCAGACTCGGCAGTGGAGGTTAAATTGATTCCCTTAATAAGTGCATTTTCTCCCCTGTTTTCCTCTCCTGCGTCTTTCTGCATTACAAAAAGCAGTTCCCTGCATTCGTTGTCTGCTGCAACAACGTGTACCTCCGTGGTCTGAGGCAGAAGTCTGAGGCATTCCCTTATATCTGCCATTGGAGAGAGCTTGGCCAGGAGTATGCCGCTCTTCTGCAGCAACGCATCTGCAAGTTCCAGAAGGTTTGGAGTACACTCCTTTATGGAATATTTCCTCCTGCTGCTGTCTCCGGCCTCTCTTCTTGCGGGATCTATGTAGATGAACGAGAGGTTGCCGGGCAGTGCCGCCACGCTTTCCGGTGTGGTCTCCATCTCTGTCACTTCAATGTTTTCTCTTCCCAGCTCTTTCATGTTATATTCAAGGGCCCGGCACAATTCCCTGTTCTGCTCGTAGCAGTAGAACTTTTCAGTGAGGTGCGACAGGTAAAGGGAATCTGCTCCGAGTCCGGCTGTGAGGTCTGCTCCGGTATGACCAGCCGGAGTGTCGAAACGGAGAAGCCTTTTTAGCACCGATACCTTGTATTCTGCGGTGGCCTGCGAACTGCACTGTTCTGTGCAGAGCAGGTTGGGATAGACCAGATGCGGATTTGCATACCATGAAGGCAATTTCTTCCTTATCCTTTTTCTTGAAATTATGCAGTTCACGCAGAGCGGGACGTTTATGCCTTCATATTTGTTGCGGGAAAGCAGAAGCCTTTCAGGGTCATCGCAGCCCTGGAACTTCTCTATGAATTCAATCTCCTTTTCTGTCAGCATGGCCGGTGAATCAGAATTTCCCCTTTATATATCCGTCGGTCTTCTTCTTGAATCTGAAAAAGAAAAGGAATGCGACGCACATCAGTCCGATCACAAGCCCGAACCAGATGCCGGCAGGTCCGAAATTCAGATATTTAGCGCAGAAATAACCGAGCGGAAGCGAAATTACATAATATGAGATGCACAGATACAGCAGCGGCAGTTTTACATCTTTCAGGGCGCGCAGAGAGGCACCGTTGGTCAGCTGCATGGCATCAAATACCTGATATGTGGCCATTATTATTATCAGTTGCGATGCAAGTTCTACAACCTGCGGGTCCGTAGAGAAGATGTATGGGAGGCTCTTTCTGAAGATTACATAGAGGATCCCGCATATTCCCATGAAAACCACTGCCATGTGCATGGCGGCGAATCCGGCCTTCTGCGTATCTTCGTAACGCTTCTCTCCGAACTGATGCGAAACCCTTATGGTGGCCGCAGCGCCTATTCCCTGGGCAATCATGAACGAGCATGTGCTCATGAGCGTGGTGCACTGGTGGGCGGCAAGCGCGATTTTGCCGAACCAGCCCATCATTATTCCGCTCAGGCTGAATGCCACCATTTCCGCAAGCCCCTGAAGGGCGATGGAAAGCGATGTGGGGAACATCTCCCTTATCAGACCGAGGTTCAAAAAGGGAGCCCTTATGCCGGAGGTGAATCTTTTATAGTCTTTTATAATGAATATGAGTATGGCGAATGCCACGAACATCAGAATCCTGCATATCAGCGTGGAGAACGCCGCGCCCTTGACTCCCATTTCGGGAGCTCCCATTTTGCCGTAGATAAATACCCAGTTCAGGAACACGTTCAGCAGATTTGCCGCAACGGTTATATACATCGCATATTTGGTGATGCCTATCCCCTCCGAAAAATTCCTTATTGCAAAGAACATTGCAAACGGAATGAGCGAAAGCGTAATCGTAACGTAATACTCCCTTGCATAGACAAGTATGTCGCTGTCCTGCCCCATGTGCCCCATGAACGGTATGACTGCCAGCAGAAGCGCAACTACTGCTATCGAAACGAATATGTCGAGAATGAATGAACTTTTGAAATATTCAGTAACCTTGTGGTGTTCCCCCTTGCCGTAGCATTGCCCCACGAACGGAGTCAGACCTTGGGTAAAGCATGTGCAGAATACCATGCCTATCAGGAATATCGAATTGGCGAACGAGGCTCCGGCAAACTGTTCCGTGCCAAGGTGCCCTATCATGACATTGTCCACCATTTGTACGAATACCTGTCCCGCCTGTGTTATCATGACAGGTACGGCCAAATTTATGTTCCTTCTGTAGAAGGGTATGTACTCTTTAACGGCTGTAAACATAGCGCGCAAAGATAGCGTTTTTCCCCTTTTTTTGCTAAATTCGCAAGATATTCATTTAAAGACAAGTCTTATGAAACCTAACTATCTTGAAACTGCAGAGTCATGGCTGAGCGAGGAGTTCGACGCTCAAACGAGAGAAAGAGTAAAATATTTGATTGATAACGATAAAAAAGAGCTGGAAGAGAGCTTTTACAGACATCTGGAATTCGGTACGGGAGGTCTTAGAGGCATTATGGGCGTAGGTACCAACAGAATGAATAAATATACCGTAGGTATGGCTACGCAGGGTGTCGCCAATTACATGAAAGCCAATTTTAAGGGTCTTGACAAGATAAAGGTGGCCATCTCTTTCGATTGCAGGAACAACAGCAGGGAATTTGCATGGATTACGGCCAATGTCTTTGCCGCAAACGGATTTAAGGTATATCTGTTCGATTCTTTGCGCCCGACTCCGGAATTAAGCTATACAATCCGCCATTTCAAATGTCAGGGCGGTGTCATGATTACTGCATCTCACAATCCTAAAGAGTATAACGGTTATAAGGCATATTGGGAAGACGGGGCTCAGGTTACCTCTCCGCACGATACGAATATCATAAATGAGGTATTGAAAATCACCTCTCCGAAACAGGTGCTGTTCAGCTGCGAAAATCCCGATATCGTAACCATAGGGGAGGATGTGGACAGGGCCTACCTTAAGGATATCTCCACGCTTTTCCTCTCTCCGGATTCTGTCAGGCGCCATAATGATATTAAAATAGTCTATACCCCCTTGCACGGTACGGGAGTCAAACTTGTTCCCGAGGCTTTGGAGATGATAGGTTTCAGAAATATTTACAAAGTTGAACAGCAGTGCATAAATGACGGGAATTTCCCGACGGTTAAATCTCCCAATCCGGAAGAGAGTTCTGCATTGGAGATGGCCGTAAGGCTGGCCGAAGAGAAAGGGGCGGATATCGTTATGGCAACCGACCCGGATGCGGACAGACTGGGCATAGCTGTCAGGGATAATGAAAACAGGATTGTCCTTCTGAACGGGAATCAGACAGCTACGCTCTTGACCTACTATCTTTTGAGACGGTGGAAAGATTTGGGGAGACTCAACGGGAATACCTATATGGTCAAGACCATAGTGACTACCGAGCTGCTCGCCGTTATGGCCGAAAGGTTCGGGGTAAAGATGTATAACGTATTGACCGGTTTCAAGTATATAGCGCAGGTAGTACGCGAAAATGAGGGTAAAGGTACATTTATCGGCGGCGGGGAGGAGAGTTACGGTTATAATGCCGGCGAATTCGTGCGTGACAAGGATGCGGTAGTGGCAAGCTGCCTTGTTGCAGAATGCGCAGCCTGGGCTGCCGACAGCGGAAAGACGCTATATGCCCTGCTGCAGGATATATATAATGAGTTCGGATATTACAAGGAGGCTCTTGTTTCCGTTACCAAGCAGGGCAAGTCCGGCCTTGAAGAGATTCAGAACATAATGAAGCGCTACAGACAGGCGCCTCCTGCAGAACTGGCAGGCTCCAGGGTAGTCAAGGTTGTGGATTACAATAAACCCGAGGAGACAGGATTGCCCAAATCCAACGTATTGCAGTTTTATGCCGAGGATGGCACGGTGGTATCGGTCCGTCCGTCGGGAACGGAGCCTAAAATCAAGTTCTATTTCGAGGTCTGTTCGGGAAATGAGGATGTAAAGATTGCAAAGTTAAAAGAGCAGTTCGGTAAATAATGTTGAAAGTGAGAATGAAGAGAGTGTTCTTGGCGTCATTGCTGGTTCTTTTATGTGCGTCCAACGGAATGGCCGCAGATAGAAATTCTGAAAAAATCATAGAGAGAAAAGTAGATTCCATCTTCAGGAAACTCTCCACAAGGGAGAAAATCGCGCAGATTATGGTCGTAGACCTCTGGTCGGGCGACAGCCCTGCGCGCAAGAAGATCCAAGACAGGCTTGTCCGCAAGGAGAAGATAGGCGGAATAATAATTATGGACGATGCGCTCAATCCTGCGGTAGATAGGGTGAACCAGCTTCACAGAATGGCCGAAATACCGCTTCTTGTAACGATAGACGGAGAATGGGGGGCATCGATGCGTTATCCTGAACTTCATGCCTTCCCGCGCCAGATGCAGCTGGGAGCCCTTACGGATGAATCTCTCATATACGAGATGGGATATGCAGTAGGGAAGGAGTGCCGCGACCTTAATATCCATGTAAACTTCGCTCCTGACGTAGATATAAACAACAATGCGGAGAACCCGGTCATAAACAGCCGTTCGTTCGGTGAAAACAGGGATATCGTGGCCCGTTACGGCGCAGCCTATATGGAAGGGATGCGCGATGCCGGCGTATGCGGTTCTGCAAAGCATTTTCCGGGCCACGGCGATACCAATGCGGATTCGCACAAGACCCTGCCCGTGCTTCCATTCTCCCGCGAAAGGTTGGACTCTCTTGAACTTTATCCGTTCAGATATTTGATAGACAAGAATGTGGGTATGGTAATGGTGGGCCATCTCGAAGTGCCGGTCCTGGATTCGAGCGGTACGCCTGCCTCGATATCCCGTCCTATAATTACCGGCGTATTGAAAGAACAGCTGGGGTACGACGGCATTGTCATAACCGATGCCCTCAATATGAACGGCGTCTCAAACAGAATGGAAAAGAAGTTCGTGCCGCTCGAGGCATTCAAGGCCGGAGTGGATATTCTCCTTATGCCTGAAGATGTGGAGGCTTCCATAACAGAGATAGAAAAGGCTGTAAAGAGAGGGAACGTTTCAATCGCGGATTTGAATGAAAAGGTACGGAAGATGCTAAGGCTCAAGGCAGAGGCCGGCCTGTTCGATGACAGTTACAATCCTGTGCTCGATACGGTGGGGCTTACTGGAAAAGTAGTCAGGGATTCCAGCAGACTTCTGATTGAAAAGCTGGCAAAGAACTCTATTACAGTTTTATGCAACGAAAAACTCTCGAAGCCTTTCGAAGAGGAGTTCGCCTTGCCTGTCGGAAACCTTGACGGCAAGAAGATAGGTGTTCTTGCCCTTGGCAGGCGTAACAGCGATGTGTTCGCCAATACTGTTTCGAGGTACGCAAAAGCGGATACGGTTTCGCTTGAGATGAAAGGACTGACGGTAGAAAAACTCAAAGAAGCCAGAGAGAGACTTGCAGGCTGCAATCTTGTAATCACCGCCTTTAACGATACGGACCAGCGCCCTAACAGGAATTTCGGCATTGTGGATTCTCTGTACGGCTATATTGCGGATTGGGCTGCGGAAACGGATATGATTGCCGCCTATATGGGGTCTCCCTATGCAATAGCCAAGATAAAGGGGCATGAGAATTTCAAGGGATATGTAGTGGGATATACCAACACCCCTGCAAACTGCGATGCTGTGGCGCAGCTCATATTCGGCGGCGTGGCTGCCCGAGGGGTGCTTCCGGTCAAAGTCCTGGATTACGGGCAGGGTTACTCCGTCCGGTTTGAAAAGACGAGGCTCGAGCAGCGCAGAGTGCAGGATACAGGATTTGAATTGAAAAACGGTGTCGTTTGCGGAGAGTACATGACAAGGGCCGGGGAGCGGATTGCTTATGATACTCCGGTAGAGCTGGATTTCAGTGCAACTCTTCTGACCTATATTCCGGCTGTGGCAAAGCTGCTCGACGAGGGTTGCTTCAAGACCACGACCATGCTCAAGCATATCATGAAACCCGATAATTGCGAACATGGCACCATCCTCTTGAGCGATTTGCTTATGCAGCGTTCCGGATTGCCGGACATAGAGGCCGGCGCCTCGGCCGATATGATAGAGAATCTGCAGAAAGATTCCATTCCCCAGTTGCAGTACAGCGATGCCAATATCTACTATCTGAACAAAGTCGTGCTTTCGCGTATGTCGGAAGAGGAGTTGGGAGATGCCCTGAACGGTTTTTATGCTTCGCTCGGCATGTATTCTACATCATTCAGCTTTACCGACGGCTACAAGGTGAAGGTTACGACTACTCCCGATGATCTGGCAAAATTTCTGGGGATGCTCCAGAACGGCGGAGTCTACGGTGGAGTGAGGTATTTTTCCGCGGAAACGGCCCGTTTCGTAAATATGCTTGTCACATACTACAATACGAACTCCGACGGCTTGTCCATAATGAATTACCCTTCGGGAGAGGCGGTTTTCTTTTACAGATAGGTCACTTCCTTTTTGCTGTTGCAGCCAGCAGAAGGTTCATAATGATATAACTTGCAAATATTGCAAAGACCCATACTCGCCAGTTCACTCCCAATACGGCCGTGGCGATTCCGAGTGCGGCGATAATTGCCACGAATAAAAACCTTATAGGGTTGTCCTTGAACCTGAGGGATTTGAATTTGAAAGAAAACATCGGAATCTCGCTTACCAGCAGGTAGGAGAGAAGCAGTGAGCATAGCGGCAGAATGTAATGATTCTCCATTATGACTGCGTTTATGCCGGGGTAGAGGTCGAGCGATGCTATGCCTGAAGCTATGAGCAGGGCGTTCGCAGGGGTGGCGAGTCCTATGAAGTTTTCGCTCTGGCGGGTGTCTATGTTGAATTTCGCAAGCCTGAGTGCCGAAAAGACTGCTGTCAGCAGTACCGCTGCAAGCCAGATGATATCGGGATTGCCGGCATCTATTGTCAGTTTGTTGAAGAGTATCATGGCCGGCGCCATCCCAAAACTTATCATATCCGCCAGAGAATCCAGCTCTTTTCCCATAGGCGAGTAGGCTTTCAGCGCTCTGGCCGAGAGACCGTCGAAAAAGTCGAATATGGCCGCTGCGATTATTGCAAGCAGCGCGGCCTTGAAATCCCCGTGGAATGACAATATGACGGCAACACAACCGCTCAGCAGATTTAACGACGTTATGCTGTTTGGAATATGATTTTTGATACTCATCGGATGTGAACTTTAAAAGAGAGTGTGCCGCTCTTCTTTTGCGCGCGGCACACAGACTTTATAATATGACTTGTTATTTGATTCCAAGTTTCGATTTTATCTCTTTTGGAATGGAATCTTTGTGAACCAGTACGAAAATCGTTTTGGCCTTTACATAGTTTTCAGACATATAGTGGTAACCTGTACCGTTGCGGTCGTAGCCCCATGAGTTTTTGGTTATGTAATATTTTACCCCCTCCTGGTCCTCTGCAATACCGGTTATATGCTCGAGGTGGTCATCGGTAGTGGTAAAGTTCTCATATCCTTCCTGACGGCTCTCCTGCGTCACCGGAGTCTCCACGATTCTCTCCTTGAGCTCGCCTTTGAGCGCCTTGAGGTCTACGTCTGCATTGAGGGCGATTCTCAGATAGTTGAAATCGTATGCCGGTTCGCTTACGTCACCGTCCCAGCCTACGGTATATCCCTTGTCGATTGCATTGTCTATTATGGCAATCATATCGTCGAGAGGGACATTGTAAATGAGTTCATGATCCCAGTTGTCGGGTACTTCAAGCGTGATTTTCTGATAAAAAGGATGGTGGGTGAAACTGCCTATCTCTACATAATTGTCTGCATCCAGCCCGAGGCTCTCGAAGAAACTTTTTGGAGTGTACTCCTTGCCTTTATAGGTGAATGTCTCAGGGACTTCTCCGAGATATGCATCCATAAGGCCGTCTACCAGCTCTTCAGGGATTCTCTCCTTGTTCTCCACACCTGTTGCAGAGATGGCTGCAACATATTTTGAGAGCATGGTATGGTTATGGGTAGGGGAGTCATAATTGATTCCCGGATATGCCTCTTCCGGCATAAGCCCGTATTTCTCCATGGCTTTCAGATACATGTGCGAAACGCTCCCCTCACCTATGTTTCCGCGGCCGTTTCTGAGATAGTTGTCGGCGATTCTCTCCTTATAGTTGTTTCTCACGATAAACATTTCCGAGAGGTCATATTCGCCCTTGCCCATTCTCAAGAGCTCCGATTCCATGAATGATGTGGTGGCAAAGCACCAGCATGTCCCGGTTCTTGCCTGGTTCTTTACGCTTGTCGCCGGGTTCTCCTTGATTGTAGTGAACTTATATTCGTATTGTGCATAAATTGTCTGTGCGCACAATAAGGCGAAAACAAAAAATATCTTTTTCATACTCCTTTATTTGATGTTCAGTTTATTCATGATCTCTTGCGGAACGGCCTTTTTGTTTACTAAAATATTCATGGTCTTGTATCTTACGAACGGCTCGGAAACATACCAGATTCCGTCATACTTTCCGCTTTTTCCCCATGAGTTCTTTACCATATAATATTTTGTGCCGTTCTGATCTTTGGCAATTCCGAATATATGCATGCCATGGTCGTCTGTAGTTGTCTTGTTGTCGTAACCCTCCTGACGCATCTGCTGGGTGATTTCCATCTCCTTGCCGGGAGCGTTGCGGTTGTAGATGTCCTGCTCTTTCTTCTCCTTCTCTTCGCCGACCCATTTCTGCTGGTCCGAGCCGCTCTTTTCGTTGAATTCCACATCTGGAACCACTCCTATACCGTTACGTGTGAATCCCTTTTCGCTTACATCCGAACCCCATGCAATGGTGTAGCCATTCTCGATGGCGTTGTCGATTACAGCTATAAGCTCATCTATAGGTACATTATATGACTCTGTCCAGCGCCAGTTGTCGTGAACTTCGATTACGAACGGGTCGTAGAAGGGGTGATGCGTAAACGATGTTATTGAAATATAGTCGTCTGCCTTGAGCCCGAGCGACTCTGCATAGGTTTTGGGGGTGTACTCCTTGCCGTTTACGGTAAATTTTTCAGGGATTTCTCCAAGATATGCCGCCTCGATTCCTTCGAATCCTTTTTTCCATGCTGTAGAGAGCTTTCTGTTCGGGTTTTTGAGGATAGTGTTTACGTATGCGCTTGTGACGGCATCGAATTCGCTGTGAACATGTGCATCTTCACCATACTTGAGACCGTCCATTTCGCTTTCCGGTACAAGCCCGTACTCTTCCATTACGCAAAGGACATCGCCGAAATCGCTTCCCGGGCCGAATCCCAATGCCCCGTCGAGCCTTATATATTTTTCAGCCTTGTCTGCATATGCCTTTGAAACTATGAACATTTCGGAAAGGTTTATGGTAGTGTCGGCAGTACCCTTCTTTATGGCTTCGCTTTCCAGAAAGGAGAGTGTCGAGAATGCCCAGCATGTACTCGACCTGTTTTGATCTTTAATCGAGGTTATAGGGTTTGCCTTTACAGTTGTGAAGAGATAACCCTCTTCCTTTGCCTCTGCCTTTTTGTCCTTTTTCTGTGCAGAGAGCATTGTCGCCGATATGCCGACGATTGCAATTGTTAAAAAAAGTTTTTTCATATATGCTTTTGTTTTGTTGTTTGCTAAGGTATTGACATGAATTTGTGTGTCTGTAGCGAAATTTCCCATTCCGGATGCGATTTTACATACTCTATGATTTTCGGCAGCATCTCCTTTGACCGGCTCCATTCGGGTTGCAGATAAAGTTTGCATCCCTCCCGGACTTGCTTGCGGTTCTCCTCGGCCCATTCGAAATCGCCTTCGTTTTCAATCACAACCTTTATTTCGTCCGCTTGGCTGCAAATATCCTTGCGAGGGGCTTTTTTACGTTTGGGCGAGAGGCATATCCAGTCGAAAATCCCGCTTAACCGTTCGGTCCCGGAAGTCTCCAGAAACAGTTCCAGCCCATGCCCCTTCAATTTTCCGCATAATGTATCCAACCTGTATCTGAGCGGTTCGCCGCCGGTAATCACTACATACTTTGCAGGTGTTTTCAGAACATCTTCCACTATATTATCTACGCTGACAGGCGGATATTCGAGCGGATTCCATGTCTGTTTGGCATCGCACCAGCTGCATCCTACGCTGCAGCCGGCAAGGCGGATGAAAAAGGCGGCCTTGCCGGTGTTGTATCCTTCCCCCTGAATGGTGTAGAAACTCTCTACCAGCGGGAGGCTCTCTCCATTATCCAATAGCTTATCCATATTTTCAGAATCCAAAGTTAAAAAATAATAATTAAAAAGGTGTGTAAAGAGTTTTTGTATTTTAAAATAAAAAGTGTATCTTTGCATCCCGTTAGCGACTCGCTAGCTCAGCTGGTAGAGCACGACACTCTTAATGTTGGGGTCCAGGGTTCGATCCCCTGGCGGGTCACCCGAAGCGGAGACGGTTTGTCCGGCTCCGCTTTTTTGTTGTACGGCGCTCTCTTTTCCGTTTGTTTCAAAGAATAATATTCCGTAACTTTAAAGCCATTGCCGCCAAAGCTGTTCGGCGGGTATTGACTTTTAAGCTTTAATGTAATGAAAAGAGTGTTTTTGATTATTTCGTTCTTGGCATTGATTTCATGCAGCGAAAATGATGACGGCCCCATAAGTGTGACGCGAGACGATGCCCTTTCGCTTGTAGAGACGCTCTACGGTTCGTACAATACTAATATCTGGATCAGCGACAGGCTTATATATGAGTCCGAGATTCTGTGGTCGCATGAATGGGATGACGGAACTGAAGAAGTAATCTCTCCGGATTATCTCTCATGGCTGGTAGTAGTGGATCTTGTCCCTTTGGCAAACTGGGCGCATGACTGTAAATATGTTTTCATCAATGCGCGTACAATGGAAACGGAAGAGCTGATATTCGACATGCTCCCCATGTATGTGAATATTACGCGGATAAAGACGTATATGTATGAAAATTAAAAGCGATGGACTCTGAAAGTATGGTTGCAACGTACTTCGAATATGGCGAAAAGGAGATAAATTACCTTAAGGCGAGGGACAGAAGGCTGGCGGAGGTAATGGAAAAGGCCGGGATGATAAAAAGAGAGATTATTCCCGATTTTTTTGCGGCTCTCGTCCATTCGATTGCAGGGCAGCAGATCTCTACAAAGGCGCATAGAGCGGTATGGGGCAGGGTGAAGGCTGCATTGGGAGAGGTAACTCCGGAAAATGTTCTGAAACTCACTCCGGAAGAGTTGCAAGGGGCGGGACTCTCTTTCCGTAAGGTAACGTATATCCGTTCCGCAGCGCAGAAAATCATAAGCGGTGAATTTTCCGTGGAGAAGCTATACGGTATGGGCGACAGCGAGGTTGAAGCCTCTCTTTCGCAACTGGAGGGGATCGGGTGCTGGAGCGCACAGATGCTAATGCTTTTTTCCATGGGCCGCCCCGATATTCTGAGCTTTCAGGATTTGGGCATACAGCGCGGATTGCGGTTGCTTTACGGCCATAAAAAGATAACGCCGGATTTGTTTGAAAAATATCGCAAGAGGTATTCTCCTTATTGTAGCGTTGCAAGCCTTTATCTTTGGGCCGTAGCAGGCGGTGAGGTTGAAATTCCGCATATCTGCCTGCAGCATTACCTCTCTCCGGCAGGGGAGTTGCTGCTGGGGTCGATCGACGGCCGGCTCTGTATGTGCGACTGGGCGGAAAGCACTCATGGCGATGCTGCAGGAAAACGTCTGCAAAGATTGTTGCATGCAGATTTCAAGGAGGAGAAATCTGCCGTTACGGAGATGGCGGCACGCCAGCTCGATGAATATTTTGCCGGAATCCGGCACAGTTTCGAACTGCCGCTCCTTTTTGCCGGTACTGATTTTCAGAAAAAGGTTTGGAACGAACTTTTGAATATCCCGTATGGCGAAACGGCCTCCTATGCGGCAATAGCCGAACGGACAGGTATGCCGAAAGCCGTGCGTGCAGTGGCGAATGCCAACGGTGCGAATGCGCTTTCCATTATTGTTCCGTGCCACAGGGTGATAGGCAGCAACAGCGCTCTGACAGGATATGGGGGCGGATTGTCTGCAAAAAAATTTTTACTGGAGCTGGAGCATAAAAAAGACCGGCAGGAATGATTTGAATTCCTGTCGGTCCGCCTGTTTTGCAATATTTCTAAATCAGGGGAATTCCTGCCTCTTCGCACTCCTTGCGCATCTGTTCGGGCCAGATGCTTGCCTGAATTTCACCTATGTGTGCCTTCTGAAGCAGAAGCATGCAAAGACGGGACTGCCCTATGCCGCCTCCTATCGAAAGCGGAAGGTTGTCTGACATCAGCTGCTTGTGGAAGTAGAGGTCCAGCCTCTCCTCCTTGCCCTCCTCCTTGAGCTGGCGCAGCAGTGCCGCCTTGTCTACCCTGATACCCATCGATGAAACTTCGAATGCGCGGTTAAGCACGCTGTTCCATACTATAAGGTCTCCGTTCAGGCCGGGAAGACCGTTTTCTGCAACGGTGGAGTAGTCGTCATAGTCGGGGGCGCGGCCGTCGTGTTTCTTGCCGTCACCCAACTTGCAGCCGATTCCAATTATGAATACGGCTCCATGCTCTTTTGCAATCCTGTCTTCCCTCTCTTTAGGAGTAAGGGTAGGGTAGAGTTTGCGCAACTCCTCTGCATGAATAAAGGTGAGTTTCTCCTTCGCCGGCAGTTTGGGCGATATTTGCGGATACATTTCGCACAGCATATATTCGGTGCGTACCATCGAGGCATATATGCTGTTTACGATTTCTTTCAGAAAGGCTATGTTCCTGTCTTTTTCGGTAATTACACGCTCCCAGTCCCACTGGTCTACATAGAGCGAGTGGAGGTTGCCGAGCTCTTCATCCGCCCTTATTGCATTCATATCTGTATATATGCCGTATCCGGGCTTTATATTGTACTCTGCAAGAGTGAGTCTTTTCCATTTGGCAAGGGAGTGTACGACTTCTGCCTCTGCATCTCCCAAATCTTTTATTTTAAAAGATACCGGGCGTTCTACGCCGTTCAGGTCATCGTTGATTCCCATCCCCTTGAGCACAAAAAGCGGGGCCGTTACCCTGCGCAGTCTCAGTTCCGATGAGAGGTTCAACTGAAAAAAGTCCTTGATTTGTTTAATCGCCAGTTCTGTCTGGCGCTGGTCGAGAAGGGAACGATACCCTTCGGGTTTGATAAGATAACTCATTTTTCGTTTTTTTAGACCTTGCAAAAATGCGAAAAAACGAAAAAAAATGCAATATCGCCTATAAAGTTTCGAAAACCTCTTTTATAATCTTTATTGCATCGCGCAGCTGTTCTTCGTTTATGACAAGCGGAGGGGCGAAACGTATGATATGGCGGTGGGTCGGTTTGGCAAGCAGACCGTTTTCAGCCATCCTCGTACATATATCCCATGCTTCCAGCTCTTTATGAGGTTCGGTCACGACCGCGTTGAGAAGTCCCTTGCCGCGTACGGATTTCAGGAAAGGCGATTTTATCTTCGATATCTCCTCCCGGAATATTTTTCCGAGCCTTTCTGAATTTTCCGCCAGATGTTCGTCGCGGATAACTTCAAGGGCGGCAACGGCAACTTTTGCCGCCAACGGAAAGCCTCCGAATGTAGAGCCATGCTCCCCCGGCTTGATGGTGAGCATTATCCGGTCGTCGGCCAAAACTGCGGATATGGGAAGTACGCCGCCTGAGAGGGCCTTGCCTATTGCAATCATATCGGGGCGGATACCTTCATGGTCGCAACAGAACATGCGGCCGGTGCGGCCTATGCCTGTCTGCACCTCATCGGCCACGAAAAGTACATTATATTTTTTGCAGAGTTCGTAGCACTCCTTAAGATAACCCTCGTGCGGTACATATACGCCGGCTTCTCCCTGTATGGGCTCGACTAAAAATGCGGCTACTCTGTCGCCCTTTTCTTTCAGTACCTTGCGCAGCGCATCGCTGTCATCGTAGGGAATCGAGATAAAGCCCGGTGTGAAGGGGCCATATTGCGAGTAGCTGTCGGGGTCTGTAGAGATAGAGACAATCGTAATGGTCCTGCCATGGAAATTGCCTTGGCAGGTAATAATCAGCGCTTCGTTTTCCGGAATGCCCTTTTTTACATATCCCCACCGGCGTGCCAGCTTGAGTGCAGTCTCTACGGCTTCTGCTCCGGAGTTCATGGGCAACAGCTTGTCATATCCGAAAAAGCGTGTCGCCATCTGCTCGTACGGGCCGAGACAGTCGTTGTAGAAAGCCCTCGAGGTGAGGCAGAGCCTTTGCGCCTGATTGCATAGTGCCTTTACTATTTTTGGGTGGCAATGCCCTTGATTGACAGCTGAATATGCCGAAAGAAAGTCGTAATAACGTTTCCCGTCCACATCCCATACGTAAATGCCTTCTCCACGCGAGAGTACGACCGGCAGAGGATGATAGTTGTGGGCTCCGTAACGTTCTTCCATCTCTATGTAATGCTGTGCTTTGGGTGATATGTTCATGGCTGCGTTTTTTATGATTCCTGATTTTTGCAATTTCAGCATTTTTTCTGAATTTTCAAAGTCCGGTTTTTTATGGCCTTTCAGATTAACTTTTTCATGATTTTTGCGACTTAAATGTAGAAATCGCTAAAATGACACGGGAAGAGTTCAATCATATATCCGCCGCCTTTCGCGGCAAATTGGAGGCTTTGGCAGGCAGATTCGGTGAGAGCGCATTATTGCCGTTTTCTGCGGAAGATATTGTGCAGGAGGCCTTGACGGCATTATGGCAGCTTTCCGAGAGGAATTATCCCATACGCGATTATGAGGCGATGGCTGTGACTATAACCAAAAACATTTGCATATCGCATTACAGGAAGCGCAGGGCCGGAAAGGTAGAAGAGGGGCACCTGTCTGCAATGGAGAGCGGATATAACGCTTCCGACCTTGTAGACGCGAAAGATATGGCTGTCGTAAAGGAGTATGTTTATAAGGATTTGACAGCTTCCCAAAAGGAATATCTGAGGATGAGAAATGAGGAGGGGCTGTCGCTGGACGAAATAGCCGCCGCGACAGGCAAACCTAAATCGAGCATAAAGACAACTATTTCTACAGCGCGTAAATTATTGCTTGAAAAGTTGAAAAAGGAGGTATTATGAGACAGGAAGGACATGTAAAGGATTTGAATGGGAAATTGCATGATGGCTCTTTCCGCCGCTCCATGATGAAACGTTATCTCGATGCCGGGACTTCGGTAGAGGAAGAAAAGGCATTGGCCGCTTATTTTCTCTTCAATGCTCCTGATGAAGATGAACGCGAATTCGCCCTGCTGCTGCGGACTTCGGTATCCGGAAACCTTTTATCCGAAAAGGCAGTGGAGGAGTTCGACAGGCTCGTTTGCAGACCTTCCGGCAGGCTTGACGGTAAAAGAAGAAGTGCGGCCGGTATATGGATGGCGGCCGGTTTTGTCTGTGCGGCGGCGCTCGCTCTCTTCTTCATGCTCCGTACTCCGGCTGCCGTAAGTACGGCCATTGACGGAAACGGTTTTGCCCATGCCTTTTCGCTTGCCGAAATGACCGATTGCATTGAAAGGATAACTGCTGTCTGCGGTGACAGGATCAATTCTGTTTCGGTAAATCCCGTTGGCAATGCAGCGCTTCTTACAGTCAATCTTAAGGACAATTCTTCAATAAAATATATCATGACGCACAATGGCGATGAAGGATCCACATCTGTCATTGCACTGAATGATTTTTAGTTAGAAATCTGTTAAAAATTAATAAGATGAAAACATTGATTTTATCTTCGTTCTGCGCGCTTGCGCTCAATGTTTCGGCTGCAGGGTCGCAGCAGGATACACTCTATAGGTATATAATCGACAATCAGAAGGTTGAAAATTTCGATGGAAGCCAGCTTCAGGGCAAGACCATAAAGTCCTATACGGTTACCGAGGCAAAGAATGAATCGCGGAATGTTGTCTATCAGGTACACTCTATCGAGACAGTAAAGAGCCTCTTTTCTTATGAAAAGAATGAAAACCGGATAGAATTAAAAAATCCGAAAGAAAAAATTGCCGAACCTCTTTATGTAGTGGATGGCGAGGTGGCCGATACCGTAAATAGGTCATCTTTGTCTCCTGAGCGGATCTCTTCGATGGTGTTTTATAAACCCGGCTCAAAAGAGGCGGCTTTTTATGGAGATAAGGGTAAAAACGGTGTTCTTAAGATAGTTACGGTAAAATCTACAGAAGACGCTACCGTCTATGTAATCGACGGGAAGAAAGTCGAAAAGGGGAGTCTCGATGGTATTGCTCCGGACCAAATCAAATCGATTACCGTCTTGAAGAATCCGGAAGAGGTGAAAAAGTACACGGAGGAGAAAAAATCCGTAGTCATACTTATAGAAACGAAAAGGGAAAAATAAGCATACAATGCTGTTAATGTGTTATGCTGTGCCACGGACAACGGTAGTACTTCACGTTGTCCGTGGTTTTACTTTTCATTTTTACGTTTTGCCGGTAGTTCTGCTTCTGCGGCGGGTGTTTCATTTCCACTTAGCATCTGAACCTTGGATATTGCTGTCTAAAATCTTACAATGTACTTGTTGTGAGCGTATTATGGAGTTAAGTCAGCATTTCCGCGGGGTTCAGATGCAACTGCTTTCGACCGCATCTGAACGCGGATGGTCTCTTGGTTAATCTCTGCAATAGAAAGTGTTTCAATCCGCCTTTTTATTCCGTTACCATAATGTGACCTTTCCGGCCATTCCCAAATCGAGTGTAGCGGTCTCGATGCCAAGGGCCTTGAACACGCGGCTCATGGTCGGGATGCTTATACTGTACCCCCGTTCCATACGGGATATTTGGGCCTTTTGCACTCCGACCCTTTCGCCCAACTCCTCCTGCGTGAGGTGCTGTTTGAGGCGTGCCTGTTTTATGGCCTCCCCTATGCGATAGGCGTGCAAAGCCTCGTCCACTTTGCGGTCGAAATCGTCCCTTTCGGACGTTCCTTTTTTACCTATGAGTTCATCTGTCACTTCCTCCAAGGAGTAAAGTTTCATGTTACCTATCTGTTCCATATCTTATTTGTTTTTGAGTTCAAAGTATTGTCTCATTATGGCTTCCGCTTTCGCTATTTCCTTTTTCGGGGTCTTTTGCGTTTTCTTTATTATTCCGTGCGTGGCTACTACCACAGTTTGTGTGCCTGTGTCCCAGAAGGCGAACAGGCGGTACGCTGCCCCATTGTAGAGAGTGCGAAATTCCCATATTTCGGTGCCCTCTAACTTTTTGAAAAGTTCGCTGTTCCTTTCTCCGCCCGCTACTCTCCAAATATTGTACAATATCTTTTCGTGCGCCTGCCGTGGTAGGCTCTGGAGGAATTCCTTGGCCTCCTCTAATAACGCAAGTTGGAATACAACTATATTTTTAACTTAAATATCTCGGCCTGCAAAGATAGTGAAAGTTTCGTAAATACGAAACTTTTATGCTTAAAAGATTTTCTTTACTTTTAATGCCGACAGCATTTCACCGGAGGACATGGAAGCCTGGGCGGCAAGCCTGCAAGACGGCAAGGCGGAGGCATCGGAAGAAGGGGAAGAAAAAAAAAGCTGAATATATACGAGGTCTTAGGCTACGCCCTGGGCTGCATAGGGCTGTCGTACGATGACTTTTGCCGGCTGACGCCGGAGGAGTTCGGAGCGGTAGTCAAAAAGAAAATGACCCCTCAGGCGTTATTGCCGTTCGAGTGGGACAGACAGAAGCCGAAGGCGTAATTTGTAAGCAAGGAGGAGGATAAAAAGAGGTTGGAGCGGTTGCGCGGGAAGTAAGTGTAGAAGATTAAAGGGAAACATGGTCTGCTATACTCAGGCCATATAAAAATACCCCTGATAAAAGGCAAACGCACATTACAATAAAACTTGCTTTACAAATAAGTATTAAGGCCGAACTATTAGAACATAAAGTAAACAGGCCTATAAAACAGAAAGTAAATAAACTTACAAAAAAGCACACAATACCTATGGCAATAAGTTTTTCGGCAAAGCGTTTAAGTGCTTTTTCCGATTTTGTGAGGTTGTTATATTCAGTTTCTTTAAACATAAGGCTTCATGCTCTTGCGCAAATATAGCAAATTTTTATAAAAAGTTGCAAAATATGGCTAAAGATATAAAATTCAATATTATAGACGACAATTTCCGCATTCTTTCGTTGTGTCTGTACTTCTGTGGCAGGGTTGGGATTGTGCTCGCCTTTCAGGCTGTGCATTCCCATCCCCCTGCCACGGGCTGTCTTTTGCAACATAGCCCGTGCCAACTTACGGTTGGGATTGTGCTCGCCTTTCAGGCTGTGCATTCCCATCCCCCTGCCACGGGCTGTCTTTGCAACCTTTCGCTATGCCTGTACTTCTGTGGCCGGCTTAGGATTTTGCTCGCCTTTCAGGCTGCGCATTCCCATCCCCCTGCCACGGGCTGTCTTTGCAACCTTTCGCTATGCCTGTACTTCTGTGGCCGGGTTGGGATTTTGCTCGCCTTTCAGGCTGCGCATTCCCATCCCCCTGCCACGGGCTGTATTTTGCAACATAGCCCGTGCCAACTTACGGTTGGGATTTTGCTCGCCTTTCAGGCTGTGCATTCCCATCCCCCTGCCACGGGCTGTCTTTTGCAACATAGCCCGTGCCAACTTACGGTTGGGATTGTGCTCGCCTTTCAGGCTGTGCATTCCCATCCCCCTGCCACGGGCTATCTTACAACACTGTCGCAATACGCACAACAAGTTGTGCTTTTTATTTTTATTCCGTCAGCTTACAAGAGCAAGCTTTTGACGCTTCCGGATAAAAATAAAGCCGGACTTTGTCCGGCGTATTGCTTTTGTTGTGATCCGGTTGGGATTCGAACCCAAGACCCACAGCTTAGAAGGCTGTTGCTCTATCCAGCTGAGCTACCGGACCTATCCCGCTTTAATTTAAAGCGGATGCAAATATAGCAATTAATTGCAAAAGGTAAAAATTATTTACAGAACTCTTACAATCCTTACACCTTTATTTGAACTGATAGAGTTTGCATATTCCTGCAACGTGCGCGGTTCAATCCAGACTTTCATCGACCCCATGGATGCATGGATGAAGGTGAGCCTGCCGTTAAGCCAGACGATGATTCCCACATGGCTTAAATCTAGCCCTTCGTTCGAGGTGCAGAAGCCTACGATATCGCCGGCCTTGATCTTTGAAGCATATTTCTCGATATCCGCCTTGGGAATATACCAGTAATCATGCGAATTGAGTTCGGATTCCATCCCGGAAATTTTCTGCAACTCTTCTGCAGGGGCGGAAGCAAGCTGTTTGTAACGGTCTGCGTGTTTGCTCATGAAGGAAAATTTCTGGTTGAGCGGCGTATCCGCTATCTCTTTGCTTATCTCCTTTACATAGCCGTTTTTCTCGGCCTGCAAAATCCATTCGCTGGTATAGTGGATACGGCTCGAATAACCGTCTACCTTGCCGTCGCGATACCTTAATTTCCTGATATTGTCGCAGAATGCATTATAACTCGTGTCGTTGCCTTGTGCGGTGAGCGCAAGTGCAAGGCATGATTCGACATAGAGAATACAGTCTGTCTCCTTTAACTTTACGACAAGCTGTTCCGGCTCTACCTCGAGTGTGCCGGCAACATAATCCGTCCCCTGTCTCATAAGGGCCGCCTTAAGCATTACCTCTGCCGTGGGCTGCTCCCTTATCTTGACAAGTTCTGCCATAATACGGCCATATTCGGCCCGTTCACCGTTATCCTGTGCAGAGGCAACCTCTGTAAACAGGAATCCATTAAGCAATATCGACAGCGTTACCGCGAACTTTACAATATATTTCATGATATTCCCGGTTTTGATACTCTTCTCTCCTCTATTCGGTTTTTGCGACCTGCTCCGTATCCTCACTCTTTTTCTTGTATTTTAGACTGAGTTCCAGAATCACGACCAATGCTATTCCTACCAAAGCGAATATGACGGCTCCGCCAAGTTCCGCCGGTATACCGTTCGCGGCCTCAAAATGGCCCGGCCATACAGGCCTGTCTACAGTAAGCGCGGCATTTTCCGCATCACCGGCAACAACCACCTTCCACGGCCACACCTTTATGAGCGAGCCTATCATAAACCCTGATAAAGCCGCGATTGTGGGCATGTAGAACTTTTTGAGCAGCCATCCCAGGAAGTGCGAAAAAGCCAGAATGCCTATTATTGCTCCGCAGGCAAAAGTAATCAATATCGGAAGGTTGAGGTCTGTAACGGCCTCCATTATAAAGGCATATTTACCCAGCAGAAGCAGAATGAAGCTTCCGGAAATTCCCGGCAGGATCATCGCGCATATCGCAATCGCTCCGGAAAGAAATATGAACCAATATGTTTCAGGCGTCTGACTGGGTGAAATAAGGCAGATGTAACCTGCCACCACTATTCCTATAATCAGGAACAGGATATTTGTGAAGTTCCATTTGTCAATCTCCCTCAATACCATAAATGAGGAGAGAAAAATAAGCCCGAAAAAGAAACTCCACAGCTCAATCGGATGATGTATGAGCAGGTACTCCATAAGCCTTGCCAGTGAAAATATGCTTATCAGGATACCCAATATCAGCGAACAGAGGAATTTTGCATTTATTGCCTTGAGAAATGCGCCGATGCGTCCTTTCAGCAGAAGTCTGAAGTTTATGGTTATCGCCTTTATAGAATCGATAAGGGTCTGATAGATTCCCATAAGAAATGCGATTGTGCCACCGCTTACTCCAGGAATGACATCGGCCGCTCCCATACATATTCCCTTGAAAGAGACCACGAGGTACTTGAAAATGTTTTCCATAAATTTTTAATTGTTGTGGATTATAGTTATTTATTTATTTTGCCGGCGGATATAAGTAATTTGATGAATTCGTCATTATCTTTTAGTTCGGGAAATATATCGCATAATATATAGAGCCACGACGGATCTGTCTTTATGATTTTCCCGATTCGGGATATGAACATAGCCGTATCCCCTTTCAGATAACTCTCTATGGTAAAGAGGCAGAGCATCCCGAAATTGGCCTCGTTGCATTGCGGATTTATTTCAAGCGCCTTGGTATAGTTATAGTGTGCGGCACTGAAATTCTTGAGCCCTATTTGCGATTCAGCCATGCCTGCGAATGCCAGAGGATTGTCTGGCTCGAGCAGGGCGAACTCTTCGAAATACTTAAGCGACTCATTGTATCTGAAAAGATTGAGATATACGATTGCAAGATTATGCAGCGCCATCGTGTTGGTGCTCTCCAGCGCAATTGAATATTCGAAGGCATCTATGGCCTGCTCATATAAATTGTTTTTTGCATACAATGTTCCCAAATCGAACCATACGGTGTCGTCAAACGGATATGCCTCGAGATATTTCCTGTAATATTTTTCCGCCGAAGCAAAATCGCCGAAAGTGTCATGGCAAAAGGCAATATCGGAATATACTTCACTGCCGGCTGCATTGTGCTCCAGCAGGAAGTTGTAATATTTTAGCGCCAGACGGTAATTTTTTACATTTATGCAGTCGGAGGCAAGCATTGCGACGGTGTCGGCATATTCTGTTATTCCGTTAAAATCGGTCAGGACCGAGAAACACTCGTCTGCCTTTTCAAAATTCCCGTTATACAGGTATACTCTTGCATATAGAAGTGAAATCAAAGTCTTTTCCTGACATGGACTTTCGTTCAGAACCGACAGTGCATCGCTGTTTCTCCCCTCTTTCAAAAGGGCATCTATATACCTTTCATTTATCTCTGCCGAATAGCTGTACTGTCCGAAAGCGATTTCACAGGCCTTGGTCAGATTTTTGCCGTCGAAAACATCTTCGTAATAATCTATTATATCCAGAAAATCATCCTGAGACAAACCTAATGAGGCGACATTTCCGTTCTCCAACGCAGATTCGTAGCTTTCCAGCAGCATGAAAAACTCCTTATCCTTCATCTTCCCCTCCTTTTTCCCTTTTCGTTTCGTGCAATGGAGAATATGGTGCAGAACTTATGCTTTTCAGATAATGGCATACCTGATCTGCAAATTCGCCTTTGCCTAGCATGGCTCCTTCGGGGCCGGATATAATCATGTCATATCTGATATCGCGCTCCTCACGCATGGCTACGGTAAAGCTTGTATCGATTGTGGCGGCAAGGTATTTTGCGGTATAATCGGGCTTGTCGTTGAAATTTATGAGCAAATCATATTTTTTGTCTGCAAACTGCGCCGTGAACCATTGTTTCGGAATGCCGAGCAATGTAACGGCCCTGTTCCCGAATATCGTGATATCGTACTTTATGCTCTGCCGGGCCGACATCATGATTTTTTTCTTTTTTGCATAGGCGAAACCAGTATAGTTCAACCGGTGATTCTTGAAGATTTCGCAGCATCTGTCGAGAATCCCTATATCTTCGGGGGTCTCCAGATAGTAGAAAAATATGATGGATCTGAGATTCTTGTAGACAGGATATATTTTCCTCTCATCGTGTCTCATATCCTTTTTGAGTCTCTTCCTTCTAAGTATGTCTATGATGCCGAGCATTCCGGATATACCATATTGTCGCGTATGGCGCAAAGGTAATTATTTTTCCTATATTTGTACGTTATTAATTCAGCCGTGCTAATGTCTGTAAGGAAGATTACACTGTACGATTATCTGCAAAGGAGCCTTGAAAAGTTTCCCGATAATAAATCATACTCTTTCATAAATGGCGAAGGATTGACATACAGACAGTTCGGCGAAAAAGTGAAGTCGCTGCAGCAAATCCTCGGGAACAATGGCATAGGGCAGGGGGACAGGGTGGCAATCCTCGGCTCCAGCATGCCGTCCTGGCCTGTCGCATATATGGCCGTAACGACTTCTGCAAGGATTGCGGTCCCGATATTGCCGGATTTTACCGCTTTCGAAATCTCCAATGTCATCACCCATTCGGAATCGAAAGCGATATTCGTCTCCAAAAAGCTGCTGTACAAACTGTCGGAATCCATAAAGAGCAGATTGAACCTGATTGTTCTGCTCGATACCTTTGAAATAATCAAAGGAGAGGCCGCAGCAACGGCAGATGCTCCGTGCGAGCCGCTTCCCGAAAGCGAGAGCGTAGCATCGATAATCTATACCTCCGGCACCTCCGGCACATCAAAGGGAGTAATGCTCACTCATGGCAACATCACCTCAAATTTACAGATGATGTATGAGCTCTATCCCGTAATGGAGAATGACGTATTTCTCTCCCTGTTGCCTCTCTCGCATGCATATGAATGTACGATAGGGATGCTGTACCCTTTGACGGAAGGGGCCAGCGTCTATTATCTGGATGGGGCGCCTACACCTTCCGCACTTATCCCGGCGCTTAAAAAGGTGCGGCCTACATGTATTTTGAGCGTTCCGCTGATTGTGGAGAAAATCTATAAAAACAAGATCCGTCCGATTTTTACGCGTAACTGGATAATGCAGACCCTCTATTCGATTATGCCTGTGCGGAGAATCCTCCATAAGTTCGCCGGCAAGAAGCTGCTGGAGATGTTCGGAGGAAGGTTGCGTTTCTTTGGGATCGGCGGTGCCAAACTGGATGGCATGGTGGAATTGTTTCTCAGAGATGCGGGTTTCCCTTATGCTATAGGATACGGGCTTACCGAATGTTCTCCGCTTATAGCCGGCGCTGTGGGAAAGTTCAAATATCAGACTACCGGGCCGGCTCTCAAATGGCTGGATGTACGGATTGCAGATGCCGACAAAAACGGGGTGGGGGAGATCCAGGTAAAGGGGCCCAATGTCATGAAGGGCTATTTCAAGGATCCACTGCGCACTGAAGCCGCATTCACTGCAGACGGCTATTTCAAGACAAAGGATTTGGGGAAAATGGATAAGGAGGGTGCGATTTTCATCAAGGGCAGAGCCGACAACATGGTGTTGGGCCCCAACGGTGAAAATATTTATCCCGAAGAGATAGAGGCTATAATTCAGGAAAATGATTTCGTTATGGAGTGTATAGTCGTTCAGGATAAAGGGAAAAATCTTGTGGCGAAGGTACACTTCAATTATGACCAGATCGACGCCATAAAGGAACTTGAGACCGAAATCCGTAAAAACCTCGCCGAGAAATATGAGCAGCTTAATGAAAAGTATGAACAGCTGGGCGAAAAATATAAAAAACTCCTGCACTCATTTTTCGAGAAGAAGGAGGGAGAAAACGCCAGGGAGGATTATTTACGCAGGAGGGTGATAGAGTTCAACGAAAAGCTGGAGAGCGTCAAGAAAAACTTGCTGGAGTATGTAAACAGCAGGGTGAACAAGTCGTCCCGTCTCAGTGAGATTGTAGAACAGACCGTGCCTTTTGAAAAGACGGCTACGCAGAAGATAAAGAGGTTCCTTTATAAATAATAAAAGGCTGCAAATCGCAAAGGATCTGCAGCCTTTATCGCTTAAAGGCAGAGGCTATTTTTTATTGTTGAATGTCAGCTTTTCTCCATCGCTGTCTATCTCCACTGCCGAATCGCGGCTTATCTTGCCGCTGATTATTTCCGTAGCCAGTTCATTGACAAGTTCTTTCTGCAAAAGTCTCTTTATCGGTCTTGCCCCGTAGGAGATGTCGTAACCCTTGGAGCCGAGATATTCCATGGCCTTTTCCGTAAAGCTTAAGGTAATGCCCCTGTCGGAAAGCATATCTGATATCTGTTTGATCTGAAGTTTCAGTATCTCCCTGATATTCTCTTTGCTGAGCGGCTCGAACATTATGATTTCATCTATCCTGTTGAGGAATTCAGGTCTGACGCTTCTTTTGAGAACATCCAGCACCGCCTCCTTGCAGTCGGCCATTGCCCGTTCCTTGTTCACGTCATTGATTTTATTCATATAGTCCTGAATGATATCGCTTCCGACATTGCTTGTCATAATCAGGATCGTATTCTTGAAATTGACGGTACGTCCCTTGCCGTCTGTAAGGCGGCCGTCGTCGAGGACCTGAAGCAAAATGTTGAATACATCGGGATGGGCCTTTTCAATCTCATCGAACAGTACCACGGAGTAAGGTTTTCTTCTTACGGCCTCGGTAAGCTGCCCGCCTTCATCGTATCCTACATATCCCGGAGGGGCGCCTACCAGACGTGTCACGGCAAAACTCTCCTGATACTCGCTCATATCGATACGGGTCATAAGGTTCTCATCGTTGAAGAGGAATTCGGCCAATGCCTTTGCCAGTTCGGTCTTGCCTACGCCGGTAGTTCCCAAAAAGAGGAATGAACCCAAAGGTCTCTTTTCGTTTTGCAGGCCGGCCCTTGAGCGTCTTACCGCATCAGACACCGCCTTTATCGCCTCATCCTGTCCTATGACTCTCTTATGCAGTTCCGTTTCAAGATTGAGCAGCTTCTCCTTTTCGCTCTGCAACATTCTTTTGACAGGTATTCCTGTCCATTTCGATACTATTTCGGCAATATCCTCCGGGTTTACCTGTTCATTTATAAGAGGATGTTCGTTCTGAGCCTTTTTCTTTGCAAGCTCGTCTATCTCTTTCTGCAATTGCGAAATCTTACCGTATCTGATTTCAGCGACCTTGCCGTAATCTCCCACGCGCTCCGCATTGTCTGCCTGGATTTTATAATCCTCTATCTGCTGTCTCTTGGTCTGGATCGAATCCAGAAGCGACTTCTCCTCCTTCCACTGTTTGTCATAGACCTTTTGTTCAGCACGCAGACTCTCGAGCTGTGCGAGAATCTCTTTAAGTTTAGGAGATTCCCCCTCTCTCTTTATCGCTTCACGTTCAATCTCCAGCTGTTTGATCTTTCTGTTGAGTTCATCTATCTTTTCCGGAACGGAGTTCATTTCAAGTCTCAGCTTGGAAGCCGCCTCGTCTATGAGGTCTATGGCTTTGTCTGGCAGAAATCTGTTTGTAATATAGCGGTGCGACAGATCTACGGCCGCAATAATCGCGTCATCTTCTATTTTTACCTTGTGGTGGTTTTCATACTTCTCTTTGAGGCCACGCAGGATGGATATGCTCTCCGCAGGCGACGGCTCGTCTACCATGACCATCTGGAAACGGCGTTCCAGAGCCTTGTCCTCCTCAAAATACTTCTGGTATTCGTCGAGGGTCGTCGCACCTACCGTCCTGAGCTCTCCACGTGCAAGGGCCGGTTTAAGTATATTTGCGGCATCCATTGCCCCGCTGCTCTTTCCGGCTCCTACAAGCGTATGGATTTCATCTATGTAAAGAATGATTTCACCATTGCTTTCCGTTACCTCCTTTACAACGCCCTTGAGTCTCTCTTCGAATTCTCCCTGATATTTTGCCCCGGCTATAAGGGCGCCCATGTCGAGTGAGTATATCTGTTTGTTTTTAAGATTCTCCGCAACGTCTCCATGCACAATTCTCTGTGCCAATCCTTCTGCTATGGCAGTCTTGCCGACACCCGGTTCTCCAACAAGGATAGGGTTGTTTTTGGTTCGCCTGCTGAGAATTTGCAAAACACGCCTGATCTCCTCGTCACGCCCGATTACGGGGTCCAGCTTCCCGCTTTTGGCACGCTCATTCAAATTAATGGCGTAGCTGTTTAATGCACTTTTCTCATTCTGATTGTTCATATTATATCTCCTTTTTGCACCCCTTGTGGGATGCGCATTTACTATAGCAAAAGATTTACCAGATGAAATTCGTGCCAAATTGACAGATAATATAAAAGGGTGCCAAGCTTCTGCCTGCACCCTTCTGTAAAAAATCGTACTTTATGCTACAGGATATAGCCCCAGCCGTATTTGTCTTCAATTTCACCGTATTGTATACCGGTAAGCGTGTCGTACAGTTTCCGGCTGACGGGACCGCACGCCTTGTAATTATAGACATGGGTCGCCTCCTTGGCTGCAATCGACGGTTTGTCGTCGATTCTCGAAATAGGAGTGATGACTACTGCCGTTCCGCACTCTCCGACCTCGTCGAAAGTCGCGAGCTCTTCTACCGGAATAGGTCTCCTTTCAACTTCATATCCCAAATCTTCAGCTACCTGTATAAGCGATTTGTTCGTGATTGAGGGAAGGACGGTGTGTGAGTCGGGGGTAATATATTTATTGCCCTTTATTCCGAAAAAGTTCGAAGATGAAAACTCGTCGATATACTTATGCTCTTTGGGGTCGAGGTAGAGCACTGCCGGATAACCTGCATTTTTTGCCTCGATTCCGGCATAGAGCGATGCTGCATAGTTGCCGCCTACCTTGTACGAGCCGCTTCCTTTGGGCGCAGCCCTGTCGTATTCCCTCGCTATGACTGCAGGAACAGGAGCGTCTATTCCTCCTGCATAGTTTCCTACGGGGGCCACTGCTATAAAGAAAAACGATTCAACCGATGATTTTACTCCGAGCTGTGCGCCGACGCCGATAAGTGTCGGCCTTATATAGAGTGAGGCGCGTGTCCCGTAGGGAGGAATGAACTCCTTGTTTTCGGATACGGCCTGTTTTACCATCTTTATGAACATCTCTTCGCTCGGAGCCGCAATGCCGAGATATGTTGCAGAACGGATTAATCTCTTTGCGTTTTCGTCAGGCCTGAAAATCCTGACCTTCCCGTCTTTGCAGTTGAATGCCTTGAGCCCTTCAAAGCACTCTACGCCATAGTGCAGTGAAGCAGAGAGACCGCTGATAGTAATGTTGTCGTCTGTTCTGCTCTCGATTTCTCCCCACTTTCCATCCTTATAGTGGGCGCAAATCATGGTATTGGTTTTAATATAGGAAAAACCCAATTGACTCCAGTCTATCATGATATTATAATTTTAAATTAAAAATTCGAACAGGTCGTTTTTGTCATTTAAATATTCGTAGACGATATTCTGTTCATTCATTCTCTGTATAAGAGACTGATATGCTTCCGGAGAGGGAACTTCTATGCCTATTATGGCCGGCCCCTGCTCCTTGTTTGTCTTCTTTATATATGAGAAATGGGTGATATCGTCTTCAGGGCCCAATACATCGCGTATGAAACTCAAAAGTGCACCGGAGCGCTGGGGAAACCTTATTATAAAGTAATGTTTCAAACGTTCGTACAGCAGGGATTTTTCCCTTATCTCCTCCATCCTGGTGATGTCGTTGTTGCTTCCGCTTATTATGCAGACTACATTCTTTCCCTTGATTTTATCGGCATAAAAGCGGAGTGCGGATACGGAGAGGGCGCCTGCCGGTTCCACTACCATCGCGCTCTTGTTGTAGAGTTCGAGTATGGTGGTGCATATGGCCCCTTCGGGAACTACGATTATATCGTCCAGCACCTCTTTGCAGATGTTGAAAGTCAGCTCCCCGACTCTCTGTACGGCGGCTCCGTCTACGAATTTATCGACTTTTTCGAGTGCCGTAACCTCTCCCTTTTCAAGCGAAAGCTTCATCCCGGCCGCACCGGCGGGCTCAACGCCTATGATTTTTGTATCGGGGCTGATTTGCTTGAAGTATGAGCCTATGCCTGAGGCCAATCCTCCTCCTCCGATTGGAATGAAGATATAGTCTACCTTCTGTTTGACCTCCTGCATGATCTCCATTCCTATTGTCGCCTGCCCTTCTATGATCTTAGGGTCGTTGAAGGGCGGAATGAAGGTCTTGTTCTCTCGTTTTGCATACTCTATCGCCTGCCTGTTGGAATCATCGAACGTGTCTCCTTCAATGATGATCTCTATGCACCCGTTCCCGAACATTTTGACCTGTTCTATCTTTTGTTTGGGAGTTGTGGTGGGCATAAAGATAGATCCTTTTATATTCAGCATTTTGCACGACAGCGCCACGCCTTGGGCATGGTTGCCTGCACTTGCGCATACGACACCGTTGGCCAGTTCCTCTTTCTTCAGACTTTTGATTTTATTGTACGCTCCCCTGATTTTGTAGGAGCGTACAATCTGCAGATCCTCCCTTTTCAGCAAGACATCGGCCCCGTATTTGTTGCTCAGGTGCATATCTTTATTGAGAGGTGTCGGAGTGACCACCTCCGCCAAAGTTATTTTGGCCTTGGAAATGTCTTGCAGTTTAGGGAAATAGTTTTTTTCTGTCATCCGGCTTGCTATTTGTTTCTTTCTGGACGAAGGTCTCTTACGACTTTTCCGGCTCTCCACATCTCGCTTTCGCGCATCTCTTTGAGTTCTGCGTTGAGTTTCTCCCTGTAATCGGGTTTGCTGTTGGAGTCTATCGAAATTTGGGCTTCACGTCCGCTCTTTACCTCTTCGTAAAGGCTCTTGAATACGGGAAGGGTTGCGTCCCTGAACTTCTTCCACCAGTCCAGTGCGCCTCTTTGCGCTGTTGTAGAGCAGTTTGCATACATCCAATCCATTCCGTTTTCTCCGATAAGCGGCATAAGGCTCTGCGAAAGTTCCTCTACAGTCTCATTGAATGCCTCTGACGGAGTATGGCCGTTTTCTCTCAAAGTCTGGTATTGGGCCGCAAAAATACCCTGGATCGCGCCCATGAGCGTTCCTCTCTCTCCGGTAAGGTCTGAATAAACCTCCTTTTTGAAAGTTGTCTCGAAAAGGTAACCGCTGCCTATGCCTACTCCCAAGGCTATAACCCTGTCGTGAGCCTTCTTTGTGGCATCCTGATAGATTGCATAGGATGAGTTGAGGCCCCTTCCTTCAAGGAAAAGTCTCCTGAGCGATGTACCGCTGCCTTTAGGGGCGACAAGGATTACATCTACATCGGCAGGCGGCACAATGCCGGTTCTGTCTGAATATGTAATGCCGAAACCATGTGAAAAATAGAGCGCCTTGCCGGGGGTAAGGTGTTTTTTTACAGTAGGCCATACGGCTATCTGTCCTGCATCTGAAAGAAGATATTGGATAATTGTTCCCTTTTCGCAAGCCTCTTCAATATCGAAAAGGGTCTTTCCGGGAACCCATCCGTCGGCAACGGCCTTCTCCCATGTCTTCGAACCCTTTCTCTGACCTACGATAACGTTGAAACCGTTATCTTTAAGATTGAGCGCCTGGCCAGGACCTTGAACGCCATATCCCAAAACTGCTATAACTTCGTCTTTCAATACCTCTTGCGCTTTTTTAAGAGGAAACTCTTCGCGGGTGACTACATTCTCTTCAACACCGCCAAAATTCATTTTTGCCATATATTTAATTTTTAGTAGTTGATGATATTCTTATTTTTTCTCGGGTTTTTCATAGATTATGCCGCTTAGTGTCGCACCGGCGGGAATCATTGGGAAGACATTCTCTTCCTCCTTGACTGCGACTTCAAGCAGGTAGGCTCCGGGAGTCTTGAGCATTCTCTCTATTGCAGAGTCGAGATCCGCCGGGTTTACAACTCTCTCCGATGCAATTCTGTATCCGGCTGCTATCTGTTGGAAATCAGGATTGTCCAATCTGGTAAATGCGTAGCGCTTATCGTAAAAAAGTTCCTGCCATTGCCTTACCATGCCAAGGAAGTGGTTGTTCATCAGAACTATTTTTACGCCTATTCCTGATTGCATTACAGTTCCCAGCTCCTGTATATTCATCTGGAATCCTCCGTCGCCTACAATCGCCACGACCTCGCGCTCCGGATTGCCGATTTTAGCTCCGATGGCGGCAGGCAGCCCGAATCCCATGGTTCCCAATCCTCCGGAGGTTACCCAACTTTTACTGTTTTTGAATTTGGAATACCTTGCGCTGAACATCTGGTTTTGTCCTACATCCGTTACGACTATGGCGCCTGCATCCGTTTTTTCGGAAATTTTTGCGACTACCTGTCCCATGCTTATATAGTCCGAACTTGCGAGTTCGGGAGCGATTATCTTGTCATGTTCGTAACTGTTCTCTTTCCTTGCAAAGTCGAACCACTCTTTTCTGTCGCGGTATTCCACCTTTTTTGCAATTTGTGCCAGAGTCTCTTTTGCATCTGCGTTTATTGCAAGGTCGCTCTTTATGTTTTTATCTATTTCCGCTCTGTCAATCTCTATATGGATGATTTTTGCCTTGTTGGCATATCCGTGAGTCTCTCCTGTGACCCTGTCGCTGAACCGCATTCCAACGGCCAGAAGCACATCCGCCTCCTGAGTCATGGCATTGGGAGCTATGTTGCCGTGCATGCCTACTGTCCCCACGAGCTTGTCGAAATCGGAAGGCAGCGCCGAGATGCCGAGCAATGTGGTGGCTACAGGAATGTTGCCTTTCTCAGCCAACTCTGCAAGTTCCTTTTCTGCATTCGATATGATTACTCCGTGACCGGCTACAATCAGCGGCCTTTTTGCCCCGTTCAACAGTTCTGCCGCCTTTTTTACTTCATCTTCGGATGCTTTTGGCCTCTCTTTCACTACGCCTTTGAGCAATACATCCGGGTCATAGCAGAAATCTGTCCTTTCTGTCTGGGCATTCTTGGTGATACTTATAACGACCGGCCCTGGTTTTCCGCTTTGGGCGATATAGAAAGCCTTCGCCATTGTTTCGGCGATTTCCGAAGCATCGGTTATCTGATAGTTCCATTTCGTAATCGGACGGGTTATCCCGACCATATCGGCTTCCTGGAAAAAGTTGGTCCCCAGCTTGTCTGCATTGATCTGTGCAGTTATGCAGACTATAGGAGTGGAGTCCATCATCGCATCGGCAATGCCGGTTACGAAGTTTGTGGCTCCAGGTCCCGAAGTGGCAACGCATACGCCTGTTTTTCCGGTGCTTCTTGCATACCCTTCGGCTGCATGAACCGCACCCTGCTCGTGCCTTACAAGTATATGGTTGATTTTGTCGGCGTGGTCGTATAAATCATCGTAAAACGGCATTATAGTGCCGCCGGGGTATCCGAAAATGGTATCTACCCCATTCTCTAAAAGTGATATTATTAAAGCCTCTGTACCCTTGATGTTCTCGTATTTCTTCATATAGCTAAATTTTAATCTTCAATTATCCTTACAGCTCCCTTGTCTGCCGATGCTACGGCTAAGGCGTATGCTTTCAATGCTTTGCTTACATATCTGTCTCTATGCAACGGTTTATATGCCTTCTCCCCCCTTTGCTCCATTCTGGCTCTTCTCTCTTTCATCGTCTCTTCTGGAATTTCGAGATTTATGCTTCTGGCAGGAATATCGATTGATATCATATCTCCGTTTTCTACCAGTGCGATTTCTCCCTTGTTGGCTGCTTCCGGAGATACATGGCCTATGGACAGCCCGGATGTTCCGCCGGAAAACCTGCCGTCTGTAAGCAGGGCGCACTCTTTGTCCAGTTTTACGCTCTTGAGATATGAGGTAGGGTAGAGCATCTCCTGCATCCCCGGACCTCCTTTAGGTCCTTCATATCTGATTACCACGACATTTCCGGCTTTGACCTTTCCGCCTAAAATGCCTTCGACTGCCTCCTCCTGTGATTCGAAGACAACGGCTTTCCCTCTGAATTTAAGTATCTTCTCGTCTACTCCGGCGGTTTTTACTATGGAGCCGTCTTTTGCAATATTGCCATACAGGACAGCAAGGCCTCCATCTTTCGAGTATGCATGTGCTACATCCCTGATGCATCCGGCAGCTCTGTCTCTGTCGAATTCATTATAGTATGTATCGTTGCTTCCGAGTTTTATGTTGAAACGGTTGCCGGGGGCGGCCAGATATCTTTTCGTAAGCTCCGTATCTGCGGTCGAAGCCATTATGTCATTCTCTTTTATGGCATCGCCGAGGGTCGGATAATCGACTCTTGAAACCTTTGTGTCGAGGAAGCCTCCGCGCTGCAGCTCCGCCAGTATCCCCATTATGCCGCCGGCCCTGTTCACATCCTGGATATGGTAGTGACAGTTCGGGGCCACTTTGCATATGACCGGAATTTTTCTCGAAAGCCTGTCTATGTCCAGCATCGTGAAATCGACTCCTGCTTCATTGGCAACGGCGAGCAGGTGAAGCACGGTATTGGTAGAGCCTCCCATGGCGATATCCAACGACATGGCATTCATGAAAGCCTCTTTTGTGGCAATTGAACGCGGGAGGACTCCGGTATTGCCATTGAAATAGTACTCTTTGGCATTTTTTACTATCAGCCTTGCGGCCTTTTCAAACAACTCCTTGCGCTTTTGGTGAGTCGCCAGAAGCGTTCCGTTGCCTACGAGGGCCAACCCTATGGCCTCGGTAAGGCAGTTCATGGAATTTGCGGTAAACATTCCTGAACAGCATCCGCAGCCCGGGCATGACTTTCTTTCGAATTCGGCCAGCTTTTCATCGGAAACCGTATTGTCGGCCGCTTTCACCATGGTATCTATCAAATCGTAATGCCCGCCATCAATTTCACCGGCCTCCATAGGCCCTCCCGAAACAAAAACAGCCGGGATATTGAGCCTCATTGCGGCCATCAACATACCGGGTGTTATCTTATCGCAATTGGAAATGCATATCATCGCATCTGCCTTGTGGGCATTGCACATATACTCTACGCTGTCGGCTATCAAATCCCTCGAAGGCAGAGAATAGAGCATTCCGTCGTGCCCCATCGCTATTCCGTCGTCTATGGCTATCGTGTTGAATTCGGCTGCATAGCACCCTTCGTTTTCAATTATTTTCTTTACATGCTGTCCTATTTCATGAAGATGGGTATGCCCCGGTACAAATTGTGTGAAGGAGTTTACTATCGCTATTATCGGTTTGCCGAACTGTTCCTCTTTCATTCCGTTGGCTCTCCATAGCCCGCGGGCTCCGGCCATCTTTCTTCCTTTTGTGTTAATGTCGCTTCTTAACGGTATCATATTAAAAATCCTTTTTCAAAAAAAATGCTTGCTTAATCAAATCCATTAAGCAAGCATCGTTTATAGCAAATGGATTCCGAATCATTATTAAATAATAACGACCACCAGGACCACGATAATGACCACGACTGAACTCTTGCCTAAGAGCCCTGCCATTTTGTTCCGCAACCTGTTGTGTGTGTTATTCTGTAACATGATTTCTGAATCACTATATTCTGTTATCCATCGTTTCAACACGACAAAAATAGAAATTTTTTCAATACGTTGTTACAAATTGTAACTTTTTTTATGCAATCTTTTCTTGTTTTCACTCAAACTTTGTGATATGACGCTGAAAACAAAAATGTTAAGGTAGTGTAAAATTTTATTGTATTTTATAGTGCGACAATATATAAGCCCCGTTATCGCGCTACAAGTCCGCCGTCGACAAGGTAATGTCCGCCGGTGCAGAAACTCGATGCATCGGAAGCGAGGAAATAGATCAATTCTGCAACCTCTTCCGGGCGGCCTGCCGAACCGCGTGCATAAAGGGCGTTCTCTTCTTTCCAGTAGTCGTCAATGCTGCAATTGTTCACTTCTGCAAAATTCTTGAAAAGATTATCTACAAGCGGGGTATGGATAGTTCCGGCGCATACGGCATTGACACGTATATTATATCGGCCCAGGTCAATCGACAAACTCCGTGTTATCTGGCCGAGCGCTCCTTTTGTCAGTCCGTATGCAAAACTGTTGGGCTTTCCTACGAACCATTGGTCCGAGGCATTGATTACAACGCTCCCTCCTCCCGCCTTTATGATTTGCGGAACAGCCTCGCGAAGAGTATTTACGGTTCCGTATATGTTTGTCTGTATCATCAGGTCAAGCTCTTCGTCTGCAATGTCGAGCAATGTATTGCATCTGTGGATTCCGGCATTGGCCACGACGCTCTCTATAGCCCCGAACCGTTTTACCGTTGCCTCCACAGCCTTGCGGATATCCTCTCTGCTGCGTGTATTGCCCTCCGTAAATAGCAGGTGTTCCGGTTTTCCAACCTCTTTCTGAAGCATCTCTGCCGCTTCTCTGTTTATATCCATGAAACCGACATTCCATCCCTGACCGATGAATTTTCTGACCGATGCGGCGCCTATGCCTGTTGAGCCTCCTGTAATAAATAGTGTTTTCATTCGCGTTATTTTTATTAAATTCATACAAATTTATGCAAATAAAATCGTTTCCCTGCATTTGTTCATACGGCAGAAATCCCTAAATTTGTGCTTTAATGCTTTTATATGATAGTAAAGGTTTCGGAAAGAGACGCTCTGAAAGAGATAGAAAATCTTGCAGCCGTAACATGGCATGAACACTATGGAAAACTGCTCCCGTCGGGGCAGATCGATTTCATGCTCCGGAAATTTCTTACAGTCGATGCCATGGCCCGGCAGATGGAGCATGATAATTACAGTTATTATCTTATAAAGGATGACGATACATCCGTTTCAATAGGCTTTATGGCATTGCAGGAATCTCCGGGGGCTTTATTTTTAAGCAAGATATATCTGTTAAAGGAGTTCAGGGGCAGGGGATATGGCTCCCAAGGGTTCGACTTCGCAAATAAAACGGCTGAAGAAAAGGGGGCCGGCAAAGTATGGCTTACGGTTAACAAACATAATACCGGCTCGTACGAGATATATTTGAAAAGAGGTTATAAGGTAGTTAAAGAGGATGTTACAGATATAGGAGGAGGGTATGTGATGGATGATTATATTATGGAATTAAGGTTAAATTGATTTTGTCTATGGGAAACTTTTTCAAATCATTTGCAAGAAAGGATGACGGTTCGCTTTTAAAATTGTACAGGGAGCAGGTGGAGACTGTAGAGTATGCTGCAGGGCTGCTCGAGAGGTTTGTAAAGGCAGATTCCCTTCCGGACAGGGAAGAACTGTGCAAGGAGATAAAAAAATGCGAATCCAAAGGGGACTGGATTGCAGATGAGATATTCGAATCTCTATATAAAGCCAGGCATACCTTTATCAACCGTGAATATCTGCAGACCCTGGCATCTCATATAGAATCGTTTATGGACGGTATCCATGACTGTGCAAAGAAGATGCTTATCTATCATCCCATTGCCATAGATAAAATATGGGTGGAGATAGTCGAGTCCATACTCGAAGATGCCAAAATCATATCAGGTCTCATCAACGAGTTCTCCGCAATAAAGGAGAAGGCGAAGTTTCTTATGCAGAAATGCTTGCGTATCAAGGAAATCGAGCACGAAGTCGATGATATGTACGAGTGTTACATGAGCAACCTTTTCCAGATAGAAAAGAATGCCATAGAGCTTATCAAAAATAAAAACATAATTCAGAATCTCGAAGATACTACCGACAGGGCTAAGGATATTTCGGATTGTTTTAAAACTATTATCGTAAAATCTTAATGCGCATATAATGGCGCATTACTGCGTTATCTGCTGAGTTGGCGCTCAGTCACGTACGTGAGTACGCTCCTTCGTGCCAATCCTTGATGCCTTGTACTGCATCCATTATATGCGTATTGGGAGATGGAATTTTTAGGCGGCAGGCAACTGTCTGCGTTGCTTTAGGCAAATGTGAAAACCGCTGCCTGCAGTCTTGTTACCATGTAAAACTTTCGCTTACAGGGAAGAGGCCGAAAAGTCCTCCAGTATGGATGAAGAGGATATTTCCTCCTTTTGGAATGTTTCCGCCCGGCTGCAATTCGTTATACAGGCCGTACATGGCCTTGCCCGTGTAGACAGGGTCCAATATGACACATTCCGCCCTTGCCACCTTCTTGATGAATTCCAGCTCTTCCGGGCGGCTTAGCGCATATCCTATACCTATATATTTGTCGTTTATTTCGATTGCGCCCTTGTCGAGCTTCGCCCCTTTGTACTCGGGCAGAAATTCGAGAGCGCCATGTGAAATGTTGTCAACGATATTTACGAAATACTCCGTATTGTCGCATACGGCCATACCTATTACTCTCTTTTTCAGCTTATGGAGTTCATTATAAAGGTAAAGGCCTGCATATGTTCCGCCCGAGCCTGTGGCAACGACAACGGTGTCGAACTCGATTCCCATCTCTTTTTCCTGTCTTGCAATCTCATCCATGCAGTTGTAGTAGCCGAGAGTCCCGAGTGCATTGGAAGCCCCTTCCGGGATTATATATGGTTTATAGCCCTGTTTCCTGTACCCTTCTGCCATCTGTTCCATTATTTCACCTCTGCTGTTGCTGTATTCGGGGCGGGTGCAGAATTTTACGTCGGCTCCGAGGAGCTTGTCCATAAAATAGTTTCCTGTAACAGGGGGCTCGCTGTCTATCCTTAACAGAACAGCCGATTTCAAACCGAACATCGTGGCTACTGCAACGGTTGCACGGCAGTGATTGGATTGTATCCCTCCGCAAGTTATAAGCAGGTCGTAACCGTTATCCACGGCATCCTTTAAAAGGTATTCCAATTTCCTTACTTTGTTGCCGGAGATTTCCGAGCCGGTAAAATCGTCTCTTTTTATATAAATGTTCGTATCCAGCTCTTTTGAAAGATTGTTGAGCTTTTGGATTTTCGTGGGCAGGTTGGCAATGTTGTACTTTTCCATTTTATTTGAGTTTTGAGACTACAAAAATAGCTTTTTTTCGTACTTTTGTCAAAATTTAAACGGGTTTACTCTATGATAAGGAATATTAAAATTTTTATGACGGGGCTGCTCCTATCGGTATCGTCCCTGTCATTCGCGCAGAGCGGAGACTCCGCTCCCGTAGACAGCATAATGCTGAAAATCGGCAATGAGGTCGATGCATATCTGGAGCCTCTCGCTGCGATAGACGTGGATGTAAAGGTGCTTTCGATGGATTTTTCCGGGGATTCGGTAAAAATCCATTTCAATAATCTGATGGGCGATTACCCATTCAGGGACAGTACGGTCGCAGATGTGTATGCCATAGCCGGGAACTATTTCCCGAATGAGAAGATTGCCATATATGTAAACGGGACCTTGCTGGATGATTTGAAAAGCAGATTTTATTCTTCCGATCCGCAACTGAAAGGAAAAAATGCAAAGAGAGCCAAAAAGGAGGGCGGAAGCGCAATGATAGAGAATGTATCGCGTCCGTACGATATAACCGAAGGATTGCAGAACAGGCATATCGCAGTATGGCAAAGCCATGGTTTCTACTATGATCAGGGCCTTCAGAGATGGGAATGGCAGCGTGCGCGCATATTCCAGACTGTAGAAGATTTGTATACGCAGAGTTATGTGCTTCCTTTCCTTGTCCCCATGTTGGAGAATGCCGGGGCAAATGTATTTCTTCCCCGTGAAAGGGATGCGCAGACCTATGAGGTCATAGTAGACAATGATATCCAGGGAAGCGGATATGGCGAGAGCACTGGCGCCAATATCTGGAGAAACGGGGATTCTGCCGGATTTGCCAATCCCAAGCCTTGCTATGAGTTCGGTGAAAATCCGTTCAGAATGGGCAGCTACAGGGTCGTTGAATCCATTTCTCAGGCAGATGTGAAGAAGGGCGTTGCGGAGAGTGTTGCGAGCTGGTTGCCGCAGATACCCGGGGAGGGAGAATATGCCGTGTATGTTTCATACAAGACATTGCCCAACAGTACTGATGCGGCATATTATACTGTCAGATACAAGGGCGGCGAGAGCGAATATAAGGTAAACCAGCAGATGGGAGGCGGTACATGGATATACCTCGGAACTTTCAAATTCGATGAAGGCGCAACGGACCAGGGCGTTTACCTGACGAATTATAACAGAAGGGCGAAAAATTCCAAAAATCCTGCAATGCTGACAGCCGATGCGGTAAAATTCGGCGGCGGCATGGGCAATATCGCGCGTAACCCCTCTGCAGATACCATTCCGTATGCAATCCCTCCACAGGTTAGCGGATATCCCAGGTTTACAGAAGGAGCCCGCTATTGGTTGCAGTGGGCCGGTTTTGCGGATTCCGTCTACTCATATACACATAATGTGAACGATTATACCGACGATTATGTTTCACGCGGACTTTGGGTGAATGCACTTGCTGCAGGTTCAGAGAAATATCCCCAGGCGAAAGGGTTGAATATTCCCATCGACCTCTCATTTGCCTTCCATACCGATGCGGGAACATTCCTTACAGATTCCATAGTCGGAACGCTAAGCATTTATACAAAGATATCTAACGATTCAGACAAATATCCGAACGGGGAGAGCCGCATGCAGGGCAGGGAGCTTGCAGACCTTGTGCAGACCCAGCTTGTCAATGACCTCAGATGCGCATATGAGCCAAAATGGAGCCGCAGGGGGTTGTGGGACAGGTCGTATGCGGAATCACGCTCGCCAAACGTACCTGCGATGCTGCTTGAATTCCTTTCGCACCAGAATTTCGCCGACATGAAATACGGGCTGGACCCTTCGTTCAGATTTGCTGCAAGCCGTGCGATATATAAGGGCATGCTCAGATTCCTTTCGCAGAAGTATAATACGCCATACGTCGTACAGCCGCTTCCGGTCAAGGATTTTGCTGCGACAATAATTAATGAAAAGGGCAGGAATTATGCTCTGCTTTCATGGTCCGCTACGGCGGACACCCTTGAACCGACCGCTGTTGCAAAACGGTATGTCGTCTATACGAGGAGAGGCGAGGGCGGTTTCGATAACGGTATTGTCGTAGACTCTCCGAATGCGCGGATTCCGATAGAGGGCAATAAGATATATTCGTTCAAGGTTGTTGCCATAAATGAGGGCGGTGCAAGTTTCCCTTCGCAGATTCTCTCTGTAGCTGTAGCTGACGGCGCATTTGCAAAAGGCAAGACGGTGCTGGTGGTGAACGGATTCGAGAGGGTTTCGGCTCCGGCCTCCTACCAGTCTGCAGATTCGCTTTATGGCGGATTCAATGATGTTCTCGACCACGGTGTGCCGTATATCAAGGATATCTCCTATATAGGCAGCCAATACGAGTTCAGAAGGACAATTCCGTGGAGAGATGACGACGCTGCCGGATTCGGCGCCTCAAATGCAGATTACGAGGATAAGGTAATAGCCGGAAATACATTCGATTATCCGTATGTGCACGGGAAAGCGTTTCTTGAATTGGGCTATTCGTTCGTCTCATCTTCTACAGGTGCGGTAATGAACGGTACGGTTTCGCTGAACGATTATGATATGGTGGATTTTATCATGGGTAAACAGGCGCAGACGAAGGTAGGGCGCGGGGCAGGACCTGTAAAATATGAGGTATTCCCGGTCTTGTTGAGAGAGAAGATTGCAGGATATGCAAATGACGGAGGCAATATGCTGATTTCCGGCGCGTTTGTGGCATCCGACCTGTGGGATAGCTACGATGTTACGGACGAGGGCAAGGCTTTTGCCACGGATGTTTTGAAATACAGGTGGATGACACATTATGCGTCTAAAGACAATATTGTCAGAAGTGTTGCCAACCCATACGGATTCAACGGGGAATTTACCTTCAACAATACGCTCAACGATAAAATCTATGTGGTGGAGGCTCCGGATGCAATGGTCCCCGCGGATAAGGATGCCTATACAATATTCAGATACAGAAATACGATATCGGCAGGTGTTGCCTATAAAGGCGATTATAAGGTGGTTGTATTGGGAGTTCCGGTAGAGACGTTCTCTTCCCAGGAGCAGATCGAAGAGTTTATGGCCCAGGTGACAGGCTTCTTTGAACAGGAATAACAAACCCGCAAGACGATTATGACCGAGCAGAGAATAGCAGAAATAATAGAACTTGTAAAAAAAGAGGTAAAGCCTGCATTGGGCTGTACGGAACCGGCTGCCGTCTCACTTGCTGTCGCCCGTTCCTGCGAAGCTTTGAAGAACGCAGGATATAAGGAGATAGAGAGTATAAAGGTTGAGGTAAGCGCCAATATCCTCAAGAACGGCATGGGAGTGGGAATTCCAGGCACAGGGATGGTAGGGCTCCGTATTGCGGCCGCTCTTGGGGCTACATGTGGAAAATCCGTTTACGGCCTTGAAGTGTTGAAGGATCTGGGCTCGAATTCCATAGATGAGGCCAAAGATCTCGACAACCGGAACAGAATCTCCATTTTGCTTGCCCAGACGCCCAAAAAACTATATATAAAGGCGACGGTTGTTTCAGACGGCCACAGCGCCGCAACCGTAATAGAGGATAGCCATGACAACATATCTTCCGTAAAGTTGGATGGAGAGGAGCTGATGCAGAAGAGTGCGAACGACGGGAATTCTCCCGAAAGCCTCCATGCCGGCGATAAAAGTACAAGAGAATATAATCTCTCTGTCAAAGAGATTGTGGATTTTGCAGAAAATGCTCCGTTGGGAGAGATAGAGTTTATCCTGGAGTCTGTTACTTTGAATAAGGCCCTTGCTGCAGAGGGGCTGAGAGGTAACTATGGTCTCAATGTAGGACGTACCATAATGGAAAATATGAAGGGGAATCTTTTGGGGGACTCTCTCCTTACCTATGCCATGGCGGTTACCGCTGCAGCTTCGGATGCCCGTATGGACGGATGCGTCTTGCCGGCAATGAGCAATTCCGGCAGCGGGAATCAGGGGATTACCGCAACATTGCCTGTAATAGCGTTCGCGGAAAAGCAGAATGTCGATAATGAAAAGTTGGCGAGAGCCCTTATATTGAGCCATCTGGTGGCAATACACATAAAGGGGTATCTGGGAAAGCTTTCCGCTCTTTGCGGATGCGTGATTGCTTCTACCGGTTCATCTTGCGGAATAGTATATCTCAGGGGAGGAGGTTACAGGGAGATCTGTAACGCCATTAAAAACATGGTGGGGAATATCACCGGTATGGTTTGCGACGGGGCCAAAGAGGGATGCGCCTTGAAGGTGGCATCCGGGGTCTCGTCTGCCATCCAGTCCGCTCTGCTTGCAATGAAAGAGATCTGTGTGGACTCCCATGATGGAATAATCGACACTTCCATTGAAAAGACAATCGAGAATCTGGGATTGATAGGAAGCAAGGGAATGTCGGGTGCAGACAGGATGATACTCGATATTATGGTAAACAAGGCATAAAGTCGAATTTGCTTTCAAACACTGCCTCATCGCCCCTGCGGCCTTCGAAATAGAGAGTGCAGCCGGTTGTGCCGGTTACACTCTTTTTATATATATCTATCTTTTCCCCGATTTTTGTCTCTGCATTGAAGTTTATCTGAAATTCCGTGATCCTGTTCTCCTTTATGAATCCGAAATCCAGACTGTCGGTTATCCACTCTATATATTTCGCATTGTTTGTATGACCTATGAAATCCACGTCTGAATAGAGTACCGTGTGAGTTCTTACATACTCCATATCATGCTCTCTCCTTATCCTGCCGCACGGCTCCACGATAGCATGGCTGTCATTGTTCCTGCTCATTATATAGGTGTCGGAACCGAATACCGAACTCCGGTCTATCTTACGTGTATTCGAATTCATTATAAGCCATGAGCTGGTGGCTACGACGGCCCTTTCGCCGGCAGAGTCGTGAAGTACGAAATCCCTGAGGCCGAAAAGAGAAAGCATTCCCTTGTGCCAGGTCTCCAATACAAGCTCGTCGCACCATTTGGGATATTTTAAATATTTTACCCTTATTCTGCTCAGAACCCATACCTGATTCTGCTTTATCAGGTCATTGTATCCGAATCCCAGAATATTGGCATGCAGTCCTGCAATCTCCTGCGTGTGATTCATGAAAGCGGCCGGCCTGAGCTCTCCGCGTATGTCGCAGTTGTGCCACTCTACAATTATATCTTTTGTGTAACTGTTTTTACTTAGCTCCATAATGGCGCAAATGTAATACTTTTCATCCCAATTTTACATAACTTTGTATTACCGATAAAATATCTGAATATGTTGGCACTTGAAAAGAACATAATCGAGTCTCATGACGATTATTCCGTATGGTATGGCATTTCAGCAGGCTTCGACGATGATAAAAACTTTATTGTGGTTCTGGAACGTACAGATTACGACAATCCCCGCAACTCCTGCAAGAAATATGCGGTCGTATCTATGGATGAGGCCTACCGTATGGCCAGAAGGCAGAATGCAAGACTTACGGGGTTGCCCGATTTGATATACAGTAAGTTCGGCGAGGAGACAAACCTTGCCCTTCCGGCTTATGTCAGGGACAAGTTCGATGAGATTTTAGGATATATATCTTCATGCGGAGTCAGGTACACGCTGCGGACGGAGAAAAATTCCTAAATATTTTCTATCTTTGTATCCCGTTAAATAGAATCCCAATAACATTATGGCAACAAAGTATATTTTTGTTTCGGGAGGAGTTACCTCATCCCTTGGTAAAGGAATTATTGCTGCTTCCTTGGCCAAACTGCTTCAGGCGAGAAAATTCAGAGTGACGATTCAGAAGTTCGACCCTTATATAAACATAGATCCGGGTACTCTCAATCCATATGAGCACGGGGAGTGTTATGTTACGGAGGACGGTGCGGAAACGGATCTCGATTTAGGCCATTATGAGCGTTTCCTTAATGTCCATACTTCCAAAGCCAATAATGTTACGACAGGAAAGATCTATAAGACGGTAATAGACAAGGAGCGGGAAGGAGCCTTTTTGGGCAAGACAGTACAGATCATCCCTCATATTACGGATGAAATAAAGCGCAGGATGCTCCTTTTGGGAAAATCGGGAAAATACGATATTATTATTACCGAGTTGGGAGGTACAGTCGGAGATATTGAGTCTACTCCCTTTATAGAGGCTGTCCGTCAATTGCAGTGGGAACTTCCGGATGAAGATTGCATATTGATACATCTTACTCTCGTCCCTTTTTTGAGTGCGGCCAAGGAGCTAAAGACAAAACCTACCCAGCACTCTGTAAGAATGCTTCAGCAGAACGGAGTCAATCCCGATATTATAGTATGCAGGACCGAGCATCCTCTTCCGATAGATGTCAGAAGAAAAATCGCGCTTTTCTGCAATGTCAAGCCGAATGCCGTGATAGAGTCGATGGATGCGAAATCCATCTATCAGGTTCCGCTTACTATGATGCATGAAAAGCTGGACGATATAGTACTTCATAAACTCGGGCTGGAGAATGCCCCTTCTCCCGACCTTAAAAAATGGAAAGCGTTTCTGAACAAGATGTACAATCCCAAAAGCGAGGTCGATATAGCGCTTGTGGGAAAATATGTGGAGCTGCAGGATGCGTATAAATCGATTCTTGAATCTTTTGTCCATGCAGGGGCGGTAAATGAATGCAAGGTGAACGTACATACCGTCCACAGCGAATATATAGATGAGGGCAATATAGATGAGAAATTGAAAAATATGGACGGCATACTTGTCGCCCCTGGTTTCGGCGAAAGGGGGATTGCAGGCAAGATCATGGCTGTAAGGTATGCGCGCGAACACAATATCCCCTTCTTTGGTATTTGTCTCGGAATGCAGATGGCGGTAATAGAGTTTGCAAGAAATGTCGCAGGTTTGAGCGAGGCCATGACTACGGAAGTGAATCCTGTTACACCGGATCCGGTCATAGATCTTATGGAGGAGCAGAAGACGCTTACAATAAAAGGCGGTACCATGAGGCTGGGAGCCTATGATTGTGTTCTGGAGAAAAACTCCATCGCACATGAAATTTACGGTAAAATCCATATCTCAGAGAGGCACAGGCACAGATACGAGTTCAACAACAGCTATAAGGAGGTTTTAGGCAGGTTCGGCTTGAAATTCAGTGGCAAAAATCCCGAAACAGGGCTGGTCGAGGTGATAGAATTGCCGTCGCATCCTTTCTTTATAGGTGTACAGTTCCATCCTGAACTCAAGAGTACGGTCGAGGAACCGCATCCTATTTTCGTGGCATTCGTAAAGGCTGCCAAAGAGTACCGTAAAAGCAGATAAATGTTATGGCGGCTCATATCCTGAATCGGTTATATGTATCGCTGCTTTTTACGCTGGCCTTTTCCACTGTTTCGTGTGCCCAGAATGTGACGCAGTATAAACTTCAGGTCGAGGCGGCATACAGCCACGACCGCGGAGCATATACCCAAGGACTTTTTTTCTATAAGGATACCCTTTATGAGAGTTGCGGACAGTACGGGCAGTCGAGTTTCAGAAAGGTGAGAATATCGGACGGCAGGGTGCTGCGCCGTCTGGATTTCGATTCCAACTATTTCGTGGAGGGTTCCGTCGTAATGGACGGCAGGCTCTATATTCTTACATGGCAGGAACACAAGTGTTTCGTATATGATGCCGACAGCTGGAAGTACCTTGGAGAACTTTATAACTTTACGGAAGGGTGGGGGCTTACCTCCGACGGTACCGATTTGATAATGAGCGATGGAAGCTCCACTCTCTACAGACTGGACCCCATGACCTTCATGGTCCGTGAAAAACTGGATGTGACTCTCGACGGACGTAAGGTGCGCTTTCTCAATGAACTTGAATTCATAAATGGAAAGATTTGGGCCAATGTATACGGCAGCGACGAGATTGTGATAATAAACCCTGAAAACGGCAAGGTTACGGCTGTCGTGGATTGCAGGAATCTTCTTTCCCGTTCTTTGCGCACGGCTACGACAGATGTGCTGAACGGGATAGCATACAATCCCGAAGAGGGCTCGATTTACCTTACAGGCAAGTACTGGCCGAAACTCTTTAAGGTCAGACTCGTGAAGAAGTAGTCTGATGTACGAACCTGATGCATACGGGTCTTTCCAGTTTTATCTCCCCTATGCACTCTTCCGGCAGACCGCACTTTTCATCCCTTTTGAATATCTGGATTACATTTCCGTATCTGCATGCAACCAACAGGTATTTGCCGTTCGGAGTTATGCAGAAATTCCGGGGATGCGCCGCTGTATGTCTGTATCCGATACGGGTAAGTTTTCCATTTTCGTCTACTGAAAAGATGGCGATGCCCTCCTCCTTTATGCGGTTGCTTGTGTATAGGAAGCGGCCGTCGGGGCTGAGATGGATGTCTGCACTGCCCCGTCCTTTGGCACTGTCTGCCAGTACGGTCTGCTGATGGCTCAGGATGCCGTTGCCGTATCTGAAAACCGTAACTTTTCCGGAAAGTTCTCCCAAAAGGTAGAGATGTTTTCCGTCCGGACTGAATACGAAGTGTCTCGGCCCGGAATCCGGTTCGACGGCAAAGGCTGTATCGGCCGGCATCAATCCCTTTCCGTCCGGTGTTATGGGCAGGCGCAACAGCCTGTCAGCGCTGAAATCGGATGCAAAAACATATTTTCCGTCCGGTGACGGTTGAGAACAATGTATATGCGGAACCGGTTGCCTTATCGTATCCGGCCCGCCGGTTCCGCCTTTGTAATTTGCCGTAACAGGTGCGGGCGAACCGTCGTCATTAAGGGGAAAGAGAGAAAGCGTACCTCCTGTATAGTTGGAAACGAGTGCCATCTTCCTCTTTACACTGACATGACAGGGATTGGCGCTCCCGGTCCGCTGCGCGTTGAGCAGCTGCAGCCTTCCGTTGCTTCTGTCCAGTTTCAGCGCATATATCGCCGCATTCTCTTCCGGCATTTCGCTTACGGCATATACGGTGTTTCCATCTTCGGAAAGTGTCAGAAATGAAGGATTATCCATCGCAAAGGTATCGAGAGGCATGCTCTTGCCGCTATGCTGGTCGAAGCGGAAAGTATATATGCCGCGACGGATATCCCTGCTGAGGCTGTCTGTGTATGTGCCCGCAACCATTATGAGCCCGTTCCCGTTATCGTATGCGCCGTCCCTTGAAGTGCAGGCAATTGCGGCAAGTGCTGCCGCCATAAATATGACAATGTGCAGTCTGTTCATGATGCATGTACTGTTTGTTCCCATCCGTAAAGTTAGGGAAAAGGAGATAAAAAATGCTTTGCCGGTTGCACTATGGGCTATTTTTTCTATCTTTGCGGCCGTTCAACAGAATTATTAACATTGCTGGGGGTGCCGAAAGGCTGAGATTATACCCTTTAAACCTGATGCGGTCAGTACCGCCGTAGGGAAAGCGCGAGTTCGACACTTTCCGTCGTTTAAGGACATACCCCCCGCTACAAATTTAAATTTTATGAAAAAATTGATTTTGTGCGGGTTTTTTATTTTTTCCACCCTTCTTGCCGCAGGGCAGGACAAATCAGAAAAAGTATCGCAGGAGTTTTCGTTAGACAGTGTTGTAATAGCCTCTACACGGGCCGGACAGAATACGCCTGTGGCTCACACTACAGTTTCCCGCGAGCAGATGAGCATGGAGCCGTCGAACCACTCCCTTCCGATGATGCTCTCGTTACAGCCCTCTGTTGTAACGACAGTTGAAGGCGGGCTCGGTCTGGGTTATTCCAAACTCTCCGTGAGAGGTACCGATGCTTCCAGAATTAATGTCACAGTTAATGGCATAGCCATGAACGATGCGGAGAGTCAGGAGGTTTTCTGGGTAAATCTCCCGGCCGTCCAGAATTTTCTCCATTCGGTACAGTTGCAGAGGGGTGTCGGAACTACCGCTAACGGACCTGCATCTTTCGGCGCCAGTATAAATATGCAGACAAATCCTCCTGCGATGGATGCTTATGGCAGGGCTGAATTTTCATTCGGCTCATACTCCACCTATCTGACATCGATTGCAGCCGGAACGGGCGTCTCAAAAAACGGCTTCTCTTTCGATGTCAGCTATTCGCACGGCACTACGGACGGTTATATAAGAAATGCCAAGGCCGACTTGAACTCCCTTTTCGCTTCGGCAGGATGGAGAAACGCCAACAACAGTCTGAAATTGAACTATATTTACGGTGAGCAGCATACGGGAATAACATGGGAAGGCATCTCTTTGGAGGATTATTACAACAACAGAAGATATAACCCTGCAGGAGAGTATTATGATGAGGCCGGCAATGTGCGTTATTACGATAATGAGACGGATAACTATTCGCAACATCATATACAGGCTATCTATACCCACCAGTTCTCTACGAGACTGGCATGGAATACGACCTTGAACTTCACGAAGGGAGACGGCTATTATGAAAATTACAAATATGACGACACGTTTGCCGAATACGGGCTTGACCCGCAGGTAATAGATGAAGTGACGTATGAAAACGGCGATTTCATAATAAGAGAGGCGATGGATAATGCCTTTTATGCGGCGATGACCTCATTGAGCTACCGCACATCGGATTTCAACCTCGTCTCAGGTGTATCGTATTCATTCTATGACGGCGATCATATAGGGAAAATGCTCTGGTCGAAGTATAACCAGAATATCCCCGACGATTATCGCTGGTATCTGAACAACGGCAAGAAAGAGGACGCAAGCATATATGCAAGAGCGGAATGGGCCGTCTCTCCGCTTGTTACCGTTTTTGCCGATATGCAATACCGTTACATAGAGTATAAACTGAAGGGGCCCGATGACGATTTTGTGCTGCTGGACAACAACAGGTATTACAGTTTTTTCAATCCCAAAGGGGGACTCTCGTTCAATCTCTCTCCCAGGAGCACGCTCTATGCTTCAGTCGCTGTGAGCCATAGGGAGCCGAGCCGTTCCGATATAAAAGAGTCTATAAAATCGGGCGAGGAAGGGAAGCTCAAGAGCGAAAGGCTGATAGACTACGAGCTCGGTTATCGCTATGCCTCCGACAAACTCTCCCTTATGGCCAACCTCTATTTTATGGAGTATAAGAATCAGCTCGTCGCAACAGGCAGGCTTACGGATGTAGGTTATGTGATAAAGGAGAATATTCCCGACAGCTACAGGCGCGGGATCGAACTTGCCGCCGCATGGAGCCCTTTGAAATGGCTGAAGATAGATGCCAACCTCACTCTCTCAAAAAATGAATTGAAGAATTTTACGAATTATGTGGACACCTACGATAACGATACGGACTGGAATCCTGTAGAGCAGACGGCGGTCTTTTATAAAAAATCGAAACTGACCCTTTCTCCGGAGGTCATATCCATGGCGATGGTCAGCGTGAAACCGGTCGAATCGGTAGGATTGTCGCTCAGCTGCAAGTATGTAGGGGAGCAGTATATGGACAACTCTTCGAGCGATATAGCAAGGGTGCCGGGATACTATACGGCCTCTTTTAACTCATACAAGGAGTTTACCATGAAAAACAATTCTAAAATAAGGGTCTCGTTTTCCGTGGACAACCTTTTCAATAACAGGTATTATTCATACGGCTGGATCTATTATGCGATGTTTGCCAACGGAGCTCCGGATTATGTGGAGCAGGGAGTATATCCTCAGGCGACAATCAATTTCGTGGCAAAGGTGGCGTACAGTTTTTAGGTGATGGAATATTTTGCCTTTATATCGGGACTCTTGTACCTTATATTCGAGGTCAGGCAGAAGAGCATTATGTGGGTTGTGGGGATGGTCTCCGCCACAGCCTACATAATTGTCTTTGCAGAAAGCAGGCTCTTTGCCGCAATGGGGCTGCAGGTATATTATGCGGCTGTAAGCCTCTACGGCTTTTACAGATGGCGGAAAGACAAAAGGGCTGCAAAAGCCTCGGCGGAAAATGAAATAGTTTACCGTAATATAGGAACCCGTGACCTTCTGCTGGGCATACTCGTTTTTGCAGCGGTATTTGCCGCACTTCTTACCTTTTTGAGAAACATGACGGGAGATCCCATGCCTGTGGTTGATGCATTGGCCACGGCCCTCAGCATAGTGGCAACATGGTGGCTAAGCCGTTCTTACATTCATCAGTGGCTTATATGGGTGGCGGTCGATTTGCTGAGCGCCTATCTGTTCCTTTCCCAGGAACTCTACCCTACCGCATTGCTTTATATCATCTATACCGTATGTGCCGTCTACGGCTTTTACCATTGGCGTAGAGAGGGTGTGATCATAAAAAAGTAGGTCGTATCCATATTTTTCGTATTTTTGCAATTATTGTCTTTTTAAATAGCAAAATTAAATGATACAATTAATTGCAGATAGCGGTTCTACCAAGGTGGACTGGAGAGCGCTGATGCCGGATGGAACTGTAAAAGCCATTTATACGGAGGGGATAAATCCGGTTTTCCAGACAGCGGAGTATATAATAGAGATATTCAGGAAAAAATTGCTTCCGGAATTGGGTAGCGGAGTGACCGATGTCTATTTTTATGGTGCAGGAGTGTTGTCTGCTGAAATTTCCCGGACGCTTTCGAACTGTTTCAAGAGCGTCTTCCCTAATTCTATATGCCATGCGGCGTCGGATGTCCTGGCTGCCGCCCGTGCGTTGTGCGGGCATCGTGCCGGAATCGCCTGTATAATGGGCACAGGTTCCAATACCTGTTTTTACGATGGAAAGGATGTGGTCAAGAATGTGAGGGCGGGAGGTTTTATTCTCGGAGACGAGGCCAGCGGAGGCGTTCTGGGCAAAAAGCTGCTCTCGGATTTTATAAAGGGCCTGCTTCCGGAGGAGATAGAGAAGGAGTTCGTGAAACGGTATGGCCTGGATTATCCGAAAATCGTTGAAAAGGTTTACAAACAGCCGCTTCCGAGCCGTTTCCTGGCTTCATTTTCACCGTTTATAAATGAGTTCCGTTCGCATCCTCATATAAATAATCTGTTAAGGACAAGTTTCGAAGAATTTTTTACGAGAAATATCTATTCGTACGACTATAAAAACTACGATGTGAATCTTGTAGGTTCGATAGCGTACTATTATGAAGATATCCTTAAGGATGTGGCGGCCCTGAAAGGAGTGAGGATCGGCAAAATATTGCAGGCTCCTATAGAAGGCTTGGTTGAATATCATAAAAATTTAATTTAATTCAGATAAACATGAAAGTAACAGAGCAATCATCCCTCTATTCAAATTTGGATACGATGTCTACAGCGGACCTGTTGAAGAATATGAATAATGAGGATAAAAAGGTTCCGTATGCGGTAGAGAATTGTATACCGCAAATAGAAAAACTGGTAGACGGCATTGTTGAAAGAATGAAAAAAGGAGGGCGTCTGTTTTATCTCGGAGCCGGGACAAGCGGCAGGTTGGGAATATTGGATGCCTCTGAAATTCCTCCGACGTACGGAGCTCCGTTTGATTTGATCATAGGCCTTATAGCCGGCGGCGATACGGCTATCCGAAAGGCTGTCGAAAATGCGGAGGATGATATGGAACAGGGTTGGAAAGACATGCAGCCATATCACGTAGGCCAAAATGACGTGGTGGTGGGAATCGCTGCATCCGGTTCTACACCGTATGTGATAGGAGCGGTGAGAGAGGCCCGCAAACGCGGTATCCTTACAGCGTGCATAACCTGCAACCCTGATGCCGCAATTGCCAAGGAGGCGGATATTCCCATAGTCGCAGTTGTAGGTCCGGAGTTTGTGACAGGCAGTACCAGAATGAAATCAGGTACCGCTCAAAAACTGATTCTAAATATGATATCTACCTCGGCGATGATAAAGATGGGTCATGTGAAGGGAAATAAGATGGTAGATATGCAGTTGAGCAATGCGAAACTCGTAGACAGGGGGACCAGAATGATAATGGACGAGACAAAGATATCGGATTACGAGTATGCAAAGTCCCTTCTGCTCAAATACGGTTCTGTCAGAAGCGCCGTAGATTCATATCTGGCCTCTAAAAAGTAGTTCTTTGCAGATGTTTACAAAAAATTACCCTTCTCAACTTCTGGAGGAGGCTGTAGAACAGTTTGCTTCATTGCCCGGTATAGGTCGCAAAAGTGCGCTCAGGCTGGCGTTGCATATATTGAAACAGCCGGTGGAGAATGTAGAGCGTTTTTCGCGCGCCTTTACCGAGTTGAGAAGAGGCGTGAAATATTGTAAACAGTGCAATATGATAACCGACGGGGATTATTGTCCCATATGCAGGGACGGCAAGCGGGACAGCTCTGTCATTTGTGTGGTCGAAAGTATCCGTGACGTTTTGAGCATAGAGAATACCGGCCACTATAACGGTCTTTATCATGTACTGGGGGGCATAATCTCTCCAATCGACGGCGTGGGGCCTTCTGATCTGCCGATAGAACAGTTGATCGGCCGGGTAAAAGAGGGTGTCGTTGGTGAAATAATACTTGCCTTGAGTACCAGCATGGAGGGTGAGACCACATCGTTTTATCTATATAAGAAACTGTCGGGACTGAATGTCAGGATAACGGCAATCGCCCGCGGAGTAGGCTTTGGAGACGACCTCGAATACGCAGATGAGCTTACTCTCGGCAAGAGTATAGAAAACAGACAGTTATTTAAATATTAACCAAAAACCTTTAACCAGATGCAACAATTTCCTTTATGGCTTTTGATAACATCGTTCGCATTATATGTGGCATTGATGTTTTTCATCTCTTACCTCACATCGAGGAAGATGGGAGCCAATTCATTTTTTTCGGGCGACAGAAAGGCCCCGTGGTTCGTGGTGGCTTACGGTATGGTAGGCACATCGATATCGGGCGTTACATTCGTATCTGTCCCCGGCAACGTAATGCAGCAGAACTTTTATTACATGCCGCTGGTATTCGGCTTCGTAGGCGGTTATATCCTTATTGCAAAGATTTTGCTTCCATTATATTACAGAATGAATCTGACCTCCATTTATACCTATTTGGGGGAGCGTTTCGGAATGAAATCCTACAAGACGGGAACATCTGTCTTCATGGTTTCGAGAATTTTGGGGGCTGCCGTAAGGATATATGTGGTGGCGCTTGTCCTTTATGCCTTCATTCCTAAAAATCCGGGTTGGCAGACTCACTCTTTGCCGGACATTCTTCTCTTTTCCGTCGTGGCATTCATATTTCTCGTGATTCTCTATTTTTATACCTATAAGGGAGGAGTGAAGACTATTATCTGGACAGATGTGCTTCAGACTACATTCATGCTGCTTGCAGTATTTCTGTCGATATACTTTATCTGCAGGGAGATGAATTGGGGTCTTTCCGATATGGTCGCAGCTGTAGCCGGCGGTGAAAACTCCAATATCCCCGGAACTAAATTCTCTTCGCTTTTCGATTGGCAATGGAGCTCCGGCACCAATGCAGTGAAGCAGTTCATTGCAGGAATCTTCATGACTGTAGCCATGACAGGACTGGATCAGGGCATGATACAGAAGAGTCTTGCTTGCAAGGATATAAAATCTGCGCAGAAAAACATGTATTCTACCAGTGTCATCACGGTATGCGCGAACTATTTTTTCCTTTTGCTGGGTGCGCTTTTGTGCATGTACCTGCAGCAACTCGGAGGGATGGCTGCAATCGGAGCAGAAAAGACAGATGAGATATTCCCTACTATAGCCAGCCAGTATTTGGGAATAGGAGTGGGAATATTCTTCCTTATAGGTCTCATTTCGGCATCGTATCCGAGTGCAGGCAATGCATTGACTTCGCTTACCACATCGTATTGCATCGATTTTGCAAGGTTTTCTACGCGAACCGATATGGATGACAGCCAGAAGACCCGTTTCAAGAACAAGATACATGCCCTTTTTGCAGTAATCTTCTTTGTAATAATGGTCATTTTATATATCGTAAGCAGCGATGCGGTTGTAAATCTGGTATACAAACTGGCCTCTTATACATATGGCCCGTTGCTGGGTATGTTCTTTTTCGGAATATTTACAAAGTACAAGGTCAAGGACAAGGCTTCGCCCTATATTGCCGTAGCCGCTCCGGTTTTGTGCTTTATAATAAATTCGTTGTGCAAGGCGCTGTTCAGCTTTGAGTTGGGATTTACCTTGCTTATTGTGAACGGTGTGCTGACATTCCTCGGACTCTATCTGTTTCGCAATGGGAAAATGGTAGAAAATTCTAATAGTTAATGAGTTATATAGAGTTTTTGTTTATAGCGGCAACCCTCTCGTTCGATACCTTCGCGGTCTCTTTGGCGGGAGGGTTGACTCTTGCAGAAACTTCATGTAAAAAAAAAGCGAAGATAGTTATCTCCTTTGCATTTATGCAGGCCGCACTCTTTATTGCCGGTTGGTATGCGGCCTCGCTTTTTGCCCATATTATAACGGCCTGGGATCACTGGATTGCATTCTCCATTCTGTTATTGCTGGGTATAAAGATTATATCGGATTCCATAAAGGTCTCGAAAGGCGGTGAAGAGCATAAAAATATCGATTTGCTCGACAACAGGCAGCTTTTGCTGCTTTCCGTAGCAACGAGCATCGATGCGGTCGCAGTCGGTATCTCCATGGCCTTTATCGAATTTGCAGAGTCGAGAATCTATATCGATTTGCTTATCCTTGCCGCAGTCTCGGCAATAGCGGCATTTGCCGGATTGTCCGGTGCTGCAAAAATCAGGGAGAGATTCTGTTGGAAGGCTTCGCTTGCCGGCGGAATAATATTGATTTTTTTAGGTGTAAAGATTTTAGTGGAACATATTTGCTGACAATGGGCATTTGTAACAAATATTTTTCTACCTTTGCGGCATGATTCCAAACATATCATATAAATTGGAGAACCTTGTAATCGAGAGGGTTTATGACTTGTGGGCTTTGGCTCTGGAGGAGTTGAAGTCTAAAGTCCGATGGTGACATATTCAGGCATGATTGCTCTATTCTGCTGTTATTCACCATTAAATCTAATTATATGATAGAGATATTCTTCAAATCCAAAGGACATATAGTATCCTCGAATTCCGCTGCCCAATTGGAAGATTTGGGTATGGACGATGTTTTATGGATAGATCTGTTCGAACCGTCCGGCGAGGAAAAGAGAGCTGTCGAGGACTTTTTGGAGACGACGCTCCAAAGCCGCGCACAGGCGGAGGAGATAGAAAGTTCTTCAAGATATTCGGAAACCGAGACCGCAATATTCGCAAATACCAACTTTATGATTCCTGGGCCGGATGATTACAGCATGGAGGGGGTTTCGTTTATAATATCGGAAGGTATTCTGGTTACGATAAGGCAGGCCCCGTTACGTACATTTACGGAGATGCAGAGAAAAGTCATGCTCTCTTACAAGCTCTATCCTACGGGATATCACGTAATGGTGGCAATTCTTGAGGGTAGGATAGACCTGGATGCGGATATGATCGAGCTTATGAGCAAGGAGATAGCCCAATTCAACAAGCGGGTAAGCCTGGGCGAGAACGTGAACGAAGATTTCCTTTTGGATATAAACCAGCTGCAGGAGAATACGATGCTTGTAAGGGAAAACATCATCGACAAGCAGAGAATGGTCTCGGCCATTCTGAAAAGCGACAAATTCCCGCGTGATATCCATTCCAGACTCAATGTACTCATAAAAGACATATCTTCTCTATTGAACCATATAAATTTCAGCTTTGAGAGACTGGAGTATATGCAGAATACGGTGCTGGGACTCATTAATCTGGATCAGAACAAGATTATGCGGATTCTGGCATTTGTGTCGCTGCTCTTTATGCCCCCGACGCTCATTTCCGGAATTTACGGAATGAATATACAATTGCCTATTGTGGGTTCCGCTTGGGATATTGTCCTTGTTTTGGGTATTATGGTAATATCGGTATTGGCGGCCTCCATCCTTTTCAGAAAAAGGAATCGTAAATCTTGAGCTTACCTCTTTTTTACGATATCATATCCAAGTTTCATGACAAGTTTGAGCGTATCCATCGCGGTATTGCGGTCGTAATCCTTTTCCCTCTCCGGCAGTTTGTCGTATGGGACGAGGCATGGATGGCTTTTTCCCATGTCATCGCGCTTTTCTCCATATTTCCATCCCTGGTCCATACGCGATTTCGCCCAAACTTCATGTACGTTTTCCGCTATCAGTTCAGTCAGTTCATTTAACGATTCAGGCAATTCCACCCCGCTCAAATCTGCCGGGGACGGGATATATCGTTTCTCTGTCGGCCTTTCCATATTATTTTTCATTAAGTGATTTTAAAATATCGGGGATAATTTTAATGAACCCCTCATCGAAGCATGTGACATCCGGGTCTATTTCGCAAAGACGCTCCGATGAGCAGATGTCGAGGTGGGCCATCTTGCACCCCTTAAGCTCCTCCTTGTACTCCTGATTTGACGCAGCCTTCCGCTGCTCTTCGGGAGTGAGGGCCCTGTAACGCATAAGCAACTGTTCCATGACCCACCGGTTGTGTTCGGTTTTAGAAAGAATATCTATATCATGCTGCTTTATCTCCTCTCCGGCCCTGTAGTCTATACTGCGCAGTTTGGACCATATGGAATTGGCATTATAGACATTGCTCCAATATTTCGCTATCTTTGATTTGCCTCTGGTAATCTCTACGGCAATATCCTTTATGCCATGTTTCTCCTTTACGGTTTTGTACATTTTGTCATACTCGCCTGCCAGTGTATCGGCAATCTTCTCCTGCATGAGAATCATTGCGTCATCGAACGCATCTTTCATCATTCCAAAGGCTTTCAGTTTGTCATAATAGATGTTCATTCTGTTCTCCCCGGATGATATGCTGTTTATGATAGCGGAGTTGTGGTACTGGTAAACAAGTATCTGCACGGCGTTTTCATAAATGCTTTCGGGCAAATATATCGCCGCGGCGACACTCTTGTTGTCGTCTGGCAGACAAATGGCTAAGGTAAGACGTTTGCCTTGGAATCCTGCCATTGCATGCAGGTATTTATGGACATCTTCCTCCTCTACGCTTCTTTCCAGAAATTCCCACTCTATGTCCAGGAAATTTTTGCCCAGGTGATGAGTGTCGGGATCTTCGTCATTATGCCATCCATCTTCAGCGAGCAGTGCCGATATATCTTCGTTTCTGCTGACCTCTCTCCATCGGCATAGCGAAAACAACTCCTTGAAACGGCCCTGAAAGTACTTTCTCTCCCTGCCGCACTCTTCATCTATAAATGTAATCCTGCTCCTTTTGGAATGGGAGTTCACAAAATTGGGATAGTGGGCAAGGTGTGCCGCCTCAATTGCAAGGGCCACTCCCATGCGCGACATGCCTACAATTATCAGATGGACCGTATCGGCGGAACTTTCCCTTATGGGAGTGTCGCCTTCCAGAGGAAGATATTCGGGCAGTTCCGGTTTGCCGTATCCCATATTGTCTTTTACGAATATGCGCTGCGCCCATAATTCATAGAAATTGACAGGCTTGAAGTTTATTACATTCTGAATCCTGTTGCTTATGTCGGAATATTGGAAAATCGAAAAGGATGTCTGATATTCGAACATTACGCGGCAGGTAAGTCTGGAACTGCCGGCCGCGGCCTTTCTCTTTTCGAGTATTTTGGCTATGATTTGCAGTGCGGTGAGATTCAAGGCATCGTGGTTGAGCTCCCTGGAGTCCTCCTCTATGCATTCTCCCAAAATGAAAAGTTCCATCGCCCACTCCGGATGCAAGTCGCGCAAATCCTCTTCGGATGTCCGTTCCCCTGCATATATGACAACTCTCTTCTCCTGTTCGGAAGTCAAGGCGGAACGGAGCGTGCCGCGCAATTTCTCTATATCCAGTACCGTTTGGACTATTATATATTCCGGTGCATTCTCCCTTTTCAATAATTGGCATATAATCGATGCGACGGCTTCATGGGCCCCGATTATTATCATGAATTTTCTCCGTTTGAACGTCTCATCGTATCTGGCCAGCCCGCATCTCCATTTATCTACATATCTGTCATACCACCCTACGATGGCCGATATCAGAATGCCGTTCATGAAAATGCTTCCGGCAATTGCCAGTACCAGCGCCGCCGCACGCCCGGCTCCGTAAGTCATACCCTGATTGCCGGGATCTATAAAATGATAGAGTACGGACCACCATAAACGGGGTTTGTCTATCTCCAGACCCCCTTCGGTTATAAGTTCCTCTGTCTTGAACAGGCCGGATAACTCCAATATGCCCAGACATATCCATATGAAAAGCGGCAGGCATATCACTATTGCCAGAATCCGGAGAAGAGTCGAGAATTTACCCTGGATCAATTTCCTGTCCCACTCTATCCTGCGCCTGAAAAGATATTTGATAGAATCCGTAATGTTTTTCATGTTCCAAAAATAATAAAAATATGATTTTCTATTTGGGAATATGAGTAATATTCTCTAATTTTGCGCACTCATTTTTGAGATTATAAATAATGTTGAACCCACTTGTTGTTAAAAATTTGAACAGATGAGTAAAGAAAAAGAAATTATGGAGGCAGAGGAGCCTGTAGTTGCCCCTGCACGCAAAGAGGAGGAGTCGATGGATGCATATGTAGAAGAGACTCCCGCCATTGCGGAAACCGCAAAAAAACGTAAAAGCAATGCTTCGATTCCTGTCGATAAATTCGATTGGGACGCGTTCGAACAGGAGGCCGATTACGGCCAGTCCAAGGAGGACGTGGAGAAGATGTACAGCGACACTCTCTCTACAGTTATCGAAAACGAGGTTGTCGAGGGAACTGTAGTAGGCATTACAAAACGTGAGGTAATCGTAAATATCGGTTACAAGAGCGAAGGCGTTATCTCTGTAAACGAATTCAGATATAATCCCGATCTGGCCGTAGGAGACAAGGTGGAAGTATATGTCGAGAATACGGAGGATAAAAAGGGACAATTGATTCTTTCGCACAAGAAGGCACGTTCATTCCGCTCATGGGATAGAGTGAACGAGGCATTCGAGAAAGATGAAATCGTAAAGGGCTATATAAAATGCCGTACGAAAGGCGGTATGATTGTGGACGTATTCGGAATAGAGGCTTTCTTGCCCGGTTCACAGATAGACGTAAAACCTATCCGCGATTACGATGTGTTCGTAAACAAGACCATGGAGTTCAAGATTGTAAAGATCAATCACGAATTCAGGAATGTGGTCGTTTCGCATAAGGCTCTTATCGAAGAAGAGCTCGAGGCCCAGAAAGCCGACATCATAGGAAAACTCGAAAAAGGCCAGGTACTCGAAGGTATAGTCAAGAATATCACTGCATACGGCGTATTCGTAGATCTGGGCGGCGTAGACGGCCTGATTCACATTACGGATCTCTCATGGGGCAGAATCAACCATCCGGAAGAGATTGTACAGTTGGACCAGAAGATAAATGTAGTTATACTCGATTTCGATGATACGAAGAAACGTATAGCATTGGGCCTTAAACAGCTTACACCTCATCCATGGGATTCGCTGAATCCAGATCTCAAAGTAGGCGACAAGGTTAAAGGCAAGGTCGTAGTATTGGCAGACTATGGTGCATTTGTAGAGATTCAACCCGGTGTCGAGGGCCTTATCCATGTATCTGAAATGTCGTGGTCTTCTCATTTGAGAAGCGCGCAGGATTTCCTCAAGGTAGGAGACGAGGTTGAGGCATGCATCCTTACACTCGACCGTGAGGAGAGAAAGATGTCATTGGGTATCAAACAGCTCAAACCGGATCCTTGGGCTACTATAATGGAAAAATATCCTGTAGGTTCAAAACATACGGCAATTGTAAGGAATTTTACCAATTTCGGAGTTTTCGTAGAGTTGGAAGAGGGTGTAGACGGGCTGGTTCATATCAGCGACCTTTCATGGACAAAGAAGATCAAACATCCTTCGGAGTTCACGGCAATCGGTGACAATCTCGATGTAGTGGTTCTTGAAATCGATCAGGAGAACCGCCGTCTGAGCCTGGGACACAAACAGCTCGAAGAGAACCCTTGGGATGTGTTCGAGACGATCTTTACAGTAGGTTCGATACATGAAGGAACAATCGTTTCATTCAACGATAAAGGCGCTATTGTAGCTCTCGAGTATGGCATTGAAGGTTTCGCTCCCGCTAAAGGTCTGGTAAAAGAGGATGGTACCACTGCAAAAGCAGAGGAGAAGCTGCCTTTCAAGGTCATCGAGTTCAATAAATCCAACAAGAAAATCGTTCTTTCGCATTCGAGAATAGCAGAGGATGCCAAGAGAGAGGCCGAAGTTAAAGAGAATAAAGAGAAGGCTGCAGAGGCTGAATCCACCCAGAATGCGGTAAAGAAGATTAAAGCGAACATAGAAAAGACCACTTTGGGAGATATCAGCGAACTTGCTGCTCTTAAAGATGAAATGGAAAAAGGTTTGAAATAACAGATGAAATTCTCACTTATGACATTGGGGACAGCTTCGGCTCTCCCCACTGCCAGTAGATATCCAAGCGCTCACATCCTTACGGTACGTGAGCGTTTGTTTTTAATCGACTGCGGAGAGAGTGCTCAGATGCAGATAAGAAAAGCAGGGGTATCATTGGCGAAAATCGACAATATTCTCATATCGCACCTTCATGGCGACCATATTTTCGGACTTTTCGGCCTGCTCTCCACATTGGGAATGGCCGGAAGGCAGAGCCCGTTATATATATATGCACCCGAAAAACTTTCGGAAATTCTGGATTTTTTCAAAAAAGAATTCGGCGAAGGGGTGAAGTATGAGATTGTTCTCAATCCCGTAAAATGTACGGCTCCCGTAAAAATTTATGAAAACAGGGTGATGGAGATATTTGCATTTCCGTTAAGGCACCGTGAAGAGACATACGGGTATCTTTTCAGGGAGAAACAGCCTAAACGTAATATAGTAAAGGAGGCAATCGGGAAATACGATCTCTCTCTCCATGAGATTGCAAGGTTGAAGGAAGGCGAAGATATAGATAAGGTTTCATCGGCGGAGGTTACATATATTCCCTATATTCCACGCTCCTTTGCCTACTGTTCCGATACTGCGCCATTCAAGGCATTGCCGGAGTGGGTTGCCGGTGTGGATTTGCTCTATCATGAGGCTACTTTTACCGGGGAGTATGCGGAGCTTGCAAAAAAAACGTTCCATTCCACTGCTGCGGATGCTGCGAGGTGTGCCGCCCTTGCCGGTGCAAAGAGACTGGTTTTAGGTCACTTTTCTTCGAGGTTCAAATCCGCGGCCCCTATTTTAAAAGAGGCAAAAGCTATCTTTAAAGAGAGTTATCTGGCAAAAGAGGGCGCAATTTTTGATATACCTCTGCAAAAGGCAAAATTATGAGAAGAGTTGCAGTTTTTATCCTTGTTCCATTAATTCTTCTCTCAAGCACTGCTTTCCTCTCTGCACAGGAGGATGACGAGAGATATTTCTATAAATTGAATCAGGCCCTTTATAATATTGCGAATTATTATCTGGATACTGTAAATCAAAGCAATATTACTGATATTGCAATAGCCGGCATGGTTTCGGCGCTCGACCCCCATTCGGCCTTTATACCCGCCGATGAAGTCGAGAGCATGAATGAACCGTTGGTGGGAAATTTCGAAGGTATAGGGGTAGAATTCGCAATAATAAGGGATACGCTTACAATTCAGGCCGTAATACCCGGAGGACCGTCGGAGAGTGTAGGAATCAGAAGCGGAGATAAAATCGTGGCGGTCGATGGGGAGACCATTGCAGGCACCAATCTTACAATCCCGCGCGTACACAAATATTTGCGGGGGACGAAAGGCACCAGGGTAACCGTGGATGTGGCAAGAAGAGGCGAGAGCGGATATCTGGAATTCGTGATAACCAGAGATAAAATCCCTCTTAACAGTGTGGATGCGGCATACGAGATGGCCGATGGAATACACTATATCAAATTGGGACGGTTTTCGGCCACGTCGTATCGCGAAATCATGAGCTATCTTTTCTCTACGGGAAGTTATCCGAAAGGAATAATCCTCGATTTGCGTGGCAACGGAGGCGGATATCTTGTGGCGGCGCTGCAGATCGCCAATGAATTCCTGAACAAGGGCGAATTGATTTTGTATACCGAGGGGAGGAACGCTCCTGCAATGCGCGAATATGCAAACGGGCGCGGAAGATTGAAAAATGTACCCGTAGCGGTATTGATAGATGAGAATTCGGCATCTGCAAGTGAAATCGTATCGGGTGCCCTGCAGGATTGGGACAGGGGGGTAATAATAGGGCGCCGCTCGTTCGGAAAAGGCCTGGTGCAGCGCCAGTTCGATCTGTTGGACGGTTCGCAGATGCGCTTGACGGTGGCAAGATATCATACTCCCAGCGGCAGGGTAATCCAGTCTCCATATAAAGAAGGCAAGGCGATGGAATATTATATGGCCTTTTATAAGCGGTTCGAAAACGGGGAGTATATGAACCGTGACAGTATAGATTTGCCGGATTCATTAAGATACAGCACATTGCGATTGAAGCGCACGGTTTACGGAGGCGGCGGGATCATGCCCGATATTTTTATGCCTGCAGATACCTCTTATTATTCTCCATTTTATAAGGATGTACTCAGAAAAGGGGTAATAACCGAATTCATAAATGAGTATACGGATAACGAACGTGAAAATCTGAGCGGAAAATATGGTTCTCTCGACAGTTTTATGGAGAAATTCACCGTAGATGAACAGCTGTGGGAGAATTTTGTTTCATATGCCCTCTCGAAGGAGTGCACATATGAACCCGAAAGGGACAGCGTAAGCCGCGATAAGCTGTCGGAATTCCTAAAGGGATTGATAATAAGAAACCTTTACGATATGAATTCCTATTTTGTCTTTATAAACGGGAACGATGTCGAAGTCAGAAAAGCGCTTGAGGTGATAAAATCGGGAAATCTCTTTGCACTATCTGATTCCCAGTGACGAAATGGCCCTCTGGTATTTTCTCGCATTGGCATTGTGCTCCGTCTGGCTTTTAGCGAATTTATGGGTGCCGTCAAGCTTTTCGCTTGCGCAGAAGTAGAGATAATCGTGTTTCTGATAATCCAGCACCGCATCTATTCCGCTTATTTGAGGAATAGTTATGGGTCCTGGAGGTAACCCGTTGTATTTATATGTATTGTACGGGGAGTCTATTGTCAGGTGCCTGTATAGAATCCGCTTTATTGACGGGTCTGCCAGCGCATATTTTACTGTAGGGTCGGCATCGAGTTTCATGCCTCTTTTCAACCGGTTTATATAGACTCCGGCAATGGCAGGCAGTTCAGGGGCATGATTGCTCTCTTCGCAGACAATAGATGCCAGTGTCGAGACCTCTTCACGTGTAAGACCGAGCGCCTTCGCCTTCCGGTCCCGTTCGCCGTTCCAGAATTTCTCATATTCCCTTTTCATCCTTTCCGTGAACTCTTCCGGTGTATAACTCCAATAGACCTGGTATGTATTGGGAATAAAGAGCGACATGAAATTCGCCTTGTCGGTATTGTACTTCTCCCATGTTTCAGGCGAGTTGAAATATTGCGAAAAGGCGGCGGAGTCGTACATCATTTTTTTTCCGAGAATAGAGCAGAGTCTCTCTATTCCCCTTATGTTTCCCGACAGCGTAAGGTTGAACGGACTTTCCCATCCGAATTTCAGCGCCCTTACAATCTCTATATTGTTTGCGCCTTTCGGAAACACATACCTTCCGGCTTTGATTGCCCCATCCAATCCGTTCTTTTCTGCAACCCGTGCGAGTGAGTTGAAACTCCTTATTTTACCTGTAAACATAAAATTCAGGTCTTCTACCGTTGCGCTGCTGTCTTTTATGTAGAGGGTTATATCTTCCGTAAGGTTTGCACGATGTTTATCCAAGTATGAAGGGATAAAGATGGCTGCCGCAATTATGATGACGGCAAGTGCCACAATGATTCTCTTTGTTCTATTTGGCTTCATATCTGTTTATCTTCTGAGTTTTATCCGGCTGCCAGGCTCCAATGCGCTTTCAGGTGTGAGCCCGTTCAGTTTGCACAGGCTCTTTAGCCTTATGCCTGCCTTTTGCGAAACGGAATAGGGGGTGTCGCCTTCCGTTGCAATGTAATCGCTCTCTTTGCACCGTCCCTTTTTCTTTGCAATGTACACGACAGTGCCGTGTGCCGGTTTTTCTTCGGTTTTGTGCAGATCGTTGAATCTCAGCAACTCCTTTGTGAAGAGATTGTACTCCTTTGCAAGTTGTCCGTAGCTCTCTTCGCCTGTGGCAATTATATAGGGAACTCCATTGTTCTTGTAAATGAACCTTTCCAGCGAACGGCTATAGACCTTTACGGTTTCCGAGGCCAGCTGTTCCTGCGTTACCGTTGCCGGTTCCATACCCCTGAAGGCCTGCCTTACCTCTCTGCGTCCGATACGTTTTCTCTCCCTTTCCGCTTTCCTGTTCTCTTTTGCAGACAGTGAAGGCGTATCGTATTTATAAAGTCCATAATCTTCTATGATGCCTATAAGCAGCTGTGCATAACGTTTGTCCGTCGCATATCCTGCCGCCTTAAGCCCGTATGCCCATGCCTTATAATCCTTTGGGTCGAGATCGAAGAGAGACTGGTATCGGGGGCCGTTCCTTAAAAATTCTGAATGGTCCTTGAATGAATCTTCCGCACTTATATATCTTCTGAAACATTCACCCCTTTTATCATCGTCGTGATAGATTGTTTTCCCGTTCCAATTATGGCATTTTATGCCGAAATGGTTATTCCCCTTTACAGCCAGGCGGGATGTGCCGTTTCCCGATTCCAGACAGGCCTGGGCAAGAATAATGCTTGCCGGTATGTTGTATATGTTCATCTGCCTGATTGCTATATCCTTGTATTTTTGAATATAGGCTTCCCTTTCGTTTTTTTGCCCATATGCCAAGATGGGGAGCAGAATCAGAGGCAATATCAAATATTTTCCTATTCTCGCCATTGCGTAGCTATTTGTTGCAAAATTAGTAATTTTGCCGTAAGGAAAACAATGCTTTCTCTATGGAACGTAACTTGACCATAAGATATGAAGAGTTTGTATCGGCAGAAAATCTGGCACCTGCCGAGCAAAAACTCCTAAATAGAGCGATCGAGGCCACAGCGGGTTCGTACGCCCCCTATTCGCACTTTAATGTAGGGGCGGCGGTAGAGTTGGAAAACGGCGAGATAATCTCCTCCGCCAATCAGGAAAATGCGGCATACCCCTCCGGTATATGCGCCGAAAGATCTGCTCTGTTCTATGCGCATTCAAAGTTTCCCGATATTCCGGTCGTGGCAATTGCAATCGCTGCAAAGAGTAACGGGAGATTGACTGAAACGCCTACATATCCGTGCGGCGCATGCCGTCAGGTCTTGCATGAATCGCAGCAGCGCGGCGGAAAAAAAATCAAGATAATAATAGGTTCTGCCGCCAAGGTGCAGGTGATAGAATCGGTAGGCGGTCTGTTGCCGTTCGCTTTCGACAATTTGCCGCAGGAGAGTGAGGATGTGAAAAATAAAAAAGGGTAAGCTTAATATATCGCACCGCTACAACCGCATACCCTTGCTGCCTTCCGGCCCTGGGGGAGTTCTGCAGGAGCTGGTCGTATATGACTTACCCGTCTGCAAAGATAGTCAAATTTTCTAATAATGCTTTTTTTAAAAGAAAAATAGTGGATAAACCTTTAAACATAGCAGTCGGCCTCTCAGGAGGAGTAGATTCAAGTGTCGCCGCACTCTTGCTGAAACGTGCGGGACATAACGTTATAGCGCTCTTTATGCAAAACTGGCATGATACGGCAGGTACGCTTCACGGAGAATGCGAATGGGAGGAAGACAAGACGGTCGCGGAGCTTGTAGCCAAGAAGATAGGGATTCCGTTTTATTTTGTGGATTTGAGCGAAACATACAAAAAAAAGGTGGTGGACTATATGTTCAATGAATATGAGCATGGCCGTACCCCTAATCCGGATGTGCTGTGCAATAGGGAAATCAAGTTCGACGCCTTTTTGAAGTATGCCCTGGAATTGGGTGTGGATTATGTAGCCACAGGCCATTATTGTAAAAAGGAGGAGTTTGTCAATGACGACGGCAAAACCGTATATAGAATCCTTGCAGGCGATGACAAGAACAAAGACCAGAGTTATTTTCTGTGCCAGCTCTCGCAGGAGCAGCTTTCCAGAGCCCTGTTTCCTATAGGCGCGCTTTCCAAACCGCAGGTAAGGGAACTGGCTATGGAGGCGGGATTGCCGAGTGCGCAGAAAAAGGATTCGCAGGGAATCTGTTTTGTGGGCAAGGTGGATTTGCCCGTTTTCCTGCAACAGAAACTGCGGCCGAGGGAGGGAGATGTCGTAGAGATATTTGCCGATTTTTACAAAAATCTGGAAAATTTCCATAACGAGACAGGCATGAAGGAGGATTATTCTGCATGTGAACTGGATGAAATGTCTTCCCCGATTATCTATACTCCGCAATGCGGCAAGGTCATAGGCCGGCATCAGGGCGTACAGTATTATACGATAGGGCAGCGCCACGGGCTGAATATCGGCGGGCATAAAGAGAGCATTTTCATAATTGCAATGGATTTGGAGAGCAATACGATATATGTAGGCGAAGGGCAGGGGCATCCCGGATTGTATAGAAAAGCTCTCAAAATAGAGAATGACGATATCCATTGGATCAGACCCGATCTTGAAATGAAGGATGGGGAAAAGCGGGAATATCTCGTCAGGATCCGTTATCGCCAGCCGCTGCAGTCTGCGACTCTGTTCAAACGCAGAGAGGGGCTATATCTTGTTTTCGACAAGCCGCAAAGGGGGGTGACGCCCGGGCAGTTTGCAGTTTGGTACACCCAAGACGGCATTGAAGAGATGTTAGGAAGCGGGGTTATCGCATAAGTTTCAGAAATAGACCTTCAAAGTGTCGTATGCAGCCAGAACATTTCCCGGCAGCTCTCTCGAAAGTTCTTCATGAGTGCCTATCTGATGGGAAAGATGGGTGAGATAGTTACGTCTTGCTCCGATTCTATCTATCATCTCCAATGCCTGCGGAAGCGAAAAATGGGACAGATGGGGTTCATGCCTTATCGCGTTTATGACCAGTATGTCCAGATTTTCCAGTTTTCTGAATTGATTTTCCGGAATGTAGCTTCCGTCAGTTATATATGCCAGATTCCCTATCCTGAATCCCAAAATAGGCAATTTATAATGCATTATCCTGATAGGGGTTATTTCAAGTTCGATTTTCTCCCCGTTGTCAGATGTCTTAGTAATGGTAAACGGTTCTTCATCTATTGTTATGAGGTTGAAATCGGGGACTCCGGGATATTTTATCTCATAGAAGGCATAGGCATATTCCCGTTTCACACTCTCCTGTACGCGGGTTTCGGCATAGATGGGAAATGCCGCTTCTCTGAAGTAGTTGAACGCCCTTATATCGTCCATTCCTCCTGTGTGGTCCTTGTGCTGATGCGTCAGCAGAAGTGCGTCTACATCCTGAACCCCCTCACGGAGCATCTGCTGCCTGAAATCGGGCCCGCAATCTATGAGTATTCTGAAACCTTTGTAATCGATGAGAGCCGATGAACGGAGCCTGTTGTCCTTGCTGTCGGCGGATTTGCACACATGGCAGTTGCATCCTATCATAGGTACACCCTGCGAAGTTCCGGTACCCAAAAAAGTTATACATCCATCCATGCCGCGAAGGTACAAAAAAATTAACTACATTTGCAGCCTATGAGCGTAGTCCCGGGTACATTGTATTTGGTTCCTTCACCTTTGGGCGAGGGAGAGTTGGATCGGGTGATTCCTTCAAAAGTGGCGGAGCTTCTCTGTTCGCTCCAACTCTTTTTTGCGGAAGAGTTGCGTACTGTCCGTAGATACCTCTCAAAGGCGGGACTTAAAGGGAAACTGGATTCGGTTCAAATGTTCGAGCTGAACGAGCATACCGGCCTGCAGGAGATAGAGGGTTATCTCAATATGCTTCTGGAGGGGAGAGATGCCGCCCTTGTTTCTGAAGCGGGGCTGCCTGCCGTGGCGGACCCCGGTGCGCAATTGGTGGCGCTGGCCCATAAATATGATGTCAGGGTAGTGCCGCTCAGCGGCCCGTCGTCGCTTATGATGGCACTGATGTCGAGCGGACTTAACGGGCAATGTTTCGCATTTACGGGATATTTGCCTGTAAAGAGTGCGGAGCGCAGGGATAAGATTAAAACCATCGAGCGGATTTCCCTACAACTGAATCAGAGCCAGATAATAATAGAAACACCATACAGGAACCAGTCTCTTTTTGAGGAATTGCTTGCACTGTGCAATCCCCGGACAAGGCTTTGCGTTGCTGCAAATATTACGATGGAGGATGAATTCATAAAGACAAAAACGGTCGCCCAATGGAGAAATAGCCATATGGTTATAGGAAAACGTCCGTGTGTCTTTGTTTTGATGGCATGACATTATTATGAAAAGCAGAATAGAATTAAAAAATATGGAGTTCTTTGCCCATCACGGTTGCTTCGGCGAGGAACGGCTGATAGGTAATAAATTCCTTGTAAACCTTTCGGTAGTTGCGGATTCTTCTGCCGCAGCGGAAACGGATGATATCAACGATGCCGTAAACTATCAGATACTTTACGATATCGTTGCAAATGAGATGGCAATTCCTTCGCATTTGCTGGAGCATGTGGCAAACAGAATACTTGAAAGTGTAAGACGGGCCTTTCCGCAAATATCGTCTGCAGAAATTTCCATCGACAAACTTAATCCGCCGCTTGGAGGAAAGGTAGGCTCATCGAGAGTCGTGATGGCCATTTAATCCGGAATGATATGCGAAAAAGAGTAGCCTTTGTCACTTTGGGGTGCAAACTCAATTTTTCTGAAAGCTCCACATTTGCAAGAGAATTCGAATCTGCCGGTTACGAAAGGGTGGATGAAGACAGTATTGCGGATCTGTATGTTATAAATACCTGTTCGGTTACCGAGCATGCAGACAAAAAATGCAGGCAGACTATCAGAAAACTGCATAAAAAGAATCCGAAGGCGGTTGTTGTGGTTACGGGTTGTTACGCCCAGCTGCAACCTTGCAGTATAGCGGAGATAGAAGGAGTAGATGCGGTGATAGGGGCAGGGAATAAGGGGGAGCTGTTTAAAATTGCCGATGCTATTCTGGAAAAGAGAAAGGCTCCGCTTCTCTATCCGTGCGATATATCGGAAGTGGAGAATATTTTTCCGGCATTTTCGCAGGGCGACAGAACCCGTTCATTCTTAAAGATTCAGGATGGCTGCAACTATAACTGTTCATATTGTACCATTCCGCTCGCACGCGGAAAGAGCAGAAATCTTCCCATCGGGACTCTTGTCGCACAGGCTCGTGAAATCGCCTCCAAAGGTGTAAAGGAGATTGTCCTTACCGGTGTCAATACAGGCGATTACGGAAGAACAACGCATGAGGATTTTCTGGATCTCATAAAGGCATTGAACGATGTGGAAGGAATCGCCCGCTACAGAATTTCATCTATAGAGCCGAATCTTTTAAGGGAAGATATACTCGGTTTCATCTCTTCCGGAACCAAATTCCAGCCTCATTTCCACATTCCGTTGCAGAGTGGCAGCAATTCCATATTGGCGAAAATGCGCAGGCGTTACAATCGTGAAATGTTTGCAGATAAGATATCCATGATAAGAGAGCTTATGGGCGATGTCTTTTTCGGGATAGATGTAATTGCCGGCTTTCCCGGAGAGGGAGAGGAGGAGTTTGCAGAAACATACGGTTTTTTGGCTGATCAGATAAAACCGGCCGCAATCCATGTTTTTCCATATTCGCGCAGGGCAAATACGGATGCGGCTGCAATGAAGGGGCAGGTTAGGGAAATCGTAAAGACGCAGCGGGTGGAAAAACTGATGCAACTTTCCGACAAGTTGCATGATGAGTACTGCTGCCGTTTCAAAGGTACGGAGCAGGAGGTCCTTTTTGAATCTGCCAATAAGGATGGAAAAATGTTTGGTTATACCGGAAATTATATTAAGGTAGAAAGGCCTTATAATGAGGAACTTATTGGCGAGATTGCAAAGGTTCGGCTATAGCCGTGGCGCTGTTTTGTCTTTCCGCCCTTTTTTCGTTGCGTTCTTTTTTCTTTTGCTCTTTGCGGTACTCTCTGGCTCTTTTCCTGTATAATTTTTCCTCTTTGCTCTTTTTTCTGAAAATATCCTTGAAAGTGTTGAATTCCTGCTGATAGCTTATGCCGATGCCGCTTCGCTGACTGTCATCGAGATAGTTGGAATATTTGTCGGCTGCATGCGAGAAGAGTGCAAGCCTCAATTTGCCCTGACGGTCGAGTTTTATCTCCACGTCCACATTGCCTACCACCTCTCTGCTGTTGGAGTTTGAATAGGGATCATTTCCGATATTGCCGTTTATTATGAGCCTGTTGTTAAAAAGCTGGGTGGAGACCGCAACATCGAATATATCGCTTCCCTTATCGCTCGGCTGATAATTCAATCCCAGGTCCAATGGGATTCCGAGTTGGGTAAATATGTTGTTTATCTGATTGCTGATCATTTCGGAGACATTCGAATAGAGTATGGTCGAGTTATTTGTTATTCCAGACCGCTCATCAGGAAGGAAACCTCCGGATAGCAGCAGCGCCGCGAATTGCTTTTGAATTTTGTCCGGCGAGTTGAGGGCGCTTTCTACTCTCACTTTCGTCGTAGGCTCCAAATCCGGAATTTCGAGATCGAAATCGAGCCGCGGGTTCATGAGATTGCCGCTCATCGAAATGAGGCAGTTTACATTTCTTCTGGCACTCACGGAACTGGTGTCGGCTATAAGGGTGTTTATCGCCGCTTTTGTAGTATATATTGCAGTCAGATTCAGATTGATGTTATCTATGCCTCCGTTGAATGAAATATTGCCCCCCTGTTGGATTACAAAATCCCTGGAAGCGAAACTGAATCCGGGAAGGACGAATTTATAGCTTCCCTCATTTATGCTGTAGTCTCCGTATATGTTGAACAAATCTGCCAAAGGGTTTATGTTCAGCGTTATCTGGCCGTTGCCGTTTGCCCTGATTATGTCTCCGAGTTCTTTGTTTATCTCTATGAACATGTCGGCATTGCTGTTCATGTTCGATGTTATGTTTATCTGCAGGTCTGTCTTTCCGTTCCTTTTGCGGTTATTGAAGCTGAGTGTATCATAAGGATCTATAATTTTCTTTATTTGCGGAACTTTGAAGGTAAGCAGGTTGGTATTCGAAGATGCGGATGCGGATGTAAGGGGTATGTGCAGATTGCTATTCTGGTTAGGTGTGACGTTTATGTCCAGTACCAGATCGGCCAGGTTCCCCTTTATCCCTACCGTACCGCTGGCGAAAGCCTCTCCGTAGAAAGTTTCATTCTCATTCTCTTTAAGAGCCAGACACTGCATGTTGGCAAAGTTTATTCTGGTATCGAGCGCAATATCTTTGAAATTATCATGCGTTATCCCTCCCGTTACGATACCTCTTCCGTTAAAGTCGTCGCGTATCGATATCTTTTCAAACCTTATATTATTTTCCGATATATCGACAGTCCCGTTCAACGTATAAGGGACTCGTGTGAAATTTACCAGAAATCTGAAATCGTCAAGGCTGCAATTATCGCCGGTAAGTTTCATCCGGTTTTTGTCTCCTTCCAGTTTAATGTCGCCGGAGAATGATCCGCCGGTTTCGGAAATGATATCCGACAGGAAAGGCTCAAAATATCCGAGCCGGAATTCCTTTAGCGAGGCGTTCAATTTTATATAACCGTTTTGCGGTTTATAGTATCCGGTGGCCATGAGCTGGGTCCGGTTATCCTGTTTTGAACTTACAAGCAGATTCAGCCGGTTGTCCGGTGCGTACCATTTGCTCATGATACGCATTTCGCCTACAGGATGGCCGTAGACCGATACGGAATCTCCCCTCAGATCCAAAAAGAGATTCCTCCCTCCCGAATATGTGGAGATATCTGCGCTTCCGGAGAAGTATCCCTGGAAGTCGAACGGCTTGTTTATAAAGAAATTCATTACGCTTATATCGAAGTTCTCAAGAGAGATGCGCAGACTGTCCGTCGGGGCGGAAATTTCCGATACATTTTGGGCCGCACCGGGTACGGCAGCCAAAGTTCCGTCGATTCCAAGTTTCTGGTTATTATTGTAGAGCGCGAAATCGTTTATGTCGAAATGTGCTCCGCTATAGATGATTTTTGCAGGCTTTACGCTCCATCTGTTCTCTTTGAAGGTAAAAAATGAGGTATCTGCGATATCTGCAATGATGCTGTCCTCTTTAAAACATATTTCCGTGGCAAAAGTCCCCCCGTTGTTGATCCCCTCTTTTGCCATGAATGTTATTGCCGAGTTGAGACGGTTCTCTCTGCCGGTAATTGTAAGGTTGGAATTGTCTATTGTCATGCCGGCAATCTTTATATTGCCGCATCCGAGAACCATATTTAAAAGAGAATCCCTGTTCTCTATCTTCATCTCTACGCCTTTCAGATAGTCTGCATTTATTGCGATTCTGCCCGAATTGAGCGAGAGCAGAATATTGTCGCCTTTGTCGATCTCTATTTCACATTTCGTGCTGTCTTGAATATATAACCCGGGCTTGATAACCTGACATATCGCATTGGAGTTATGAATGTCGAATTTCAGGGAGTAATCTCCCTTTTCCGCCGGTTCATGTTCCCTTTTACCGAAAGCGAGGGGAATGTGGTCGTATAACAATAGTTCCGCTCCCTTTTTTATAAACTCAGACAGCGGTGCCGTGGCCTTATATTCCAAATCCATAAACGGAGCCTTTAGAATGGCATTGTAGTTGCTGTCTGCGTTATGGGAAATAAGCTCTATGTCTCCTATATCGTACTCCCCGTAACTGTTTTCATATTCGGCATCCATTATGTTGAGCCTTCCAATTGCATCCTTTTGTTCCGTAATCCTTATATTCGAGAGAATGCTCAGCCTGAACAGGGAGATCGAGTCCCTTTTGTCGAAATTGAGGGCATTGAGGTTCGCGTATGGGATATTCGCATAAAAATCGTATTGTCCTCCCTCTTCCTTGTGGGCGAATATCCCCTGGAAGAGAAAGTCCAGATTCGGGTCGTGGCAGATTATTCTTCCGTCGAACCCGGTTGAGTCATATACTCCTGCGGCATGTATGTTGGAATATGGATAATCATTGAATTCCAGACGGTTGATTTTTGCATTGTCTATCGAAAGGCGGATGCCTCCCGAATTGCGTTTTATAAGAGCGGAAAAGGAGCTCTCCATCGTAAGTTCACCCAAAAGATTATTGTTTATGACTTTTCCGATATCGAAGTCGTGGCTCTTTATTTCTCCCTGGATTACAAATCCTCTCCTCTCCGTATCGTTATCGTTTTTAAGCAGTATGTCTGCGGAAATCCTGCCTATGTTTGAGTTCAGGATGCCGTATGCTACAAAATCGTCCGGAAGGCCCGTGAGAGTGCCGTTGAAATTATATTTTATATGAGGAGAAAAGTCCCTTATAAGTTCGCTTTCGGGTTTCCCGTTTATGCCTGATATGATTTTCGCTATATCTCCGCTGACAGTCTGACACTCATTTATGTTGATTCTGCATATACTCTCTCTTATCTCCGGCAATCCCGATATCGAAAAGTCCAAAGTCATGGCAGTCTCTCCGCTTTCGGACTCCACATATAATCCTTCGCTCTTCAAATCGCATACGCAACCGGTTACCTCTCCTGTCAATATGAGCGCGAGGGAACTTTCCGACAAGGCGGGCGTAATTTTGCCTATGGTCTTAAAACTCAAACGGCTGTTTTCCATATGGAGGCCCAGTTCCACATTTTGCGTAAAATCGGCAAAATCCCTGGAATTGCGGTATTTCATGGAGAAATATCGGGCTGTAACGGACGTATAATTGTCTTGAAGCGTAAGATTGTCTATTCTTGCCTCCGTAGGGCCGACTGTCAGCTCGCCTTCGAGTCTTTCGATTGCGAAGCCGCTTTTGTCCACTCCTGTAATACCGTCTATATCTGCCCTTAAGGTGTCATCGAATATGGATATGTCGCTGGCCTGGACATTTATCCGCTTGATGTCGAGCGCGGCAAAATTTATAATGCTGTCTCCTTTGAAACGCTCTTTGAACGGATTGGTGAGCCGGAATCCGAAATTCTCCACTTTGAATTTCCTTATTTTCAGCTCAGGCATTCCCTTGCCCTCTTTTTTTTCTCTCTCTCTATCTATCTTGAATATTCTATGGAGATTGGTGTTTTTCTCTTCATCCTCCGTGATAAGGTGGAATTCGCCGCCGGTTATTGCAATCTTGTCGAAGTTCATATTAAGACGCAACAACTCTTTGGAGGGTATGCTTACGGAAATCTTGTTGCAGTAGAGCAAAGTGTCTCCCTGCGATACTATGGAGAAGTTTTTGACTATGGCCTTGCTGAAGAATACGAAATAGATTCTTTCAATGTTTATCTGTCCGTCTATCTTTTTCGATATGGCGTTTGTAACTTGTTTGATGATAAAAGTTTGGGCAGACGGAATTTGCAATACAAGGTAAACCGCAAACTGCATGAACAGAAGCGAAATTAAAACCCAGACCGCTATTTTACCGAATGTTTTGATATAAAACTTATTTAGTTGGTATAAACAACAAAAATAGCGAAAAATTATCGTTATTTGAAGTCGTAGCCTGCAATTTTATCTGCGTAAAACTTCCAGCCATTCATTGCCGGAGCGTATATCATGCAGGGCATCTGCCTGTCGTTGATAATGACGGAACTTGCCGGAATAAGTGCTCGGGGTGCGGCGGTTTGCAGCAGATTGCATGCTGGGCGGGAGGCAATCGTATAGAGATTTGGTAAAATCTATGTAATTTAGCGAAAATTTTTCATATGAGTTATCTTATATTGGGAATCGAATCTTCGTGCGATGATACCTCTGCCGCAGTTTTGCGTGACGAGTATCTGCTTTCCAACGTAATGGCTTCGCAGAGTGTGCATAAGGAGTACGGAGGAGTTATTCCGGAACTTGCATCGCGGGCGCATCAGATCAATATTGTGCCGGTGGTGGACGGGGCCCTGAAACATGCAGGCGTGGAACTGTCGCAAATCGATGCGATAGCATTTACACGCGGACCCGGCCTTCTTGGGTCGCTTCTTGTGGGCACATCCTTTGCAAAGGGGCTGGCACTTGCATCCGGAAAACCTCTTGTCGAGGTAAATCATCTGCAAGGGCATATACTCTCTCATTTTATAAAGCAGCAGGGAAAGGAGAACCGCTCCCCGGAATTCCCCTTTTTATCTCTGCTGGTTTCTGGAGGCCATACCCAGATAGTAAAGGTTACCGATTACCTGCAGTTCGAGGTGATAGGCCATACCATAGACGACGCCGTGGGCGAGGCTTTCGACAAATGCGCCAAGATGATGGGGCTCGGCTATCCCGGAGGCCCGGTAATTGACAGGCTTGCCGGAGAGGGAGACGAAAAGAGGTTCCGTTTTGCAAAACCCCACATAGAGGGGCTCGATTACAGTTTCAGCGGAATAAAGACCTCCCTTCTCTATTTTCTGCGCGAGCGGCTGGCGGAAAACCCCTCCTTCATTGAGGAGAACAAGGCCGATCTGGCGGCGAGTTTCCAGAAAGATTTGATAGATATTCTGCTGGATAAACTCATAAAGGCTGCAAAACTTACGGGAATAAGGGAAATTGCATTGGGCGGAGGCGTCTCTGCCAATTCCGGGCTGAGAAGGCGCGTACAAAGCGAAGGGGAGAAGAGGGGATGGAATGTATATCTCCCGGAACTGAAATTCACCACAGACAACGCGGCTATGATTGCCATGTCGGGTTTATGCAAATTCCGTCTCGGACTTACGACGACTCTGGATGTGGCACCTATTTCACGGGCATCACAAATGAAATAGTATGAGAGAGATAGAACTGTCGTTTTCTTCAAGGAAGATTCCCTCCGAAAAAGAGATAATTGCCTCCCTTGCGGTAAAGGCAGGGGTGGCTCCAGATAAAATCGGCTCGTATGAAGTGGTGCGCCGTTCGCTCGATGCCCGTTTCAAGGAGGTGCTTTACCGTTATCGTCTCCGTTACTCTTTGAAGGGCGAGCCGGATATAGAGCGTTTTATCCTTCCTCCCCTGCAGAATGTTGCCGGAAGGGAGAATGCAGGTAGGGTAATTATAGTCGGGGCGGGGCCTGCCGGCCTGTATGCGGCGCTTACATTGTTGCGCAACGGTATAAAACCGGTTATTCTCGAGCGAGGAAAGGATGTACATGCCCGTAAATTCGATATGGCGGCAATCTCAAGAAGGGGAGTTGTGAATCCCGATTCCAACTACTGCTTCGGAGAGGGCGGTGCCGGTACCTTCTCCGACGGCAAGCTCTATACCCGCTCTACCAAGCGCGGGGATGTAAGAGAGGTGCTCTATCCCTTTGTGGAGTATGGTGCGGATGCATCTGTTTTAATCGATGCCCATCCCCATATTGGGAGCGACAGGCTTCCCTACGTTATAGAGAATATGAGAAACGCTATTGTCTCACATGGCGGTGAAGTTCATTTCAACAGCAGGGTTACAGATATATTGTCCTCATCCTCAGGTTGGAAGGCCGTATGTAACGGTGATGGAAAGGTTTTCGAAGCAAAAAAGCTCATTCTTGCAACCGGCCATTCCGCAGATGATATATATGAGATGTTCAATAGCAGGGGATGGGAGATTGAGGCCAAAGGTTTTGCATTGGGAGTAAGGGCAGAACATTCTCAGGAGCTTATAAACAGAATACAGTACAGGGGCAAATATCATCCCATGCTCCCCCCGGCAGAGTATTCTTTGGTGACACAGGTAAAGGGCAGGGGAGTATTTTCATTCTGCATGTGTCCGGGCGGTCTTCTGATACCCTCTGCAACCGCACCGGGGCAGGTGGTCTTGAACGGAATGAGCAATTCCAGGAGAAATTCAAAATGGGCCAATGCCGGGATTGTCGTGACTGTCGCTCCGGAAGATGTGCCTGAATTTGCGAAATACGGTCCGCTCTCCCTGTTGAGATTCCAGCAGAGCGTGGAGAGAAAAATGTTTGAATTCTCCAATTCCATGAAAGCCCCGGCGCAACGTATGGAAGATTTCGTAAAGGGCCGAATCTCCAAAAGCCTGCCTGATTCATCATATATGGCAGGAACGGTTTCTGCACCGTTGCACGAACTGCTTCCGGAATTCGTGGCCTATTCGCTGAGAAAAGCCTTTCCGGTTTTCAACAACTCGATGAAAGGCTATTATACAAACGGGGCCCTGCTGTTGGGAGTGGAATCCAGAACTTCATCTCCGGTAAGAATACCGAGAAATGAGGATTATGAGCACATTTCGCTAAGCGGAATATATCCGTGCGGAGAGGGTGCGGGCTATGCCGGAGGAATAGTCTCTTCTGCAATCGACGGCATAAATGTGGCCAAAAAGATTGCAGAAAAGTTGAATCCCTGATTAGCAGGTTATTAATGGCATCCTCCGCAACCGCATGAGGAACAGTCGCATCCGCCGCCGCACGATTGGGCCTTTTCGTTATAAAGCCCGTTTTCGATCTCGCTTTCCGTTGCATCGCGAACAGCCTCTACCTTTCCGGTAAAATGAAGCGACGCGCCTGCAAGCGGATGGTTGAAGTTCATTATTACGCTTTCATCCTTTACTTCATCTATGGCTCCGTTCAAACGGTTGCCCTCGGAATCTGTCATGGGGAGAACGTTTCCTACTTTCAGCAGCCCCTCCTCGATTTTGCCATTGACTTCAAAAATATGTTTCGGCAGTTCTATGATTGCATCTTCATTGATTTCTCCATATGCATCCGCAGCTGCCAATACGAAATCGAACAGATCTCCGACACTCTTTTCCTTTATGTTCTCTTCAAATTTAGGAAGCAGATAACCGGTTCCGTAAATGAACTGCATCGGCTTTTCGGCGGTTACGGTTTCGATTACATCACCGTCCACAGTAAGGGTATATGACAGTGAAACAACTTTATTTGTCTGAATTTTCATTAGTTATATTTTTATTTTTGTTGAATATGCTTTTTACTTTTACTCCGTATCTGGTTATTTTGTATCCTGTCGCTACGATTATGATTGAGATAATCGGCGAAAGGATATTGAAGAAGCAGTATGGAAGATAGGTAAGTGTCGGCACTCCGAGTACGGTAGACTGCATCACTCCGCATGTGTTCCACGGTACGAGTACGGATGTCACCGTGGCGGAATCCTGGAGCGAGCGGCTGAGCAGCTCCGGTGCGTATCCCTCTTTCTTGTATGCATTGGTGAACATCTTGCCTGGAAGCAATATCGAAATATACTGGTCGGAGAGTACGATGTTGCAGAAAATGCAGGTCCCGATGGTAGATGACACCAAAGAAGTTGCGCTGTGCATGAACTTTACCATCTTTTCCGTTATGACGGTTATGAAATTCCCGGCCTCCATTATGCCTCCGAATGCAACAACGCAGAGAATGAGCCATATAATATCCATTACTCCAGCCATGCCGTTCGTAGAGGCAAGGTCGGTAAGCATGGGGTTGTCGGTAACTATTTCAACCTTCGACGAAAGCATCTTGAAAGGCACATATATGAATTTATATAGAGGGTCGGATATGTTGCCCGATATCTGTTCTATTATGTGAGGCTGGCAGAAGACAGCTACTACGACAGCCGCAATTGCCGAGAGGAATAGAGTGAGATACGGAGGCATTTTTTTGTAAATCAAGAATATGGTTCCTACAGGAATAAGAAGGAACCAGCCTGAAATGTTGAAAAGCCCCTTTATTTCGGCACACTGCTGTTCTACATCTATCGCAGATGAAGTGGGGATGAGGAATCCGGCAACGGCAAAAATTATTGCGGTGAGTATTAGCGTGGGGAGGTTCGTTATAATCAGGTACCTGATATGTTTGTACAGATCAACTCCGGCTACGCTCGAGGAGAGGTTGGTGGTATCTGAAAGGGGGGAGAGCTTGTCTCCGAGGTAGGCCCCGGATATTATGGCTCCTGCAAGCCATCCCGAGTGGAATCCCAATATCTCTCCGGTGCTCAGCATTGCAACGCCTATTGTGCCCACTGTAGTCCATGAACTTCCTATCGTGATGGATATAAGCGCAGTAAAGAGAAATATCACAAGCAGGAATATCGACGGATTTATAATCTGCAGCCCGTAATATATCAGGGTAGGAACTATCCCTGAAAGAGTCCATGATGCCGTAAGTGCACCTATCATAAGAAGTATGAAGATTGCGCTTCCTGTTTTGGCGAGATTGTCTATCATGCCGGCCTCAAGTTTTTCCCAAGGAACTTTAAGGTGGAACATGGCAATGAGTGCCCCTACGAGCGAAGCAAAGAGCAGGGCAACCTGCGACGGGCCGGATGTGATATCGGCTTCGAAAAGTTTGACCCCAATGGCGATAATCGCAATCAAAATCACTACCGGCAGCAGTGAGAGCAGTAAACCCGGTTTTTTCATCAGTCTATTTACCGTTAAAATTTATATTTTCAAATGCAAGCGACGGAATCTGCCATTTTGCCCATTTCAGGGGGTCTTTTCCGGCCGCTGTAAAATTATTCCACAATGATACGACATTTCCCGTAATATTCATCTCCCTTACCGGATGAATTATCTCTCCGCCCTTAAAAAAGAATCCCTCTATGCCGTATGAGAAGTCTCCGGTAACCCCGTTGTAGTTTCCTCCGTTGAATCCGGTTACGAGTATGCCGCTGTTCATGAACCGGACAAGATCCCTGACCGATGCAATATCGGTTCCTGTTCCCTCCCCGCATATCAGTTCTGGGACGGACGGGCTTTCGGCCGTTACATCCATCTTTAATTTTCTGGAATAATAACTGTCTATGAAATAATTGTTTATGACCCCGTTTTCTATGAAGGCCAGATCTTTTGTCGCCACTCCGTCGGAGTCGAAATATCTGGAACCTGCCATTCCATATCTGTGAGGCCTGTCAATGAATGTCACGTTCTTCCCAAAGACTTTCTTGCCGAGACTTTCGGCAAGAAAGGAGCTTCTCTGCTGGACAAGAGCGCCGCTGAGGCTGTTTATGACAGGAGCTGCCATACGCGATGCGCAGCAGTTTTCCACAACCATGTTGTATTTCCCGCTCTTCACCTTTGCCGGATTGAATTTTTCGATTCCCCTTTCAAGCGCCTGTTTTCCGCACTCTTTGTAGTCCAAATCTTTAAAATGAAGCGAACTCTCGAACCAGTATGATTCATACCTCGCATCACCGTTCTCTTTTACGGAACATTGGGCGCTTACATCGAAGGCCGATTGGATAACATCGGCTTCAAATCCTTGCGAGTCTATTATATATTGATAATCTATGTAGTCATTATATTCGCTTTCGGCCGAAACCAGATATTTGCTTTTCCCTTCCATCTGACTGCATATTTCATATGCTATCTCTTTTTTGCGTTCGGCCGTAATGGCGGTTATCGAGCTGTCGAACTGTCCCAAATCCGGGTTTTCTCCCCTATAATACAATTTTTCTTCGGGAAGGGTTCTTGCATCATCCTCTTCCACGAGTGATGTCGCATATACGGCATTGTCAAGAAATTTCTCCAACTCATTTTTCTCCAGCCTGTTGGTGGAGAAGGCCCCGTATCTGTTCCTGGAATAGATCTGTATGTTGAGAGCCCTGTCGTTGGACATTTGCAATTTGTCCTGTTTCCCGTTCAGTACTGAAAATGTGTTTATACGCCCTTTGTTAAGGGTAATCCTTGCCTGCGCCCCCTTTCTTTTCAGATAATCGAGGACAAATCTTGCGCACTCTATTTCGTTCCTGTTATTGTCAATCCCGTACAGCATCTTTTAATCTTTTCCTTTATACAGAGCCTCCTACCGTAAGGCTTTTTACCAATACCGTAGGCATTCCGCATGAGACGGAGCAATATTGCCCCTTCCCGCATGTCCATGTACTGTTGTCGATAATATTATTGTTTCCGACCATTGTAATCTCTTTGAGCGTTTGCGGTCCGTTGCCGATGATATTTATATCCTTTATGGGCTGTGTGAGCCTGCCATTCTCTATAAGATATCCGCTTTTTACATAAAAGGTAAAATCACCCGCTCCGATCTGCACCTGCCCGTTACTGAAATCGTTTGCGTATATTCCATGTTTTACGCTCCTTATGATATCCTCTTCGGTACAGTTTCCGCTCTCCATATATGTGGCCCTCATGCGCGGAATCGGCATGAACCTGAATGACTCCCTGCGCCCGTTCCCTGTAGGTGCGGTACCGTAGTGTTTTGCACTTATCCTGTCGTGCAGGAATGAATTTAGGATGCCCTCCCTTACAAGATAGGTCTTTTGCCCCGGTACCCCTTCATCGTCATAATTGAGCGCTCCCCTGTTCGCGGGCAAAGTCGCGTCATCTACGATGTTGATATTGCCGTCGCATATTTTCCTGCCCATCTTATCGGAAAAGATAGAGGTCTTTTTGCGTATGAAATCGGCTTCAAAAGCATGCCCGACAGCTTCGTGGAGCAGTATGCCGGAGCTTCCGGCCCCCATGACCACCGGCATTTCTCCTCCTGAAGGCTGTTTTGCATCAAAAAGGAATGCCCCTTTCCGGACTATGGATAAGGCGAGCTCTGTCATGAGTGATTCGTCGAGTATTTCGAACCCTGCGCGGAAACTTCTGGATGCTCCGGCGCTTTCCCTTCTGCCGTTTTGCTCCATAGTGCAGCTTGCCATAACGGATATGAGGGGGCGAATATCGCTGTATGTCTCTCCGAGAGAGTTGTAAAACAATATTTTCGAGAGAGAGTCGTTTATTGCCGCCCTTACCTTTGAAGTTCGTCCGTCGTTCTCATGTATTTTTGCATTCAGCAATTCGAGGAGTGGAAGTTTCTCCCTTATTCCGAACTCCTCCCATCCTTTTTTTATGGGATAGAAATCATTTCCTTCCATGAGCCTGTTTTCGAGCGGAAGCGCAAGACTTTTTTTGGATGCTGCAATTTTTGCCGCATACCTTGCCGCTTTTTCCATTTCGGCCATTGTAGTGATTTCGGAATAGGCATAGCCCGTCTCTTCTCCCTTTACCACTCTTATCCCCACCCCGTAATCTATATGGCTGCCGGCCTTGTTTACATGGTCGTCGCGGAGCGAAAGTTCATTTATTACAGTGTGCTCGAAAAAGATATCTGCATATTCTCCGCCCTCTTCCAGTGCAATGGATATGAGCCTGCGCAGATTTTCAGTCGTAACTCCAAAAAGATGTGCGATATTTTCCCGCATTTGCCTATCTCTTTATCAGCAACAGATTATCCAGTTTCTCACCGGCTGCGGACACTTCGTATTCATATTTGAAGTCGCCATTTTCCGGATGGGTTACGGTCCCGATTTCTATCCATTCGTTCTCCCCTTCACCGCTTGTCTGTGCATTTTTCCCTACGGCCCATTTATATACGGTGTATTTTCCCTCTGGCAGGTCCTTGATTTTAAATATTGCCTTTGCGGCAGGACGTTTTGCTGCAAGATAATATTTTCCAAAATAGAAGTGGTCTGAATCCTTGGCTTTTCCAAAGCCTTTCTTGCGTGCCGGTTTGCCGGATATGATTCTGTCCGTTCCCTTTATCTGAAGATAATCTCCTATGGCATAGAGATTGTTTATTGCCATATCCTGCAGATTTTCAATTGTAACCCATTTCCCATCCTTGTTTCTGTTATAAAATGTATATGGGGTTTCGAATGTAGTGGCAAGGGCCTTTCCGTCGCATCTGTCCCATAACCAGCCCTCTACATATCTGGGGGCCACCGCTGAAAAAGAAAGGTCGTTTTTATGGAAATGGGGGTTGCCGTTTATGGTAAGATTCGCGAAAACCATAAGACCCTTATAATATTCATCAGATGTGCTTTCTGCCGTATGTATCCAGTATGTTACAAAATCGGAACTTTGAGAGTGCATGTTCAATGCTATGTCTATCCCTTTTCCCTTTTCTGTAATGCTTTCCAAAAAGGCCCTTATGTTTTTGGTCTCCTGAGCCGTTACGGAATCTGCATTCGCCCAGTTTACTTCAAGATTTATCCCTTCGCCATTGGAGCGCGACATACCTTCGGCAACACCGTCGGGATTTGTAAAAGGCAGTATGTAAAATATTATGTTCTTCCTTAAATCTTCCGCATATCTGCTCTCTCCGACAATCAAATCTATGAGTTTGTCAAGATGCCAGCTTGCAGGTGCCTCGCTTGTATGAATACGGCCGTGTATATATACGACATGTTTCTTTTTGTCCGAAAGATCGGGGTTCGGCTCCGTTACCGTAAGCAGCGGCATTTCCCGGCCATGTTCGCTCTTTCCTATCGAACGGACATCTACATACTCTTTTTTGCTCCACTCTGCTATCCTCGAGTCCAGGTAGCTTACCGTATATGGCGGAAAATAGGCAATGTAGACCGTGTCATGTCCAAAAGTTTTCGTCACCTTCCTGTATTCCGGGGCCTCTTCCGGAGTGAATCTTACGAATTCCCTGTTGTCGTAAGAGTAAAAGGGCCTTTTGGGATCGCTGTTATGGAACTGCATGGTTATCTTCTTGTCCTTGACTCCTGTCATCATAAAATAGAACCATCTTCCGCTCGGAGCGAGTTTCGGATCTGCCGGATTTTCGGGATCGAGGCGCGAATATATGTCAAAAACATACTCTGTCGTCTGTCTTTCTCTCTGTGGCGCTGTTACTGCCAGCCTGCCGAGCGCAACGCTGTCCAGCGAACCTGATTCGAAGCCGGTGCTGAAAGTTATGCCTGTCTTTTTTACCAGACTGTCCGTTTTTACTTGTGATGCCGCTCCGTTGCAGAAAAACAGGAGCAGAAGAAGTGTGCAAATGGTTCCGGTTTTCATCTTTTTTCCGTTGTTTTATTTTGTTTCTCTTTTGTTGGCTTCCGGATGGGTCGCCGCATAGGCAAATAGGGCAAAGTCGCCAAGACACGGGTCATGCGGAAATATTCCCTTCAGATATCGGGTTATCTGCATGGCTGTAGCGAAATCGCAGCTTTTCCGTTCTGTAATTCCCAGATTCATGGCGCTTCTGTGCACATGTACGTCGAGCGGAATTATAAGTTCGGCAGGGTCGGTGTTTTTCCATAGTCCGAGATCTACCTTGCCGTCGTTTCTGACCATCCATCTCCTGAACATGTGGATTTTCTTGTTGGCCATTTTAAGATCGCTTTTCTGCCCGTATATCCTTACCCTTATCTGGTCTGCGGAGAGAGGTTCGACACTTGTGTGTTCCGAGTAATATTCCTTCATATTATGGCAGATGCGGGCAAATTCGCTCCATTTTACCGTGCGGTGCAGGGAACTGTCGGAATTTCTGTATCTCCCTTCCATTATATATTTGTACGGCTGCCATCCCATCTCCTCCATTGCCCTTTTTGTATCGCGGACAATCATATCGCGCCTGCCCCATGCAAGGTGGGCGGCAACAAGACCCGCTATTTCCACATCCTGCAGGGTTATACCCGATGCGCTGCATTCCGGTACCTTCTCGAAAAGCCCTTCTTTACCGTTCATGAGCAGGTAGAAATGCTTCGGGAATATTATAGGATCTGTTTCAAAATATATGGGATTGTTGTAGATCCCGGCCAGCTCCTTTATTGTCTCTTCTCTTGTCGCCATATCCGATATCCTCCCGCAAAAGTAGTAAAAAGCGGAGAGCCGGCAAACAGCGGAAGTGGAAAAATCTTCTGAAAAAATGGCTGCACCGGCTATGTAAAACTGCAAAATTGACACTGTTTATGCCATTTTGAGCATCATTTCCATCTGGCACATCTATTGCCTTTTCTCTCTTCGAAACCGAAACCCGAAAGGGTGGAGGAATCGGATAAAATCATGTTGAACAAATAAATGGAGGATAAAGATATGGCTACATTAGTTAGAAGAAATCAGAATTGGTTACCGGATATTTTCAATGACTTTTTCGATAACAATTGGGTTGAAAGAGTAAATTCTACTCTCCCTGCTGTAAATGTAATAGAGACAGCCAATGAGTACAAGGTGGAGCTTGCCGCTCCCGGTCTTACAAAAGACGACTTCAACGTACATGTAGATGAGGAAAATAACCTTGTCGTAAACGTAGAGAAGAAGCATGAGGAGAACGAGAAGGCCAAGGACGGCCGTTATCTGAGAAGGGAGTTCTCATACAGCAAATTCCAGAGAACTCTTATCTTGCCGGACGATGTTGATAAGGAGAAGATTTCCGCAAAGGTCGAAAACGGTGTCCTGAATATAGACCTTCCGAAACTTACCAAAGCTGAAGTTTCTGCACGTAAGAGCATCGAAGTCAAATAAACTTGAAAGTTCCGTACATTAAAAAAACCGTCACCCGATGAGAGTGGCGGTTTTTATTTGTTTTATGGAACAGGTTATTTCTTTTTGTAACGCTGATAGAACTTATCTACTCTACCTGCTGTATCCACAAGTTTCATCTTGCCTGTATAGAATGGATGCGATGTATTTGAAATCTCCAGCTTTACAAGCGGATAGGTTACACCGTCTATCTCTATGGTCTCTTTAGAATTTACGCATGAACGGGTAATGAAAACCTGCTCATTAGACATATCCTTGAAAGCCACAAGACGGTAACTTTCGGGATGGATTCCTTTTTTCATTGCTTTATCGTTTTAATTATTGAGCCGCAAATATAAGAAAAATATCTTTTATGCAAAAATTATCTTTCCGAGCCGGCTATTTTAGCCAGAAGGCTTAAGATTTCCAGGTAAAGCCATATAAGTGTTACCATGAAACCGAATGCACAGTACCACTCCATATATTTGGGAGCACCGAGGTTTGCGCTCTGTTCTATGGCATAATAGTCCATAATGAGGCTGAAAGCGGCTACGGCGGTAATTATAACGCTGATTCCTATGCTGAGCGGTGTGGCGCCGTGCAGAAGTGTCATGTCTACTCCAAAGAGCGAAAGTATCCAGCTGCCTATGTAAAATACAAGTATCGTCGTGAGCGCAACCGAAAGTACACGCATGAAGGTGCCGTTTACCTTTACAAAGCCGGTTCTGTAGAAGATAAGCATTACGAATGCGCAAAGCATAGTAAGCAGTACGGCATTGATGATTATGTTAGGTGCTGTTGTCGCAAATGCATTGTTGTAGATTGCGGAAACCGAGCCTAAAACCAGCCCTTCGGCTGCAGCATAGATAGGGGAGAGGTACGGTGCGGCTTTCGGTTTGAAGGTAATGACCATTGCCAGTACAAAGCCGACGATAAGCCCTCCGAACATCCACGAGGTGTATGCAGAGGGGTCTATGGATTCATTTACCACTTTCCATGTGAATGCTCCGGCTGCAAAGACCATAAGCAGCAGCGCAAGCGATTTATAGATAGTCCCTTTGATGCTCATTCTCCCGGCATCGGACTCTACTGCGATATTTCTGAATGTCGTGTTGTTTAAAACAGGATTTGCCATAATATTTCAAGTTAAAATTGTTTTACTCTGAATAACTGTTCATTTTCGTACAATAACATCTTTTTTGCCTTCTTTATCCACTTCTGCTCCTCCAGCTTTATATGCTCCCTTATCTCTGCCCATTCTCCCTCTCCGGATACATAATCTATGAGCTCCCTGTCTCCGAGCAACAGTTCAATCGCCTTTTTGTCATTTCCGGCCTCATATTTTCCCTCCCTGAAGGCAAATTCCTTGCAGTTGTCGTGTAAAAACCGGATAATCCGCAAATTATGTGCCAGCGCATGGTACTGCATATTGGGATTGGGCAGCAGCTGAAAACCGTAGCAGCATTCATCCTTGTATTTGTGGAATACGGGTATGAATTTCAACCATCTTACATATACTCCGGGGTCCGACAGAGGATTGTCCGCATCATTCCAGTTCTTGTAACCGTGCTTCCTGTTGTACTCGGCAAGGCTCTCCATATAGGGAGCTCCGAATAGTTCGAAAGGTCTGGTAGTTCCGCGTCCTTCGCTTACATTGGTCCCTTCCCAAAGGCATTGTCCGCTGTAAAAATGGGCGGTGAACAGCCCGGGGAAGTTCGGAGACGGAGGTATGCTCCACGGCATCAGGTCCTTGCTGGAAAGCGAGCAATGGTATGAAATTATGTGTAGCGGAAATTTTGCACCTATTTCATTGTAAAGCAGATACGACAGTTCTCCTATAGTGAGGCCATGCCTGTGCGGTAATCCTTCTACTCCTATGAATGAGCGATAGCCTGCCCTTAACATTGTCCCCTCGACTTGTCTTCCTGCGGGATTCGGCCTGTCTATGATGTAGACAGGAAGGTTTATCCCCTCGTTTTTCAACACCTTGAAAAGATTCAATATAGTGCTTATATATGTGTAGTATCTGCATCCGACATCCTGAAGCTCTATGATCAGAGCATCTATGTCTGCAAGCTCCTCTGCAGATGCGCTGAGCGACTCTTCACTGCTTCCGTACAGGGATACGAACTCGACGTTTTTCAGCCCCAGGTTGCCGTATGCCCCGCCTTCATCCAGTTTTACCTGATCCTGAAGTTCCGAAAAGAGTCCGTGCTCCGGAGTGAAAACCCTTTTCAGGTTTCCTCTGCGGGCAAGCGTCTCGAAAAGATATTCGCCGCTTTCAGGATGCCATGCCGTTTGATTGCATAGCAGTCCGAGTTTCCCGTTGCGCAGCACAAGATCTCCCTGCTCCTCCAAGGGTGTGGTTCTGAATGAAAACATGGTCAGGCGTTTAAGATTTTATTCACTTCGCCCTTGATCTGCTCGGCCAGTGCGTCCGCCTCTTCCATCGTATGAGCTTCCGAATAAATTCTGATGATAGGCTCTGTATTCGATTTTCTGAGGTGTACCCATTTTTTCTCTGCCTCGAAATCTATCTTTACACCGTCTATGGTAGTGACCTTTTCATTGGCATACTTCTCTTTTACTGCTTCCAGTATTTTATCTATCAGCGCCTTGTCTGAAATCTCTATCCTGTTTTTGGATATGAAGTAATCGGGATACTCCCTCCTCAGTTGTGAAACCTTTATCTTCTTATGGGCCAGATTGCTCAAAAAGAGCGCTATCCCCATATAGGCATCGCGTCCGTAATGGAGGCCGGGATAGATTACGCCGCCGTTGCCCTCTCCGCCGATTACTGCGGAAACCTCCCTCATCTTTGTAGTGACATTAACTTCACCGACTGCCGCCGCGGAGTATCTTCCTCCCCATTTTTCCGTAATGTCTCTCAACGCTCTGGATGAGGAGAGATTAGAAACCGTATTGCCGCCATTGTTGTTCGAAAGTACATAGTCGGCTACTGAAACAAGGGTGTATTCCTCGCCGAAAGGCTCTCCGTTTTCGCATATGAGCGCCAATCTGTCTACATCCGGATCTACGGAAATTCCCAAATCCGCCCTCTCCTTTACTACAGTTTCAGAAAGTGCAGTCAGATTCTGCGGAAGCGGTTCGGGATTGTGGGCAAAATCGCCTGTAGCTTCGCAGTTCAGTTTTACGCACTCTACACCGAGCTCATTTAAAAGCAGCGGCATTGTAGGACCTCCTATTGAGTTTACCGCATCCAGGACGACTTTGAACCCGGCCTCTTTAATGGCCTTTCTGTCTACAAGCTTATCGTTCAATACGGCGTTGATGTGCTCCATGGTAAAATCCTTGTGCACCATCTTGCCTATTTTATCTACGCCATAGAATGTGAAATTCTCCTCCTCCGCACATTTCAGAAGGCTTTCGCCTTCCTCTGCACTGAGAAATTCCCCCCTTTCATTCAAAAGTTTGAGTGCGTTCCACTCTTTGGGGTTGTGCGATGCAGTAAGGATTATTCCTCCCTCGGCCTTTGAGAGTATGACCGCCATTTCTGTCGTAGGTGTGGAGGCCATACCTGCGTTTATTACATCTATACCGCAGGCAAGCAGTGTCCCGCACACTATGTTCTCTACCATTTCTCCCGAGATTCTCGCATCTCTTCCGACAACAACCCTGTATTGCCCTCTACCCGGAAGCCTTCTTCTCAATTCGGCTGCATATGCTGCCGTAAACTTAACTATATCGACAGGAGTAAGGGCATTGCCTCTTTCCCCGCCGATAGTGCCTCTTATTCCGGATATTGATTTAATCAATGTCATAATACCTCCTTGTTTTGATATACGGATGGCGCAAATTTAGCGTTTTTTAAGGAAAAAGCCGGTTGTTTACTCCGGCTCTTTTCCAATATTTTCAAGATTTTTATAATATCGCGAGACGGTTAGGGCAGTGCGAGGAATGTCGCTGCAAATGTAAGTATTGCGTAAAGTTCGGGAAATACGGCGAGAATAAGTGTCTTTCCGAATACATCCTGACCGTTTCCCATCTCATTTATGCCGTTTGCAACCAAAGAGGCCTGCTTTATCGATGAGTAGTAACCTACTGCTCCCAATGCCACTCCTGCTGCGAAAATTGCCAGGGCCGAGCCTATAGAGAGAACTTCCAACCCTTTGAGACTGTTGAGCATCAAGAAGAAACCTGCAAAGCCATACAGACCTTGTGTAGATGGCAATGCGCACAAAATCATTGCTTTTCCGAATATTGTAGGATTCTTTTTCAAAGATGCGATTGTAGCGTTGCCGCCGATTGTAACTCCTACGCTACTGCCGATGCACGATACGGCCAGCATTATTGCCATGCCTACGTAGGCTACAAAGAATGGTAAATTTGTTGCTGTTGCTTCCATAATGATTAGTTTTTATATACTTTAAATTTATTTATTTCTTTTTAAAGGGTTATATGCTCTTCCGCCGCCGTCGAATCCCACATTTTTATAAAATTCGACAAATGTCAGACGCATCGGGTGTACGAAGGCTCCGAGCGCTGATATGAAGAGCACGAATATATGGCCGAAAATCAGCATTATGCCCATAAGCAGCCATCCTACATACGGAACGGCGCCCAGTTGCGATGCTATCGAGTTTACGACCAGTCCGAGTATTCCGCCTGTCGTTCCGAGACCGAAAAGCCTTATATATGAGAGCATGTCGCCGAAAACTCCTGTAATATCGTATAACGCGGCAACTCCCTTGAAGAGCTTTACAAATATGTTTTTATTGTCCGATGTGAAAAGCAGTATAAGTACCAGCCCTCCCAATCCTATGTAGTTCACGAACGGAGGATAGCTGAACGGCACCTGTGTGCTTGCATACCATACGGCCGCCCATGTTATCAGTATCGCCCATCCTATGTTGTGGAGCCCTGCCAATATGCCTTTGGAACTTATTGCGAATATGGCGCTCATTATTCGCGCAAATACAATCTGAACCAGTCCGAATATGATTGCGAACCAGAACATTTGCATATCGTCGAAAAAGAGGGCCCTCGCCTTTTCGGACATACCGAAAATATCCGCAAGCTTTCCTCCGAAAAATGTCCCACTCAGCAGCGGCATTATTATGGAACCGAATCCCAGCCATGCCACGAGCTTTGCATAACCTTTATATTCCGGAAGTTTATAACTTGCTATTATTCCGGCAACAAGCAAAAGCAGCCCGTAGCCTATGTCTCCCAGGCAGAGACCGAAAAAGAGCATGTAGAACGGGGCGAAATATGCCGTCAAATCATGTTCTCCGTATCTGGGAAGCATATACAACTCTCCGATTGGTTCAAAAAGTTTTGAATATGCGTTGTTTTTGAGTAGGACAGGGGGATTGTCCTCCTCCTTTGCGGCCTCCTTTATATAGTAGGCGTTTTCCCTCTTGAGGAAATCTTCTATTTCGCGATCATTTTCTTCCGGCGCAAATCCCTCAAAAACAGAGATTGTATCCTCCGCCTCACTTGCAGCGGAAGCCTTTGCCATATAGAGATCGAAATCGCTCTCGGCATCCTTTCTCTGTTTTTTCAGTTCGCCGATATATTCTCCCAATGCTGCGAGGTCCGAAAGATTCCGCCCGATCTCCTCTTCTATTCTGTCGATATCCTTCTCCACCTCAGATGCCGGCCTCTCCGGAAATTTACTCTCTGTAAGCGGGAACTTGTAATCCGCACCGTCGTTTTCCAGAACCAGGAAGTAGAGAGAACTTGCATTCTTGTTGAGTATTGCCAGAGGGAACTCTTCCTCCCACTCCTTTTTGTAAATCTTTTCGTTGCACTGGTAGAAGTGGAGGGTATAGCCCAACGCGGAGAGACGTTTCAGATCCTCTTTATCGAATTCTCCCCATTTTACGGCCTCGCGCAATTCTGAAATCGCATCTGAAAGGCTTTTCTGCAAATCTCCCCTGAGCTTTATCTTCTCCTGTGCAACTGCAAGCAGTTCTTCTGCCTTTACATCCTTTACATCGGACCTGCTTTTTTCTTTTTTACGTAATTGTTTGTCTTTAAGCAGTGTCTCCAGATTCAAAAGGACGCTGTCGTATCTCGATATTTTGTCGTAAAGCTCCCTTGATTGCGAATCCACAGCCTTTTCCTGGCGAGTGACATCTATAAGACCAAGATTTTGAAGATGCTCCATAAACGGAGCCGCCTCCTTGTGGAAAAGTACAAAAGAGTATTTTGTCATCTTTTTAATCATGGCTCTCTTCCTCCTCTTCTTGCTGATGTCTTGTCTTTACAATTTTCTGCGATGCCTTTGAAAGATTCTCCTCATCTTCCATATAACGCTTTATTTTTCTTATCGCCTCCTGATATCCCGGGATCTGGACCTTTTCATAAAGATTTACCTTTTGGGTAATCTTTTTTCTGGAAAAATCCAGAAGACGCATCTTTTCCAGATATATTTCTGATTCAATGCCTATCTGGGCCAGCTGGCGGAGTATGTTCACTCCGTCGGAATACCAAAGCGGCTTTTTGAAAATATCGAACGGCTTTACATCGTACAGCACCTCCTTGAGTGCCGGTGTCTTGACTCCTGCGATTTTTTCGGTTTCCAGAACTACATCGCGTACGGAGATAAGCCCCGGTTCGAATTCATTCCATAAAGCAGCTATATAGTCGTATGCTTTCAGTGAGGCAGATAATTTTTCCGTCAACTCTTCGCTTCTGGCCTTGGCACGCCTGACTTCGAGCCTGAGCGCACTCTCCTTGTTTTTAAGCGTAGGGAGCGCATTCGTCCTTATTTTCAACTGTTTGTTAAGGTCGTTCAGCGACGTTTTATTATATTGGAACTTTATTGCCATCTTCAATTATTCTATACCGCCCTTCAGGTATTTGTCTACAAGACTCTGTTTGATGTTGAGTTCCTGCGGCTTGAAATATTTTCCAAAAAGTTCCCAGGCCGTATCCAGCATCTGGTCTATCTTTATATTTACATCTATGGCGAGCAATCTGTTCGAATACTCCTTTGCATATTGCAGACATCTGAGATCGTAGTCGCTCAGGTCAAAGCCGTTTTCCAGTTTTGTCTTTGCGTTGGCTGCATCTGCATAGAGCCGCACTCCCGTATTCATAACCTGCGCATGGTCCTCTCTGGTCTGTTTGCCTATTACAAGCTGTTTCAGACGCGACAGTGAACGGAAAGGGTCTACGATAACCTTCCCGGTATCGGGATCCGTCCTCAGGTATAGCTGCCCCTCCGTAATATATCCCGTGTTGTCAGGAATGGCGTGTGTAATGTCTCCGTCGCTCAATGTCGTTACCGCTATGATTGTGATTGAGCCTCCCTGAGGCAACTGTACGGCTTTTTCATAAATCTTTGCCAGATCTGAATAGAGAGAACCCGGCATTGAGTCCTTTGAAGGAATCTGGTCCATACGGTTGCTTACAATTGAAAGTGCGTCTGCATATAGAGTCATGTCCGTAAGCAGAACCAGTACCTTCTCGTTTTTGTCCACGGCAAAATATTCGGCTGCCGTAAGCGCCATATCCGGAATAAGGAGACGTTCTACGGCAGGTTGCTCCGTAGTATTTACAAAACTTATGATCTTGTTCAGGGCTCCGGCATTCTCGAATTTCTGTTTGAAATAGAGGTAGTCGTCATTTGTAAGCCCCATCCCTCCCAAAATTATCTTGTCTACGTCCGCTCTCAGTGCGACGTTGGCCATAACCTCATTGTATGGCTGGTCCGGGTCTGCAAAGAACGGGATTTTCTGTCCGGAGACCAATGTGTTGTTAAGGTCTATTCCTGCAATACCTGTAGGTATGAGCTGCGAAGGCTGTTTCCTTTTATATGGGTTTACAGACGGGCCTCCAATATATCTTCTCTCTCCTTCGACAGCGGGGCCGTTGTCTATAGGTTCTCCATAAGCGTTGAAGAAGCGTCCTGCAAGTTCATCGCTGACATTGAGCGCAGGCGGTTCACCGTAGAAAAGCACCTCTGCATCGGTAGGAATTCCCTCCGTTCCGGCAAAGACCTGCAGAGTTACAAGGTCTCCTTTGATTTTTACCACCTGTGACAATCTGCCCGCTACCGTTGCAAGCTCATCGTTGGAGACTCCCTGGGCTTTAAGGGATACGGTGGCCTTGGTGATAGCCTCCAATTTAGTATATATACGTTGAAATGCTTTACTTGTCATTTTCTATAATTTTATTTAGTTGCCCGAGGTATTTGTTGAATTCTTCGCTCTCAAAAGCGGAGTAGTTCATCTGCCGCATTATATTTATTATATTTTTATAATAAGACGTGCACTCTTCGAAATTTTCGAATTCCACCTTCTTGTCGCATACCTCCAGTACCTTTTTGAGCATATATTTCTGACGCTCCATGGGAGTGTTGCAATCTATGCTGTCGAAAGCATCCTGTTGCAGGATGATGAAATCTATCAGTTCGGATTTCCAATATTGGAGGTGATACTCCATCGGTACACCGTCGTCACCGAGGATGTTTATCTGCTCGAAAGCCTCTTTACCTCTAAGTGTGATGTTTTTAGCCCTGTTTACGCTCTCGACCCAATCCTTGTCCATCCTATTATTGAGATAGTCGATTATTTCGGGATATTCGAGATATTTCGAGTATGAATCTATCGGGTCTACGGCAGGATATCTCTTTCTGTCCGCGCGGTTTTGGCTCAAGGCGTAAAAACAGCGGGCGGCTTTTTTCGTGGATTCGGTAACCGGTTCCTTAAGATTTCCTCCGGCAGGAGATACTGTTCCTATGAATGTTACCGAACCGCTTTTGCCGTTGTTCAACTCTACGATGCCGGCCCTTGCGTAGAAGCCGGAGATGATTGCAGAAAGGTCTACCGGGAATGCGTCTGCACCGGGAAGTTCCTCCATACGGTTGCTCATCTCCCTCAATGCCTGGGCCCAGCGCGAGGTGGAGTCTGCAAGCAGCAGGACTTTCAGCCCCATAGCCCTGTAATATTCCCCGATTGTCATTGCTGTATATACAGATGCTTCACGTGCTGCGACCGGCATGTTGGAAGTGTTGCAGATTATGGTGGTACGTTCCATGAGACTTCTGCCGGTTCTCGGATCTATCAGTTCCGGAAATTCCGCAAAAATCTCCACTACCTCATTGGCACGCTCACCGCATGCGGCCATGATTATGACATCTGCTTCTCCCTGTTTTGCTATCGCATGCTGCAGTACCGTCTTGCCGCAACCGAACGGTCCTGGAATGAAGCCTGTCCCACCTTCGGCAATCGGGTTGAAAGTATCTATGCACCTTACACCGGTCTCCATGATTCTGCCTGGACGCGGTTTCTCCCTGTAACCTCCAATCGCCACCTTTACAGGCCATTTCTGTGTCATTGTCACAGAGTGCTCTTCTCCTTTGGAATCTGTCAATACGGCTATGGTCTCATTTGCTTTATATTTGCCGCTTTCCTTTATGGATTTGACTTTGTACTCACCGCCGAATGCGAAGGGAACCATAATCTTATGGGGAAGCCATCCTTCTTTTACCTCTCCGAGCCAGTCTGCTGCGATTACCTGCTCTCCGACTTTTGCAATCGGGGTGAATTCCCACTCTTTATCCATATCGATAGGGGAGGTGTACTCGCCGCGTTCAAGGAAAACTCCCTTCATGGTCGCGAGATTGTTCTGCAGACCGTCGTAATTGCTCGAAAGCAGACCGGGCCCCAATATGACTTCCAGCATATGGCCTTCGAATTCTACCTCAGCTCCGACTTTAAGCCCTCTCGTACTCTCATATACCTGTACAAAGGCATTTTCACCATTGACCTTGATGACTTCGGCCATAAGTCTGGAGCCTCCTACGGTAATGTAACATATTTCATTCTGGGCAACAGGTCCGTCTACATGGACAGTAACCAGATTTGAGATTATGCCAACAACTTTTCCTGTGGTTTTTTCCATATATTCAATCTTTATAATTTACACCTTTATACGTGCCTTTTATCTCCTGTACCAACTTCTCGAACAGTTTCATTCCCTGTTCCCTGTCCAGTCTGTTCCATCTCTCTATGAGCATGGCTTTGGCAAGAAAGGCCAATATTTTATTTATATCGAAATAGTTGAATGTCGTGAATGAGTCTATCTTTTCCCATTTGTATTTATCCAGCATCTGCTCCTTTTCCAAAATGTCGGCTGTCTGGAAAATTCTGTCCAGCCGGGCCGAATCGCTCTCTTCAAGCGATATGTCGCAATTCTCAGGGTCGATTGTGTAGGCGGAGGATGCAGATAAGGCGTTATTGCTCCTGGCTACGTAATCCACTTTGCGATTCCTTATCTGCAGATCCATTTTATAGTAATCTCTGATAAAGGAATTCCCATGTTTCAATGCGGCATTGTAAAAGTGGATATTCAAATTGGAGTCGGTATTCCCGAACTCCAGCCATTCGATTAATCTTTTATCTTTATCGGAGCTCCATGAGTAGATTCCGTTCCGGATTGTGCGATACGAAAAATCTTTGTTTTCACCCTTGAGAAGCAACTCCGGAAGCCCGGCAATGATATAGTGATAATTATTCATTTTTACTCCCCGAATAACAGTTTTCTGGTTTTGGGCCTGAGATATTCCGATATGATGTTTTTGAAATCTTCGTCGGTGAAACTGATGAAGTATCCTCCCTCTTTGGGACCTATCCTGAACCCGTTGCCGACATTCTTGCTGAATTTTACCTCTATTCCGGCTGTGCACAACTTCTCTATCTTCTCTTTTATGAATTTGTCCAGCGTCTCTTTCTTGTTCTCAGGAAGCAGCATTTCCAATGCTACAGGATCAGACGATGCCGGATTGAATGCAGTTACAATGGCCAGCATTATCTCCCTGATGAACCCGGTATCGTTTGCCGTTGCAGAGACGGGTTCAGATATGGCTTTTGTTATAATCGAATTTTCGATCTGTTGCTTTATCGATGCAAAAGATTGTGCCGAGGCCATTTTTATATCGTTTTCCGCTTTCGTCTTTAACTCGACAGCCTCTTTTTCCGCATCTGAAAGTATCCTTGCGGCCTCTTTTTTTGCATCTGCAACCAGTTTTTCCGATTCCTCCCTTGCCTTTTTCAATAACTCTTCCGCCTCTTGCCGGCCTTTGGATAATCCCTCGTTATATAATTTATCTGTAATCTCTTGCAATTTGTTTTGCATGATAGGTCCTCCTTGTCTGCTGTTTTAACTGAAAATACTCCAAAATAATATAAAAAATCTGCTTCAAATTTATGGATTTTCATCAGTTATTACAAATAAAAAGCCATCTCTGTCTTATTTTTATGAAAAGACGATTTTTATAGAGTTCCGGAATAGAAAAAGAGGAGTCTTACCGCAGTAAAACTCCCCTTTAACACTATTTGTATCTCTGCCTAACCGAGGAATCCCAACAGGATACCGGCTGCAACTGCACTGCCTATGACTCCTGCTACATTAGGACCCATTGCATGCATGAGCAGATAGTTTGTCTTGTCATATTCCAGGCCGACAAGATTCGATACCCTTGCCGAATCCGGAACTGCAGATACGCCTGCATTTCCTATGAGAGGATTTATCTTGTTGCCCTCCTTGAGGAAGAGGTTGAAGAATTTGACAAACAATACTCCGGCTGCCGTAGCGATGAAGAATGATGCCGCACCGAGAACGAAAATTCCTATGGATTTAAGTCTGAGGAACTCGTCTGCCTGAGTAGAGCAGCCTACTGTCAATCCGATAAGTATTGTTATAACATCAATTAGCGGTCCTCTTGCGGTTTCTGCCAGACGGCGTGTAACTCCGCTCTCCTTCAAAAGGTTACCGAAGAACAACATGCCGAGCAGCGGAAGTCCTGAAGGTACGATGAACGCCGTGAGCAAAAATCCTACGATAGGGAACATTATCTTTTCCCTCTTTGAGACTGCCCTTGGCGGTTTCATTCTTATAAGACGCTCCTTGTGGGTTGTAAACAATCTCATTACAGGCGGCTGGATTACAGGTACCAATGCCATGTAAGAGTATGCCGAGACTGCAATCGCTCCCATCAGATCCGGCGCGAGCCTTGAAGAGAGGAAGATTGCGGTAGGGCCGTCTGCGCCGCCGATAATTCCGATTGCACCCGCCTCTGCCGGGGTAAAGCCCAAGGCAAGGGCTATTGCGTACGCTCCGAATATACCGAACTGCGCTGCAGCTCCGATCAACAACAACTTAGGATTTGAAATAAGTGCCGAAAAGTCTGTCATTGCACCTATTCCCAAAAATATAAGAGGCGGATACCACCCTTTCACAACGCCCTGGTAGAGGATGTTGAGAACCGAGCCCTCCTCATATATGCCTACACTCAATCCTGGAAATAGAGGTATATTGCCTACAATTATACCGAATCCGATAGGTACGAGCAGCAGAGGCTCCCATTCCTTCTTTATTGCAATGTATATAAAGAGCAATCCTATAATTATCATTGCAATATGCCCTATTGTCGCATTGGCGAATCCGGTATATTGTAAAAATTGGTTTAAGTTTTCTCCTATCAGGGAGAAAAAGTTGTGACTTGCTTCTAATATCATAAATTATCCTATTATAACAAGAGGAGCACCTTCCAGTACCGAATCCCCTTTATTTACTTTTATGCTGGTTACCTGTCCGTCTGCTGTCGCCTCGATTATGTTTTCCATCTTCATGGCCTCGAGAACCAGCAGCTTCTGGCCCTTCTTGACGGTATCGCCCTCTTTGCAGCTTATTTCGAGTATGATTCCCGGAAGCGGTGAAGTAACTGTCGCCCCTGAATCGCTTGCAGCCGGTTTGCTTACCTTGACTTCGGGAACTCCGGCAGGAGTAGCCTTCGGCGATGCCGGTTTGGAGACTATAACCGGTTTCTTTGTAATAGGTTTTTCAAACTCAACTTTAAACGGAGTTCCATTCACTTCAACCTCTGCAACGGCATCGTCTACATCTTTAACGGTTACGGCATAATCGTTTCCGTTAATCTTTAACTTATATTCTTTCATAAGATTCTTTATTTGTTTCGTCTAACTTGCGGAGTCTCCCTCAATGTGTAAATCTTAGAGCTCCATGGTGAGTATGATTTTGATTCTTTGTGTATTGTCAATATGGTATTTTCTATATCGTGTGCCTCGTTATCCTCTCTGTAGAGGTGAAGCGCCATTGCAATTGCAGCAAAGACTTCGGCAGAGGTAGATTCCTTGCCCCTTACGGAAGCGGCGTCTGCGATATCGCCTTTTGAAGCTGCCTCTTTTATATGGCTCTTTATGATAGCCTTGTTACCGATCTTCTTAAATACCAGATATAACAATATCAGCGCTACGAATACGACAGACATCGCAACTATGGCCATGATGACGCCGTATGGGTCTGTCTTGCCCATAGTGGTGCTTTTCGAATCTCCGTCCAAAGTCAGATTATTGGTGCTCGGTGTAACCTTGTCCAATATGGCCCATCCGTGATTTTCACCTGCAGCTTTCTCCTTCTGGGCAACTCTTATGGATTTTTGGAGGAAATGGGTGGGCTCGCCCGAACCTTCTCCGTCCATTATCCTTCCATATGATTTGTTGGCAGGTATTCCGCCTTCGGGAAGGGTTATTTCATCTATAACCGTTCTTCCGTTATTGCTGACAAAGAGAATCTGTTTTGCATTCGGAATATCGAAGCTGATATGGAATGTGCCTCTGTCCGGCAGATTGTCCGCATAAAAGAGCACATGCTGGCGAGGCGGTATCTTGGTGAGTGCATCGCCTTTGGGAATCATGTACTTGGTGAGATCGTTCGGGTCATCCGTAAGAAAGCACCCGCCTATATCTACAGTACCGTATGATGTGTTGAAGAGCTCTATCCAGCCGCTTCTGCAGCCGTAATCGTCTATAAACCCGTCGGTATTTACAGACTGTACCTCATTTATGCGCATTGCGGCCATATTCTGTCCGCTCAGCGTATATGACAAGGTCAGAGCTCCGAATAATAAAAATATCCTTATATGATTTTTCATTCGTTTCTGTTTTTAATTAAAGAGGTAGATTGTCGTGCTTCTTGGCAGGATTGGCCAATTTCTTGGTCGCCAATTGCTGCAAAGCGCGAATTACGCGGAATCGGGTATTTCTCGGCTCGATTACGTCATCAATATAGCCGTATTTTGCGGCATTGTACGGATTTGCGAATGCATCTCTGTACTCTTTCTCTTTCTCTGCCGCAAAAGCTGCCGGATCTTCCGCCTCTTTCATCTCTTTTCCATAAAGTATTCCGATAGCTCCGGAAGGACCCATGACAGCAATTTCCGCTGTAGGCCATGCGTAATTGATATCGCCTCTCAAATGTTTTGAACTCATGACGCAATATGCTCCGCCGTATGCCTTGCGGAGAACTACTGTAACTTTAGGAACTGTAGCCTCGCCATATGCATAGAGCAGTTTTGCACCGTGCAGAATGACTCCGCCATACTCCTGCTGCGAGCCGGGAAGGAAGCCCGGTACGTCTACAAGCGTTACAATAGGAATATTGAATGCGTCGCAGAAACGTACGAACCTTGCGCCTTTTCTCGAAGAGTTTATGTCGAGAACTCCGGCCAGCACTTTAGGCTGGTTTGCAACGATGCCGACAGACTGTCCGTTGAATCTTGCGAATCCTACAACGATATTCTTTGCATAATCCGCATGTACTTCAAGGAATTTTCCGTCATCCACTATGCCGCCGATAACCTCGTATATATCGTAAGGCTTGTTGGGATTGTCCGGTATGATTTCATTGAGAGAATCCTCAAGTCTGTCTATGGGGTCTTGTGTCTCTACAAGTGGAGTCTCTTCCATGTTGTTTTGAGGCAGATAGCTTAGCAAATCCTTTATGAGTTGCAATCCCTCTTCCTCGGTATCCACTGTAAAGTGTGCAACACCGCTCTTTGAGGCGTGTACGCTTGCGCCTCCAAGATTCTCCTGTGTAATATCTTCACCTGTTACGGATTTTACGACCGTAGGGCCGGTGAGGAACATGTAGCTTGTGCCTTTTGCCATTATGTTGAAGTCCGTAAGGGCGGGAGAATATACCGCACCGCCTGCACAAGGACCGAAAATCGCTGAAATCTGCGGAATGACTCCGGATGCGAGAATGTTTCTCTGGAAAATCTCGGTATAACCTGCCAAAGCATTTATGCCCTCCTGAATACGGGCTCCGCCTGAATCGTTTATGCCTATAACCGGAGCGCCCATCTTCATGGCCTGGTCCATAACCTTGCAGATTTTGAGGGCCAGACTTTCCGAGAGGGAACCTCCGAAAACCGTAAAGTCTTGTGCGAAAACATATACAAGTCTTCCGTCTATTGTACCGTATCCGGTTACCACTCCATCGCCGAGGAATGTGTTTTTCTCCATTCCGAAATTGGTACAACGGTGCGTTACAAACATATCGTACTCTTCAAAGCTTCCTTCGTCGAGTAACATGTTGATTCTTTCACGAGCTGTGTATTTGCCTTTTGCATGTTGAGAGTCAATTCTTTTCAGACCACCTCCCATGCGCGCCTTCTCACGGAGAGCGATAAGCGCCTTTACTTGTTCGAGTTGTAGACTCATTATGAAATATTTTATTTAGGTTTTTAATATATTATTTTACTTTTTTGACGGATCTTCGCATATTTCCGTGAGCACGCCATGGGTAGATTTCGGATGGAGGAATGCAATGTTCAACCCCTCTGCACCCTTTCTTGGAGCTTTGTCGATAAGTTGGACGCCCTTAGCGGAAAGCTCATCAAGGGCAGTCTGCACTCCTGTTGTGGCAAATGCCACATGATGCACGCCTTCGCCTCTCTTTTCTATGAATTTGGCGATTGTTCCCTCAGGGTCCGTGCTCTCGAGCAATTCAATTTTAGTCTGTCCTACTTTAAAGAAAGCTGTTTTGACTTTCTGATCCTTTACCTCTTCGATTGAGTAGCATTTAAGCCCCAATTTTTCTTCGTAGTAAGGAATAGCTGTTTCCAATGACTTAACAGCAATGCCAAGATGTTCTATATGAGTAATTTCCATAGTGTTGTGTGTATAAATTGTTAATATTTGATTTTAATCAGATACAATTTAATCCTACAAATTTAATAATTATTATACCTTTGCCATACATTTGTGTGAAAAATTATCAACATTTTTGAGTTTGTAAAAATGGGGTTGAAAATTAAAAATTATTATCTTCTCGTCATATGGAGAATAATCCTGGCATATCTCATATACATGTTGTGCCGTCTTGTTTTTATACTTTTCAACTACGCGCTTCTGGAGCCCGTTTCGGTCTCGCAATTTTTCAGAATATTGGGCGGAGGACTGATGTTCGATACCTCCGCGATAATGTATACGAATATCCTCTATCTGTTTTTGTCATTTTTACCGCTTCCGGCAATCAAGTCGGACAGGGTGCAGAAATTCCTGAAAGGGCTTTACGTTACGATAAATTTTACGGCCGCCGCCATAAACCTTGCGGATACTGTCTATTTCCGATTTACGCTGCGAAGGACGAGCACTACCTTCTTTACGGAATTTACCGGTGATGTACGTTTTTTCAGAATCTTTTCGGAAAGCCTTTTGTTATATTGGTATATATTCCTGATAGGCATAATCTTGCTGTTCGTTCTGTTCTATCTGTCGGGCAATACCAGAAATATTGATAAAAACAGTTTTGCCGCAAGAAATTTTTATGTAACCCAGGTTTTGGCTCTTTTGGTTACCGCACCGTTGTTCATAATCGGGGTCAGAGGAGGCACGAGCGGTGCGATGAGGCCAATTACAATAGGCAATGCGGGAGATTATACAGACCGGGCAATACATACTGCCGCCGTCTTGAACACTCCCTTTTCCCTCATACGGACGATAGGGAAGGCGGAATATGTGTATAAGGATTATTATCCGTCATATGCAGACATGGAGGGCGTTTTTACCCCGATACGCAATCGCGGAGGCGAAAAACCGTTGAACATTAATAATGTGATACGTTACGACAGTACAGCGGCAGGCAAAAATATAGTAATACTCATGCTGGAGAGTTTCGGCGCCGAGAACATGAGTTTCATGAATGAAAATCTGGATAAATGCTATACTCCGTTTCTGGATTCGTTGCGCAAGGAGGGGCTCTTCTGTACTGATGCCTTTGCAAACGGCCGCAAATCCGTAGATGCGATTCCATCCATCTACGCCTCGATTCCGAGTCTTATAAGTTCATATGCCGTTACACCCTATTCTACCGACTATACCTTCGGGCTGCCGAAAATCCTGGATTCGCTCGGATATTACACGGCCTTTTTCCACGGCGCCCCGAATACCTCCATGGGAATAAGGGCCATAGCGCGTCTATGCGGCATAGAACATTATTACGGTAAGGACGAGTTCAACGATAATTCCAAATTCGACGGTTCGTGGGGAATATGGGACGAGTATTTCCTCCCGTATGTGGCGGATATGCTCGATACCCTGCCTCAGCCCTTTATGGCCGGGATATTTACCCTCTCGTCTCACCATCCGTTCAAGATTCCCGCAGAATGGGAAGAGCGTCTCCCGGAGAGCCAAGTGCCTTTGCAGAAAACGATAGCTTATGCGGATGCTGCAGTAAAAGCCTTTTTTGAAAAGATTCGGGATACGGAATGGTTCGGCAATACCATATTCGTAATAACTCCCGACCACTCTACCCTGTGGGGGATTTATCCTGAATTCACCACGACAATAGGCAATACGAGAATCCCCATAATATATTATGCTCCCGGTTTCATTGAGCCGGGCGAATATAACTCCGTTACGCAACAGCTTGATATCATGCCTACACTGCTCGGCATGATAGGCTATGACAAGCCCTATTTCGCATTCGGGCGCGATTTGAACAGCGATACCCTGCACAAGCCATTTGCAGTAAATTATACGCAGGGGCAATATCAGCTTGTATATAACGACACCCTTTTGTTCAGAAACGATTCGGACCTTACGGCCGTTTACGACCTGCAGAGTGATCCGCTGCTTAAAAACAACCTTCTTACAGGGACGGCGGCTGATTCTTTAAGAGACGGCAGTTCCTTAAAGGCGCAGGATGAATTTTTCAAGGCTTTCATACAGCAGTATATTAATCGCCTTATAGATAACAAACTCTCTTACGAAGAGTTTTAAGGGGCAGAGAGTGTGCAACCGGAAATAAAAAACGGCACCGTAAAGCGCCGTTTATATCTTATAATTAAATTGCTTTTTAATCTTCGGATGTGTCCAAAAGGTGATAGACATTCTGGACATCTTCATCGTTCTCCAATTTTTCGATAAGCTTGTCCAACTCTACGCGATCCTCTTTAGCCACTCTCTTCAGTTCGGTGGTAGGAATGCGTTCGAACTGTCCGGATACGAGTTCATAGCCGTGCTCCTCAATATATTTCTGGATGGAGCCGAAAGATTCGAACGATCCGTAGATTACCACAACAGATTCGTCTTCGTCATCTCTGAATACCTCTTCTGCCCCATAATCGATAAGTTCCAGCTCCAATTCGTCCAAATCCACGTCGCCGGGTTTTATCTTGAAGACACATTTGCGCTCAAACATGAAATCTACGCTTCCCGAAGTACCTAACGAGCCTCCGAACTTGTTGAAATAGCTTCTGATATTCGCTACCGTACGTGTAGGGTTATCGGTCGCGGTCTCAATGAGAAATGCAATGCCGTGAGGGCCGTATCCCTCATAGACCATCTCCTTGTAATCTGCAGTGTCCTTTTCAGTCGCACGTTTGATTGCCCTTTCAATGTTGTCTTTGGGCATATTTTCGCTCTTTGCAGTCTGAATGAGCGTACGAAGATGCGGATTGCCGTCAGGATCCGGACCGCCGGTTTTTGCAGCTATGGTAATTTCCTTTCCCAATCGTGTGAAAACGCGGGCCATATTGCCCCAACGTTTGAATTTTCTCTCCTTTCTGAATTCAAAAGCTCTTCCCATATAACTATTTTGTACTCTTAATGCGAGTTATATACTTGTTTATCTCGAAACCCTCGGCAGATTGAGGATATTTGAGTTGAATCTCTTCATACATTTTAAGGGCATTCTCTTTGTCGCCAGTCTCTTCGTAAGCAAGGCCGGCCTTCATCAGGTATGATGCCGCGAATATGTTGTCGGCGGTTCTGGCAGCCTGTAAAAACTGGGTTATCGCACGATTATAATCGTTCAATCCTACATATGCGTCTCCTATGCATGCAATGGCACGGGCTGTTATAATAGGATCCTCGCCTTTGTATTTTTCGAGATATTCGATTGCCTCGTTATAGTTGCCGAGCTGCAACTGGCAGACTCCTGCATAAAAATATACAGCTTCTCCGGATTTGCTCCCGTATTCATTTATGAGCTGTGCGAATCCGAGCGCATTGCCGTCTCCGTTGAGAGCCTTTTCGAAATCGTTCGCCCTGAAATACTGCTCTGCAACAAATGTCTGATTTATAGCTTCATTTTGCTGAGGAACAAGTACGAACTGTTTATAGAGCAACACAATTGCAAAGAGTACGACTATAGCTCCGACAGTGTATATGACAGCCTTTTTGTATTTTGTGAAAAAATGTTCGGTTTCAACGATTGCTTCTCCGACATTTATCTCGGGTTCTTTGTTTTTAATTTTATTAGCCATTGTTTAATGATTTTTGCGGTTGCAAATTTACAATATTTTAGAGAATCACAAATATATTTTTCCCATTTAATCGATAAATCAGCTAACTTTGGAAAATTATTCGAATAATCTATGTTTTTAAAGAGAATTCTAATATCAGATTTTAAAAATATTCCAAGTGCCGATATCACGTTTTCTCCAAAGATAAATTCCATAACAGGCAATAACGGTGAAGGAAAGACCAATCTTTTGGATGCAATATATTATCTCTCCATGTGCAAAAGCTATTTTAACAGCTCCGATCTGTACACTTGCAGGTGGGGAAGCGGAGAGTTTGCCCTGAACGGAACATATGTACATGAAGACTGCACGGAAGATATGGTTAGTGTCTCTCTCAAAACCGGAGAATCGAAATATGTAAAAAGGAACGGCAAGCTCTACAGGAGGATTTCCGACCATATCGGAGTGATTCCTATCGTCATGGTCTCTCCGGCGGATACGCAACTGATAAACGGTGCCGGTGAGGAGCGGAGAAAATTCTCCAATGCAATATTGTCCCAGACAGATAAGGAGTATCTGCTCAGGATACAGAGATACAATCAATTCCTTGCACAACGCAACAGGCTGCTTAAAAGCGGTGCAGTTTCACGCGAACTGTTGGATACTATTTCTGAACGCATGAGTCCGGATGCCGCCTATATCTACGGCAGGCGCAAGGAGCTCTGCACTGAATTGCAGGACCTCATTACCTTGTTTTACAATAAGGTAAGCGGAGGAAACGGTGCCGTGGGGTTAAAATATACATCCGATCTGGAAGGGTATATCAACCCCGGAGAAGCGGCGGAACAGGCGCTGGCTGCTCTTTTTGGCGAAAATATCGAAAGGGATTGCATTTTGAAATATACCTCTTCGGGAATCCAGCGCGATGATATTGAGTTTTACATAGATAACCATCATATTAAACGGTATGCCTCTCAAGGGGAGCAGAAGAGTTTTCTAATCTCCCTGAAACTGGCTCAGTTCGCTCTCATGAGACAGCTGCATGGAGTCTCCCCCATACTCTTGTTGGATGACCTTTTCGACAAATTGGATATGAACCGTGTGGAGTTATTGATGAAACTGGTTGCGGGAGAGGGGTTCGGCCAGATTTTCATTACCGACAGCAACAAGGTGAGGGTGGGGCAGATTGCGGAATCAATATCCAGTGAAGTGAAATTTTTCGAAGTATCGGACGGTAAAATATATGAGAAGAAGTGATACCCGCACCATAGGCTCGTTGATAGCGGATTTCATAAAGGAGCAAGGGCTGGAACAGGGCTTGTTGGCAGTCAATATTTACAAAGCGCTTGCCATGGCAATAGGTGAAAATTATGCAGGATTGCTGTCGGGCAAATCTTATAAGGATAAATGTCTTTATTGCAGAGTGAACTCTTCTGTCGCAAGGAGCGTCCTGTATAATAACAGAGAGGAGATAATCAGGAAAATAAATGAGATAATAGGAAAGGATGTAGTGGAAAAACTTATATTGAGATAGATGAAGTTAGTAATTGACAAAGATATTCCCTTCATAAAAGGGGTGTTCGAACCTTATGCGGAAGTGGTTTACAGCAAGGGCGCGGAAATATGCAGGGATATTATAAAGGATGCCGACGGACTGATTATCAGAACAAGGACAAAATGCTGCAAAAGTCTGCTCGAGGGTACGGCAGTCCGTTTCATAGCTTCCGCTACGATCGGGACCGACCATGTGGATTTGCCCTATTGCGCCAGTCGTGGCATCCACTTCGAGAATGCCGCCGGATGCAACTCTTCGGCGGTTATGCAGTATGTTTACACTGCGCTCTATTCGCTTGCAAGGGAGAGGAAAATCCCGGTAAAATACGGCCCGGGCGGAGATTTCGAGGAAAAAGCGCTCACTATCGGGGTTATAGGAACAGGCAATGTCGGGTCCAAAGTAGCATCGTTAGGCGAATATCTCGGTTTTAAGGTATTGAGGAATGACCCTCCGAAACAGATATTGCAAAACCGGGCACTTGAAAGGGGTGGAATCCGGGCGGAAGAAGCTGTAGAATATTCGGAACTGAATGATCTTCTGGAACGCTCCGATATCGTAACGCTTCATGTCCCGTTGCTGGAGAGTACCGAATCGATGGCTGACGCCCGCTTTTTCGGCAGGATGAAACGGGGGACCCTATTCATAAATTCTTCCAGAGGTGAGGTGGTGGACGAGAATGCGCTTTTACATTACAGGGAAAAACTCTCGGGCCTTGTCCTGGACGTATGGAACAACGAACCGGAAATCAATGCGGAACTGGTGGCCGCTGCCGATATAGCGACTCCGCATATAGCCGGTTATTCCGTTGAAGGAAAGGCTAACGGTACGCTTATGGCGATAAAAGCCGCAGCCGGATTTTTCGATATTGCAGCTCTCGAAAAGTATGAAATCCCGATTGATTTATATGACCCATCCCTGACCCCGTCGCTAATCTTGAAAGGGAAAGGCTGCAATGCGATTTTTGAGGATTTGTACAGAATATTTCCTATCTTTAACCTCGATAAGCTGTTGAGAAATAATATATCCGAATTTGAAAGTATAAGAAGTAACTATAAATTGAGGAGAGAATTCCATGTTTACCAGCAACGATGAAAAACTGATGGCGGACAAGGGCATCGCCAAAAGCTGTGTCGAGCAGCAGCTGAAAAATTTTAAAGAAGGTTTTCCGTTTTTGAACATTGCCGATGCCGCGACAATTGCCAATGGCGGCATAATCGCCCTGAGCAAGATGCAGGCAGACGAATTCATTGCCGTTGCAGAGAATTACAGCGGTTCCGTCTGCAAATTCGTACCTGCCTCGGGTGCCGCCTCGAGAATGTTCAAGGATTTGTTCGCGGCCCTATCTAATCTGAAGGAGGGAAAATCCCTGGAACAGACTCCGCTTGCAAAGAAATTCATAGATAATATTTCTGATTTTCCTTTTTTTGACGCTAAACATATTCTGGAGCTGACCCTGCTCGGAAACGGGCTGGATTACGGTTCCATGCCAAAAGGCCTTATAGAATTCCATTCTTATCCCGACGGTAACAGGACTCCGTTGGAAGAGCACCTTGTAGAGGGGGCGCTCTACGCAAAAAGCAAGGACGGCAGGGTCAAGATGGTTTTTACGATATCTCCCGAGCACCGTAGCGGATTCGAAACTCTGCTCGGCAGGGTAAAGGAAAAATACGAAAAACGTTTCGGTTGCAGATATGATGTGGAGTTTACTTTGCAGTCTCCTGCAACTGATACCATTGCTGTAGATATGGATAATGTCCCGTTCAGAACAGACGACGGGGAACTGCTTTTCAGGCCTGCCGGTCACGGCGCGTTGTTGCAGAATATAAACGGTATCGTTTCGGATATAATCGTAGTGAAAAATATAGATAATGTTGTAAAGGAGAAATATATTTCCGATACCGTATATTGGAAAAAAGTGCTCATAGGAGCTGCGGTGACTCTGAGTGCAAAATGCAGAAAATACCTCTCCGACATAGAGGGAAAGGATAATGTATCTGCCGAAAAACTGGAAGAACTGAAATCGTTCTTGCTTAAGAACTTTTCAACGGATCTTTCAAAGGTTCCTGAGAATGAACAGCTTTCCGTGGCAAGGGCAAAACTTGACCGTCCTGTCAGAGTGTGTGGCATGGTCAAGAACGAGGGCGAACCGGGCGGAGGACCTTACATAATAAATGAGAACGACGGTACGACTTCCCTTCAGATTCTCGAAGGCGCCCAGATAGATAAGGAGAATGCGGCTGCAATGGCGGCATTGAAGAGCGCAACCCACTTCAATCCTGTAGATATGGTCTGTTCCGTATATGATTATAAGGGAAATAAGTTCGACCTTACCGCATATTCAGACCCTACTACCGGGTTTATTTCCGAAAAAAGTTATCAGGGCAGAAAACTCAAGGCACAGGAGTTGCCCGGGCTTTGGAACGGTGCAATGAGCAATTGGAATACGCAGTTCATAGAGGTGCCGTTAAGCACGTTCAATCCTGTGAAAACGGTAGTGGATCTATTGCGGGAAACGCATCAGGGATAACGCCGATACCATAAAAAATGCCGGCAAGTCAAATGGATTGCCGGCATTTTTTATGTCGTAATAGGGATTTTACCAGCCTAAAACATATGCGAAGATAAGCGGAGCGACTATGGTGGCATCGCTCTCGACTATGAATCTTGGAGTTTTGGCATCGAGTTTTCCCCATGTGATTTTTTCGTTCGGAACAGCTCCCGAATATGAACCGTACGATGTAGTGGAGTCTGAAATCTGACAGAAATATTTCCAAAGCGGAACATCTTTCCATTCGAGGTCCTGAGCCATCATCGGCACTACGCAGATAGGGAAATCGCCCGCAGTGCCTCCGCCTATCTGGAAGAAGCCCACACCCTTTCCGCCTGAGTTCGCCCTGTACCATTCTGTCAGGAAAATCATGGTTTCTATACCGTTTTTAACTGTATGCGGATTGAGTTCCCCTCTTATTACATGTGCAGTGAAAATATTTGCCGTTGTACAGTCTTCCCATGCGGGTACCACAATCGGAATATTCTTCTGGCAGGCTGCAAGTACCCAACTGTCTTTAGGATCGATCTCATAATATTTTTCCAGAACTCCAGAACGGAGCATTTTATACATGAATTCCCATGGAAAGTATCTTTCACCTTTGGATTCCGCATCTTTCCAAACCTCCAGAAGATGTTTTTCCAGCCTCCTGAAAGCCTCCTCTTCCGGAATACAGGTGTCTGTAACGCGGTTCATGTGGTTTCTGAGCAGCTCTTCTTCCTGTTCCGGAGTCAAATCCCTGTAGTTGGGAACTCTTTTATAATGAGAGTGTGCAACCAGATTCATGATATCCTCTTCGAGATTGTTTGCAGAGCAGGATACTATATGTATTTTGTCCTGACGAATCATTTCGGCCAAAGAGATGCCGAGCTCTGCAGTACTCATTGCCCCCGCCATGGCGAGCATCATTTTTCCACCATCCTTTACCTGTTCTTCATATGCCTTTGCAGCATCTACCAATGTTGCAGAGTTGAAGTGGCGATAATGGTGAGTAATAAATTGGGAAATAGGTCCTTTACTCATATTATTCGTTATTATGTCAATTTGTCTGCAAAATAAATAAAAAAAGTTTAAATTTGTTTTTTATTTAAAATTTAATTTAAAAACCGTTTCATATAAATCTACCAATGATAACAAAAGAGGCCATAAAAGCATTCGGGAGCATCGAGACTCCGTTCTATTATTACGATATCGAACTTCTGAACAAGACACTTCAGGTATATACTTCTTTAATTAAAAAATACGGATATTCGGCGCATTATGCCCTAAAGGCAAATGCAAACCCAAAAATATTGTCTATAATACAGAAGGCGGGGCTCGGAGCTGACTGTGTAAGCGGAAATGAGGTTGCAATTGCTGTAAAATCTGGTTTCCCCGCAGACAAAATCGTGTATGCCGGCGTAGGAAAGTCAGATAAGGAGATAAAGACCGCGTTGAAGGCAGGAATATTCAGTTTCAATTGCGAGTCGGTTCCCGAAATCAGGATAATAGACGAAATTGCCGCATCCATGGGCAAGATTGCCCATATAGCCTTGCGTATAAATCCGGATATCGATGCCCATACCCATAAATATATAAGTACGGGAAGAAAAGAGGATAAATTCGGGATCAGTCCCTGGATGTTCAATGATGTGAGCGAACTTTTCACCTCATGCAAGAACATCAGACTCGTGGGGTTGCATTTCCATGTGGGTTCGCAGATAATGGATATGGGTGTGATAAAATTGCTCTGTACAAGGATAGAGGAGTTGCAGAAATGGTTTATAGAACACGGTTATAATATTGCCAATCTGAATCTCGGCGGCGGATTGGGCGTGGATTATGAGAATCCGAAAGAGCACCCGATTGCAAATTTCGAAGGATATTTCGATGTCGTAAACAAGAATCTTATCGTAAGGCCGGGACAGACAGTTCATTTTGAGCCGGGAAGGGCCATAGTGGCACAGTGCGGACATCTCATTTCCAGAGTATTGTATGTTAAAATCGGACAGAGGAAAAAATTCGCAATCCTCGATGCGGGTATGAATGACCTTATCCGTCCGGCGCTCTATCAGGCTCATCACAATATTGAAAATCTGGTTTCGGACAAGAGGAAGATGAGGTATGATGTAGTGGGGCCTGTTTGCGAGTCCAGCGACAAGTTCGACAGCAATGTAATGCTGCCCCAGACAAAACGCGGGGATCTGATAGCCATAAATACTGCAGGAGCGTATGGTCAGGTTATGGCAATGAGGTATAACCAAAGGGATTTGGCCAAGGCTTATTACTCTGACGAATTATGCCGGAAGTAATTTCCGCTCCGAAATATACGGATGAACTGCTCCAGCTGTTCAGGGAGAAGGGATTGGCATTGACTATGGATGAGATTGCAGCCAGGCTGCATCTCTCGAAAAAGACGCTTTACAATATTTTTACCTCAAAGCGAGGTATGGTAAAGGCGGTAATGGAAGTTTTTTTTGCAGATGTAAAAAGAAAAATGGAAAAGAGCCGCGGCGCCGGTGATGATGCGATAGGTGAATTGTTGAAATCCGGTGCCATATTGCAGCGGGAACTGAGTAGATTAAGATATCCGTTCATCAGGGATATGCTTAAATATTATAAGGATTTGCTTACATTTTCGGACCCGTCGGGGCTATGTTATCAGATGCTTAAGAACAATCTCCTGTACGGTATGAAATGTAATTTATATAGAAAAGTTGCAGATGCAGATGTCGTTTTGTCTTTCTTTACTTCGAATTTGGACAGCATCTACAGTAGTGCGAAGATTGATGATTATTTTAACAGATTGGAAAGCATTCATTCGGAATTGATGGAATTTTATCTCTATTCGATTGTAAATGACCAAAGCAGAATATTATTGGAATCTTATTTAAAAAAATAGTTGGGTATGTTTGAGAATTTGATTGACAGGTTAGACAGATCCTTCAAGATATTAAAGGGCGAGGGGAAGATAACCGAGATTAATGTTGCCGAGACGCTTAAAGATATAAGGAAGGCCCTGGTGGATGCCGATGTGAGCTATAAGGTGGCAAAGAAATTTTGCGACGACGTAAAGCAGATAGCGCTTGGCCAGGATGTGCTCAAGTCCGTAAAACCGTCGCAAATGATGGTGAAGATAGTACATGACGAGCTTGCCAGACTTATGGGCGGCGAGGCTGCGGATATAAACCTCAAGGGCAATCCTGCAATCGTGCTTGTCGCGGGTCTTCAGGGTTCGGGTAAAACCACATTTTCCGGGAAGCTGGCCTTGAACTGCAAGTCAAAAAGGGGAATGAAGGTGATGCTTGTAGCATGCGATGTGTATCGCCCTGCTGCAATAGACCAGTTGAAAGTGTTGGGTGAACAGGTAGGTGTAACCGTCTTTTCAAAAGAGGGTTCGAAAAATCCGGTGGAGATAGCCAAAGAGGCCGTCGAGACGGCAAAGAGGGAGAATTATTCGCTCGTAATCGTAGATACGGCGGGACGTCTGGCAGTGGATGAGCAGATGATGGATGAAATTGCCGCTTTGAAGAAGACCCTCAACCCTACGGAGACGCTCTTTGTGGTAGATTCAATGACCGGACAGGATGCGGTGGAGACAGCGAAATCCTTTAACGACAGGCTGGATTTCGATGGCGTAGTGCTTACGAAATTGGATGGCGATACGAGAGGCGGTGCCGCCCTATCCATAATGGCTGTGGTAAACAAGCCTATAAAGTTCATAAGCACTGGCGAGAAAATGGATGCGTTGGATGTATTCCATCCTAAACGTATTGCAGACAGAATCCTCGGTATGGGAGATATTGTCTCTTTGGTAGAAAAGGCACAGGAGCAGTTCGATGAAGAGGAGGCGAAGAAACTCCAGAAAAAACTGATTAAAAACCAGTTTACCCTTTGGGATTTTTACAACCAGATACAGCAGATAAAAAAGATGGGAAACATCAAGGATCTGGCATCCATGCTCCCTGGAGTAGGAAAGGCCCTGAAAGATGTGGATATAGATAATTCCGCATTCAAGAGTGTAGAGGCGATAATACTTTCGATGACTCCTCAGGAGAGGGAAAATCCTGTAATTCTGAACGGAAGCCGCCGCCGCAGGATTGCAACCGGAAGCGGAACGACCATCGCGGAGGTGAACAGGTTGCTCAAACAGTTCGAAGATACAAGAAAAGTCATGAAAAGCATGGCTGGCGGAGGGGCGAAAAATGCGATAAAGGCCATGAGCATGATGCGTAGAAAAAGGTAAAATAACAGATATGGCAACGATTATCGATGGAAAGGCTATAGCCGAAAAAATCAAAGGGGAAATTGCCCGGCAAGTGGAACAGATGTTGAAACGGGGTATGAGAGCTCCGCATCTGGCTGCAATTCTTGTCGGGGATGACGGCGCCAGCATGACATATGTAGGGCATAAGGAGAAGGCCTGTGCCCAGGTCGGGTTCAAGTCTACGGTCTACAGACTGGATAAGCATACCACCCAGAAGGAGCTGTTATCTCTGATAGCCGGAATCAATGACGATGACAGTATCGACGGCCTGATAGTCCAGCTGCCGCTGCCGGAAGGATTGGATGAACAGTCTGTCATAAATGCCATTTCCGCCGATAAGGATGTGGATGGATTCCATCCTTTCAATACCGGCAAGATGATGCTCGGACTGCCGACTTTTTTGCCTGCTACGCCTTACGGTATCATGACTTTGCTGAAAGAGAGCAATATCGAGACAAAAGGAAAACATTGCGTGATCATAGGCAGAAGCAATATAGTCGGCAAACCCATGGCAAACCTCCTGTCGGCCAAAGGCGACGGTGCGGACTGCACTGTGACGCTTTGTCATAGCAGGACGCCGGACATCAGCCATTTTACACTGGATGCGGATATTATAATTGCGGCATTGGGCCATCCGAAATTCCTTACCCGTGATATGGTCAAGCCGGGAGCTGTAGTGATTGATGTGGGTATAACGAGAGTGGAAGACAAGAGCAAAAAGTCCGGATTCCGTCTCCAGGGGGATGTGGATTATGAAAACGTAGCTCCTATTGCCTCATACATAACACCTGTTCCGGGCGGGGTCGGCCCCATGACAATAGTATCGCTTCTCAAGAATACGATAACTGCTTCACTCAAAAAGCAGAGTTTATAACTGCAAGCCTGTGCGGAACCATGAATGTGTTTAAGAGGATATATGCCTTTTATTACACCGGCTTCAAGGAGATGACGGTGGGACGTTCCCTATGGCTTATAATCCTTATCAAACTGTTCATTATATTTTTTATATTGAAACTCTTCTTTTTCAAATCCGATTTAAGTGACTGCAAAACACCTCGGGAGAAGAGCAATAAAGTGATTGAAAACCTGTTAAACTATTGATGTTATGGTACTGTCTGCTTTAATCGACGCTTCAAGGTTACAGTTTGCCTTGACTGCGATGTTTCATTGGATATTTGTTCCCCTTACCCTCGGGTTGGGCTTTATAGTAGCCTTCATGGAGACCAAATATTATCTTTTTTCAAAAAAAGAGGGTATCGAAAATAGTGAAAAGGCCGGACTCTGGAAAAAACTCACAAAATTCTGGGCCCGCATTTTTGCAATCAACTTCGCTGTCGGTGTGGCTACCGGCATTATTCTGGAGTTCCAGTTCGGAACGAACTGGAGCAACTACTCATGGTTTGTGGGCGACATTTTCGGTGCGCCGTTGGCAATCGAGGGCATATTCGCCTTTTTTATGGAGAGTACATTCTTTGCCGTAATGTACTTCGGATGGGATAAAGTGAGCAAAAAGTTCCATTTGGCCTCTACATGGCTTACGGCCATAGGTGCAAACCTTTCTGCAGTATGGATATTGATTGCGAACGCATGGATGCAATATCCGGTCGGAATGGAATTCAATCCCGATACCGCAAGGAACGAGATGATAAATTTCGCGGATGTGGTTTTCTCTCCCGTGGCAATGAACAAACTTTTCCATACCGCAACGAGCGCCTACATGCTGGCAAGCGTAGTCGTAATAGGGATAAGCTGCTGGTATTTGCTGAAAGACAGAAACAGAATCTATGCGGTGAAGAGCATCAAGGTCGCTGCCGTCTTCGGCCTTATATCCGCTGTACTGCTGGCATATAGCGGCGACGGATCGGCATACAATGTCGCAAAACACCAACCGATGAAACTGGCCGCCATGGAGGGCCTTTATCAGGGCGGGACAGCTGCTCCTCTCGTAGGTTTCGCACTCCTTGATCCCGATAAGGAGATCGGCGACGGTGAAGACCCCTATCTTTTTTCCATTTCGATTCCAAAGGCTCTCTCTTTTCTGGCCACAAGGGATTTCAACGGTTTCGTCCCGGGCATAGACGATATCATCAACGGAGGCTATACATATACAGACCGTAACGGGAACGAAAAGGTCGCCGTTCCCTTCGAGCAGAAGCGCGAAAGGGGGCTGTTGGCAATCGAGGCCCTGAAGGAGTATAGCAAAGCTGCCAGGACAGGCAATGACTCTCTGAAAATGTCGGCGGCATCGGCTCTGGAAGATAATTTCGAATATTTCGGTTACGGTTATCTGGACTCTGCCGAGGAGAGTGTCCCTCCTGTCGCCCTTACCTTCTATACCTTCAGAATAATGGTGACTCTTGGAGCCTATTTCATCTTATTCTTCATCATCGCGCTCTATCTCCATAGGAAAGGAGCCTTTACTGCCGAAGGGAAAAAGGTAAAATGGTTCCTTTACCTTGCAATAATAAGTGTACCGCTTGTATATATCTGTTCCCAGTCGGGATGGATAGTGGCCGAAGTCGGACGCCAGCCATGGACAATTCAGGACCTGCTTCCTGTCCAGGCCGCCGTATCAGGCGTTTCAGCCTCGAATGTATATACTACCGTAGCGATTTTCTTTGTGCTCTTTACCATACTTCTTGTTGCAGAGCTCAAGATAATGTTCAATCAGATAAAAAAGGGTTTTGAGAATATTAAATAGACGGAAACTATGGAAACATTATACTTTTTACAGCATTATTGGTGGGCGGTAGTCTCTTTACTGGGCGCACTGCTGGTCTTTCTGCTTTTTGTGCAGGGAGGTCAGACGCTTCTGTTCGGTACTGCCGCATCAGAAGATGACAAGAAAGCGATCATCTCCATTTTGGGACATAAGTGGGAGATAACCTTTACGACTTTGGTGACATTCGGAGGAGCTGCATTCGCATCGTTCCCACTCTTTTACTCTACAAGTTTCGGAGGGGCATATTGGCTATGGATACTGATACTTCTGCTCTTTGTGCTGCAGGCTGTCTCTTATGAATTCAGAAGCAAGGCATCCAATCTTTTGGGCAGCAGGGTTTACGATCTGTTTCTCTTTTTAAACGGACTGTTCGGCACTATCCTGCTGGGTGTTGCGGTAGGAACACTGTTCAGCGGAGGAGCTTATGCCATGGACAGACTGAACATTACGGATACTGCGGCGGCAACGGTATCGTACTGGACAAATGACAGTATGGGATTGGAAGCCATTGCAAATCCGTTCAATCTTCTGCTTGGAATAGTCGTATTTCTGTTGGCGCGCTCGCTCGGCCTTCTGTACGTGATAAACCAATATTCGGTATCCGAAGAGCGGAGAGCGCTTGTAGAACGTTGCAAAGTGCAGTTGAAGGTGGTGCCGGCGGCATTCGTATTGCTCTTTGCAGTCTTCCTCGTAGCCCTGTTTTTGAGAACAGGATATGAAACGGACCCGGTGACAGGATATATAAGTGCTGTCAAATACAAGTATTTCCTCAATATGTGGGAGCTTGTCTGGCCCATGATACTTCTGCTGGCAGGTGTCGTTATCGTGCTGGCCGGGCTGGCTGGTGCGCTTTTCTGTAAGGAGGGAAGTTTTTTAAGCAAAAACAGTTTTTATATAACCGGAGCAGGAGCCGTATTGGCCGTATGGGCTATCCTGATATGCGCTGCATTCAATAACACGGCATATTTCCCTTCGACCGCCTCTCTTCAGGATTCGCTTACGCTATATAACAGTTCGTCGAGTGAATTTACATTAAAGGTCATGGCCTATGTTTCCATAGCAGTACCTTTTGTATTGGCATATATAGTGACAGTGTGGAGAAAAATGGGTGGAAAATAGTATGAAAAGAGTGAAGTTGGGGCTATTGTCAAAGGTGATAATCGCAATTGCGGTTGCAATTGCATGCTCCGCCTTTTTTCCTGAATTTTTAAACAGGCTGTTTGTCACCATAAACGTATTGATAGGAAATTTCATAAATTTCATAATACCGCTCATTATCGTCGGGTTGATTGTTCCGGGAATAGCGGAAATCGGAAGCGGTGCAGGAAAACTTTTGGGAATGACTGTAGCCATAGCATATATTTCTACGCTGATAGCCGGTTTTTTCTCCTATTTTACCTGCAATGCGGTATATCCGTATATTCTGGAGAGCAATTCTTCGATGGGAGAGGTGAGCGATATGGCCTCTGCCGTTATAAAGCCATATTTTACGGTGGAGATGCCGCCTGTTATGGATGTGACAGCCGCCCTGATTATCTCTTTCGTTTTGGGATTGGGAACAGTCGCCCTGAAAGGAGATGCGCTCAAACGGGGCTTTTCAGAATTCGGCGAGCTTATAACCGTCCTCATAAAAAAGGTGATTATACCGGTTTTGCCGCTGTATATCTTCACTATCTTTCTGAAGATAGGGGCCGAAGGACAGGTCGGCATGATACTCAAGATGTTCATAAAAGTGATTGTGCTCATTTTTGTCATGCATATAATCCTGTTGCTTTTCCAGTTTGCCGTGGCGGGCCTTATTTCAAAGAAAAATCCCCTGAAATCGCTCCTTACCATGCTGCCGGCCTATATGACGGCGTTGGGGACACAATCTTCGGCCGCAACTATTCCTGTGACATTGGCCCAGGCTAAAAAGAACGGAATCAACGAAGATATAGCCGGATTCGTGATACCGCTTTGCGCAACCATCCATCTTTCCGGAAGCATACTTAAGATTGTCGCATGTGCGGTAGCGATAATGTGGGCCGGCGGAATCGGGTATTCATTCGAGCTATATGCAGGCTTTATCTGCATGCTCGGGATTGCCATGGTTGCCGCGCCGGGAGTTCCCGGAGGAGCGATAATGGCCTCCCTCGGACTGCTCTCCTCCATGCTCGGGTTCGACGAAACGCTTCAAGGGCTCATGATAGCGCTTTATATAACGATGGACAGTTTCGGAACAGCCGGCAATGTTACCGGTGACGGCGCCATTGCGATGATAATAGATAAGATATATAAAAAGAGGATATAAAATGAAATTTCTGAAAATCACAGTTCTGGCAATGCTTCTTGCTGCGGTATGCGCATGCAGCGGCAAAAAGGAGGGCAAATACAGACTTCAAATCTATGCTACCAACGACCTGCATGGGAAATTTTTCGACAGTCTCTATTCAGGCAACAGGGCAAATAGAGTCTCTTTGGCGAACATATCGTCATATATGAAAGCTCAGCGGGCGTCTGCAGGCAAGGATAATATATTGCTGCTCGATATAGGTGATGCGCTTCAGGGCGATAATGCATCGTACTATTCGAATTATATAGATACGAACCGGACGGAGGGCCGGCACCTGTTTACCCGAATATCGGAGTATTTGGATTATGATGCGCTCATTGTCGGAAACCATGACGTCGAGACCGGCCATAAGGTTTACGACAGGTTGCTTTCCGAATTGAAAATTCCCTATCTGGCTGCCAACTCTCCTAAAAATGACGGTTCCGGAAGCTATTTCAAAGAGTATGCTATTATCAAACGGGGCGGGCTGAAAGTGGCCGTTATAGGAATGACAAATCCTAATATCAAATCATGGCTCGACGAATCGCTCTGGAGCGGAATGCATTTTGTTGAAATAGAACATATCGCCGATTCGCTAATAAAAGCGGTGAAAAAAACGGAAAATCCGGATATAACCGTACTTGCCATTCATGCCGGACTGGGCGACGGCAGCAACGATCTTGAAAATCCGGCAAGGTATCTTGCCTCGAGACTGCAAGGCGTGGATGTGATATTTGCCGCACATGACCACCAGAGATGCTGCGAAAAGATTTTCAACGGAACAGACTCGACACTCCTTCTGGAGGGTGCATGCCGCGCACAATATCTTTCTCATGCAGATATAGAACTGGAATTCTCTGCAGATTCCCTTGTAGGCAAGCATATCGGCGGAGAGCTTCTCCCTATGGAGAACGTAGAAAAGGACGAAGCCTATATAGCGCATTTCAAGGAGTATTTCAACAGAGTCAAAAGTTTTACAAACGGGAAAGTAGGCAGACTTGAAAAGGATATGCAGACTTGCGATGCCTATTTCGGACCGTCAGACTATATGAGCCTCATCCATTCGATTCAGCTCAATGCCTCCGGCGCGGATATCTCATTCGCCGCCCCTCTGACAACCAATGGCATCATCAAGGCGGGAGATTTTGACTTTCAAGGGCTTTTTACAATATATCCGTTCGAAAACCAGCTTTTCGTAATCGAGCTTGACGGCAGGCAGATAAAAGATTATCTGGAATGCAGCTACAATTACTGGATCGCTACGATGAAGCATAAAAATGACCATATCATAAACCTTGTGCATGATACTTCAGAGGGAAATTACCGGAACAGGTATTCATTCAGGAACATGCCGTATAATTTTGATTCGGCGGCAAATATCGATTATGAGGTAGATGTAAGGCAGCCCTTCGGGAAGAGAATTGCAATAAAGAGAATGAGCGACGGCAGGCCTTTCCATGCAGATTCTCTCTATACCGTAGCGCTCTCCTCCTACAGGGCAAGCGGTGGGGGCGACTTGCTTGTGAAAGGGGCCGGAATCGCCGCTGATTCGCTCTCTTCAATAGTGGTGAAGAAACTGGATGATTTGCGCACCCTTATCTACAACATGTATATGAACGGCGAAGACAAGAATATCAAGGATTGGAACAACTGGAAGTTCGTTCCGGAAAGTTGGACGGCAGATGCGCTGAAACGCGATAAAGCCCTGCTTTTTCCGGATGCTGGATAGGACAATAAAAAATCCCGTCACTTATCGACGGGATTTTTTATTGCCTGCTTTATATTTTTTATCTGGCAAAACTTACCGAACGGGTTTCTCTGATTACCGTTATCTTTACCTGACCTGGATATACCATCTCATCCTGTATTTTCTTTGCGATTTCTGTAGAAAGTTTCTCTGCCTCCTGGTCCGATACCTGTTCACTGCCTACGATTACACGCAATTCCCTGCCGGCCTGTATTGCATATGTCTTGGTGACACCGGGGTAGGAGAGTGCGATATTCTCCATGTCCTGAAGTCTCTTGATATATGATTCTATCACCTCCCTTCTTGCTCCAGGTCTCGCTCCGGAAATGGCATCTCCGACCATAACCAAAGGGGATAGCAGCGAACTCATCTCTATCTCTTCATGGTGCGCTCCGATTGCATTGCAAATTTCGGATTTCTCCTTATACCTTTCCGCAATCTTCATACCCAATATTGCATGCGGGAGTTCATTCTCCTCCTCTGTAGCGACTTTGCCTATATCATGCAGCAATCCTGCCCTCTTTGCCGCCTTAGGATTGAGTCCCAATTCCGCAGCCATAATGGAGCAGATATTTGCAACTTCCCGGGAGTGCTGCAGCAGGTTTTGTCCATAAGATGAGCGGTACTTCATCCTTCCTATCATCTTTACCAACTCTATATGCAGTCCGTGAACCCCCAAATCGATGCATGTGCGCTTGCCGGTCTCCATAATTTCGTCATCGAGCTGTTTCTGGACCTTGGCGACCACCTCTTCTATACGGGCAGGATGGATTCTTCCGTCGGTTACGAGCTGGTGAAGCGCGAGCCTTGCAACTTCTCTTCTTACAGGGTCGAAAGCGGAAAGCAGAATCGCCTCAGGAGTGTCGTCTACTACTATCTCCACTCCGGTAGCAGCCTCCAATGCCCTGATATTTCTTCCCTCCCTTCCGATAATGCGGCCTTTGATCTCGTCGCTCTCGATATTGAATACCGTAACGGCATTTTCTATGGCCGTCTCCGATGCTGTACGCTGTATTGTGTTTATGATAATTCTTTTTGCCTCTTTAGATGCATTGAGACGGGCCTCGTCCATAACGTCATTTATATATGACATGGCCTCGGTCCTGGCTTCGTCTTTCATCTGTTGCACCAACTGGGCTTTTGCCTCCGCTGCGGACATTCCGGCAACATTCTCGATTTTTTCTATTACCTCCTGCTTGAGTTTTTCGTACTCTTCGGATTTCTTGTTTACGATAGTGAGCTGATGCGAAATGTTTTCCTTTATTTTATCGATTTCGCTCTGCTTTCTGGAAATTTCGCTGTTTTGCTGATTTATTATCAGCTCCTTTTGCTTGACGCGATTTTCTATTTGCTGGATGTTGTTGTTCTTTTCATTGATATACTGCTCGTGTTCGCTTTTAAGTTGCAGGAACTTCTCTTTGGCCTGAAAAATCTTCTCCTTTTTAATGCTTTCGCCTTTGGCTTCGGCCTCTTTGATAATTTCCTCTTTCTTGCGTTTTAGGAATATGCTATTTACAAAATAGAACCCTATGCCTGCACCGGCCAGGGCGCCTATCAGTGAAACGATAATAATTGTAACAGTCTCCATCGTGCGTGGTATATATAATTGTTAAACATATATACAATCGACCGACACACAAGGTAAAAAAGAAGCCGTTAAACAAATGCTGTTTTCAGAAAAACCTGAAAAAGTAAGATTTGAGCTCCGGTTATTAACGCAAACTTCCAACGTCCCGTAAAAACGGAATCCCCCGAAGGGTAACCCAGGCCTGTTTTTGTCAGCCGATTGCTCGGTATTGTTAATTAATGTTGATTTTCGCAAAGAGCAATCGTTTAACGGCTAGAGGATTGAATATATTCTGTCAATTGTTTATCCAATGACTCGAGGCTCTCCATGAGCCTTTCCGTCTCATTATTCTTTTTATTGCCGATCAGCTCTGTCGCTATGGATAAAGTCGCCATTGCGAGGTAGTCCTGATCGTCGCTGTTGATCCCTCCGGAAAAATTCTGCTTCAATCTGTTTATAGTTTCATCTATCTTTTTTGCAGCCAACCTTAAAATCTCCTCTTCCTGCGAAGTCTCGACCCGAAGGGCGTAAACCTTTCCGGCAATAGTGATTTTAATTCGTTGTTTTTCTTCCATTATCAATTATTTAGCAGAGAGATACATTTATCAATTTCTCTAACGATTTTGGCTATTCTTTGTCTGGCCTCTTTCATATCTTGTGATGATGCTTCAAAAGCAGTCGTCAATTGTCTTTTTTCTAATTTGTCTTCTAACTCTTTAACTCTTGTTTTATATTTTTCCAAATCGTTCTGGGCCTCCGAGAGTTTTTTTTCCAATTCCGATTTCTCGAAAAGAGCGCCTTCGTAGCACGAAATGATATGCTCGATATGCCCTTTTAATTTTGTTATTATTTGACTCTCTTCGCCCATAACACTGTCGTTGCAAAGTTAGTAATAAATTAGATAAATAGCTAAATCTTATTGAGGATTTTTACTTTATCCATACCCGTTCCTATGGCCTGTTCATTTGCGTTTATCAGATGATGGTTTCTTTCAGGAATGGATTTTTTCAGCCCCTTGATTATGTTTTCCATCGATAAAATGGGCTTCATCTTTAAAAATGCCCCCATTACTATCATATTGTATGTTTTTGCATTTCCCAGCTTGGCGCTTTCATCCGCCGCCTCTATGGCACATACCGTTATATCTCTCCTTGCCGGGTGGCGGGTGATTCCGTTAGGGTCATATATAAGCAGACCTCCGCTTTTTACCGCATGTTCGAATTTGTCCATCGATTGCTGGTTCAGAATGATGGCCGTATCGAATTTCGCCAATACGGGGGAACTTATCTTATTATCGCTTATTATGACCGTTACATTTGCCGTTCCTCCCCTCATCTCCGGACCGTACGACGGCATCCATGTAACCTCCTTGTCCTGCATTATCCCGGAATATGCCAGAATCTTGCCCATGGAGAGGACTCCTTGCCCCCCGAAACCTGCTATTATTATCTCTTCTTTCATAACTTTTTTATCTGTCTTTTACATCTCCGAGCGGATAAAACGGGAACATATTCTCTTCCATCCATTTGTTTGCCTTGACAGGTGACAGCTTCCACCCGGAATTACAGGTGCTTACAATCTCTATAAATGATGTTCCCTTGTTGAGCATGGAGTTTTCGAAAGCTTTTCTTATTGCCTTTTTGCATTTTCTGACAGCAAGGGGAGTGTGCGCCGATTGTCTTGTGACATAACATGTCCCGTCTAATTTCGCTACAATCTCTGTCATTTTGAGGGGGAATCCGTTAAGGTCGGAGCGCCTGCCGTACGGTGTAGTCGATGTAATTTGTCCCAAAAGGGTGGTAGGAGCCATCTGTCCGCCCGTCATGCCATATATTGCATTGTTAATGAATATGATGACAATATTTTCCCCTCTGTTGCACGCGTGTATTACCTCTGAGGTGCCTATAGAGGCAAGGTCTCCGTCACCTTGATATGTAAAGACATACTTATACGGATTCAGGCGTTTTATTGCAGTGGCGAGTGCCGGGGCTCTTCCATGTGCGGCCTGTTGCCAGTCTATATCTATATAATTATATGCAAATACTGCACATCCGACAGGGGATATTCCTATAGTCTTTTCCTGAATTCCCATGTCTTCGATGACTTCGGCTATCATTTTATGAATTGTCCCATGAGTGCATCCGGGACAATAGTGCATGACGGCATCTGTAAGCAGCGGAGTCTTCCTGTATGCCAAATTCTCTTCCTTTATCAATTTTTCTCTCTCCATAACCCGCTATTTTATACTCTTCTTAAATTCAGTCAGGATTTCATCCGGTGATGGTACCATACCGCCGTATCTCCCGTAAAAATTTACAGGAATTCTGCCGTTTACCACAAGTCTTACATCTTCTACCATCTGTCCTGCATTGAGCTCTATGGTCAGAATGGATTTTACCCTATCCGTAAACGCATCTATCGCTTTCTTGGGGAACGGAAACAGGGTGATCGGGCGCAGCAGCCCTAACTTGTATCCCTCGGAACGGGCCATGTCGATGACGGCTTCGGCAATTCGTGACATGCTGCCATATGCTATAATCAGATATTCGGCATCATCTGTCATGTATGTGGAGTAGAGAACTTCATTCTCTTCTATTGCCTTATGCTTGTTTATAAGCTTGATGTTGAATTGCTCCTGTACAGGGGCATCCAGCGCCAGGGATGTTATGACGTTCCTCTCCCTGTCAGGCTTCTTGCCTGTCGTGGCCCAGCTGCCGCATTCCCGTTCTATCTGTTCTTCGCTCCTTCTGGGTTTGGGGGCCCGCAACTCTACCTTTTCCATCATCTGCCCGATAACGCCGTCTGCAAGAATCATGGCCGGTATTCTGTATTTGAAAGCCAGGGAAAAGGCTTTGTCTACAAAATCATACATCTCCTGTACAGAGGCGGGAGCAAGCACAATCATCCGGTAGTCTCCATGGCCGCCGCCCTTTACGCATTGGAAGTAATCTGCCTGGCTCGGTTGAATGGTTCCCAGTCCCGGGCCGCCTCTCATTACATTTACGACAAGACACGGCAATTCGGCTCCCGCCAGATAGCTGAGCCCTTCGCACATCAGGCTTATTCCCGGGCTGCTGGACGATGTCATTACCTTTTTGCCGGTCGCCGCTCCCCCGTAGAGCATATTTATGGAGGCCGTTTCGCTTTCGGCCTGCAAAACGACCATTCCCGTGCTTTCCCACGGCTGCAACTCCATAAGAGTCTCCATTATCTCCGACTGCGGTGTTATGGGATAGCCGAAATATCCGTCGCATCCGCATCTTATGGCTCCGTAAGCTATGGCTTCGTTGCCTTTCATCAATATCTTTTCCGACATATCTTCTCCTTGATTTTTATACTCTGCCCCTGTAAACCTCTACAATCGCTGAATCGGGGCATACTACTGCGCAATTCGCACATCCTATACATCCTTCTTTTGCCATATACACATAATTATATCCCTTCCCGTTTACCTCTTTGGAGAGTGAGAGTGTTTTTGTAGGACAGTTTATTACACATATGCCGCATCCTTTGCATCTCTCCTTGTCTACTATTATGATTCCTTCTACTGCCATGCTATTTTCCGTTTAAAAATCTGAAACTTCCCGTCACCTGCTCTATTATGTGGTCCCATCTTAAAAGAATACCTATTATCAGTATAATTGCAAGAATAATCATTCCCTGCATGATAGGCGAGGCGTTCTTAAACTTGTTCGCTAATTTACCAAAAAATGCCTTAATCATTAATCTCTATATTTAAAAATTGTGCCATATATGACTTATTCCGGCTCTTTTCTTATAATTTTTCTATTTTCTCCTTTACCGGTCTGTGACGATCTGCAGTGTAATCGAACATGAACCAATATCTTAGACCATCGTTCTCCAGAAGGTAATAATTTGCTCTCGGGTTTTCTCTCTCGTATATCGGATTCGGTATCTTCTCTTTTCCGGGCCACCACCGTTTCAGCAACGAGGCCGGCTCTTTTTTCAGCGATAGCCCGCAACGGACCCAGTAAAGCGTGAATTTGCCGATACAGCCGGGATATAGGGCCTTGCAAAATGAATGGAGCAATATCGATTTCCCTTCGAGGCTATACACGGTATACAGGAAATTCCTTCTGTCGAGATATGCAATGAGTTTTTCCAGGTAATCATCCCCGTGTGCAACCATTGTTCTGGTAAAATCACGCCATAGGGGGTCGTTATACCAGTATTCCAGAATTTTCGACAGGATTTTTGCACAATATAGTTCCGTATATCCTATTTCTTTGTTGGAGAGGACCTCATAAGGCGGGCGCGGAGAATATCTTATGCCGAATTCCGGGCTTTTCTCCCTGAAACATGTTCCGGGGAGCAGTTTCAGCAATTCGAGCTGTATCTCATCCGCTCCGAGCAGCACCAGCTCTTTTACATCGGAGAGGAGCCGTACATAGCTGTAACCGGGCAACCCTGCTATCAGGTCTGTATGTACTTCAAAATTTCCGCATTCCAACAGCCTCTTCAATCCCTTTATTGCAGCGGCAGGCTCACCTTTGCGGTTGCACAGTTTTATAACTTCGTTATCGAGACTTTGAAGACCGGCTTCTACATGCAGCACTCCCTTGCCGCATTTTTTAAGTCTATCTGTCAGATTCTCATTTATAAATGCGGGATGTATCTCGATATGGAATTTTATGCTTCCATGAAATTTCCTGAACAGTTCTATGAGGCCGGCAGCCCTTTTTGCATTTCCGTTAAAGGTCCTGTCGAGGATGCGTATCTCTTTTATGCCGTGTGAAAGAATATTCCCGATACGCTTTTCTATCGTATCGATCTCTATGTTTTCAACTTCCGGATTTTCTCTACCGCTCACGCAGAATCTGCAGCTGTTGAAGCACCCTCGCGATGTTTCGATCTGTACAAACGGTTTTTGCCAGTTGAAGAACCGGGAGCTTTCCGGAGGATTGAGTCCGGCGAAGTTTTTTACCCTTACGGCGCTCTTCCTTATGTATTTCCCGTCGCTGATGTATTCTATACCGGGAATCTCCTTCAATTGCATGGCAAGATTATCCTCCATTGACCTGCATTTGAGGAGCGATGATATCAACAGGGGAAAAACCTCTTCTCCCTCGCCCCTGAATACGGCCGTTACAAAAGGGTGTTTCAACAGGAAATCCGAGTTGTCTCCCAAAAATTCCGGGCCTCCCAGAATGACTTTGGTACCGGGCAGAAGGATGACGCTCTTTTCTATGACGGAAAGCAGGTACTCTATGTTAAAAAGCCAGGCTGTCGCGAAAATATATTGCGGCTTGAAGTTTGCAATCTTCATTACCAGCTCCTCCTGCGGAGATTTGAGTGTACCGCCGACGACTTCCCATTCGCACTCCGCTCTTAAGGATGGCGGCATTTGCGCCTCCATTGCCGGAAAGGCCAGGTTCGAATGCGAATAGGAGGCATTTATGTCTGCCCAGAGCAATTTCATGCAGGAGTTGTTTAAATTTTAGTAACTTTGACAAATTTAGGCAGAAATTGGATATATGAAGAGGATTATCATCAAAAATGTTTTATTGGACGGTGAGGAAAAAAATATCCTGATAGAAGGTAATATCATAAAGAAAATCTCCTGTTGCGAGACTGTTTATGACGATACTACAACAAAGGCGGCGAAAATCATAGAGGCCAAAGGCAAGGCTGTCATACCGGGATTGATAAATATGCATACCCATAGTGCAATGACTTTGATGCGTGGCATATACGAAGACGCAAAATTGAACGAATGGCTTTCGTATATATGGAAAGTCGAGCCCAGACTGGATGAAGAGATGATCTATTGGGGAACCAGACTGGCCTGCCTGGAAATGTTGAAAAGCGGCACCACCACTTTCAACGACCAGTACTGGATGACGGACACGGCGGTAAAGGCGATAGCCGAGATGGGGCTGCGTTCCATGAATTCCTATGTTTTTCTGGATATGAACGACACTTCGAAAGATGAATATCTTAAGGAGGAGTGTTTAAAGGTGTATGAGAAGTCGGCGTCATGGAGCGGGCTCAACAAATTTACGGTTGCCGTGCATGCCCCATATAGCGTAAGCGGAAGCCTGATGCTTTGGGCAAATGATTTCGCGGTGAAAAACAATCTTCTGCTCCATATCCATTTGAGCGAAACGGCCAAAGAACAGGAAGATTCGTTCAGATTGCACAAACTTTCGCCTACAGGATATCTGGAGAGCCTCGGCATGCTCTCTCCCAAAGTTCTGGCTGCGCACTGTGTCTGGATGAGCGAAAAGGATATAGAGCTTCTGGCATTGCACGATGTAAAGATTGTGCATAACATTAATTCAAATCTGAAACTGGCCTCAGGCTATAAGTTCAAATATAAAGAGTTCAAGGATGCAGGCCTGACAGTAACATTGGGTACCGACGGATGTGCATCCTCGAATAATCTCGATATGCTTGAGGCAATGAAGACTGCAGCCCTTGTACAGAAAGCCTGGAGGGAAGACCCGACCGTCATGCCGTTGAATGAGTTGATGGATATGGCTACCGTCAATGGAGCGAAGGCGCTCGATTTAGACTGCGGTTCCATAGAAGAGGGTAAATTGGCTGATATGGTACTGATAGATATAGACAATTATGCCTTTACGCCAAATTACAATTTTCTTGCAAACCTTATCTATTCGGCAAACAGCTCATGTGTGGATACGGTAATATGCAACGGCGATATTGTAATGGAGAACAGGCATGTAAACGGCGAGGAGGAGATCCTGGAAAATGTAAGGAGAATATACGGAAGACTAAATATTTGATGATATGGACGAAAGAGTTGAAAAAATAAGTGCGGCAGCAGCCTTTGTCAGAGAAAAACTGGATGGCAGGACTCCTGTGGCAGGAATAGTTCTGGGAAGCGGTCTCGGCAATCTCGCGGATGAAATAGAAGAGAAGTCGGTGATACCATATTCGGATGTGCCCTATTTTTCAAAATCCACGGCAGTAGGTCATAAAGGCAATCTGATAGCAGGCTTTTTGAACGGGAAATATGTGATAGCCATGCAAGGCAGATTTCACTACTACGAAGGATACAGTATGGAGCAGGTGACTTTGCCGATAAGGGTAATGAGTATGCTTGGCATAAGGTATCTTTTTGTTTCGAACGCTGCAGGAGGCGTAAACTTCAATTACAGAAGGGGCGACCTTATGGTTATAAAGGACCATATAAATCTTTTGCCGAATCCTCTTATCGGCAAGAATATGGATGAATTCGGCCCGAGGTTCCCGGATATGACGCGCCCTTATGATCCCCTGCTCATAAAAAAGATGGAATCCATAGCTGCAGAGAATAAGATAAAATTACAGAAAGGAGTATATCTTGCAAGTACGGGCCCGACATACGAAACCCCTGCAGAGTATAAGCTATATCGGCTTATGGGTTCGGATGCAGTAGGAATGTCTACAATACCCGAGGTGATTGTCGCACGTCATTGCGGCATTCCGGTGTTCGGAATGTCGGTAATTACGAACGAGGCTCATGACGACTATGCAGATGATTATGTAAATGACGGAGATGACGTTGTGAAGGAGGCCAATGCTGCGGCCGCAAGAATGGGCTTCCTGTTCAAGAAACTGATAGGAGAACTCGACTGATGATAAAGAATATCTTTTTTGACATGGGAGGTGTTTTGGTCCCGCTTAATAAGGAACGTACATTGAATGCCTTCAGGTCATTGGGAATAGAGAAGTTTGCAGACTATCTGAATCCATATTTGCAAAAGGGTTTCTTTGCCAGGTTCGAAAACGGCGATATTTCTGCCGGGCAGTTCAGGGATTGCGTAAGGGAGATTTCATCCGATAACAACATAACGGATGAACAGATCGATAATGCGTTGAACCTTTTTCTCGACCCTCTGCCTGCTGAGCGTGAGGCCATGCTGAGGGAGCTGAAAGAAGAGTACAGACTCTATTTGCTGAGTAACAATAACCCTATTTCGTTTACGCATATAAACAAGGAATTCGAACAGAATTACGGTTATCAATTCAAAGAACTTTTTATTGAAATGTTCTGTTCGTATAAGATGAATATGTCGAAACCTTCGGAAAAGATTTTTCTTAAAGCCCTCAGTATTGCAGGTGCAAACAGCGGTGAAACGCTCTTTATAGACGACTCTCCGGCAAATATCGAGGCGGCTGCCGGTTTGGGATTCATTACATGCCTGTATGATGTGGAAAAACCGTTTACGGAGCAGGTGAGGAGGGCTTTGGCCAATGGTTAAGTTTATAAGTCTCTCCAGTGGCAGCAACGGAAACTGTTATTATATAGGAAATGAGAGGAGTGCATTTCTGATAGATGCCGGAATCGGGCCGCGGACAATAAAAAAACGGCTGGCAGAACATGGTATAGCCATGGATTCCATCAAATTCATTCTTATAACGCATGAACATATAGATCACATCAAAAGCATAGGTACGCTCGCAGAGCGAATGAAACTGCCGGTTTATGCAACAAAAAAACTCCATTCCGTGCTGGCTTATCACTTTTGTACGCGCGGGCGATTGTCGGGGTGTGTCCGTTATACCGAAAACGGAAGCGGAAATATTATAGACGATATAGAAATCACCCCGTTCACAGTACCTCACGATGCATCTGAAACGGTCGGGTATCATATGGTAATAGACGGAGTTAAAATTACGCTTGCTACCGATGTGGGCGATATAACCCCGGAATTGGTCAAATATGCATCTGATGCGAATGTCCTGATATTGGAGAGCAATTATGATATACAGATGCTGATAGACGGCCATTATTCACAGCATCTGAAGGAGAGAATTGTCTCCGGCAACGGCCATTTGAGCAACGATAAGGCTGCCGAACTGGTTAAACGGGTTTACAACAGAGAGTTGAAAGCCGTTTTTCTCTGCCATCTGAGCGAGAACAACAATACCCCGCAACTTGCCGTCGGTTCTATGAAAACGATGTTGGATTCAATAGGCGTTTCTCTCGGAAGGGACCTTATAGTGGAGCCCTTGCCCCGCAGAACGGCCTCTCATGTCTATACCTTTTGATCTTTCATGATTCGGTAGAGTCAGCGGCCCATAACCCATAATAAAAGAGACCGACTAAATATTTAGTCAGCCTCTTGTTATTTATACTTTAATAGAATTTCCGATTAAAGTTGCGGACCTGCACTTACCAAAGCCTTACCTGCCGTGTTGTAGGTAAATTTGGTGAAGTTCTTGATAAAGCGTGAAGCCAAATCCTTAGCTTTCTCATCCCACTGCTCTGCTGAAGCGTAGGTGTCGCGAGGATCGAGAATCTTAGGGTCTACTCCCGGAAGTTCTGTAGGAACCTCGAAGTTGAAGTAAGGAATATGTTTTGTAGGAGCCTTATCGATTGAACCGTCGAGAATTGCATCGATGATTCCGCGTGTGTCCTTGATAGAGATTCGTTTTCCGGTACCGTTCCAACCTGTATTTACAAGGTATGCCTTTGCACCCGACTGCTCCATTCTCTTAACCAGCTCCTCACCATATTTTGTAGGGTGAAGCGAAAGGAATGCAGCGCCGAAGCAGGCAGAGAATGTAGGTGTCGGCTCGGTAATGCCTCTTTCGGTACCTGCCAGTTTGGCGGTAAAGCCTGAAAGGAAGTAATATTTTGTCTGCTCGGGTGTAAGTATCGAAACCGGAGGAAGCACTCCGAACGCATCTGCCGAAAGGAAGATTACCTTCTTGGCCGCAGGTGCCTTCGATACGGGTTTTACAATGTTTTTGATATGGTAGATAGGGTAAGATACACGGGTGTTTTCGGTAACACTCTTGTCGCTGAAATCTATCTTGCCGTTTTTGTCTACCGTAACATTCTCCAGGAGAGCGTTTCTCTTGATTGCATTGTAGATATCCGGCTCTGCCTCTTTGCTGAGGTTGATAACCTTTGCATAGCAGCCGCCTTCGAAGTTGAAGATGCCCTCGTCGTCCCAGCCGTGTTCGTCGTCACCGATAAGCTGGCGTTTGGGATCTGTGGAAAGGGTTGTCTTGCCAGTTCCCGAAAGGCCGAAGAAAATTGCGGTCTCGCCCTTTTCGTTGGTGTTTGCAGAGCAGTGCATCGAAGCTATGCCCTTGAGAGGAAGCAGATAGTTCATGTATGAGAACATGCCTTTCTTCATCTCGCCGCCGTACCATGTGTTCAGGATAACCTGCATCTTCTCGGTAAGGTTGAACACTACCGCAGTCTCCGAATTCAGCCCGAGCTCCTTGTAGTTCTCCACCTTGGCTTTTGAAGCTGTGAGAACTACGAAATCCGGCTCGCCGTAATTGGCCAGTTCCTCTTCTGTAGGACGTATGAACATGTTTTTCACGAAGTGAGCCTGCCATGCAACTTCCATGATGAAACGGACCTTGATTCTGCTGTTCTCATTTGCACCGCAGAACGTATCCATTACATAAAGTTTCTTGTTTGACAACTCTTTTTGGGCAAGCTTCTTCAATTCTGCCCAAGTCTCCTTGCTTACAGGTTTGTTATCGTTTTTATATTCATCCGATGTCCACCAGATGGTATCTTTTGAGGTCTCGTCCATTACAAAGAATTTATCTTTGGGAGAACGACCTGTGTAAACACCTGTCATTACATTAACTGCGCCAAGTTCAGTAACTTGTCCGACTTCATAACCAGTCAGGTCCGGAGCGGTCTCGTCTTCGAAGAGCTTCTCGTATGACGGGTTATACAAAATTTCTTTAACACCGGTAATACCGTATTTGCTTAAATCTAATTTAGACATAATATAGTTTGTTAAAAGTTCCTAATTCTATCGCCTGTTTCCAGCGTGGCAAAAATAGTCAATCTCTTATAAAGAATCACAAAAAAGTTGTAAATTCGCTTAATCTATGCAAAAATTGTGCAACTTTTATGCTAAATGAAATCCTGGAGAGATATTGGGGGTATAAATCTTTCAGAGAGGGACAGGAGGAGATTATAAGTTCGATAACGGCCGGCTGCGATACGTTGGCCCTGATGCCTACCGGGGGCGGAAAATCGATCTGTTTCCAGGTCCCTGCCATGGCCAGGGAGGGAACATGCCTTGTCGTCTCTCCGCTTATCGCCCTCATGAAAGACCAGGTTCAAAGATTGAACTCTTTGGGCATAGGCGCAGTGGCTGTCTATTCTGGAATGTCGTACCGGCAAATCGATGCCGCATTGGACAATGTCATTTACGGCGACTATAAATTTTTGTATGTCTCGCCTGAAAGGCTGCGCTCGCAGTTGTTTATGGCCCGGGTAGCAAAAATGAACATAAACTATCTTGTAGTGGATGAAGCCCATTGCATTTCCCAATGGGGTTATGATTTCAGACCTTCATATTTGCAGATATGCGAAATAAAAAAAATAATAGGAGACGTTACGACAGTCGCGCTCACTGCAACGGCTACAAAGGAGGTCGCCGAGGATATCGTACATAAACTCGCATTTAAAAACCCGAAGATTATCTCTACGGGTTTCGAGCGGAAAAATCTTTCATATGTGGTGCGCAAGACGGAAAATAAATTCGGCAATCTTTTAAGGATATGCAATAATATAAACGGAAGCGGAATAGTCTATATGAGAGAGCGCAAAAAGTGCGAAGAGATTGCAAAATTCTTAAATGCAAATGGTATCAGGGCCGATTTTTATCATGCAGGCCTAAGCGGCAGGGAACGTTCGGAAAAACAGAACTTGTGGCAGAAAAACGATATCAGGGTAATAGTCGCGACAAATGCTTTCGGGATGGGAATCGACAAGGCTGATGTACGGTTCGTACTTCATTTCGACCTTCCCGAATCGCTCGAGGCATATTTCCAGGAGGCTGGCCGTGCCGGAAGAGATGGAAAAAGGGCCTATGCAACGCTGCTTTGGAATGAAAACGATATAAGAAGGTTGAGATTGATCCATTCCGTCAATTTTCCCGAAACTGACTTCATAAGAGATATATACCAGAAGGTCTTCCTATATCTCAAAATTCCCTATGAAGAGGGCGGAAACAGTATTCATCTTTTTGACGTGTATAATTTTGCACGTTCATTCTCATTGAATGTGGCAAAAACCTACTATGCAATAAAGCATATAGAAGAGCAAGGGTATTGGGAATTTACGGATGAGCTGGACAATCCCTCGAGACTGCTGTTTACGGTGAACCGGGATGAACTGTACGATTTGCAGCTCAAGAATGTCACCCTTGACACATTCATAAAGGCGGTCATGCGGATATACACGGGACTTTTCAGCAAATTGACCCCGATAGACGAGGAATATATCGCAAAACTTACGCTCGATTCGGCGGATGGCGTAAAATCCAAACTGAAAGAGCTGGCGGATGTATATCACGTAGTGAAATATATTCCCCAAAAGCGTGGAACCTTCATTATTTTAAAGAACGAAAGGCTCGTAGAGCCGAATCTGAGAATCGACGAGGAGGGGTACCTGTTCAGAAAGAAACTTTTTGCAGAAAGGATAGAGAGTATAATATCATATGTGAAGAACAGTTCGGAATGCCGCAGCCGCCAGCTCATACACTATTTTTCGCAACAGGCGGAGCATGATTGCGGTATATGCGATGTCTGCATAGATAAGCGCAACAGGGACAACTATCCCGCAGAACTCGAAAGGGCGGCCGGGAATATTGCTGCATTCATAACGGAGCGGCAGGGCAGGGGCGAAACGACAACTTTAGAAGATGTGGCCACATTTGCCGCGGACAACAGGAAACTCTATATAGATGCGTTGAGAGCGTTGATAGATACGGGGAAGATCCTAATATGCAACGAATCTCTTAAGCTCCGTGTATAGCCGCTGCACCGGCAGTCCCATGACATTGAAATAAGAACCTTCTATCCCCTTTATCGCTACATAGCCTATCCATTCCTGTACGCCGTATGAGCCGGCTTTGTCGTACGGCTTGTAATTGTCTATGTAATATTCTATCTCTTCATTTGTCAATTTGCCGAACCATACCGTAGAAGAGCAGGTAAAGGCTCTCTCTTTTGCGGCGCTTCTTATGCAGACACCCGTAAGTACGGTATGCCGGTTCTCCTGAAGCGCTTTAAGCATTGCCATTGCCTCCGTGCGGCTCTTGGGCTTTCCCATAATGTCGTTGCCGCAGAGAACCATGGTGTCTGCTGTAATAAGTATTTCATTTTCACTTAACGGTCTGTGGAATCCGTGAGACTTTCCTATCGCAAGGTATTGCGGTATTTTGGTATGGTGCAATTCCGGCGGATATTCCTCCCTGAAGGAGTTTTCCGTATCTATGGTAAATTCTATGCCAAGCCCGCGCAACAGCTCATGCCTGCGCGGGGAGCCTGAAGCAAGGATAACCTTTTTGTCTTTAAGAAGCCTGGTGAGTAACATCTTTTCTGTAATTAGCCTGAATAGGCGACAGGGTCGAAAACCCATTTCCCGTGAATTTTCAAAACTTGCTCTATCAGATCCCTTACACAACCCTTGCCTCCGTTGTAGAGCGAAATATAGTCGCAAACCTCCTTTACTTCGGCAACTGCATCCGCAGGGCATACCGCCAGGCCGCAGACTTTGAGAATCGGCACATCGGGCAAATCGTCTCCTACAAAGGCCACCTCTTCCGCCTTTAGGCCATGTCTTTTGCAAAAGTCATGAAAATCGGGAACTTTATCTCGGCTTTTCAGATAGATATCCTCCTCCTTTACCCCTATCCCCAGAAATCTTTTTCTTATGGATTCGGAGGTCCCTCCGGTTATGATAGCGGTTTTATACCCTTTCAATACTGCCATTCTCAGACCGAATCCGTCTTTTGAATCGTGGACCCTTATAAGATCGCCGTTTTCGGTTGCCATAACGCCGCCGTCTGTAAAGACTCCGTCTACATCGAAGGCAAATGCTTTAATCTTTATAAGTTTTGTCTTGTAATTGCTCATATATCGCTTTTCTGGCTGTTATACTTTTTTATTATGGATTTTGTAAGCAGTTCGTACACTTCCAAATGTTCCTTTCCGAACCTTTCCTTCAGCAGTGCGGTATGGCGTCCGATAGTTTTCATGTCGGCCCTTTTTGCCGGACCGGTCTGCACCTTTTGAGGTTCTATCAGGAATCCTTTACGGACACTTTCTATCGCAAGCGGGAGCAGGAATACATAATCGGGGTTTGCAATCTCGTATGCCAATATCAGCATGTAGTTTACGAAATTGGAGACAAAAACGGCGGCCACATGCATCTCGAGGCGCTTTTTGGAATCGCATATCTTGTATTCCGCCTTTAGTGACGTCACGATGTCTGTCAGAATTTCAATGTCAGCCTCACTTCCCGCCTCCAGAAGAAACGGAATTATTTTAAGGTCGATATTCTTGCTTTTGCTCAGCGTCATTAGCGGATAAAGAACTCCATAACGTTTTATGCCGCACCGTTTGAGCACCTCCATCTCTGTGCCTCCGCTTGTGTGGAGAACAAGTGCGCCGGTCATATTGAAATGGCCTGCCACCTCTTCAATGGCATCGTCGCTGACCGCTATGAGAATTATGTCTGAATCGGGTATGGAACCGTAATCAGAAGTGAAGAGCGCTTTCCCTTTGTATCTTTTAAGGGTTCTCGACAGATGCTCGGCTTTTGCAATGTCTCTGTCGAATACTGCAACTATCTCATGCCCGGCCTGCTGCAGCCCAGTGGAAATTCTTGTCGCAAGATTGCCTGTCCCTATTACCGAAATCTTATACATATGATTATCCGTGCGGATGCAAATATACGCAGAAGCCGAGAGCAGAGCAAAAATATTTGCATCCCTGCAATACCACACTCCGGAATGTGAGAAACGAAGTTGCATATATGAGGAGACGCATGCAATGTAAACTTGTTTGCAATTGCAGCGGCTGCGAATATATGTCATGTGCCAAAAGGCACATTCACATTCCCGGGTATATGAAATTGCGGCACAGTAAACAAGTAACATTCTTGCTATGCCGAGGCGTGAACAGTATATGCGGCAAGCGAAGCGCAGCCGAATATACGCAGAACGGAGCCATATCGGCAAATTGACATGTGATGCTACACAGTATATGCGGCAAGCGAAGCGCAGCCGAATATACGCAGAACGGAGCCATATCGGCAAATTGACATGTGATGCTA
>CALVAG010000005.1 GCA_944325445.1 uncultured Bacteroidales bacterium | reverse complement strand
TTCCGAACAGAGAAGTTAAGCCCATTAGTGCCGATGGTACTGCTAAACCAAGTGGGAGAGTAGGTAGCCGCCAATTTATAAAGAGTGTTGTTGACAGAGTTCTGTCTACAGCACTCTTTTGTTTTATCAGGCCGAATGAAATTCGTCGGAACCGCTCCATTGCCGATACTGCAGGGTACAGATCACCGTACGGTTAAATGAATTGTGTATGTAGAAAAATAGATTTTGTTAAGTTTCTGTGAGTTTTTATTTCACTTTCGGGCATTTCAGTGAAATATTTTTATTTTTGCTGCCGAATTGCAAAACATACAGTGAAATTGTAAATTTATGCCAAAAAGAGTTCTGCTGATAATATCATTTTTTACAATAATTCTTTCTACTTTTCCCGGAACAGCTGAAGCTTCCGTAAATCGCGATACCTTGGGGCTTGAAAATTCCGCAGACCCAGATTATAATAAATTGCTGCAGCCTGAATTCGTACTGAAGGCAAAATATGAGTTCGATGCCGAGGATTGTGCATCGAGATTCTCTGTCAGAAATTCAAGAATAGGTTTTAAAGGAGTCGTCACTTCATTCTTCTCCTATAAGGCGGTCGTGGAATTGAGCAGTGACGGTGAATTCCAGGTACTGGACCTGTATGGAAAGTTTACACCCTTCGAAAGGCTCTCAATAATTCTCGGGCAGAATTCCGTGCCGATTTTCAACAGTTATACGACATCTCCGGCGGCACTTTCGTTTGCAAACCGTCCGTTCATAGGGAAGTATATCCTCAGCACCCGTGATTTGGGAATCAATATAGTTTATCGTATAAAGGAAAAGGGCTTTCCGATTGCAATCGAGGCAGGTGCCTACAATGGAGGCGGGATAAACAACCCCCTTTGGGTAAATCCGCCGACATTCGGAGGAAGGTTGCTTTTCGGAAGTATGGAAAACGGGTTGAGAACGACTGCAAAAGTCTATCGGACATCTGCCATAGAGGAACGGGATTATCTTATATGGGGATGGGATATAAGATATAAGAGGGACAGATTCAAGATAGAGGCTGAAATAATGGACAGATATAACTATTTCGATGAGCGCGATCTCTTTGCTTCATATATTCAGTCTACATACAGATTCGAATGCAACGGAAAAATTTTCAACGGCATAGAGCCCGCATTGCGCTGGGATGCCATGGGATATGATTTCCTTGACAACGGGTTCGGTGTAAACAGGATTACGGCCGGTCTGAATTTTATTGTCAATGTAAAGAAATTGAATGCCCTTTTCAGAATAGATTATGAGCAGTATTTCAAACGTGACGATTTGGCTGAATTCAATGAAAATGACGAAATGGACAACAATAAACTTACATTTGAATTCCTTATTTCATTCTGACAGCAGCCGTAAGGACAGATGCGGTTCTGCATTATACAGACGAGAGGGTGACCCAAAAGGAGGGCACCCTCTCGCGGTTTTAACAGTGAAAGGATGACTGTCAATCCAACTTATGGATTGTAAGTCCGCTCCTTAACTTAGGTTCGAACCATGTTGTCTTGGGCGGCATGATATTACCTGTATCGGCAATATCTATGAGCTGTTTCATAGAAACCGGATAGAGGGCGAACGCCGCAACCATCTCTCCTGAATCTACACGCCTTTTCAACTCGCCCAATCCCCTTATCCCTCCAACGAAATCGATTCGTTTTGATGTTCTCAAATCTTTAATGTCCAACAGTTTGTCGAATACCAAATTGGATAGGATAGTGACATCCAGAACACCTATAGGGTCTGCATCGTCGTATCTTCCCTCTTTTGCCTGCATTGAGTACCACTCTCCTCCCATGTAAAGGGAGAAGTTGTGCAGACCTGAAGGTGCGTATATCTCTTTCCCTTTCTTTTCTATAATAAAGTCTTCCGACAGTTTAGCCAGGAACTCTTCAGGTGTAAGGCCATTCAAATCCTTGACAACGCGGTTGTAATCTATAATTTTGAGGTGGCTCTCCGGAAATGCCACAGCCATGAAGTAGTTGTATTCCTCATTGCCGGTGTGATTGGGGTTATTTCTCTTCTTTTCCTCTCCGACCAGGGCGGCGGCAGCTGTTCTATGGTGTCCGTCAGCTACGTAAAATGCAGGAATGGTTGCAAAAATAGCGGTAATCCGTTCTATGGTCTTCTCATCGTCTATAACCCAGAAATGGTGGCCGAATCCGTCATCTGCAACAAAATCATATTCCGGCTCACCCTTTATGACATCAGAGACGATCTTGTTGATTTCTGCATTGTCCGGATATGCAAAGAAGACAGGTTCTATATTGGCATTCTGATTCCTTACGTGAATCATCCGGTCCTCTTCCTTGTCTTTTCTTGTAAGTTCGTGTTTTTTTATCTTTCCGGTCATATAGTCTTCTACATATGCACAAAGTACCAGACCGTATTGCGTACGCCCCTCCATTGTCTGGGCATATACATAGTAGTTCTCTTTTTTATCCTGTACAAGCCACCCTTTTTCCTGCCATTTCCTGAAGTTCTCCATTGCCTTGTCATAAGCCTGTTGAGAGTGCTCATCGATGATAGGGTCGAAATCTATCTCAGGTTTGATAATGTGCAAAAGCGACTTTTCTGTTGCTTCAGCCTTGGCTTCCTGAGAATTCAGAACGTCATACGGTCTGGATGCAACCTCTTTTGCATATGCTTTGGGCGGCCTGAGTGCCGCAAAAGGTTTAACTTTTACCATTCTATTATCTATTTTCTTTATTATGGCCTTTCAGCTCTCTTATTTGTTTACCTGGAATTTTGTGCAGCCCTCCTTGAAGAACTTTACAATCTGATTGGCAGCAGCCAATCCTGCATTTATATTTGCTTCCGCTGTCTCCGCTCCCATCTTTTTAGGAGTGGCAAATACCCTCTTTCCGAACTTTTCGTCAAGTAGAGCCTGATTTGTTGCGGCGATATCCGTTATATATTTCAGGTCTTCCCGTTCTTCCAATACCTTTACGAGCTCCTCCTCGTTTATAACCTCTTTACGGGCGGTGTTCACAAGGCATCCTCCCTTGGGCATCTGTTTCAGCAAAGCATATCCTATGGAACCCTTTGTCTGTTCGGTAGCCGGTATGTGCAGTGAGATGAAATCTGATTTGGAGTAGAGTTCATTCAAGTCTTTTGCAACTGCAACGCCGTCCTGCCTAATGGCTTCGGCAGGGACGAACGGGTCGAATGCCATTATGTTCATGCCGAACCCCTTTGCATGCGAAGCAACCAGACGGCCTACATTTCCGTAAGCCTGTATGCCAAGTGTCTTGCCTTTGAGTTCGCTGCCTGTCCCCGGAGTAAGCCGGTTTCTCGACATGTAAATCATAAAGCAGATTGCAAGTTCTGCAACGGCATTCGAATTTTGCCCCGGGGTGTTCATTGCAACGATTCCCCTCTCCGTACATGCTTTAAGGTCGAGATTATCGTATCCGGCACCTGCTCTTACAACAATTTTAAGCGAAGGAGCGGCATCTATGACCTCTTTTGTAACTTTATCGGACCGGACGATGAGCGCATCCGCATCTTTTACCGCATCCAGCAGTTCAGACACGGCGGTATATTTTTCGAGAGCGGCAAATGTATATCCGGCCTCTTCTACTATCTTTTTTATTCCATCTACGGCAACCTTTGAGAAAGGTTTTTCTGTAGCAACAAGAACTTTCATAATCTTTCCTTTTTTATTTGTGTAATTTTTCGAAATCCTGCATACATGCGATAAGTGCCTTTACGCTCTCTACCGGACACGCATTATAGATAGAAGCCCTGAATCCTCCTACAGAACGGTGGCCTTTGATGCCTACCATACCCTTTTCCTTTGCATAATTGAGGAATTCATCCTGAAGAGCCTCTTTGCCCGGTGCCATTACAAAGCACACGTTCATGATTGAGCGGTCCTCTTTTGCCGCAGTTCCTACGAAAAGGGAATTTCTGTCGATTTCTTCATATAACATGGCGGCTTTTTCCTTGTTTATCTTGTTCATCGCCTCTACTCCGCCCATTTCCTTGACCCATTTGAGAGTCTCATGCATGACAAAAATCGAGAATACCGGCGGGGTGTTGAACATTGAACTGTTTTTCCCCTCTTCTCCTATATGGGTTCTGTAGTCTACCATAGTCTGGAGTTTTCTCTCAACCTTGCCAAGGATATCCTTGCGTACGATAACGAATGTCACTCCTGCAGGACCTACATTCTTTTGTGCGCCTCCATAGATCAAAGCGTATTTTCTAATATCCACCGGACGGCTCATTATATCGGATGACATATCGGCTACCAATGGAATAGGTGAATCTATATCCTCTTTTATTTCGGTGCCGTAGATTGTATTGTTGGTCGTAATGTGGAAGTAATCTGCATCTGTGGGTATTTTATATCCTTTGGGAATATAAGAGTAGGTCTTGTCTTCAGATGAAGCTACGACTTCCACCTCGCCATAGAATTTGGCCTCCTTTATGGCTTTTTTAGCCCATACGCCTGTCTGCAGGTAAGCGGCTTTTTTGTTCAGCAGATTTGCCGGTACTGTAAAGAATTGTGTGGATGCTCCGCCTCCCAACAGCAGAATCGCATACTCGTCAGGAATATTCAATAACTCACGCCAGAGCTGTTCTGTCTCCTTCATTATTCTTTCCCAACCTGCCGAACGGTGCGAAATCTCGAGAATTCCGATTCCTGTATTGTCAAAATCTCTTATGGCTGCAATGGCAGACTCAATGGCCGGTTTAGGTAAAACGCAAGGCCCTGCGTTGAAGTTATGTGCCTGTTTCATGATTTTTTGTTTTATAATAAGTTATTTTTTAGATGTTATCTGTTTCGTTTTATCTGGTACGTTAATTTGACGATATTATCATATTGTCGGATAGGGTATCCTTTTCGCAATAGTGGCAGTGAAGTGAAAATTTGCCGTTGTCCAACGTAACCGTGCTGAATTTTGTCGTTACCGGCTGGTGGTTCGTAATACACTTGGGGTTGCCGCATTTTACGATTCCTGTAATGTTTTTCGGTACAGAGATAACCTTTTTTTCAACCACTTCAAAGTTTTTTATAATATTTATCTTTGCCTGCGGGGCTACAAGTGCTATTTTATTTATTTCGTCATCTGCGAAATATCTGTCGGAAACCTTTATTATGGCCTTCTTGCCCAGAAGTTTGCTCTCCAGGTTCGTGCCGAATGTTATCTGATTCTTGCAATCGTCGAGATTGAGAATGCGTATGACCTTGAAAAGTTGGCTTGACGGAATATGGTCTAAAACTGTTCCGTTCTCTATTGCGCTTACTTTTAGCTCTTTTCTTATTCCGTTTTCCATATCTGTCAAATTTAACTATTTGTATCCCAGTAAATAAGCTATTATGGCCATTCTTACATATACGCCGTTTTCCGCCTGTTTGAAATAATATGCGTGCGGAGTGTCGTCTACATCCTGGGCTATTTCATTTATACGGGGAAGCGGATGGAGTATTTTCATGTTTTTTCTTGCCCCCTTCAGCATGTCTGCAGTAAGGCTGTAGCAGTTTTTAACCTTTTCGTACTCCATTATGTCTGTAAAGCGCTCCTGCTGTACACGGGTCATGTAGAGGATGTCGGTATCATTGATGCCTTCGGAAAGGTCTGTGGTCTCCTTGTACGGAATACCTTTTTTGTCGAGAAATATCTTATATTCCTGCGGCATTTTCAACTCTTCCGGAGCGGTAAATGTAAATTTCGGAGAAAAGTGCGAAAGCGCCTGAAGCAGGGAATGGACGGTTCTGCCATACTTCAAATCTCCGACCATGTTAATATCTATATTGTCGAGACGCCCCTGTGTCTGCCTTATTGTATAAAGATCCAATAAGGTCTGCGAAGGGTGCTGGTTGGCGCCGTCTCCGGCATTTATAACCGGTACGGATGCCACTTCGGATGCATATCTTGAACTTCCCTCCAGCGGGTGGCGTATTATAATAATGTCTACATAATTGGATACCATTTTTATGGTGTCTTTAAGAGTCTCACCCTTGCTGACACTTGTATTTACGGCATCGGAAAAGCCTATTACCCGGGCGCCCAGCCTGTTGGCTGCCGTTTCGAAGCTGAGCCTTGTTCTTGTGGACGGTTCAAAAAATAGCGTAGCCACTATTTTATCTCTCAATATGGGTTGGGTTTTGTTTGCCTCAAACTCCTTTGCGACATCCAAAATGTGGAGAATCTCCTCTTTTGTAAAGTCGTGAATAGATATTAAACTTTTTGGCATATATCTGATAGTTTAGTTCCTTCAATCTTCTCTATGGCCTCAGTGAACTTTACGGTTTCGCTTAAAGGAATATTCACATCCATCGTGCAATCCAGTCCGAACTCTCTCCTGTCTGCCGTTATCTGCATCTCTTTAAGCAGTTTCATTACATTGTTCATCTGTGCGTAGCCGAAATGGATTCTGAAAGGCGTTTTTGCCACTTTCTCTATGATGGAAGCATTTGCAATCGCATCGGCCGTTGCACTTTTATATGCTCTTATCAATCCGGGTACGCCCAATTTTATTCCGCCGAAGTATCTCACTACGACAACAAGGATATCGCTTAATTCGTTGGAGAGAATTTGCCCGTATATGGGTCTGCCGGCTGTAGAAGAGGGTTCTCCGTCATCGTTTATTCTCCATAAGGCGCCATTGTAACCTATTCTGTAGGCATAACAGTGATGCCGCGCATCGAAATATTCCCGTTTCAATTGCGAAATATTCTCTTTTACCTCCTCTTCCGATTCCACAGGGAAAGCAAAGGCCAGAAACCGGCTGCCGTTATCTTTGTAGATCCCGGCCGAAACTGCCGCTATGCTTTTGTAGCGGTCGAAATCGGGGTTCGTCTCTCTCTCCATACCAAATTGTAAAAGTAGCCTCTTTTTTGTAATTTTGCAATATGTCTCAATCAGGGTTTTTGAACGATTTTTCAACTCTCGGAATTCTCTTGCAAGAGTGGCTGGGAGGCTATCGCAAATTAGCGGGGCTGGATAGGGCGGTAGAACTTGCTTATGCTGAGAATCAGTTTTTTACCCCATCGATGCAACGATATGCTATCAGTGCTATAACATCTCAGTTCCTGTCGTATGACAAATTATCCGGATGGATGAATGATTACCCCCTTCCGTCAGACGATGCATTCTCCGGAAAATGTGTCGGAATAGTAATGGCCGGCAACATCCCTCTTGTGGGATTTCACGATTTTCTGACTGTTATGGCATCCGGGGCGTGCGCCGTAATAAAACTCTCCTCGAAGGACAGGATTTTGCTGCCTGCGATATTTTCGCTTCTATGCGAAATCGACGGCAGGTGGAAAAGTCGTGCGGAGTTTATTCTATCCAAAGATGCAGATTACGATTATCTTAATCTTTTATCCGGCGCAGATGCGGTAATCGCTACGGGCGGAGATGAAGCGAAGGCTGCAATTGCCGTAAAATTGGGTGAGAAGCCGCTTCTTGCAAGAGGCAGCAGATTCAGCTATGCCGTTATCGATAATGAAAATATCGGGAGGCTGGACGGTCTGGCAAATGATGTGTTTCTCTACTTCGGCATGGGATGCCGCAGCATAAGTTACTTTCTCATAAAACGCGGTACGGAAATTTCCGGATTGATAGATGAATTGAAAAACGGGGAGTCCCTGGTCTCCCGGAATCCTGCCTATATGAACAGTTATAAAAGAATCAGGGCTATATATGGGATGGAGGGGAGAGAGTTTGCAGACGGAGGCTTTTTTATAATGGCCGAAGAGAGTGAAACAAAAATGCCGATGGGGCTCATAGGCTACCGTTATTACGATTCCGGGCAGGAACTGGCCGATTTTGCTGCGGAAAAGTTGGACGCGATTCAAAAAAAATATCGTATCTTTGGTATGGCTCAATCTCCGTTGATTACAGATTATGCCGACAACATAGATACCATGAACTTTTTAATCGAATCGTTATGATATACAAATTCAAAGCCTCGATACCGGGCAGCAAGGTCTTTATGAGAGAATATGAAGTGGAGGGCACCACGACTCTTTATGAGTTTAATGAATTTCTTGTAAACGATTTGGGATTCTCTCCTGACCAAATGGTCGTTTTCAGAGGGGTGGACAAATACGGAGAGATGAAATCCGAGTACGGCCTGTTCGATATGGGAGATGGTTCGATGGATGAAGTTACGATTGAACGTGCCGTTAAAAAACGCGGTGAAGTGGAGCTTCTGTATATATTCGATTTGAAGCGCAGCCGCTGCATCCGGTTCGATTTTATGGAAACGTCGGAAGAGTTGCCGAGAATATCGTATCCGCGTCTTGTCGCGGAAAAAGGGCGTAATCCGGAGCAATTTGCCAAAGGATACGAAGATTTTGACCAGATAGGCGAATCTTTTTCGGAAAATATGGAGGGAACGGCCATAGATGAAGATGAACTCCCGGAGAATGAGGAGTCTGTTTAAATGGGAAAGCCGCTGCTTCTTATAATATTGGGCCCGACAGCCGTGGGCAAGACTGATTTCGCCATCGAGAGGGCGCTCGAATGCGGCTCTCCCGTAGTTTCATGCGATTCCCGCCAGGTTTATAAAGAGTTGAAAATCGGCACGGCGCCGCCATCTCCCGAACAGTTGGAGAGAGTCAGGCACTATTTTGTCTTTTCCCATTCCGTCAACGATTATTTTACCGCCGGCAGATATGAAATAGAGGCCCTCTCCCTTTTGGAAGAGCTCTTCAAAAGTCATTCTACAATAGTTATGGCAGGTGGTTCCGGGCTTTATGCAGATGCCCTTTGCAACGGACTTGACGATTTCCCTCCGGCAGACCAGAGACTCAGGAAGGAACTTACAATGCGTGCGGAAACGGAAGGGGTGGAGTCCCTTGCAGCACAGTTGAAAGAGATAGATCCCGTTTCGTATGAAACGATAGAATTGACCAACAGGCAGAGGGTTATAAGAGCCGTGGAAGTAACGTTGCAGACCGGCAGGAAATTTTCCGATTGGAAAAGCCATGCCGTAAAGCAACGGCCGTTCGAAATCAGAAAAGTGCTGCTTACAAGGGAGCGGGAACAACTTTACGGAAGAATAGACAGAAGGGTGGATCTGATGATGGAACGGGGACTTCTCGATGAGGTGATTTCGCTCTTGCCGCTCAGGGAGCGTCCGGCGCTCAATACCGTGGGTTACAGGGAGCTCTTCGATTATATAGACGGGAAAGTCTCTCTCGATAAAGCTGTAGAACTTATTAAAAGAAATTCCCGCCGCTATGCGAAAAAACAACTCACATACTGGCGGCGGGACAAGGATATCGAATGGATTCCGGTTTAGCCGGAGCATTTTCTAATTTCCAACTTCAGATAGGAACTTTATACGGATGAGCCTTACCTCTTCCTCTGTATAGTCGGGGCCGAGAGCCTTGAGAGCTTCATTGACAGAATCCGACATGGCCTCTTCCTTGAAATATTCGTAAATGTCACTCACTTTGTCATCATCTACGACCTGACGGATATAATAATCTATATTTATTCTTGTTCCTGAATTGACAATTGATTCGATTTCGCTGTAAAGCTGGTCCAGATCCATATTTATTGAATCTGCAATTTCATCCAAGGGCATGCGGCGGTCGATCCCCTTGATTATGGATATTTTGTTGGAAGATTTCGCGGATACGCTCTTTACAAGGAAATCCGTAGGACGGATAATGTCATTTTCTTCTACATATTTGGCGATAAGCCGTATGAATTCATTTCCGAATTTTTTTGCCTTGCCTTCTCCTACGCCCTGGCATGTTTTAAGTTCCTCTATTGTAGTCGGGTACATTATCGACATGTCTTCGAGCGAAGGATCCTGGAAAATTACGAAGGGAGGGATGTTCAGTCTTTTTGAGAGGGACTGACGTACATCCTTCAACATGCTGAGCAGGGTGTCGTCTCCTGAACCGCTGTGATGTTTTGCGTTTCCTACGGTTATAGTCTCTTCGTCATCATCGGAATCATCGAACTTCCTGTCCTCCGTAAGCATAATGGAGTAAGGCTTTTTGTAGAAATCCAACCCCTTTTGGGTCACTGTAATCAATCCGTATTTTTCCACCTCTTTGTAAAGCAGTTGCAATATTATGCCCTGTCTTATTACGGCCAGCCAGAAATCGGCGCCCTTGTTGGGGATGATTCCGAAAAATTCCGACTTGTGGTGGTTGTATGATTTTATGATTGAATTGGAAACGCCGCCAAGAATATTTGCAAGGTGTTCGGCCTTGAAGTTCTCTTTCATCGAAGTTATGAGTTCTATGACGGTACACATGAACTCTTTACCTTCGAATTGCGTCTTGGGATAGAGGCAGTTGTCGCAATTTCCGCAATTATCCTTTTCGTATACTTCGCCGAAATAGTTCAACAGGCTCTTTCTTCTGCAGGCGTTGGATTCTGCATAGGCTACCGTATCGTTAAGCAATTGTTTTCCTATCTCCTGCTCTGCCAGAGGCTTGCTTTGCATGAACTTTTCCAGTTTCTGTATATCCTTGTAGCTGTAGAATGCAATGCACTGTCCTTCACCTCCGTCTCTTCCGGCCCTTCCTGTCTCCTGATAGTAGCCTTCGAGACTTTTCGGGAAATTATAATGAATTACAAATCTTACATCCGGCTTGTCTATACCCATGCCGAATGCGATTGTCGCGACAATTACATCGATCTCCTCCATCAGGAACTTGTCCTGGTTCGCAGCTCTTGTGGCGGCGTCCAATCCGGCATGATAAGGGAGGGATTTTATTCCGTTTACATTCAGCAGTTCCGACAGCTCTTCAACTTTCTTCCTGCTCAGACAATAGATTATTCCCGATTTTCCGCTGTTGTTTTTTATGAATTTTATGATCTCTTTTTCCCTGTTTGCCTTAGGCCTTATTTCGTAATAGAGATTTTCCCTGTTGAACGATGCCTTGAACACCTTTGCATCTCCCATTCCAAGGTTTTTCTGAATATCCTGTTGGACCTTCGGCGTGGCGGTTGCTGTAAGCGCAATTATGGGAGCTACGCCTATTTCATTGACGATAGGCTGTATTCTTCTGTATTCCGGTCTGAAATCATGCCCCCATTCGGAAATGCAATGCGCTTCATCCACAGCGTAGAACGAGATTTTTATCTGTCTGAGCAGCGCTATGTTTTCCTCTTTTGTGAGGGATTCCGGCGCCACATAGAGCAACTTGGTCACTCCCGAGAGCAAATCATCTTTAACCTCTTGAAGTTGTGTCTTGTTAAGGGATGAATTCAGGAAATGGGCGATTCCTTCATCATGAGCCACGAAGCCGCGTATGGCATCGACCTGATTCTTCATAAGGGCAATCAGGGGAGAAATTATGACCGCCGTACCCTCCATGAGAAGGGCCGGCAATTGGTAGCACAAAGATTTTCCCCCTCCGGTAGGCATCAGTACAAAAGTGTTGTTGCCGTCTATCAGGTTGTTGATGATGGCCTCCTGGTCTCCTTTGAAAGAGTCGAAACCGAAAAAATCCTTTAATTTTTGATGTAAAACATCAGACGTTATGTTCATATATCGAAGTGAAAAAATCTTTACCTTTGTATCCACTAAATTACAAATTAGTTTACTTTTTGCAAAATTTTTATAAATCATGGCCGATAATTTAAAAGAGTTAGCCATTAGTGTCATTGAGAAAGAGGCTCAGGCTGTCAATAATCTCAAACCATATATAAACGACGAATTTCTGGAGATATTGAATCTCATTTATAATTCGGAAGGCAGGCTTATAATAACCGGCATAGGCAAAAGCGCCATAATAGGCCAGAAGATAGTGGCAACCATGAACTCTACGGGAACACCGGCGATTTTCATGCATGCCGCCGATGCCATTCATGGCGATTTGGGAATCATCCAGCATGATGATGTGGTAATGTGCATCTCCAAAAGCGGCAATACTCCGGAAATCAAAGTTCTGGTCCCTCTTATCAGAAGAATGGGGAACAAGCTCATAGCGATGGTATCCAATGAGGAGTCTTATCTGGCGCAACATTCAGATTATATAATCAGGGCTACTGTGGCGGCGGAAGCGTGTCCCAACAACCTTGCACCGACTTCGAGTACCACTACGCAACTCGTAATGGGCGATGCCCTCGCCGTATGCCTTTTGAAGATGAGAGGCTTTTCACAGGAGGATTTTGCAAGATATCATCCAGGCGGTTCATTGGGAAAGCGGCTCTATCTCAGGGTGGGGGATTTGATAGATCCCGATGTCAGGCCTTCGGTGAAATCGGATGAGACGATACAGAATACAATTATAAATATTTCACAGAACAGGCTCGGAGCGACGGTGGTTCTCGATGATGAGGAGAACCTGCGCGGAATCATAACCGACGGAGATGTGCGCAGAATGGTCGAAAAGGGCATTCCCATAGACAAACTGTCGGCAAAGGACATTATGAGCGTGCATCCCAAGACCATAGACATAAACGAGCTGGCGGTAAACGCCTTTTCCATAATGGAGAAGAACAAGATTACATCTGTCGTGGTGCTGAAAGATGAAAAATATGTGGGACTGATTCATATTCACGATATATTGAGAGAGGGAATAGTTTAGTTATGGAAACATTCGATCCGAACGATATCGGTATTGCGAACGGCAACTTTTTCGGTTTGCCATACGATGTGGAAGACAGCATGCTTGTGCTGCTTCCCGTAACATGGGATGCTACGGTTTCATACGGCAAGGGTACTGCCGGGGGGGCCGAAGCTATGCTGAACGCTTCATTGCAGATAGACCTTTTCGATGAAAAGATACCGGATGTATGGAAAAACCGGATTGCAACGCTTCCTTTCGACAGCGGAATTGAAACTTTGAACAGGAGTACAAGGCCTGTTGCAGAGGAAATTATCGATAAGCTGTCGCACGGCGCCAGTGCTGCAGATCTTGGTAGTGAGATAGAGCGGGTGAACAGAGCCTCCGCGATTTTGAACGACTATGTATATTCTACATCCAAAAAATATATCGGTCAAGGGAAAACCGTAGGAGTCGTAGGAGGCGAACACAGCGTGCCGTTCGGATATATAAAGGCGCTGGGCGAAACGTTTCCGGATTTCGGGATTCTGCATATAGACGCCCATGCAGATTTGAGACGGGCCTATGAAGGATTCGAATACTCCCATGCCTCAATAATGTATAATGTGCTGGAGAAGGTCCCCCGGGTCTCTAAGATTTGCCAGGTGGGCGTGAGGGACTTTTGCAGCGACGAATATGATATCATGTGCGGTGACGGCAGGGTGGTCTCATTTACAGACAGAATGCTGCATAGAGAGCTGTTTCTCGGAACGAGCTGGGATTCGGTATGCAGCCGCATTGTAGAGACTCTGCCTGAGAATGTCTATGTAAGTTTCGATATAGACGGGCTTTCAGCCGAATTCGCACCGAATACCGGGACTCCCGTTCCCGGAGGACTCTCCTTCAACGAGGCCGATTATCTGCTGGAGAAACTCTCTTCGAGCGGAAAGCGGATAATAGGGTTCGACCTGTGCGAGGTGGCTCCCGGCCCTGATGGCGAATGGGATGCCAATGTTGGAAGCAGGGTGTTATTCAAGCTTTGCCTGTATTCGATAGCCTCACATAAAAATATGTTCCAATGTCATAGTAAATAGATTTGCTTCGGTTTATGCTTTTGCATATCTTTGTATGCTTCACTTTAAAGTTGAGCTATGGCAAAACTTACCTCAAAGAATTTCGTGGCCGCCGTTGAGGCTGAATTCAGACATTTTTTTTCCCAATTCCTCCATAACGAGTCGATAGGAGGGATAATCCTTTTGATATGCACGGTAATTTCACTGCTGTGCGCCAATATCCCGCAGTTGGGGGCATTGCATGAGATATGGGGGAAAAGCGCCGGTATATCGGTGGGGAATTTCTCCCTCTCCATGAGCATAGGCCACTGGATAAACGACGGGCTTATGGCCATCTTCTTTTTCGTTGTAGGGCTGGAGATTAAAAGGGAGATGCTGGTAGGTGAGTTGTCATCGTTCAAACATGCCTCTTTGCCTATTTTTGCAGCGATCGGAGGTATGATAGTTCCGGCTTTGTTATATACGCTCTTCAATGCGGACGGCGATTTTTCTCACGGCTGGGGTATCCCAATGGCAACCGATATCGCATTTGCCATAGGGGTGCTTTCGCTTTTGGGCAAACGGGTGCCGTTGGGGCTAAAGGTTTTTCTTACGGCTCTTGCAATAGTGGACGATCTGGGGGCAATAGTGGTGCTGGCTGTTTTCTATCCTTCCCATGCCCTGCATTTCGACATGCTGCTGTATGCATTGGCGGTGGTGCTTATCCTCTATTTCTTCAACAGAAATAAGGTTAATAATATGCTTTTCTACATAATTCCCGGCATAGCCCTCTGGTTCTTGATTTTGAAATCAGGCATACATGCGACAATCGCAGGAGTTATTTTAGCAATGACAATACCTTCCCGTACGGTAATAAACGAGGTCAAGTTCATGGTCAGAGTCAGATATCTGCTCGAAAAGTTCAAAAATGCGAGCAACAGCGAGGTCGAGGTTCTGGCAAATCCGAGACAGCAGCATATAATACATAGAATAGATAAGCATGTACAGGAGATAAATCCTCTTTTACATAAGTTCGAAACCATGCTCCATCCGTGGGTTACCTTTGTAATAATGCCTATATTCGCGCTTGCAAATTCCGGTGTGGAGATCTCTTTCGGCCTGTTTACGCATGATGTGCTTCCTATAGCGGAGGGTATCTTCTTCGGACTGTTGCTGGGAAAACCGATAGGTATATTCCTCTTCAGCCTTATCGCCGTGAAGACTGGAGTGGCGAAACTGCCGTCCGGGACAAAGTGGAAGCAGGTGTTTGCATTGGGCATAATAGCAGGCATAGGCTTTACAATGTCTATATTTATAGATTCATTGGCATTCAGCGATATGCACCTTGTCAATGTCGGAAAGGCCGCTATTTTGGGAACATCGTTCATGGCAGCTGTATTTGGTTTGGGAGCCATGTTGCTGACATGCAAAAAGATTGAGAATTAATAAACACAATAAATATTATCGATATGAAGAATGTTTTAAGATTTTTTGCATTGGCAGCCGTTGCTGCGGCAATGGTTTCATGCTCGGGAAACAAGCAATACGGGGAGTCTATCGTCGGCATAGAACAAAGTAACATAGATTCTGCAAGTTATTCATTGGGCGTATCCATGGGATTGTCTCTCAGGCAATCCGGAATCGAGCCGGTAAATATGGCCTCCCTTTACGACGGCCTTGCGGATGCCGTTTTCGGAAATGAGTTGAAAGTGAATCAAATGGATATACCGGAAATTATCCAGACATATATGATGAAATGCAATATAGCTTTGGGTACAATGAAGGCCAGGGAGCAAGAGGCCTTTTTTGCCGAGAATGCAAAAAAAGACAGTGTTCAGACAACGGAGAGCGGATTGCAGTATAAAATCATCAGAAAGGGAAATGACTCCTTGAGACCTGCCTTGACGGATACCGTGAAGGTCCACTATACCGGAACATTGATCGACGGTACCGAGTTCGATTCTACAAGGGGCGAGGGCAGAGATGCCGTACAATATCCGCTTAGAGGCTTCATCAAAGGATGGCAAGACGGACTTCAGCTTATAGGCGAAGGAGGAAGGATAATATTGTGGGTTCCATATGAAATGGGCTACGGTGAGAGAGCTATGGGCCCGGCTATCCCTAAATTTTCTACATTGATATTCGACGTGGAGCTGCTTAAGGTTTTGCCAAAAAAGGACGAGGATAAAAAATAGCGGAACACGAATCATACAGAAGGCCGTCGGAGTGCTGAAAGCAGTCTGCCGGCCTTTTTTCTTTAATATTTTATCTATATCTTTGCTTGATTGTACGCTATAATGAATAATAGAAAATTAATAATATATTCCCTTGCCGGAGCGTTGTTCCTTCTGGCGGTCGTCATATTTGCCGTTCTGAACCTTTTTTCCGAAAAAGAGAGCAGAAAGGGGGAGGCTGATGCCATAGGGAACGGGCTGTTGCTTTATAGTGCCGTTCCGAGCGATGCAGTCATGATAATGCATTTGAACGGTTCCGCCCCTTTTTTCGGAAACAACCGATGTTTGAAGGGTGAGAAAGTCGAAAGCGCGGTTTCACTCCATTATTCTGCAAAAAATGAGGTCTCTCCTCTTTATATATTGGACTGCGGTTCCTGCGGAGCGGAACAAGGTACGCTATTCGAACTTATGAAAAGCGGTGCTTCCAGAGAAAAAAGGTATAATTCCGCCGATATCTATAATAGCGGTGACTCTCTCTATTTTTCTCTGTTCGGACAGATGATGATTGCGAGTTCTTCGATTTATGTTCTCGAAAATTCAATACGCCATCTGGAAAACGGAACATCCATACTGGATAATACGGATTTTAAAAGGCTTGCGGAAAAGGGCGGAAATGACAGGCTCTTCATCAATCATGCCCAGATAGGAAAGTTCTTCTCCGGCGTGACGAACAGCAATGTGCTGAAACATTCCGATTTTTTCCTCCATTTTGCATCATGGAGCAGTTTTGAGATAGAAACGGATGGTTTCGAAGGCGGTAAAATATGGCGGTTGTCGGGACAGATTTTGAATAACAGCGAGGAGAGATTTTATTCCGCTCTGTTTTGTGCGCAGCAGCCGATGCAAAGTTATGCCGCAAGCGTACTTCCGGCGACTACGGCGTTCGCCGTTGCATTGCCGTTTTTTTCATCCGATACATATGTAGACGGAATAAGGCAGTTCAAGGCTGTTCAAAAGGAGTTGAACGATTATGACTACATACAGGCAAGAACGGCTATAGAGGGAAAACTTTCACCGGCCGCCTTGGCCGATTCCCTGAATATCGAAGAGGTGGTTGCGGCATATTGCAGCTTCGGAGGGGAGTATGATTGGGTTACTCTCATAAGAGAAAAAGAGAACAGTCCGTTCGCCTCTCTCTTTTCCAATAAGGAGGCGGAGGTTGAGGTGAAGCCGTATGAATATAAAAATTACATATCTTCCGTTTTCGGGGATATCTTTTCGAATTGCAAGGAGGAGTCATATTGCAAGTACGACGGATGGACCGTCATAGGCCCGCAGCTGTTTGTAAAGGCCTTTGCGAGAGGAGCGGCAAAGCAGTTCACGCTTGAAGACTGTCTCCTCCAGACGCCGGCGCGCTCTCTTTTTTCCGATGCTGTCAATATCTATATTGCCATAGATTTGAAACAGCTCGGCGGCAATATGCATGCCCTGTTCAAGGAGGAGTATGCATCCCTTATAGATCGTTTTACGGGCAAAAACAATTTCGCTTACCTTTCGGTCGCGCTTTTCAACGAAAACTCTTCGGTCTTGGCAGATATAAATATTTATGGCGGGAATCTGGAAAAACTGCCTGCTGCAAAAATAGAGGATGACGGAGCTTTTATCGTTGCTGACAGTACGATAAAGGTGGAAAACGGGATATTCGAACTTAAAGATTTCATCTCCGGCGGAAAATGCTATCTGGAGCAGTCGGAGAATTTAAATCTCAGATACATGGACGGGAAAAAGAGAGGCCTTTGGACCATTCCTTTCAAAGAGCCCCTGTGCGGTCGTGTGGAGCAGATAGATTTCTATAACAACGGAAAGTTGCAGATGCTTTTCGCAACGGGGGATAAACTCTATCTTCTGGACAGGCTCGGAAGAATCGTAACGGGATTCCCTGTAGAATTTAAAACGCCTGTAGTCTTGGGACCGAAAGTCATAAGGGAGTACGGCGGCGTCTATACTGCGGCCGTAATAGATGTAAATAATACGATTGCCCTTTACAGCGTGACCGGAAACAGATTGCAAGAGCCGGTCGAGATAAGATGCGGCGAATTTGTGAATGAACTGCCCGATATCTTATCCATAGAGGGAGAGGAGTATCTGTTTGTAAAGACAATTTCGCAAACGAAGATTTATACAATGCAGGGATTCGAGATAACCGGCAGGGAGAAGAGACGGAAAATAGCGCGTGAGAGCAAAATCGAAGTGTCGGATAACAGTGAAATAGAATATACGGGGACCGATGGCAAACGTTATATAATGGATTTGAATACCGGCCGGTCCCGGAAAACGGATTGAGATGGAAGCTTTTTTGACTGTAATACTGATTTTCATTCTTATTGTATGGCTGCTTGGAAGATTGCTGCCCCATCTTTTTGTATGGTATGTAAAGAGAAAGAGCGGCGGTACCGGTATGCGCGATTGGAAGGGAGGCAAATGGCGCGGCGGCGGAAATGAGGGTGATGTAGAAATTGAATATTCTGAACCTCAGGAGAAGATAATTGCCGAAAATATGGGCGAGTATATAGATTTTGAGGAGGAAAAAAACGGTAAATCATGAATTCGTTCAAACGCTTGCTGGCTTATGCCAAGCCATATGGCAGATTCTGGCCGGGTTATCTGGTGCTTTCCATATTATCGGTAATCTTCAGTGTCGTCAATTATGCCTTGATAGGACCTCTTCTGACAGTCCTTTTTGAACCTGCAGATGTGGGAGCCATTGCACAGCTTCCCTCATTCGAACTCTCGCCCAAATATTTCGAGACTGTTTTCCAATATTACTTGTCCGGTATTCTGGCTTCGTACGGTGTATTGAGAGCTCTCTTTTTCGTGAGTCTGATACTGGTATTCACATCATTCCTTTCGAATCTTACCAGATATCTGTCGCAACGTATATTGGTAAGTATGAGAACCTATATAATGTTGAATATCAGAAGAGATCTTTTTAACAAGATTACAAGTCTCAATGTAGGTTACTTCAATGACCAGAGAAAGGGAGACATTCTCTCCTCCATATCCAACGATGTCACGGAGGTCCAGAACGGCGTAGCCAACAGTTTTCATGTGCTTTTCAGGGAACCTTTGCTGATAATAGGATTCCTTTGCGGACTTTTCTACATGTCGCCCAAACTTACGCTGGTGACCCTGCTTACTCTGCCTTTTTCCGCAATAGTTATCGGCAGAATCAGCCGTTCGCTCAAGCGCGGAGCCGTGCAGACGCAATCTTTGATGGCCAGAATCGTGACTCATTTCGAGGAGGCGATATCCGGTATAAGAATCATAAAGGCCTTTAATGCCACAAAATATGTAGACTCGGTTTTTGAGAATACGAATCTGGCTCACAGGCAGAGTTGCAGGAGTATGTTCAACCGTCAGGAGCTCGCCTCTCCGCTTTCCGAATTTTTGGGTATCGCGGTGGCTGCCGCCGTCCTTTTTTACGGAGGGTGGCTTCAGACCAAAGGGCAGCTCGGTATGAGTATCCCTGAGTTCGTGGTGTATATAGGCTTTTATTGGAGAGTCCTCGAGCCTGCAAAAGCTATCTCTTCCGCATATGCAAGTATCCAGAGAGGAATGGTTTCGGGAGGAAGGCTCTTTGCGATTCTGGATGTGAATAATCCTATAGTCGAGAAGAAAGATGCCGCCGATATCAGGGACTTCAATAATGAGATAGAATTCAGGAATGTCAATTTCTCATATTCCCATGATATTCCGGTATTGAAAAATATAAATCTGAAGATAGAAAAGGGAAAGACGGTTGCCATTGTCGGCCCTTCCGGAGGCGGAAAATCCACTATGGCCGACCTGCTGCCGCGTTTCTATGATGTCACCGGCGGAGAGATCCTGCTCGACGGGCGCAATATAAAGGATTACAGGATAGAAAGCCTTGTCTCGCTTATGGGGATAGTGACTCAGGAGGCGATTCTTTTTAACGATACGGTCTATAACAATATTACCTTCGGAATGTCCAATGTGACGGAAGAGGATGTTTATAACGCCGCCAAAGTAGCCAATGCGCATGACTTTATAATGCAGATGGAAAACGGTTATCAGACGAATATAGGCGACAGGGGCGGCAAACTTTCCGGAGGCCAGAGACAGAGATTGGCGATTGCCAGGGCCGTTCTGAAAAATCCGCCGATTCTGATATTGGACGAGGCTACCTCGGCGTTGGATACGGAAAGTGAACGTCTGGTACAGCAGGCGCTTACCAATCTTATGAAAAACAGAACTTCTGTCGTAATAGCGCACAGGCTCTCCACGATACGCGATGCAGATGAAATCGTTGTGGTTCAAAAAGGTGAAATCGTGGAGAGGGGAACCCATGCGGAGTTGCTGGCCCGTCACGGCCTCTATTCGCATTTGTGCGAATTGCAGAACTTTAAATAAACCCGGTTATGGAAATGGAAAATATATCACTTATAAAGATGCTGGAGGAGAGTTTCAGGAAAAACTGGAACATACCGGCCCTATCCAACTATAAAGATATAACCCTTCATTACAGGGATGTGGCAAGAAGAATTGAAAAGCTGCATATAATTTTCGGAATATGCGGTCTGCATAAGGGGGAAAAGGTGGCTATCTGCTCCAGAAACCAGGCGAACTGGGGCGTGGTGTTTCTGGCATCGCTTACATACGGGGCTGTCCCTGTCCCCATCCTTCATGAATTCAAGTCGGGCAACGTACACCATATCGTGAATCATTCCGAAAGCAGAATACTCTTTGTAGGGGATATGATATGGGAGGATTTGTCTAAAGACGAGATGCCTGGCCTGGAGGCGATTATCCAGATAACCGATTTTTCCCTGATTTATGCCAATCGGGAAAAAATAGTGGAGACCAGGGAGCATCTCAATGAAATGTTCGGGAAAAAATATCCCAAGAGTTTTTTGCCGGAGAACGTATCTTATTGCAGGGAGGAGTCTTGCGATGATGTGGCCATGATAAATTATACTTCCGGGACATCCGGTTTTTCAAAGGGTGTAATGATTCCGTTCAGGGCATTGATTTCCAACGTGCTCTTTGCGCAGGAAAAATATCCGCATATAGGCAGCGGCTCCAATTCCGTTTCAATGCTTCCTACTGCCCATATGTATGGGTTGATGTTCGAATTCCTCTTTGAAATATGCGTCGGTGCCCATGTCCATTTTCTTACCCGTGTGCCGAGTCCGAAGATAATCATGGAGGCTTTTGCCAATATAAAGCCGGATATAATAATATCCGTGCCTCTGATTATTGAAAAAATATATAAAAACAAGCTGCAGCCTATTCTGAACAAGACGAGTATGAAGGTACTCCTCAAATTGCCGGTAATAGACAAGAAGGTGGAGGAAAAAATCAGGGGCGAACTTGTGAAGGCTTTCGGAGGCAAATTTTTTGAAGTGATAATAGGAGGCGCCGCATTCAACAGGGAGGCGGATGAGTTTTTCCATAAGATAGGTTTCCCCTATACCATAGGGTACGGAATGACGGAGTGCGCTCCGATAATCTCCTATGCCCCTTACAATGAGTACAAACTCTTTTCGTGCGGAAAGGCCGCTCCGCGAATGGAGATAAGAATAGACTCTCCCGATCCTGAAAGGGTGGCCGGGGAGATCCAGGTCCGCGGGGCTAATGTAATGCTCGGGTATTTTCATAATCCGGAGGCCACTGCCGCGTCCTTTACGGAGGACGGGTGGATGAAGACGGGGGATATGGGCATTCTGGATTCCGACGGCTTCCTTTTTATAAAAGGCAGATGCAAGAGTATGATTCTGGGGCCTTCCGGACAGAATATTTATCCGGAAGAGATAGAAAGTATGATAAATAACATGCCGTATGTAGTGGAATCTCTCGTAATAGAGGATAACGGAAAATTGGTGGCCCTTATATATCCCGATATCGACGCCGCTATGGCAGACGGTATAGGAAGCAATGAAGTGGATAGGAAAATGGAGGAAAATATAGAACTCGTAAATAAGGATTTGCCGAATTATGCGAAAATATCCTCGGTAAAGATAATGCCCGAAGAGTTCGAAAAGACTCCTAAAAGAAGCATAAAGCGATATATGTACAACAGTTGAGCAATTTGTAAAGGTTGAGCAGATATGAATAGTGAAAAACAGTTGCAATTCGACAAAAGCTATCTTAAGGTAGCTGGCATATGGGCTGAAAATTCCTACTGCAACCGCAGAAAGGTAGGAGCCCTAATAGTAAAGGACAGGATGATCATTTCAGACGGATATAACGGCACTCCGTCGGGATTTCCTAATATTTGTGAAGATGAAAACGGAATAACATATCCGTATGTTCTTCATGCCGAGGCTAATGCCATAACGAAAGTGGCCAAGTCCAATAACAGCAGCGTGGGAGCGACTCTTTATGTGACCGCCGCTCCATGTATGGAATGTGCGAAGCTCATAATCCAGGCTGGTATAACCCGTGTCGTATATCGTGACGCATATCACCTTACGGACGGGCTGGAACTTTTAAAAAGGGTCGGAATCGAAGTTTTGCAGATAGATGCCGAGGCTCTGTCGGAAAAATAAATGAAAAGCGGCTATGAACAAAAATTTTCTGACCGGACTGCTGCCTGCCGTAATTCTCTTTTTGATATTGCTGATTATTGTACGTTATTGCCAATACTCCGCAAACAGAGAGATAGATGTAAATGACCATAAATGGGACAAACTTCTGCTGATTCTCGAGCAGATAGATAAGAATTACGTAGATACCGTAGATTACGAAACCGTTATAGAAAATACGCTTCCCGCTCTGATGGAGAACCTGGATCCCCACTCCGTCTATCTTCCTCCTCAGGTGCTGAAAAGCGCAGATGAATCCCTGGAGGGAAATTTCAGCGGGATAGGAATCGAATTCAATCTCCCTGACGATACGGTTACGGTAATAAATATAGTTCCCGGAGGACCGTCGGAGAAGGCCGGCCTTCTGTCCGGGGACAGGATAGTTACAGTAGACGGAGTGAATATCGCAGGGGTGAAGATGAATCAGGACAGTATTGTCAGGCGGTTGAAAGGTCCGCAAGGTTCCGTTGTAGATATCGAGGTCAAACGCGATAATCTCGAAGAGCTGCTGCAGTTTTCCATTACGCGCGACAGAATTCCGGTAAACAGTCTCGATGTAGCCATGATGCTGAACGATTCTATAGGGTACATGAAACTCTCCAAGTTCGCAAAGACCAGTTATGAGGAATTTGCCGAAGCGGCGGAAAAGTTGAGATCCGAAGGGCTTAAAACATTGATTTTTGATTTGAGGGACAATGCCGGCGGCTATCTCGATCAGGCGCTTCTGCTTGCCAATGAATTTCTGGGCAAGGGAGACCTTATAGTCTATATGGAGGGATTGCACAGGGCAAGAAGCGATTTTCATGCGGACGGAAAGGGTTCATTGCAGGACGTCAAACTGTATGTAATTCTCAATGAGGGGTCTGCTTCATCGAGCGAAGTTTTTGCAGGTGCAATGCAGGATAACGACAGAGGAACGATAGTAGGGCGCCGTTCGTACGGCAAGGGGCTTGTGCAGGAACCTATCTACTTTACGGATAAGTCGGGAATAAGATTGACCGTAGCCCGTTTTTATACTCCTACCGGACGCTCAATTCAAAAACCTTATTCCGAAAATTACAGATATGATATATTGGAAAGGTACGAGCATGGGGAGATGATGGATGCCGACAGCATAAGGGTGAATGACTCACTAAAATATGTAACTCCCAAAGGCAAAATCGTATATGGCGGCGGAGGTATAATACCGGATATATTTGTGCCGATAGATACTGTAGGAGTTACTGACTATCTTATTGCCGTAAACAGAAAGAGCCTCCAGATTAAATACAGTGCGGTTTTGGCCGACAGATACAGACAGAAGTTGAGGGGGGTCGAAAATATGGCGGATTTGCAGAATATCATCTCCGGAATGAATATAGGTGAGGATTTCAAGAAATATGCTGCACGGAACGGTGTCGCATTGCCTGGCGATGGTGAGTGGAAAAAATCGGAGAATATAATAGTTACGCAGATAGAAGGGCTTTTCGGACGCTATTCGGCTCTGGATGACATAGCCTTTTATTCTTATCTGCTAAAGATAGACAATGTCATAGATGCTATTATGAAAGATAACGCAAAATGAAAATATTATGAAAACTGTAGGAATGGCGGCAGATCATGCCGGTTATACGTTAAAAGAGGAGCTGAAATCCCTGCTTATAGAGGAAGGGTATAAAGTGGAAGATTTCGGGACATTCTCAGCTGAAAGTATGGATTATCCCGATGTAGCACATCCTTTGGCAAGGGCGGTGGCCGGCAAAGAGGTGGATTTCGGAGTCGCTATGTGCGGTTCGGGAAACGGCATAAGCATGACTCTTAATAAGCACAAGGGAGTAAGGGCCGCCCTCTGCTGGACTCCGGAGCTGGCAAAATTGGCAAAAGAGCATAATGACGCAAATATATTGTCGTTGCCCGCCCGTTTTATAAGTACGGCTATGGCAAAAGAGATATTGAAGGCATACCTCTCCGCCAAGTTCGAAGGAGGACGTCATCAACGCCGCATAGATAAAATTGATTGCGACTGATTTTATGGTTGAAAGAGAGTTTTTTGTAATTGACCGGAATTTCAATGGGGAGGTTTCCGAAAATCTCGATGATTATCCCGGCGGCCTTCTCTTGCCGTTGGACAAACCGTACGGGTGGACATCGGCCGATGCTGTCCGTAAAATAAAATTTCTTCTGCAGAAACATTTCCATAAAAAAAACATAAAGGTAGGGCATGCCGGGACACTGGATCCGCTTGCGACGGGAATATTGCTGATTTGTGTGGGAAAGGCTACGAAGGTGGCGGAAAAACTGCAGAGCGAGCGTAAAGAGTATATAGCGAAGGTAAGGTTCGGGGCGACCACTCCGTCGTTCGATTTGGAAAAGGAGATAGATGCTGTATATCCTTATAAGCATATTACAATCGATATGCTTAAAGAGAAGCTGAACTCTTTAACCGGGGTGCAGATGCAGGTACCGCCTCTCTTTTCCGCAAAATTCGTAGACGGAGTCAGGGCTTATGAAAAGGCGAGGGCAGGGGAGAATATCGAGCTGAAGGCTTCCGAAATTACAATTTACGATATCGAAGCGACTGCATTCGAACTTCCCGATGCAACTCTCAGGATAGAGTGCAGTAAGGGTACATATATCAGGGCGGTAGCGAGGGATCTCGGCCGCCTGCTGGGCAGCGGCGCTCATCTTACCGCTCTTGTCCGTTCGGAATCAGGAAAGTTCAGACTGGAAAATGCACTTTCAATGGAGAGAATAATGGAGATTTTTTAAATTTCATGGCAAATTGTGAAACATTTTTCTCTATTATTCGTATAATAAATGTTTTTATCACATTTGTTCCGAATAAACAGTTCTTGATATGAAATTGTCGCAATTCAATTTTCCTTTGACGCAGGCGCAGATAGCGAAATATCCTGCAAGATATAGAGATGAATCCCGTTTGATGGTGCTTCACAGAGAGAGCGGGGAGATCGAGCACAAAATCTTCAAAGATATTATAAATTATACCGAGGAGGGGGATATATTCGTCTTTAACGATACAAAAGTGTTTCCGGCACGCCTTAAGGGCAATAAGGAGAAGACCGGTGCGGAAATCGAGGTATTTTTGCTCAGAGAGTTGAACAGGGAGCAGAGGTTGTGGGATGTGCTTGTAGACCCTGCGAGAAAGATAAGAATAGGAAACAAGCTCTATTTCGGGGAGGATGATTCTCTGGTTGCAGAGGTAATAGACAATACTACGTCTCGCGGAAGAACATTGAGATTCCTATATGACGGCAGTTATGAGGATTTCAGGCATACGCTTTTCAGCGTGGGGGAAATTCCGCTTCCCAAATGGATAAGGGAGAAACCGGAGGAGATAGACTACGAAAGATTCCATACCATATATGCGAAAAACGAAGGGGCCGTTGCGACTCCTGCCGCAGGTCTGCATTTTAGCAGGGAACTTTTTAAAAGAATGGAGATAAAGGGAGTTGAAAGCGCTTTTCTTACCCTGCATATGGGGCTGGGGCACTTCAGGACAGTCGATGTCGAGGACCTTTCCAAGCATAAGATGGATTCCGAACAGGTATTGATAAGCGAGGAGACGGCCGAACGCATAAACGAATCCAAAAGGAACGGCCATAAGGTTTTTGCCGTAGGCATAACTGTCGCAAGGGCTCTTGAAACTCCGGTAACCACACGCGGAGATGTAAAACCTTTTCAGGGCTGGACAAACAAATTCATCTTCCCGCCGTACGATTTTGCGGTTCCCAATGCAATGGTGACCAATTTCCATCTTCCTCTCTCGACCATGCTTATGTCGGTTGCGGCATTCGGCGGTTTCGAAAAGGTGATGAATGCCTATAAAGTGGCGCTGAAGGAGGGGTATTCGTTCGGAACTTACGGCGATGCGATGCTTATAATATAAAATATCCGTTTAAAACGGTTGTTGCGGCGCCAATTGTCAAATTGTGCGCCGTTTTTATTTATAGCCATGGATGAAGATTCGGTATATTTATGTGCGTTGAACCGTATATTCTGTTTCAGGCCGGCTGCAGGCAGAAGGCTCATGGAGCATTATGGCGTCAGGGGGCTTTTTTCTCTCGGCAAAAAGGAGCTGTCCGAACTCTTTGGCGGAGATGAAAAATATGTATCGCTTTTTCTGGAAGATACCATCCTCGAATGGAGCAGAAAAGAGGTGGAATGGGCTGCAGGCAAGGGAGTGCAGCTTATACCGATAGGGAGCGGGCATTATCCTGTGCTGCTCTCCGAGTGCGGGGATGCTCCGTTGATGCTCTACTGCTACGGGACTCTCGAGCCTGGCAACACGAATATGATCTCGATAGTCGGGACGAGGCTTGCAACGGGTTACGGAAGGGAATGCTGCGATTCCATAATCTCTTCGTTGGAGGGGAGCGATGCCGTGATCGTAAGCGGATTGGCATTCGGGATAGATGTGGCCGCCCATAAGAAGGCATTGGAATATGGATTGAAAAGCGTGGCTGTCATGCCGTGCGGAATAGATATGGTATATCCTCAGGCCCATAGGGAGATTGCGGCCGGAATTGCAAAACAGGGAGCTGTGATAACGGAGTTTTCTACAGGCACAAAACCGCTCCGGATTCATTTTATAAAGCGCAACAGGATTATAGCGGGCCTGTCGAAATGCACTATTGTGGTAGAGAGCAGGATAAGGGGAGGAGCGATGAGTACCGTCCAGTTTGCCCTTTCGTATAACCGGGATGTATATGCTGTGCCAGGCAGGATTTGCGATATAAATTCGTCGGGATGCAACTATCTTATCTCTAAAAATATGGCATCCATTTACAATGGAATTGAGAACGGATTTGCAAAAACTCCCGATTTATTTTCGGGGACCGGCGGCGAAAAAGAGAAAATATTGCTAACTTTAAAAAATAATTCTGCAACTGATATAGACAGTATATGCCGCAAATCCGGATTGGATTTCTCTATGGTCTCCGCCTTGCTGCTGGAGCTCGAACTGGAGGGGAAAATAGTTTCGTTGCAGGGAAATAATTATAAATTGACATGAGATTGATCGATACCCATCTGCATCTGTATGACGAGGCTTTTGATGCCGACAGGGAAGAGGTGGTGGAAAGGATGAGGCAGGCCGGTGTGGTAAAGTGCATAATGCCTGCAATTGACAAGGATTCATTCGGAAGGCAATCTTCCGTTTCTTCTGCATACCGGGATTTTTTATGGCAGGCGATCGGTCTCCATCCCACTTCCGTCAATGAGAATTGGGAGGATGAACTGCAGTTTGTCCGCGACGAGCTTGAAAAGAGGCGTGACAATTATGTGGCAATCGGAGAGATAGGGCTTGACGGCTATTGGAGCAAAGATTTTATGGAGGAGCAGAAGACGGTATTCAAGGAACAGCTTCTGCTTGCCAAAGAGTACTCGCTTCCGGTGATAATTCATCTCAGAGAGGCCACGGAAGAGCTTTTCGAAGTGCTGGACTCTCCCGGGGCAGCACCGCTGAAGGGAGTGTTTCATGCCTTTTCCGGGAGTGCGGAGAGTTACAGACGCCTGAAAAAGTACGGAGATATAAAATTCGGAATAGGAGGCGTGGTCACATATAAAAATGCGGGTGTTGCCGTCTCTCTGAAATCCATGCCGCTCGAAGACCTGTTGCTGGAAACCGATGCTCCGTGGCTCTCCCCCATCCCCTTCAGAGGAAAGAGGAACGAGAGTTCCCATTTGGTGGAAATAGCGGCTAAAATAGCTCAAATAAAGGAGGTTGCCATAGAAGAAGTTGCGGAAACGACCTCAGTGAACGCAGAACGGATGTTCGGCATTTAATACAATCCCATGAAAGCAGAGAAAAAAAGATCGATCTTGCTGATATATACCGGCGGAACGATAGGTATGAAACAGGATCCCGACACACTCGCCCTCGTACCGTTTAATTTCAATCAGATTGAACAGGAGGTGCCGGAACTGAAGAAATTCGGGTATCGCATAGACTTCCATTCATTTGATCCGCTTATAGACTCTTCCAACGTTACCCCGGAATTATGGGTGGAACTTGTAAGGCTCATAAAGAAAAATTATGACAGTTACGACGGCTTTGTGATATTGCACGGTACCGACACGATGTCCTATTCGGCCTCCGCCTTGAGTTTCATGCTGGAAAATCTGGAAAAACCCGTAGTATTTACCGGAAGCCAGCTGCCCATAGGAATGTTGAGGACAGATGGAAAGGAGAATCTGATCTCCTCCATTGAAATTGCCGCGGCCGTGGACGGCAAAGGGAGGGCGGTTGTGCCGGAAGTCTGTATCTATTTCGAAAACAAACTTTACAGAGGCAACAGAACGACAAAATACAATGCCGAAAATTTCAGCGCTTTCCATTCCGCCAACTATCCTGTCCTGGCGGATGTGGGAATCCACATAAAGTTCAATACGCAAAACATACTTTACCCTGAAGTATGGGGCAGGGAGCTTGAAATACATACGGAACTTGACATGAATGTCGCGATACTCAAACTGTTTCCGGGCATTACCGCGGAAGTGGTTAGGTCGGTATTGGATATCGAAGGGTTGAGAGCCGTAATATTGGAAACTTTCGGTTCAGGAAACGCTCCTACGGGGCGATGGCTTACGGATACTCTTAAAAAAGGTGTCGAAAGGGGGCTGATAATTATGAATGTTACACAATGTCAGGCAGGAAGCGTAGATATGGATACATATGAAACAGGAATCGCCCTGAAGAGAACGGGTGTGGTTGGAGGATACGACATTACCACTGAAGCCGCACTGGCGAAATTATTTTTTTTAATGGGACAATATTCAGATATAAAAGATGTTAAAGAACAACTTGTGAAAAATTTGCGTGGAGAAATTACAGGTTGGTAACCTACATTTAAAAATTTTGCTTAAATTGCGCAATATTTCGGTTTAAAACGAAACATAATTACTTAAATACATTGTTTAATTTTTAATTACTCAAAAAATTTATGAAAAAATTTTTCATGTTTTTGGCAGTATTTGGCTTAATAGCTTTTGCTGCTCAGTATGCAAATGCTCAAGAACTGGGTGCTAATGGGTTATCAGTTCAAACAGATGCTCCTGTATACCAACAGATCAAAGCAAAATTCATCGAGGGTGGTGCAGGCTTCATGGGCTCAATCTTGTTGTGCCTTATCTTCGGTCTTGCCCTTTCAATCGAAAGAATTATCTATTTGAATCTCGCTACAACAAACGTTTCAAAATTCCTTGCCAAGGTTGAGGGTGCTCTTACAAGCGGTGGCGTAGACGCTGCAAAAGAGGTTTGCCGTAACACACGCGGTCCTGTCGCAAGTATTTTCTATCAGGGTTTGTGCCGTGCAGGCGAGGGTCCTGAGGCTGTAGAAAAAGCAGTAGTTTCTTATGGCGGCGTTCAGATGAGCCAGTTGGAGAGCGGTCTCGGTTGGATTCAGTTGTTCATCGCAGTTGCTCCTTCACTCGGATTCTTGGGAACAGTTATCGGTATGATCCAGGCGTTCGATGCTATCGAGGTTGCAGGTGATATCTCTCCTAACATCGTTGCAGGAGGTATGAAAGTGGCCTTGATTACTACAGTCGGCGGTTTGGTAGTCGCAATTATCCTTCAGTTCATCTACAGCTACATCGTATCTAAGATCGATAGCGTTGTATTGTCAATGGAGGACGCTTCTATTTCACTTGTCGATATGATAGTAAACTACAAAAAATAATATAGTTCAATATGAAATTTCTTAAATATTTATTATATGCATTACTTATTCTGTCTGCTATCTGCATGATCGCATTCTATGCGTCAGGCTATTCAGACGGAATGGTAGAGGCTTCACTCAACTGGTCGATAGTATTGTTCGTGGTTGCAGTGTTGTGTACATTGGTGATGCCTTTCTTCTTTTCTTCAGGAAAGGGACGTAAGGGCACCTTTGTTAAGCTGGGTATTGCAGTAGTTTTGTGTGTTGTTTCATATCTTCTTGCCAATACGGCACTTGAGGTCAGCATTAATGTCGAGACAACCGAGACTGCTTTGAAATGGACTGATGCCGGTCTGAAACTTTCATGCATCTTGATCGTTGGCGTAATTTTAGCCATCATCTCCGGCTTCTTTATTAATACCATTAGAAAAAATTAGGATATTAAAATATGGCTAATAAAAAGAAAACACCCGGTATTAACGCGAGTTCAATGGCTGACATCGCTTTCCTGTTGTTGATATTCTGGCTGACTACAACAACAATGAACTCCGACAAGGGTCTTCAGCGCCGTTTGCCTCCCATGCCTGAAGAGGGCGCACAGCAGGAGGATGTTAAGATTAACCGCAGGAACATTATCCAGGTTAAGATTAACTCAAACGACAGGATCATTGCCGGCGGTGAAATCATGGATGTCTCTATGGTGAAGGATAAGATTAAGGAGTTTATAACCAATCCTGCAAACCTTGAGACACTTCCTGAGAAGGAGATGAAGCAGATTGAAGGTTTCGGTGAATATCCGGTATCCAAGGGTGTTGTATCGTTGCAGAATGACCGTGGAACAAGCTACAATGCTTACCTGCAGGTTCAGAACGAACTGGCCAAGGCATTCAATGAAGTCCGCGATGATTTTGCAAGGCAGAATTTTGGAACGGTTTACAACAACCTGGATGAAGATAAACAAAAAATAGTTCGTGAAGCTATTCCGCTGAGTATATCCGAGGCAGAGCCTAAGGATGTAGGAAGGAGTGCTAGAAGATAAAATAGGAGGTTATAAAGTATGGCAAAATTTTCAAGATCCGGCAAAAAGGATATGCCCGAATTGAGTACATCGTCTCTTCCTGATATTGTCTTCATGATTCTCTTCTTCTTTATGGTGACAACTCAGCTTAGAGAGACTGAACCCTTGGTGAGCGTAAGAGTCCCCGAGGCATCGGAGATTGCAAAACTGGAGAGAAAGGATTTGGCGTCATATATCAATATCGGTTCTCCTGTCCGTTCAAAACAGGCGGAGTTCGGTACCGATGCACGTCTTCAGTTGAACGACTCATTCAAGAATGTAGATGATATCAGAGACTTTGTGGCTGCCGAGCGTGAAAATCTTAGTGAGGCTGACCGTAGCTTCATGACGGTTGTCATAAGAGCAGACCGTGATGTTCGTATGGGTATCGTTACTGATGTAAAACAGGAGTTGAGACGTTGCTCTGCATTGAAGATAATGTATTCTGCAACAGCTCCCGTACAGCACGAATTCTAAAAGAACATCGTCATAATCAGAGACCGGTCCGGCGTTAATCTCCGGACCGGTTTTTTTATCTGCCTTGCAATAATCTTAATAGTGGATTTTTTTGTACCTTTGAGCGCATTTGTATAAAAGACTATTTATTATGAAATCATCCAGACTTTTCTCATTTTTTTTGGTTTTGACGCTTGCTTTTTCGTTTGCTTCATGTACTGAAAAAGCCAGGGACGCCAAATATGTTTTCTATTTTATCGGTGACGGAATGGGCTTCTCGCATGTTGCGCTTTCAGAGGCTTATTTAGCTGCCAAAGAGGGAAAAATCGGAAGCGAAGCCCTCGGGTTTTCCTCTTTTCCGGTAATGGGCATGGCTACTACCTATTCTGCAAGCAACTTCATTACCTGTTCTTCTGCAGCTGGTACAGCCCTTTCTACAGGCACAAAGACAAATAACGGCATGTTGGGAGTCTCACCCGACAGCAGCAAGCTCAGAAGCATAGCATACGATATTCATGATGCAGGTTATAAAGTGGGCATAATGACAAGTGTTACCATAGACCATGCTACTCCTGGAGCGTTTTATGCAAATTCGCTCGACCGCAACGACTATTATGCGGTAGCCGTACAGTTACCTCAGTCGGGATTCGAATTTTTCGGCGGCGGCGGTTTTGAAGGAGTAAAGAAAATGGGTGACAGAAAATCTCCATATGAGATTGCAACTGAGAACGGTTATACCGTAGTGTATGGCGAAAACGATTTCGAAGCCAATAAGAACGGTGCGGAAAAGGTGATCTATCTGCAGGAAAAAGGCAAGGAAAACGATATTTTACCCTATGCATTTGAAAGGGAGGAGAGCGATCTTACTTTGGCAGAGGTCGTAAAAGGTGCGATAGAAGTTCTCGACAATGAGAAGGGATTTTTTATAATGGCAGAGGGAGGCAAGATAGATTGGGCCGCCCATGCAAATGACCTTACCAATACGATTTATGAAACTCTGGATTTTGATGAGGCTATAGCCGTAGCATACGAGTTTTACCTGCAGCATCCAGACGAGACGCTTATTGTCGTTACTGCAGATCATGAGACCGGCGGCGTGACGTTGGGACGTACAAAAGGATATACGTTCGATTTGTCGATTGTCCCGGACAAGAAGGCGGAAAGTGTCGAGCCGGAGACTAATGTGGAGAATTATATGGAGCAGATGCCTGTAGATTCGCTCTCCAAGGCGGCTAAAATCGGCTGGACTACCGCTTCGCATACCGGAGGTGCAGTACCTGTGTTTGCAGTAGGTGCAGGAAGCGCGAAATTTGCCGGCAGGATGAACAATACGGATATTCCGGGCAGAATAATGGAGGCTATGGGATTGCGATAACCAGATAAGGCAACGGTAATATGAGAAAATATATATTCGTTTTATGTGCTGTTTTTCTGTCTTTTGCCTCTCTTTATGCAAAGGATGGCACCGCTCCCAAACGTGAATTCAGAGGTGCGTGGATACATATAGTAGGCAACAAGAAGATTGCTGCGCTTACTACGGACGAGGCGAAGCAGATGTTCCTCGATGTTATAGATTCGTGTTACCTTGCCGGATGCAATGCGATAATATTTCAGGTAAGGCCCACAGCAGATGCATTTTATGAGTCTGATATCGAGCCGTGGACAAGGTATCTTACAGGAGTGCAGGGCAAGGCCCCGGATCCTTACTGGGACCCTTTGCAGTTCGCAATAGAGGAGAGCCATAAAAGGGGAATGGAATTGCATGCATGGTGCAATCCGTACAGAGTGACGCTCGAGCAGACAGATACACTGTGCGGCGACAACCTCTATTTCAAGAACCCTTCCATATTCGTAAAGTATGGGAAGCAGCTCTTTTTCAATCCCGGGGAGCCGGAGGCACGCGAGCATACCGTAAAGGTGATTACCGATATAGTGGCAAGATACGATGTGGATGCAATACACTTCGATGACTATTTTTACCCATATCCGATAGAGGGGGAGGAGTTCGACGATCAGGAGACATTCGAGAAATATGCTCCGCTCCAGGGCTTTTCCGCCGATGAAAAGGCTGACTGGCGGCGTAATAACGTTACCATGCTTATTGAAGAGTTGGGAAAGGCCATAAAAGAGGTAAAACCGTGGGTGAGGTTCGGAATAAGCCCGTTCGGTGTGCATAGGAACAAAAAGGATACGCCGGATGGCAGCGGAAGCGATACGGATGCTTTCTCCAATTACGAACAGTTGTTTGCAGATGTGCCTTTATGGGTAGAAAAGGGATACATAGATTATAACGTGCCTCAGATATATTGGAAGATCGGCCATCCGAAGGCCGATTATGAAGTTCTTATAAAATGGTGGAACGATAATACGGAGCGCGGACAGCTTTATATCGGGCAGAATATAGCCACATTCGGTGAAAAGGACCTTCAAAATCCGGCTACCACCCAAATGGCCAGAAAGATGGAACTTGTAAGAGAACTGCCCAATGTCGACGGCAATGTATGGTGGCCGGGCTGGTCTATAGAAAAAAATTCAAATGATATAGCCGACAGTCTGATACAGAAATATCAGAGATATCATGCATTGGTACCGGCATATACGGAGATAGATTCCCACGCCCCCAAGGCAATAAGGCATATTGCCAAGGACGGCAGGCTGATCAGGTGGGAACAGGATGCCTTGCAGTCTGAAGATCCCATGCAAAAGGCGCTGTTTTATGTGGTATATTGTTTTCCGGAAGGGGTGGATGTAGATACAGACAGGGCTGAATATATAGTGAAAATTACGGACAGTACAGAGTACAATGTGATAGAGGAGAACAAGAATCACGGAGCAGGATGCAAGTATGTGGTTACGGTCGTGGATCGCTGTTGGAACGAGAGCAAGCCGTCGAAAATTTTATGGTATTGAATATAATTGAATCATTATGAAGAAATTTTATATAATTTTCCTTTTTGCCTTTTCAGTAATGACAGCAACGGCGCAGGAAAAGAAATATTCCGACCACTATTATGAAAGAGTGGCGCAGTTTGAATCTGAAACTCCGATATGCAGCAATGATATTGTATTTTTGGGCAACAGTCTGACCGAAGGCGGAAAATGGAACGATTATTTCGCCGGAACAGAAAGCAAACTGAATAAAAAGGGAGGAGCGATACGCAACAGGGGAATTATCGGCGATACAGCCGAAGGCATTGCCGACCGCCTGGATGAGATTACCAAAGGGGCTCCCAAGAAAATATTCCTCTTATGCGGCGTAAACGACATAAGCCATAATCTTACGGTGGATGAGGTGGTGAAAAGGATAGAGACCCTTATCGTTAGAATAAAGAGCGATTCCCCCAGGACAAAATTATATCTGCAAAGTATTTTGCCGTTTAACGAAAGCTTCAAACGCTATAAAAATCTCGATGGCAAAACATGGATGGTGGCAGAGATAAATGTCGAATTGGAAAGGCTTGCCGGGATGTATAAGATAAAATTCCTGAACATATACCCTCTCTTTTTGGAGGAGGGGACGGTAAGGCTCAATCCTTCCATAACGGCAGACGGATTGCATCTCAATGCCCAAGGGTACGAAATTTGGAAAAGTGCAATCGGAAAATATGTGAAATAGTGAATCAACAGTAGATATAAAAATTAAGAATCTTTGATTATGAGTGCAATTAAAAGAAAAATGGTTTCCCAACTCTTAAAGACGGCACCCGGAGAGAGTGTTTTGGCAAAAGGTTGGGTGAGGACAAAAAGAGGAAACAAGAGTGTGATTTTCATAGCCCTTAACGACGGTTCTACAATAAATAATATCCAGATTGTATGTGATCCAAATCATTTTTCGGAGCAATTGCTTAAAGATATTACTACCGGAGCATGCATTGCGGTAGAAGGGGAGCTGGTGGAATCTGTGGGGAAAGGTCAGAATGTAGAGATACAGGCCAGTCAGATAACACTTTATGGAAAGGCAGACCCCGAGCAGTATCCGCTTCAGAAGAAGGGGCACAGTATGGAATTCCTGCGTGAGATAGCCCATCTGAGGCCAAGGACCAATACGTTCGGCGCAGTGTTGAGAATCAGGCATGCGATGGCCTTCGCGATTCATAACTATTTTAATTCGAATGGCTTTTATTATCTGCATACCCCGATTATCACCGCTTCGGACTGCGAAGGCGCCGGCGAGATGTTTCAGGTAACCACGCTGGATTTGAACAATATCCCGAAAGATGAAAAAGGCGCGGTGGATTTCTCTCAGGATTTCTTCGGGAGACAGACATCACTTACGGTAAGCGGACAGCTGGAAGGCGAATTGGGAGCTATGGCACTGGGCAGGATTTATACCTTCGGGCCTACATTCCGTGCCGAGAACTCGAATACTCCCCGCCACCTTGCGGAGTTTTGGATGGTCGAACCGGAAGTGGCTTTCAATGATGTGTATGACAATATGGATCTTGCCGAAGATTTTATCAAATATCTGGTCCGCTATGCCCTTGAAAACTGCATGGATGATCTGCGCTTCTTAAACGACATGTTCGATAAGGAATTGATAACAAGGTTGGAAGGCGTAGTGAATACGGAGTTTGTAAGGCTTGCGTATACAGAGGGGATAAAGATTCTCGAAGCAGCCGACGCCAAATTCGAGTTCCCTGTAAGTTGGGGCGTGGATTTGCAGAGCGAGCATGAGAGATACCTGGTGGAGAAACATTTCAGGAAACCCGTTATCGTTACGGATTATCCCAAGGATATAAAAGCCTTCTATATGAAACAGAACGATGACGGCAAGACCGTCAGGGGAATGGATGTGCTCTTCCCCAAGATCGGCGAGATAATAGGGGGGTCGGAGCGCGAGTCCAGCTACGAAAAGCTGCAGCAGAGAATCGATGAACTCAAGATGGATCCTACCAATCTCTGGTGGTATATGGATACGCGCCGTTTTGGAACAGCACCCCATAGCGGTTTCGGTTTAGGATTCGAAAGGTTGTTGCTGTTTGTTACCGGCATGTCCAATATCAGAGATGTAATACCGTTCCCCCGGACTCCCAAATCGGCTGAATTTTAATCTATGTAAGGCATGTTGATAATAGGAATTGCCGGCGGTACCGGTTCTGGAAAAACTACTGTGGTGCAAAAATTGCGCGAGATGTTGCATGAAGACATTGTCGTAATTCCGCAGGATGCGTATTATAAGGATTGCAGCCATTTGAGCGCCGAGCAGAAGGCCGTGCAGAATTTCGACCATCCCGATGCAATAGATTTCGATTTGCTTATAGAACAGTTGAACGAACTTAAATCGGGAAAAGCGGTAGAACAGCCTGTCTATTCCTATATCACATGCAGCCGTTCTAAAACGGAGACAGTCAGGGTGAATCCTGCGCATATCATTATAGTCGAGGGATTGCTCATATTCACATGTGAAAGACTAAGAAAGATGTTCGACATAAAGATATTCGTGGATGCAGATTCGGACGACCGTCTTTCCCGTGTGATTGCGCGGGATATTGTGGAACGGGGCAAAAATGTGGAGCAGGTGCTGAAACGCTATGAACTTACTGTCAAGCCTATGCACCTGCAGTTTATTGAGCCAAGCAAGCGTTATGCCGATATTATAATCCCTCAGGGAGGACATAACCAGGTGGCTATAGATATTCTGGTCGCGATAATTGAAAAGGCACTTAAAGAGAGCAGCCGTGCTGAAGGATCTGTTTAAAGATAAGGATAAGAAGATAGGATTTTACTCCACTCTGATTTTTCATCTTGTGGTGTTGATAATATTATTGTCTGCTTCTATAAGTAGAGTCATGCAGAAAGAGAATACTTTTGTGCTCGATTTTACAGGATATGAAGAACTCGAACAGCAACTGAAAGCATTGCAAGTCAAGGAGCAGGCCCAGCAGGAATTGGAGGAGATGCTCTCCGGAAGAGCTCCTGCCGGCGAGCGTGCCGCATACAGGAACGTTGCCGTGGAGAGAAGCGGAAGCGAACTGAGAGACGACCGTTTCGAGAATCCGTCGCAGGTTTATGATGAGGCGGCAGAGCTGCAGCGGAAGCTGGATGAGTCGCGCAGGCTGGCGGAGATGGACCAGGGCAGCGATAATGTCTCCGTTCCGGGAAAAACCGTTCAGCAGAGCAGTAGCGAAAGCTACAAGGGGCCTTCTGTCATATCCTATACTTTAAATGGCAGAAAAGCCATCTCCCTTCCCGTTCCTGTCTATAAATGTTACGGAGGAGGCGATGTAAGTGTCAGAATAACCGTAAACAGGAAAGGATATGTGGTTGCCGCTTCCGTTATAGAGGGTGTCTCGTCAACAGATGAGTGCCTTATCCGTTCGGCGATAGATGCCGCAAAGAGAAGCCGTTTCAGGGCTTCATCCACTGCGCCTGAAAGGGAAATAGGTGAGATAGTCTATAGATTTATCGCTCAATAGATATTTTTTCGAGTGCGGCTGAAATTCTGTTCAAAGCCTCATCTTTTCCTATAAAGTAGATAATATCCGCAATTCCCAATCCTTTTGCCTCCCCTACGAAAAAGAGCCTGAGTGTATTCATTATGGAGCCCATTTTCCATCCGTTCTCTTTAATGTAGCCTGTAAGCCTCTCTTCAAGTACCGAAACAGCCTCTTCCTTTTTGGCATACGGAGCCTCTTTTATTTCGGTTTTTTCCAGAAAGTCTTTTACTTTTCTGATATTTTCGAGATTTTCAGGCGTGCAGAATTTCCTTATGTCGTTTTCAGCGTAGCTTTGCGGCGCCGTAAAAATATAGTGGCTTATTGTCCAGAAATCGTTTGTGAAATGTGCCCTCTCTTTTATAAGGGCGCACAGCTGTTTCAGATACTCCATAGAGTATTTGCCGGTGTCTATCCCGTTCTCTTTCAGAATCGGTACGAACTCTTTGGCCAACTCTTCATCGCTCTGCATCCGCAAATACTCCTGATTGAACCATTTTGCCTTTTCAGGGTTGAACCTTGCACCCGATTTTATGACTCTGTCGAGGGAAAAGGCCTTTACCAATTCATCGAGCGAAAAAATTTCCTGTTCCGTACCGGGGTTCCATCCCAAAAGGGCCAGCATATTTATAAATGCCTGAGGATAGTAACCGTCTTCTCTGTAGCCGCGTGAAACCTCACCCTCTGCATTTACCCATTTCAGCGGAAAGACAGGAAAACCGAGTCTGTCTCCATCCCTTTTACTGAGTTTCCCCTTGCCGTCGGGCTTTAAAAGCAGCGACAAATGGGCGAATGAAGGTCTGCTTTCTTCCCATCCGAAAGCCTCGTATAACAGATAGTGCAATGGCAATGACGGCAACCACTCCTCGCCCCTGATGACATCCGTTATCTCCATAAGGTGGTCGTCTACCACATTGGCAAGGTGGTATGTGGGAAGTCCGTCAGCTGCTTTCCAAAGCACCTTGTCGTCCAGGGTATCTGTATTTATCTCTATATGCCCCCTTATCTGGTCGTCCATTTTCACGACTCTGTTTTCGGGGTTTTTAAATCTTATCGTCCAGTTGTTTGTCTCTGCAAGGCGTCTCTCCACTTCCTCTTTTGGAAGCGTGAGCGAATTTTTCAATCCTTTTCTGGTTATATGGTTATATGTAAATGTCTTTTTCAGAGATTCAGCCTCTTTTCTTTTTGCATCCAGCTCTTCTGATGTGTCGAAAGCATAATATGCAAAGCCGTTATTTACAAGTTCTTCTGCATATTTTCTATATATCGGCTTGCGTTGTGACTGCCTGTACGGTGCATGCGGATGCCTCTCTGACGGGGTCTCTACCATTTTACCGCCTGCGTCCACTCCTTCGTCCGGGTAGATGCCGCACCATTTCAATGACTCTATTATATATTCTTCCGCTCCCGGCACGAATCTTTGGGAATCCGTGTCTTCTATTCTGAGTATAAAATCTCCCTCTGCCTGCCTTGCATAAAGATAATTATACAATGCTGTCCTTACACCTCCCATGTGGAGCGGCCCCGTAGGGCTTGGAGCGAATCTTACACGTCTTTTTTTCTGACTCATATCTCAAAAAAATTACCGGACAAAAATAATTTATATTAAACAGATTGCCAAACTATTTTGCATTTCACATATTTTGTTTACCTTTGCCGCCAAAAGGTTTAAAAACAAATAGTTATGGTTAAAAGTTATTTATTGAAGGCGGCTGCGGCTGTTTTTATCGGCGGTCTGCTCTTTTCCTGCAGCGGAGCTACTGTAGAAGTTGTAGACAAATCATTCAATGAAGAGGCTCCCGAGCGCTACAAATTGAATGTAGAAAGTTCATTGTACACAAGTGCCGATGCTGATTTGAATGCGGCATTGACTCCTCTCAACGATTCGCTTACCGCACTTATGAGCTCTTATGTAGAGAATTTTACAGAGGGTATCAATTTTATGAAGGACTCTATGGAGGTAGAGAGCAGCTTCGTAGGTGAACTTACGGTAAAGGATACTGTATATTCCGCTACCGAGGATTTGGTAAGTGTAAAATATACTGTTTACGAGTACACGGGCGGAGCTCATGGCAATACTGTAAGCATTGCATTGAACTACAGTCCTAAAGAGAAAAAATTCATTGAAAAGGACCAGCTTTTCAAGGTTGAGAAGAGTGTAGTGGACAGCCTTTTGCAGAGCCGTTTCGTAAATACGGACTCTCTTTATTACGGCGTTCCTACAGTGGATGTGGCTTCATCTGTGAATGTTGCCGGAAATGAAGTCATATTTGTCTATGACAGATATGTCTTGGGACCATATTCTGCAGGCGAGGTCGAGATTAAACTCCCTGTTGCAGAACTGGGCCTTTAATCATATTATCTCCGTTTTAGGAGAATAAACGGATTACGAGTTGTCGGACGGGAGAATGTAATTCTCATCCGGCAACTCTGTTTTTGTATCTGCATGTTGTTCATTCTCCATTTGCCGCCCGCTGTTTTCATTGAACAGTCTCTCTCTTCTCAGATAGGCGGGCTCGCGTTCCAGTTTTGTGATATCATCGCCCGGTTCGAGTATGAGCGCAGGTTTACCTTCTGGTTTTCGGTATTTCCATTCGAACTCGTTTTTTCCCTGTTCAGCTTCCTGCATATCGGTAGCGGATTCCTCTTTTTTCGTTCCATGTTCCGCCCCATAGGTGAGCCTTGCGCCTGAAATGGTTTCAGGGGAGAAGAGATTTTCGGTTCCCAGTATTATGGTATCTGGATCTCCTATGTCTACTTGAGGCAGATTGTTTATCTTGAATCCCGTAGCTACGATAGTTACGCTGATTTCATCTTTAAGGGAATTGTCCAGCACCACACCTCTTTTAAATTTCTCGGGAGTTCCGGTATAGCTGTTCACATACTCCATAATCTGATTGAGTTCGGTCATGGTAAGACCGTTTTCCTCTCCTGAACTTATGTTTACAAGGACTCCGCTTGCAGTCTCCAGATCGCAGTCATTCAGCAAAGGGGATTCGAAAGCCATCTCTACGGCTTTCGAGGCCCTGTCCGGTCCAGAAGCCGTACCGATACCCATTATGGCCATTCCGCTATTCTTCATGACCATTTTTACATCGGCAAAGTCCACATTTATGAACCCCGGCTTGGTAATGATCTCCGCGATACTCTTTACGGCCGTATTGAGCACTTCATTCGCCCTTGGAAAGGCTTCGAATGCGCGTATCGTTCCAAAGACCTCATAGAGTTTCTGATTGTCTATTATAAGCAGGCTGTCTACATGCTTGCGCAGCTCCTTGATACCTATCAATGCCCGTTTGAGGAAAGCTTCGCCCTCATCGCGGAAGGGGAGGGTTACAACCCCTACTGTAAGTTTTCCGAGTTCCTTTGCTATCTGTGCAATTACCGGAGCCGCTCCCGTTCCGGTACCTCCTCCCATTCCTGCCGTAATGAATACCATTTCGCTCTGGTCGGAAAGCATTTTCTTTATCTTGTCCGCACTTTCTGTGGCAGCCCTTCTTCCCTGCTCCGGGTCGCACCCGGCTCCAAGCCCCTTGCTTCCCAAATAGAATTTGTTGGTAACATGATTATTGTCCAGCGACTGCCGGTCCGTATTGCATATTACAAATTCCACATCCTTGATTCCCTGCGTATACATGGTGTCTACGGCATTGCATCCTCCGCCTCCTACACCTATGACCTTTATTATGGATTTTGTACATGGTTCCCAACTCTCGGGAATTATTATATTGTCGCTATCATTATACATATTATGCCTGGTTATCCTGGTTAAAAATCTTTTCCGTATTGAATATATTCAGGAGATTCTTGAATAATTTCTTCTTCTCCTTGGGCTTTTCCGCATTATCGTCGTCCGGTTTTTTATCTTCCTCCTTCTCTCCGAAAAACTCATAGTTGATGGGCGTCACGCTCTGATAGACGGTTTTTTCCCTGTCCATTATTTCGAATCCTGCAAGTATGAGCCCTACGGCAGTGGAGTTTTCCGGCGAGAGCACTTCGGGGAGCGAGTCTGCTGCAATCCTCTCCTGAGGATAGGCGACTTTGGCTTCCAGCCCTGTTACTCTTGTGGCAAGCTGTGCAATATTCTGCATTCTGGCGCCTCCTCCTGTAAGTACGAGGCCTCCCTTGAGCATGTTTTTGTATCCCGATTTTTCTATTTCGTAGCCTATGGCTTCGAAAATTTCTATCATTCTTGCGGCTATTATTCTGGATAATGCCGGAATTCCTATCTCCTTGTTTCCGCGCCCGCCTACTCCCGGGATTATTATCTTTTTCTGCTGTGCATAATCCGGACAGCATGAACCGAACTGTACCTTCATGGCTTCGGCATCCTTTGAGGTTATGCCGCATCCCATTTTTATATCTTCCGTGACGGAGTTGCCTCCGAAAGGTATGACAGCGGCATGTCTTATGATATTGTCCTGAATAATCAGCAGATCGGATGTGCCTCCTCCGATATCGAGTATCGCTACGCCGAGTTCGGCTTCATCCGGGGAAACGACAGCCTTTGCAGAAGCTATGGGTTCGAGAATGATTCCCTTCAACTCCATTCCGGCGCGGGTAATTACATTTTTGCTCAGGCTGGCGGAATTGTTCCTCCCTATGAAGAGTTTGAAACTGGCGTTAATCTGCTGCCCGCTCATGCCTACCGGGTCGCTTATACCCATAAAATCGTCGATATTGTAGCATTGGGGGATTACATGCAGTACCTTCTCCCCGTTTTGGACGAAGGTGTTGTACATGCTGTTCGTAAATTTGTCTATCTCCTCCTTGGTTATTATCTGGTCCGGGTCGTTTCTCGTAGTCTGGTTGGATGTGGCCGCACACCTTATGTTTTGCCCCGCGATGCCTACGAATACCTGATTTATCTTTGCACCGATGCCGTTTTCTACCGAATGTATGACTGGAGTTATACTGTCGAGCACATTCTGGATATTTACAACCTCGCCTCTGGCAATACCCTTCGAAGGAGCCTGGCTATATCCTATGATTTTAATTTTATTGGCTATCCTTTCGCCTACAATGCAAGCTACCTTTGTAGTTCCCAAATCGATCGCTGCTATCAGACTTCTCATGACTCTTTTGTTTTTAATGGAGTATTCAACTTACAGACTATCTGTCCCCTGTATTTTAAATTCACCTCGTTGTAGCGTTCCCATCCCTTTTCGGGAGCTATGTTTTTATAAAACGCAAGCAGTTTTCTGAACTTTATCTCTATGTTTTCAGGAGCGCCGAAGATGATTTTCAACTTTCCGACTTTAGGGGAGAGGATAATATCTCCGTTTTTCTCCACATATATCTGCTCTACCATGGCGCTCCAAAACGGATTTTCATTCAGGAATTTCCCGAATTCAGACATTTTAGTTATCCATGGCATCTCCTCTTGTCCGGCCTCTCCTCTGTATTCGGAATCGAGTTCCAGCGGAATATGTCCCGTGACTATCGGCACATAGGATGTGAAGCTCTCCACAAGGGGGAATATATATTCGAATTCATCTATGTAAAAGCCTCCTCCCGATGTCTCTATCCTCAATATAGGTCTGCGCTGCGTTATCTCTATTCTCATTATCCCGTCTCTTGTGAGACTTGCCTGCGACTCCTTTATCGCACTCCTTCTGTTTAGCAGAAGTTCGATATTGTCGAGATTTATATCACGGCATTTGCTGCCGATACTTTTTCCGTTGAACCCGTCTATGATTCCTATAACCTCTTCCTTGCTTACGAATTTATTTGACGCGCTGTCCAGTATCTCCACTTCAACACCGGTGCAGACACTCTCCATGCTTTTTTTCGCATAAAGGGATGAGGCAAAGTAGAAGTAGGCGGCAACCATTGCCGTCAATATCGTAATACCCGAATATGTCAAAATCTTTTTCAGCATGATAGTCAGATACGTCTCGATATAATTTCCGTTATAGGTCCTACCAATTTGTCTATGTCTCCGGCACCGAATGTAACCAATACGTCTGTCCTCTCCTTTTCAAGGTAGGGGAGGAGCTCCTCTTTGTGCAGCATTATTTTATCTGCAATTCTTACCTTGTCGAATATTATTTCGGAGGTTACCCCCTCTATAGGTTTTTCTCTTGCCGGGTAGATGTCCAGTAAAATAAGTTTGTCCAAAAGTGAAAGGCTTTCGGCGAATTCCGGTGCAAAGTCCTTTGTACGGCTATAGAGATGCGGCTGGAAAATGCCGCAGATTCTCCGGCCGGGGAATATCTCTCTCAAAGATGAGATGGCCGAAGAGATCTCTTTAGGGTGGTGCGCATAATCGTCTATGTAAACTGCCTCAGGGGTATTCACATGGACATCGAGCCGCCTTTTTACACCTTTGAATTCATACAGGGCCCTTTTGATCTTTTCCGGAGCAATTCCTGATAAAAGCGCCGCTGCAGAGGCTGCAATGCCGTTTTCTGCGTTCACTCTGCCTGGCACCCCCATGATACACCCTTTTATTGTGCCCGACGGGGATTGCAAATCGAATTTAAAATATCCTCCCTCGGTTATACTTATGTTTCTTGCACAAAAATCGGCCTCTCCGTTTAGGGAGTAGCTGTAGCGTTTTGCCGGGACTTTGTCCAGATCCAGAGAGATTCCCTGTTTGACTATTATGAATCCATTCCCCTTTACCTGGGATGCGAAGGCGGTGAATGCCTCTTTTACGGCATCATATGTCTTGTATATGTCCAAATGGTCGGGGTCTACAGATGTGATTATGGCAATGTTGGGGTAGAGTTGCAAGAATGAGCGGTCGAATTCGTCCGCTTCCGCAACCAGCACTCTGTTTTTACTCAACAGCAGGTTGGTGTCATAATTTTTTGAAATGCCGCCCAAAAATGCTGAACAGCCTGTTCCGCTGTTGGTGAGAATGTGGGCGAGCAGAGTACTTGTGGTAGTTTTGCCGTGAGTCCCTGCCACTGCAAGGGTAAACTGTCCGGTTGCAATCTCCCCGAGCGCTTTCGAACGTTTAATGACTTTATAACCCTTTTCATTTACATATAGCAGTTCCCCGAAATCGGAAGGCACGGCCGGAGTATATATGACGAGGGTTTTCCCTATCTCTTCAGGTATTGCCGAAATATCGCATGAGTAATGAATCGCGACTCCTTCGTGTTCCAGTTCTTTTGTGAGCGGGGTCGCGCTCCTGTCATATCCGCTTACCTTATAACCGGCATGGTTGTAGTAGCGGGCTATGGCGCTCATCCCTATTCCTCCGATTCCTATCAGATAAACATTTTCAATCATTCTGTATGTCTCCTTATCGTTTCTCTTTTCCAGATGCCAGCTCCATACAGTATTCCGCTATTTGCATGGCGGCATCCGGTTTTGCAAATTGCAGGATATTCTTTTCAAATTCTTCCCTTTTTGCACTGTCTGCAAGCAGCTCCCTTACAAGAGGTGTCAGCTCTTCGGATGCATCCGCATCCTTTATCATTGCTGCAGCGTTCTTTTTTACCAATGCCATTGCATTGTGGGTCTGGTGGTCTTCCGCTACCATCGGAGATGGGACGAATATCGTGCATTTGCCTGCAATGGCAAGTTCAGATATGGTACCGGCACCGGCCCTGCTTATTACGATATCCGCCGCAGCGTAGGCCAGGTCCATGCGTTGTATGAAATCGGAGTAGAAAATCCCTGCGGTATCTCTTCCCTTCATGAAATTATCGATCTCGTCCTTATAATATTTGCCGCATTGCCATATGAGCTGTACGCTTTCGTCATCCCCGTTAAAGAGCGTGCCGTTTCCAATCTCCTTTTTCATACATTCGTTCAGGGTTCTGCATCCCAGACTTCCTCCGACAACGAAAATACACTTCTTGTCGGGAGAAAGATTATAATGCTTCAATCCTTCAGCCTTTTGTTCCGGTGTGGATCCGGTTATATCCTTTCTCACGGGATTTCCCGTAATGGCTATTTTTTCTTTCGGGAAAAAACGTTCCATCCCTTCGTATGCCACGCAGATTTTTCCGGCGGATTTTCCGTTTTTACGGTTTACCAGTCCGGCAAAGGAGTTTTGCTCCTGAAGTAAAACCGGGATTCCCCTTTTTGCGGCGGCTGCCACAATGGCCGCGCTGGCATATCCTCCCACTCCCACTACGACATCCGGTTTGAAGCGTTTTAAAATTTTTCCTGCCATAAAGAGGCATTTTATGTAATCTATCGCTATGAGCAGGTTCGCGGGATTATACAACGGCCTTTTCAGCCCTTTGGCAGGAATGCCCTCTATCTTGTATCCGGCAGCGGGAACCCGCTCCATCTCCATACGTCCTTTTGCTCCGACAAAGAGTATTTCCGCTTCATTGTCCAGCTCCTTAATGGCGTTTGCAATGGATATTGCCGGGAATATGTGGCCGCCTGTCCCGCCCCCGCTTATTATTGTTCTCATAGTAGTTCTATTTGAATTCTCCGGTTTTTTCATCTATTATTTCATACTCTTCCAGACCCTTTTCACCCTCTGATTTTATCCGTTCCATGCTCTGTTCAACGCTCTCTTCGGCATCCGATGCGGGAATGGGCGCAGCCTCCCTTCTTTTCCTGTCGTTGTCTTTCTCTATGGTCCTGCTTACAGAGAGAATGATTCCGAACGCCATACTGAAAATAATGAATGAGGTTCCTCCCAAACTTACCAAAGGCAATGTATGCCCTGTTACCGGTACTATCCCTACATTTACGAGTATATGCAGGAATGCCTGCAATACAATCATCAGTCCGAGCCCTCCTACGGTGACCGCAGAGAATTTCCTCGTACAGTTCTTGACCAGCAGGACGCAACGGTACAGCAGCTGCAGATAGAACAGCAGTATCACAACTCCTCCTACAAGGCCATACTCTTCCACGATTATGGAGTAGATGAAGTCCGAATAGGGATGGGGCAATACATATCTCTGCGTACTCTTTCCGGGGCCTTTGCCTATGATTTTCCCGGAAGATATGGCAATTTCCGCCATATCGGCCTGGAATGTCTTGTCCGCTTTTCTCTGTTTCTCTTCCGGGCTCAGCTCCTGAACGCCCTCTTCTGTCGCAACGAACCCCTTTATGCGGTTCAGTGCAGTGTCGAAGCGGGGGAATATGCCGAATGCGATATGAAGCAGTATGACAAGCAGGAACGCTGCAAATGCTATACCGACGGACTTGAAGAGGTAAGACCATTTTATTCCAGCAACCGCAAGCACCAGCAGGGAAATCAACCCCACAACTATGGCGGTGGAGACGCTGCTTATGAGTATGACTATGCACACGAATCCTACAGGCGCCACTATTCTCCAGAAAAACTCCTTGAATGTCTCCAGTTTGTAAAGCTCTATGGTTTTGGCTATATACATTATCAGGGTAATCTTGACTATTTCCGCAGGTTGGAACGAAATAGGACCTATCGCCAGCCAGCGTTTTGCATGATTTATCTCCTGACCTATTATAGGCGTAAGTAGAAGGAGCACGAGAGAGATGAAAAAGAGGGGATAGACTGCTATCCTGTAGAGTCCGAGCGGAATTTTATAACATATAAACAGAAAACAGAGTCCTAAAACCACAAATTGAATCTGTTTGAGCAGATAGTCGAAGTTGGTCGTACCCTCCTTGAATGCCAGCGAGCTGCTCGACGAATAGATAAGTGCGATGGAGGCGATAGACAGCAATATGACTATCATCCATATAACCTTGTCGCCGTGCAACCGGTATATTATTGAATTATCATTCTCTATGGCACTTTTCAGACTCATGTTCTTGAATTTACGGATGTTAAAGTTCCCTTACGGCCGCCTTGAACTGCCTTCCGCGGTCTTCATAATTCTTAAAGAGATCGAAGCTTGCGCAGGCAGGGGAAAGCAGTACTGTATCTCCGGGCTTTGCATACTTATAGGCAAGTTCTACGGCCTCCTTTGCACTAGTGGTATCTACCAGATTTTCGACCTTGTCCTTAAAACAGTCATGCAATTTCCCGTTGTCTATGCCAAGGCATATAAGTGTATGCACCTTATCTTTTACCAGTCCGTATAACGGCTCATAGTCGTTTCCCTTATCCTTTCCGCCTGCTATCCATACAATCGGGGTCTTTATGCTCTCGAGGGCGTACCATGTGGAATTTACATTGGTAGCCTTGGAGTCGTTTACATAAAGCACCTCCCTTACCTTCAGCACCTTTTCCATCCTGTGCTCCACCCCCTGAAAGTCCATAAGGCTTTTTCTTATGACTTCATTGCTTATATTCAATGCCTTGGCTGCAATGGCGGCGGCCATGGAATTGTATATGTTATGTTTGCCTTCCAGTGCCAGCTCTTTGATGTACATCGTATATTCGCTCTCGTTGTAATTGACGTACATCATATCGTTCTTCAGGCAGGCACCCTCGTTTACCTCTTTTTCCTGGCTGAACGGAAGCATTTTTGCCTTTAAGACAATCTTTTCCAATTCATTTATGGTAATGGGGTCATCGGCGCAGAATACAAAGCAGTCATCCCTGTTCATATTTCTGGTTATTCTGAACTTGGAGTTTATGTAATTCTGCATATTGTAACCGTAACGGTCCAGATGGTCCGGGGTAATATTCATGAGAATGGCTATGTCTGCCTTGAAATCATAGACGCCGTCTAACTGGAAACTGCTGAGTTCCAATACATAATAGTCGTAATTCATAGTGGCTACCTGATACGCGTAGCTTTTGCCTATGTTTCCGGCCAGACCTACATTCAATCCGGCATTCTTCAGCAGATAGTAAATCAGCGAAGTGGTGGTGGTCTTTCCGTTGCTTCCGGTTATGCAAATCTTCTTGGCGCTGTCGTAGCGTCCTGCGAACTCTATTTCGGAGATTATCTTTATGCCCTTGTTCGCAATATCGGCAATTATAGGGGCATTGTCAGGAATGCCGGGGCTTTTTATCACCTCATCCGCATTCTCTATCAAGGAACGGGTATGGAGACCATGTTCGTAGGGTATGTTGTACTCTGCAAGAAGTTTCTCCATCTCCGGCCTTATATTTCCGCTGTCGCTCAAAAATATATCGAATCCCATTTTTTTTGCCAGAATCGCGGCGCCCACACCGCTTTCCCCTCCTCCTAAAACTACAATTTTTTTGCTCATAATTATCTGATTTTAAGAGTTATTACAGTTAGTGCACAAAGTAAAATAGTTATAATCCAAAATCTTACCACTATCTTCGCTTCCGGTATAGCCCTGCGCGGGAGTTTTATAATGGCGTCCGTCCCCTCTTTCTGGAAATGGTGGTGCAGGGGCGACATCTTGAAGACCCTGCGTCCTTCGCCATATTTCCGTTTGGTATATTTGAAATATAATCTTTGTATGATGACAGACAGGCTCTCTACAAAGAATATCCCGCAGAGAATAGGGATGAGCAGCTCTTTCCTGATTATTATGGCGGATACCGCTATTATGCCTCCAAGGGCCAGACTGCCTGTATCTCCCATGAACACCTGGGCCGGATATGTATTGTACCAGAGAAAACCTATGAGCGCTCCTACAAATGCCGCCATGAAGATCACTACCTCTCCCGTTGCCGGAATATACATGGTGTTGAGGTATGAGGCGTATATGGAGTTTCCCGACAGGTATGCCAGAATGCCTATCGTCGTTCCGATTATGGCGGATGTTCCCGTCGCCAGCCCGTCCATGCCGTCGGTGAGGTTCGTCCCGTTCGATACTGCGGTTATTATAAAGATGATTACCAGAATATATATGATCCATCCGGCAATCTCTTTGGCCTTCCCGTTGAACGGAGCGAGCCATGAATAATCGAACTGGTTGTCCTTTACAAAGGGGATGTTTGTCTTTGTGCTTTTTACATCTTCATATACGGCAACGCTTTCATTCCCGTCGGATGCAATCTTCTCCCTTATGGTCACATTGTCGTTTGTACATAGGACAATGCCTACGAGCAGTCCCAGAGTCACCTGCCCGATTATCTTATATTTCCCGTTCAGCCCCTCCTTGTTCTTTTTGAAGACCTTGATTCCGTCATCCAGAAAACCTATCATACCGAGCCAGATGGTGGTTATGATGAGCAATTGTACATAGACATTGGCCAGATTGCCGAAAAGCAGCGCAGGAATCAGAATCGAAAGGAGAATTATTATTCCTCCCATGGTGGGCGTTCCCTTTTTGGAGAGCTGTCCTTCCAGCCCCAGATTCCTTATCTCTTCCCCGATTTGTCTCTTCTGCAACTTCCTTATCACCTTCGGCGCAAGGAAAAGCCCGGTGACAAGCGCCACCATCGTGGCCATCAGAGCCCTGAACGAGATATATTTCATCAATCCCATTCCCGGAAAATCGTATCCGTTATTCGTAAGATATTCAAAAAGATGATATAGCATTTTATTCCGTTTTTATCTTATTTCAAGTTCCGACAGATATTTGCGTACAATCTCCCTGTCGTCGAAATGGCGTTTTTCCCCATTTACAATCTGGTAGTTTTCGTGTCCTTTGCCCGCGACCAGGATTATGGCGCCCGGCTGTGCGGTAAGAATGGCTGTCCTTATTGCCTCTTCCCGGTCCGTTATGAAGAGCGATTTTGCACGTCCCTTCAAATCCATGCCCTCCTTTATCTCATTTATTATCTCCGACGGCTCTTCGAATCGCGGATTGTCCGACGTTACCACTATCCTGTCGGAATATTTTGCGGCAATGGCTCCCATTTCCGGCCTCTTTGTCTTGTCGCGGTTTCCGCCGCAACCGAAAACGGTGACAATCCCGCCTTCAGGGTTGAGCTCTTTCAGTGTCCGCAGCACATTTTCCAATGCATCAGGAGTATGGGCATAATCTACCGCGGCCACAATATCGTTTGCGCCCCTGAAATACTCCAATCTGCCCTCTACCGGCGTGAGCGAACTCATTCCGCGTATGATTTCATCTTCTTTTTCTCCGAGCAATACGGCTGCCCCGTAAATTGCGGTAAGATTGGAGGCGTTGTAGTCCCCCATAAATCTGAACCATGCCTCCTTGCCGTTAATATTTAGCAATATGCCCTCAATGCTCCGTTCCAATATCCTGGAATGGAATGTCGCGGGGCTCTTTACCGCGAATGTGCTGATACGTGCCTTCGTATTCTGCACCATGACTTTGCCGTTTTTGTCATCTGCGTTTACAAGTGCGAACGCCTCTTTTCCCAGATTGTCGAAAAATCTCTTTTTGCAGTTCAGGTAGTTGGCGAATGTGCGGTGGTAGTCCAGATGGTCGTGGGTGAGGTTCGTGAATATTCCTCCTGTAAATTCCAGTCCCGCAACTCTCTCCTGATCTATGGCATGCGAGCTTACTTCCATGAAGCAATAACCGCATCCCGTTTCTGTCATTTCATGAAGCAGACGGTTTATCTCTACCGGTCCGGGGGTGGTGTTTATCGTTTCATAGCGTTTGTCGCCTACATAGTTGGCAATAGTGGAGAGCAGCCCGCACTGATACCCCAATCCTTTAAAAAGGCGGTAGAGCAGTGTGGCGATGGAAGTCTTGCCGTTGGTTCCCGTAACTCCTACCAGTTTTAATTTGTGTGAGGGATTGCCGTAAAAATTGCTTGCGGCAAGTGCGGCGGCACGCCTTCCATCCTTTACAAGCAAAAAGAGGGTGCTGTTTGCCCCGTTTGCCATATCATCCGGCAAATATTCGCATATTACGGCCGATGCGCCCTTCCCAATGGCGGAACCTATATATTTATGCCCGTCGTTGTCGATACCCTTGACAGCAATGAAGAGCGAATTTGCAGTGCATTTGCGCGAATCCGTGCAGACGGATTCTATATTGCCATATTCTGCAATGACATCTTCCGTGCGTTTTTCCGTTGCATTTGCTCCGGCGCAAATCTCCATGAGCTCTATGCCATTTATGATATTACTCAGTTTCATTGCTTTCCAATTTTAATTCGATAATACTTCCCTTTTTTACCATGCTTCCGGATTCAGGATTCTGCCGTACGACTTTGCCGTAGCCGCTGAATTTTACATGATACCCCTGATTTTCCAATATGTAGACAGCATCTTTCAATCCCATATTCACAACATTTGCGAGCGAATCCTCTATTACCGGATATCTGTGTGCGCTTATGCCGGCGGAATCCCCATCTATCTCTATCCATCCTCCTTTTGCAAGAAGAGGCATGATTCTCTCTTTTCCGCGTATATCCAGTTCGGCAAGTATGGCTCTCTGCTCGTCGGCCTTTCCTATGGAAAACTCGGGAACCCCGTTGTCGCTCTCTCTTTTCCCATCCATGACCCTGTTCCATTCAGGGCTTGTGGAGTATATATATTCTGCAATCTCCCTGAATGCAGGCAATGCCCATGTGGCTCCGTAAAAATTACCCTTTGTCTTGCCTGAATAGAGGACTACGATGGCGGAATATTTCGGATTGTCTGCAGGAAAGAAACCGGCGAACGACGCCTGGTATCTTCTGTATCCATCCATTTCATAACCATATTTGCCTCCGAACGATATTCTGGATGTACCTGTCTTGCCTGCAATTTCAAAATTGGGGGTATTGGCGCCCCGTCCTGTCCCGTTCTTTACGACTCCCCTCAATGCGGCACGTGCAGTCCTTGCAGTATTTTTGGAACATATCGCGCCGCTTATCTCAACAGGTTTGAACCTTTTTACGATTTCACCGTTCAGCTGGTAATTTTCGATGAAATAGGGTTTCATCATCTTGCCGTCGTTTGCAATGGCATTGTAAAAGGTGAGCAGATGAAGCGGAGTAACCATAACAGCATAGCCTATCGCCATTGAGGTGATTGTGGAATTGGACCACATTGCATCCTCCGGCGAGTAGATTACGGCGCGCGCTTCGCCTTGAATATCCAGATTATATCTCTCTCCGACCTTCATGTTCTGAATCCTGTTTACAAAGCCCGATTCATTATCTCCGTAATGTTCGTACACCAGTTTTGCAAATGCAACGTTCGAGGATTGTTCCAATGCCTTGGCTACAGTGACCAATCCTATCGGATGCGTATCTGTATAGACATGTCCGGCATGCCTCCACATTCCGTGATCTGTATTTACAGGCGTATCGAGAGTGACATACCCGTCTTCGAGCAGGCTTACAAGAGTAGCCAGCTTGAAGACCGATCCCGGTTCCGATGCCGAACCTATGGCATAGTTGAAACTTTCGTCGAAACCGCCCTTCCCGTCTCTCTTCATATTTACTATCGCCCTTATCGCCCCGCTTTCCACCTCCATTACAAGAGCTGTGGCCCCCTCGATGCTGTTGTTCTTCAGAAGCTGTTTTCTGATGGCATTTTCCGCCACCTCCTGTATCTCTATATCCAATGTCGTCTGAATATCATATCCGTCTTTGGGCTGTATGCTCTCGGCACCGTTTACCGGAATCCATTCTCCTCCCAAAACCCTTTGTACAACCTGTCTCCCCGGGGTACCTTTCAGGTAATAGTCGCAAGACCCCTCTATGCCTACGCCTATCCCCAATGAATTTATGAAACCGATTGTCCTGTAGGCCAGACGTCCGTATGGATTATTGCGTTTATTTTTCTGGTTTACGATCAGTCCTCCCCTGTTGGAGCCCAATCTGAGAATCGGGAATCCCTTTATCTCTTCCAGGTCCGAATAATCTACCAGCCTGTTTCCCAATAATTCGTATCTGAGCGTATCTCTTCTGGCCCTGAGCAGCTGCCTCTTGTATTGTGCCGCACTTTTGTTTTTGAAAAAAGCCGACAGTTTTGCAGAGAGCGCATCAACATACTTTTCGAATGTATCCTTGTTTGGCGCCAGACAGTCCATCCGTATTTCGTAATATGGAACGGAGGTGGCGAGCGGTCTGCCGTCCGATGACAGGATATCGCCTCTGTTTGCCTCTATCACCTCTTCTCTGTATGCAATGTCTCCGGCGCTCGTCTCCGTGGGATTTATGAATTGCACATAAACTATCTTTACTATAACGACAAGCGCTATAAGTATAAAGAATTTGAATATCAATGCAATCCTTTTAAATATCCCATCCATTTCCTTACGGTAGTTTTACCAATGCGGCGGGGTGTTCGGGCCTTTTTACGTCCGACCCTGTTGCTGAAAGTCTTCTCTCTATCTCTCCCTGCCTGCTTTGATATTGTAATTTTGCACTCTTGCTGGTATAATCCGCTTTCAGGTTTTTCAATTCGACCTGATTCCTTCTAATCTTTATATTGGTGTCAGCCACCCTTAAATTCAAAGTGATGTATATGATAATCAGTATGAAAATATACAGGGCAAAAAACCACCGTTTTGTTACCCCGAGATTCAGCAGAAACTGCCCTCCGAGGATATTCGAAGAAAAGTTGAATTTTTTTCTCTCCTCTTCCATTATTCCCTCCTTTTTGCCACTCTCAATTTCGCACTTCTGCTCCGGCTGTTTGCAGCTATCTCCCCGGATGAGGGAATTATGGGCTTCCTTGTTATTGTAATGAAGGGCCCCTCTGCATTGCCGTAAATGTCCTTTTCTATCTTTCCGTCTATATTGCCGCTCTTTATGAAATTCTTGACCATTCTGTCTTCCAATGAATGGTATGTTATTACCGAGAGAATCCCTCCCGGTTTCAATATCTGCAACGCTCCGTTCAAAAAGCCCTCCAGAGAATCCATCTCTCCATTGACTTCGATTCTGAGAGCCTGATAAAGCTTTGCAAGAAATTTATGCTCGTTGCGGTTGTTGTGTATGGGAGAGAGACATCTGCTCAAATCTCCTGTTGTGGAAATCCTTCTCTTTTCACGCTCCCTGCATATAAGTTCTGCCACCCTTGAGGCTCCTTCCAATTCTCCGTAAAGCCTGAAAATTCTGACAAGCTCCTCTTTGGAGTAACCGTTTACTATCCCGGCCGCATTTTTTTCGGCCAGGCGGTTCATTCTCATGTCGAGGGGGGCATCGAAACGGAACGAAAAACCGCGCTCTCCGCAATCGAACTGATGAGACGATACTCCAAGATCGGCCAGAATGCCGTCTACATGCGGCACACTGTTATATTTTGCAAAATTGGCAATGAACTTAAAGTTGTTGTACACAAGAGTAAACCGTCTGTCATCTGCAGGGACGGGATTGTTTTTGACAGCATCTTCGTCCTGGTCGAACGAGATTAGCCTGCCGTTTTTACCCAGTCTCTTTAAAATTTCCAGACTGTGGCCCGCCCCGCCGAATGTGGCATCTATATAGATACCGTCCTCTTTTATTTCGAGGGCATCTACGCTTTCGTTTAACAACACAGGCGTATGGTAGGTGCTGGCCATTATCCCAAAATCTTTTCTGTAAGGGAGATTACTTCCGATTGAGGCATCTTTTCCCTTTCGTAATTCTCTTTTGCCCAAATCTCGATTTTATGATTGTTCCCGGCAAATATCACCTCTTTTGTAACGCCTATGTCTGATAAAATATTCTTTGGAATGGAGATGCGTCCGATCTTTTCATCCGGTTCGACTATGGCCCTGCCCCTCATATATTCCCTCCAGAATTGTGCATGTTCCCTGTTGAAGAAATTCAACCTCTGCTTGACCTCCTCGGACTCCTTTTCCCATTCCTGATACGTAAGCATCTGGAGACAATTTGCATAGATGTCCTTCTTCACCACAAAAACTGCCTTTTCGTCTTTGCCGAAGAGGGATTTGAAAGGTGCAGGAATGATTATTCTGCCCTTGTCATCTACCTTGACGCAATATTCTCCGATAAATTTTATCATACGCTACAGTATATTCCATAGATTGTTGCAAAAATAGGGAAACTTTTCCATTTTTTTCCAAAATTTTACAAATTTTTCCACAATTTTATCGACAAATAAATTTATAATACTAACTTTACGCTCATAAATTGGTTCTGTCTTTTTAATTCTATTGACTATGAGAGCATTTGTCGGAAAATATTTTTGTCTCTTTCTTGCCTCTGTTTTTTTTGTTTCATGTAAATCAGAGCTCCCCGTTACGGAGAGTCCCGCAGGGCAGAATTGCGGAGAGGTTAGATATGGAATAGAGGTGGAAAATTATATATGCGAACGGGGTTCTGTAAAGAATGGAGATTACTTCGGCGGGCTTATGTATAAGGCGGGGCTCGATGACAATGAACTTCAGCGGGTAATAAATTCGAGCGAAGGCATATTCGATATAAGAAAGATAAAGATAGGAAACGGCTATGAGTTCTTTTACAAAAAGGATTCTGCGGATAACAGGGGCGACGCATCATACTTCCTTTATGAGAGGGATGCCATGTCGAATGTGCTCTTCTCATTGAAAGATTCGGTGTATGTGAAGATATTGGACAAGGAGATAGATACCGAAAGGAAGTATGCGGAGGTAGAGATAAATACCTCGCTCTGGAACGATATAGCCGCAGCCGAGGCAACGCCTGTGCTGGCACTCAAACTTGCGGATATATTTGCTTGGACAATAGATTTTTTCGCATTGCAAAAGGGAGATTCATTCAAAGTCGTCTATGATGAACTCTCATACGACGGCAAATTCATAGATGTAGATAATGTGAGCTATTGCGAATTCATTCACAACGGTGTTCTGTACAAATCCGTGATGTTCGAGGACGGCGACAACAGCGGCCTCTATTGGAATGAAAAGGGAGAGAGTCTGAGAAAGGCCTTTTTAAAGGCCCCTCTGAACTTTACAAGGATAAGCTCCAGGTTTACATATAGGAGAAAACATCCTATTTATAAGGTTGTCAGGCCGCATACCGGGGTAGATTATGCAGCGCCTATGGGAACTCCTGTGGTAGCGATAGGTGATGGTACCGTTATAAGCAGAGGATGGGGCGGTGGAGGCGGAAATACTGTGAAAATCAGGCATAATTCCGTTTATACTACGGCATATCTTCATCTCAGCCGGTACGGGAAAGGAATTAAAAAAGGCGTAAGAGTCAAACAGGGACAGGTTATAGGATATGTAGGAAGTACGGGTGCGTCTACAGGTCCCCATTTGGATTTCAGGGTTTGGAAAAACGGGACTCCAATAGATCCGTTAAAGATGGAAAGCCCTTCTGTAGGCCCTGTAAGCAAGGAGAATATGGATGCGTTTCTTGCAACGTATGATTCTGCAAAGAGAGAACTGGACAGCCTTTCTACGCTTAAATATGTAGAGAAAATGCTTGATCTTCTGGCTTCCCCGGCCCGGAATAGAGAGAGCTAATTCGCCTCCTCCGGGGTTCTCTCGTGCAATACCGCTTTACGGAGTTCGAAATTCTGGCCGAGATATTTTTTCCTTACTTCGGGATTGTTGGCAAGCATTTCCGCTGTGCCGCTTTCGAGTATGCTGCCTTCGTAAAGCAGATAGGCTCTGTCTGTAATTGCAAGCGTCTCGTGCACGTTGTGGTCCGTTATGATAATACCTATGTTCTTGGTCTTCAGCTTGGCGATAATGTGCTGGATGTCTTCTACCGCAATCGGGTCCACTCCGGCGAACGGCTCATCCAGCAAAATGAATTTGGGATTTATGGCAAGGGCCCTTGCTATTTCGCAGCGTCTTCTTTCGCCTCCCGAAAGCTGGATTCCGTAGCTTTTTCTCACCTTCTGCAGGCCGAATTCCTGAATCAGATTTTCAAGTCTCTCGTTGCGTTCCTCCCTTGTCATTGTCGAGAGTTCCATTACTGCCATTATATTATCTTCGACACTCAGTTTCCTGAATACGGATGCCTCTTGTGCAAGGTAGCCCAACCCTTTCTGCGCTCTTTTGTACATGGGAAGTTCGGTGATATCTTCATCATCGAGGTAAATTTTCCCTCCATTCGGCTTTATGAGTCCGGTAATCATGTAAAAACTTGTGGTTTTTCCGGCACCGTTAGGGCCTAACAGGCCTACTATTTCGCCCTGTTCAACCTCTATCGAAACCCCCTTTACAACGGTTCTCATTCCATATTTCTTAACCAAGTCTGTACAATATAGGCGCATGTCGAATTACTTTATGTCCAAATCCAAATCTTTTCTCAATTCATTTGCCTCAGGGTAATTTTTGAAGATATATTCGGCCTTTTCCTGCGGCAGATAGAGTTTATTTGAGGTCTGTTCTACCTCCTTGATCTTTATGATGATATTCAGGTTTCTGTTTTTCAGTTCTTTTCTGAGAAAGTTGTTCAAGGTCTCCATAGCGTTGCGCTCTATCCACTCTTTCTGTACAAGATTGCTGACATAAAACAGAACCGAGCATCCGTCGCTTTCGAGCTGGGGTTTGGAATTTTTTATTGCAAGTCCGAGCCGCGGATAGGCCTTTTGGCTTTCGGCCATTTTCAGCCAGGCCTGCTGCAGCCCCTCTTCGTTTACCTGTTGCTCTTCTGTGACCTCTTCTCTTTTGGCTTTTAGATTGTTGTGCTCTTCGGCGCTTTTAAGCATCTCTTTGAGAGATATTCCTCTATGCTTTTTTTCCGCCTGAGGCGCAGCCTCCGTTTCAATTGCAGGTTGAGGTGCGGCGGCCTGCTTTGGGGCAGCCGCTGTCTCTGCCGCGCTGTTTTCCGTGGAATCCGTCCTCCTTGCAGGAGCATCCGAAAGGTTTGCAAGTTTTATAAGCATGAATTCCACCAGCAGACGCTGATTCCCGCTTGCCTTATATTCGGATTCGCATTTTACGGTAATGGCGAGTGCATCGTATAGAAATTTTACGGAACATTTCCCGCTCTGCTCTTTATATCTCTCCTCCAAAGCCGGTGCAACTTCGAGCAGCTTCATCGTAGATACATCTTTGCAGACCATAAGATTTCTCATATGGCTGCTCAATCCTCCTACAAAGTAGAGTGCATTGAACCCCTTTGACAGGATTTCATCGAAAAGGAGCAGCGATTTTGAAAAATCTCCGTGCAGCGAACTCTCTATAATCGAGAAATAGTATTCATAATCGAGGACATTCAGATTTTTGATTACCTGGCTGTACTCTACCTTTGTCCCGCAAAAGGCCACGGTCTGGTCGAACAGCGTGAGCGCATCGCGCATTGCCCCGTCTGCCTTCTGGGCTATTATGTGAAGAGACTGCGAATCTATCTCTATCCCCTCTTTTTGTGCGATTGAAGAGAGGTTGCCGACAATGTCCTTGATTGAAATGCGGTTGAAATCATAAGTCTGGCAGCGGGACAGGATTGTGGGTAGGATTTTGTGCTTCTCTGTTGTCGCGAGGATGAAAATGGCATGTGCCGGCGGCTCTTCCAAGGTCTTTAGAAAGGCATTGAATGCCGCAGAGGAGAGCATGTGCACCTCGTCTATTATATATACGCTGTATTTGCCTATCTGAGGCGGGATTCTCACCTTTTCGGTAAGAAGCCGTATATCATCAACCGAATTGTTCGATGCCGCATCCAGCTCATGAATGCAATATGAACGCCCTTCTGCAAAAGATCTGCATGATTCGCATTCTCCGCACGGTTCCAGATCCGGCGAAAGATTCATGCAGTTTATTGTCTTGGCAAAAATTCTGGCCGTACTGGTCTTGCCTACGCCTCTCGGACCGCAGAAAAGATAAGCATGGGCGAGCTGCCCCCTTTTTATCGAATTTTTAAGTGTGGTTGCAATACTCTCCTGTCCTATGAGCGAGAGGAAATTATTCGGCCTGTATTTGCGCGCCGATACTATAAATCGTTCCATCTACCGCAAAAGTAAGAATATTTTCTAATTTTGCATTTGAAATGTCATGGCTAAATGAAAAAGAGAAGATTTTTATTTCCGTTTCTTGCCTTGTTGCTTTTTGCAGCGGATTCTCTGGCACAATCCGCTCTTTTCGCCAAAAGGGCAAATCTGGCGGATTTTGATGGAAAAACGGTCAAAGTCGTTATCGACAACCACTCTTTCTTCAACCTCTCTTTAGAAAATGCAATGAAAGAGAACTGGAAACTGTGTCCGGTAGAGTTCTGCAGTCAGGAGCAGTTCGAAGAGTTGAAATGCGATACATCATATTACTTTATGATAAGGACGGCGGGCGTTTTCAAAAAGGAGAACGAGCCGTCCATGGAGTTTTTGTCATTGCTTAAGGGCGGGCCGGAGGCAGAAGAGGGAATAGATGCCATGTACGATATACTGACATTGCCGCTCAATTCCATAGACGATGACGGAAGTTCCATAATTCCATACCTGGGTGCCTATGTCAATATTATCCAGACTCATATTTCGAGGCTGCAGAAGAGGAAGTTCGCCTCGTTTATGGGAATATCGTGGTATTCCAACAGATTGTCGGAAATAAACGGGATGAAATTGCTTGTAAACGAAAATGATTTGTCGGCACTCCTTACAGGCGGGCAGGCCGAGGAGATACTGTGCGGGGCAGGTGAGGTTGCGGACGAAGATGCGGTGTGCGATGCACTGGAGAGGGCCGCTGCAAGGACGCTCGTGTCGCTGTGCGTGGCCCCAAAGCCGGGGCAGCGGGGCTCTTACTGCTACAAGATGCTTATAAGTACCGATACGAATGAACTCTTCTATTATAGAAAACAGAAGGTTACAGGCAAGGCCCCAAAAGGCTTCCTCAAGGCGGAGCTGGAAAAAATTGCGGTTTACCTTAAATGATTTTAGATTTTTGAGATGAATGATTCATTGAGAGTCTCTTGTATGCACTCTCCTTCGCAGGTGGTGCGTTGCGCACTGACCGTGAAAGCAGGAACGAGGAATGAAAAAAGCGAGTATAACGGTATGGCCCATCTTGTGGAGCACATGCTTTTTAAAGGGACTCCGAAACGGGATTCCAAAAGTATAAATGATTATCTGGAAAGAGAGGGGGGAGAGCTTAACGCCTACACTACAAAAGAGGATATAGTCATCTATTCCACGGTAATGAAGGAAGATTTTGCGAAGTCCGTAGATCTGTTGCTGGAACTGGCCCTGACTTCATCTTTCCCTCAAAAGGAACTCGACAAGGAGCGCTCTGTAATCTACGATGAGATAATTTCATATAAGGACTCTCCTGCGGAATCCATCTACGACCATTTCGAGACTCTTCTTTTTAAAGGGCATCCTCTGCAGATGGCAATTCTTGGCGAGAAGAAAAGCCTGAAAAGGATAACGCCGCAATTGCTGTCGGAGTTTCTTACACGATACTTCGTCCCTTCGAATATGGTGCTGAGCATTGCCGGCGATGTGAATGAAAGAGATGCGGCAAAGTATATAAAGCGAAGCCTTGCAAAATATTATTCCAAAGAGGTCGAGCTCGATTTCCGTGCAGAAGAGGGGAATGATGTAAAGGCGGACGCAGACGAAAATACGGTTTCCCATCTCGCGGGCGAAAATTTCGTGTTGGAAGTCTCTAAAAGGAATCATCAGGCCCACTGCATTATAGGGGCTTCCGCCTACTCTTATTACGACGGCTGGCGCAGAAACGCCCTTACGCTGTTGTGCAATATTTTGGGAGGGCCTGCGTCGAATTCCAGATTGAACATGCTTTTAAGGGAACGCTATGCCATGGTCTACAATATTGAGGCGAACTATACCCCTTATACCGATACCGGTATTTTTTCCATCTATTTCGGTTGCGACAGGGCATTGCTCGACAAATGCCGCTCATTGGTCTACAGAGAGCTGGAAAGGGTATGCAGAGTCCCTTTCTCCGAAAATGAGCTGAAAAAAGCCAAGAAACAGTTCGTGGGACAACTTTATATATCGCACGACAATGCGGAATCCCGGGTACTTGCCGCAGGCAAATCCCTATTGATATATGACAAGCTCTATCCGTTCGGCTATACGGAACAGCTCGTGGAAGCTATAACCTCCGAGCAGATTATGAAGGTGGCTTGCGAAGTACTGGGGAGAGACCATTTGTCAGAGTTGGTCTACAGGTAGTTTCCTTATGATATTTATGCCGTCCCTGAGAGGAACGATTATATTTTCCACCCTCGGGTCGGAGGCGACGAATTCATTGAATTTGTACACGGCTGTGGTCTGCGCATCTTTCGGCAGCGGGTCGGTGTAGACTTTACCGTCCCATAGAACATTGTCTGCAATTATATAGCCTCCCGGCTTGAGGCGTTTCATGCACAATTCGTAATAGAGAAGATATTCCCGTTTGTTGGCGTCCATGAAAATGAGGTCGTATTCATGGCCAAGATTCTCTATAATCTCTTTTGCATCGCCTATGTGAAGAGTGATTTTCCTGCTGAGTCCGGCCTTTTCGTATCCCTGCAATATGAGATCCTCAAGCTCATCGTTCAGTTCCACGGAATCCAAATGGCCGTTTTCCCCGAGCCCTCTGGCAAGACATATTGTGGAATAGCCTGTAAAGGCTCCGATCTCCAGAATCCGTTCCGGAGAGAGAGCCTTTACAAACATCTCCAAAAATTTGCCTACCACAGGCCCGCACAGCATCCTGCTGTAGTTGGTACGCAGATGGGTCTGCTTTTCTATCCACTCCAGGACTGGATCCTGCTTTTGCGAGAATCTGGCAATATATTGTTCTTCTGCTTTTTCTGCCACTATTCGTATTCTACCTCCATATTGTAATACCAACGGCCGAAGTAGAGATTTTCGCCTTTCCATTCGACTTCTCCGCGTTGGAAATCCACCGTCTCGCTGCGCGGATAAATCTTTGCGGGATAGAAATCCGCAGAAAAGTCATCGTTTACGATAAATCTGTATGCATCGAGCCCTTTTGTGTAAAAATGAAGCACATCGTCGTCATTTCCGCCGCGGACAAATCCGAATGACTGATCTACGGGGACCCATCCGATTCCTTCGAAATAGACTTCACCCCAGTCATGCAGGTTTACTTCGCCCGGATGCATCATCCAACCGCTTTGCCATTTTGCGGGAACTCCTGCATAACGGGCCATTGTAAGGAACAGCAAGGTCACCTGTCCGCAATCTCCATGTCTGTTCTCAAGCACGTATTCCGGTATGTTCTCTATGGTAGAGTATTCTCTTGCGCTTGCCCACGGATAATTTTCGGCGATATAGTCGAAAATTCTTACGCATTTCAAATACGGATTCTCTTCTCCGGCCACAAGACTGTCTGTAAGACTTTTGATTTTGTCGCTGAATATGATGTGGCTCTTCCTCTCGCCCGTATATTTTCTGTAGAGTTCGCTTTCGGTATCATATGGCTTGATGTCTTCCGGTTTGAAATTGAAGAATATATTATATGAAGTATAGCTCAATTCATACCCGAATACGGCATCGCTCTCCTTTTTTGCCGGCTGTTCCATGTAGATGCTCTTATGGGCGTAAGATTCGGGCGAGATTATATACTCCGGCTGGGTTGTCGAAAGCAATTTTATATTTTTATGCTTTGCATTGTTGCGCGGATAGGGCATCCATACCCTTATGATCTCCCCTTCGGGAACCTCTCCGGCAGGAACCGTTATCGTATAGCGGATTTTCATCTTCACAGGCATGACCATAGTGCCGGTGATGCCGCTTCTTGCCTTGGCGGCCTTTACAACGTCCGGAATATATCGGCTTAAAAACAGATCCAGTTCATCTGACTGTCTCCCTTTTATCTGTTCATATTTGGACTGTGCCTCCTTGCTTATCCTGAATAGGTTCCGTGCTGCCGAATTGAAGTATCTCTTTTCGCCGTCAATCATCTTGCACTCGAGCGCACCGCTCTCTTCCCATTTTGCAAGCTCTTGCGGAGTGACTTCCGGATAATACTCTTTAATCATTGCCGTGACAGTGGAATCGTCGAGCCTGAAGTCTCTCCTGATTCTGTTCATGATATCTACCTTCATGAGCAGGTCGTACTCTTCGGATTTGGTGAGCTCTTCTCCGGCGATTTTGAATTTTATAAGAGTTTCCGCCTCTTTGAAATTCCCGTTTTCGATAAGTTTGTCGATGGTTTCGCCCTTGATTTCGGCGTGCTCGGAAAAAAATTGTCCACACCCGCATAACACGAGCATGGACAAAATCAGAACTGATAGTTTTTTCATCGGTTAAATAGGTAAGTTGTTGTTCGGTTTATCTTACGCGCTCACCGTATGAGCGGTCTTCTGTCTTCACTCTGATAACTTCACCCTGATTTATGAAGAGAGGGACCATAACCTTTGCACCGGTCTCCAGAACAGCCTCTTTCATTGCATTGGTCGAGGCGGTATCGCCTTTTACGGCCGGTTCGGTGTATGTGACTTCCAACTCTACGAACTGCGGAAGCTCGCATGTGAGGCATCTCTCTTCATCTGCAAGGAACATCATCTCCACAGCCTGCCCCTCTTTCATGAGGTCTGCATTCTCTACGAAGTCATTGTCGAGATGTATCTGGTCGAATGTCTCGCTGTGCATGAAATTGTAACCGTCTTCATCCTTGTATAAGAACTGGTACGGCCTTCTTTCTACTGTAATGATATCTATTCTCTCACCTGCCGTAAAGGTATTCTCCAATGTCTTTCCGTTCTCCAGATTCTTGAATTTTGTCTTTACGAAAGCGGGCCCTTTTCCAGGTTTTACATGCTGGAAGTAGATGAGTTTGCAAGGTTTTCCGTTGTAACTGAAATATAATCCGTTCTTAAAATCTGCTGTAGTTGCCATATTGTATGGTTTGTTTTAATTATGATTACGAAATTGAACCACAAATATAAACAGAACTCGTGAAAAAACGCAAATTTTTATAATTTGCTTAAATATCCTGCCACCTCTTCCAATTGCCATTTGGGTGTAGACGTAGCTCCGCAGATCCCGACCGAGGCGCCGCTGTAAAAGAGCGATGTATCTATCTCCGTAACATTTTGTATGTGATATGAGCGGCTGTTTATGCTTCTGCACAGTTCGTACAGCACTTTCCCGTTCGAACTGTCCGGGCCGCTTACAAAGAGTATGAAATCATGTCTTTTTGCAAAACCCGCAAGGTTGGCATGCCTTCCTGCAACCTGCCGGCATATTGTATTGAATATATGCAGTTCCTCCTTGTTCCTCATCCGCTCCCGTATATGAGTGCATATGCGCCCGTACTCTTCAGGGTCTTTTGTGGTCTGCGAGAAGATATATACGGGCCTATTGAAGTCTATCTTTTCCATTCCCTTGAAAAGGGGCTGCCCGCCCTGTATTATATCCACCACTGCGGCATCGGAATCGACCTGTCCTACAAGTCCGTTTACCTCTGCATGATTCTCTTTGCCGAATATTACGATTTGCCCTCCGTTTTTTCTCTCCGTTATCTGTCTGTATGTATTTCTTATGCTCTCCTGAAGTTTGAGCACGACGGGGCAGGTGCAATCTATAAGTTCTATCCCGCGTTCTTTTGCAAGAGCGTATGTTGAGGGCGGCTCGCCATGCGCCCTTATGAGCACCGTGCCCTCTTTCATTGTGCCCATAGTGTTTATATCTATGATTGAAAGCCCCTCTTTTTCCAATCTTTGCAGCTCCGAGTTGTTGTGTACGATGGCTCCGAGCGAGTATAGCGGCTGCTTTTTTTTCAAATTCTTTTCAGCCTCCCTTACGGCCCGTATGACTCCGTTGCAAAAACCGGATCCGGAATCTATTTCTATGTTTAAATTCATAATGGCTTATTAGGCGCAAAGATAACTTTTTTGTACTTTTGCGACTATGGAAAACAGGAAAATTATAGTGGCGATAGATGGTTATTCCTCTACCGGAAAGAGCAGTTTCGCCAAGATTATAGCACAGAAAATGGGATATGTCTATATAGACACCGGGGCGCTTTATCGGGCGATAACCTATTTTGCCTATACAAACGGCTTTATAGATAATGGCCGCAATATAAATGAGGAGTGGCTCAAACAGACGATAGGCCATATAAGACTCTGCTTTAAAACCTCTGAAAGCGACGGACGCTGCAATATTTACCTGAACGGCGCGAATGTGGAGCGTAATATCAGAAAGATGGAGATTTCCGAGAAGGTGAGCCAGGTTGCGGCTCTCCCGTTTGTAAGGGAGTATGTAGACAAAATATTGAAGCGTTACGGAAAGGAGCGCGGAGTCGTAATGGACGGGCGCGATATCGGGACAGCCGTATTCCCCGATGCCGAACTCAAGATATTCATGGTGGCTTCTGCAAGGGTAAGGGCCGAACGGCGTTACCGTGAAATAGTCCAGAGCGGCGGAAAAGAGAGTTTCGAACAGGTTCTGGAAAATTTGAAAAAGAGAGACTATATGGACGAGCACAGGAGTGTGGCCCCGCTTGTCAAGGCAGATGACGCCCTCCTCTTGGACAACAGCAACATGACAATCCAGGACCAGCTCGATTGGCTTAAGGAGATTCTTAAGGTCAGGTTCAATATTGATATAACCATATAACTGAAATCATGAGGGTCGCAGTTCTGGATTTGGGAACCAATGTGTTCAATCTGCTTCTCTGTTCCTTCGAAGCCGGGCGGTGCAGGCATATATGCGAATATAAAAGGGCGGCAAGGCTCGGTGCCGGCGGACTTTCGGGGGGCCGTATCGCCGATACGGCATTTGAAACGGCCTCGGATGCCCTTTCGGCAATCATGCGCCGTATCGATGATTGCGGCGGTGCAGATATCATCCTCCCTTATGCGACTTCCGCAGTACGCGACGCCGGAAACGGCGGTGAATTCACAAAGTGCATGAACGGAAGGTTCGGCATTGAAATCGAAGTCATTTCCGGAGAACGCGAAGCGGAATTCATCTTCAGAGGTATAATGGAGAGCCTGCCGTCGGATTTGAAAGATAGAAAAGAAAATATCCTGATGCTCGATATCGGGGGAGGCAGCAATGAATTCGTAATTTCCGATGGGAAAAATATACTATGGAAACGCAGTTTCCCTTTAGGGATGGCGAGAATGAGGGAAAAATTCGACTATGCCGAACCTATCCCGGCAGATGTGGTTTCCGCATTCGGGAGATTCTGCAATAGTGAGTTGCAACCTTTGTGGGCAGAGATAGAAAAGTATTCGCCCAAACTTTTCGTAGGCTCTTCCGGTTCGTTCGACACATTCCGCGATTTGCTCTATTTCAATCAGGATGGAGACAAACCCTATAAAATTCTGGAGAGAGATAAGATGAAAGGGCTGCATGAACGCTTGTTGGCATCAAATTCGCAACAACGCCTCTCAATGCCCGGCATGTCGCCCATAAGGGTGGATTATATAGTGTTGGCCTCTGTCTTTACGCAATTGGTATTGGACAGAACGGCACCGGATGTAATCTGCCAGTCGTCTTACTCGTTAAAGGAGGGGGCGATGGCTGTGTGTTACGACAGCTGGCTTAAAAATGGAAAGATCGTATAGATATGAAAGTTCTGGTAATAGATGATGAAAAAAGCATAAGGAATACTCTTAAAGAGATTCTCGAATTCGAAAATCACGAAGTCGCTCTTGCTGCAAGCGGCAAGGAGGGGCTCGAGTTGGCCGGCAACGGAAATTTCGATGTTATTTTCTGCGATATAAAAATGCCCGAGATGGACGGGGTGGAGGTTTTGGAAAAGATAGTCGAGAGCGGAATAGATTCCTCCGTAGTTATGATTTCCGGCCATGGAACGATTGATACGGCGGTAGAGTGTATAAAGAAAGGAGCTTTCGATTTTATTCAGAAGCCCTTGGACCTCAATAGAATATTCATTACTCTTAAAAATGCGACAGATAAGACTTCGCTTATAAAGGAGACCAAAGTGCTCAAACGCAAGGTCAGCGGTGTCCAGCAGATCATAGGCGAATCTGCTGCTATAAGGAAAATCAAAGAGATGATAGACAGGGTCGCAGCTACGGATGCCCGTGTCCTCATTACCGGTTCGAACGGTACAGGCAAGGAGCTGGTGGCACGTTGGCTGCACGAGAAGAGCAATAGAAGTTCGATGCCGTTTATAGAGGTGAATTGTGCGGCCATCCCGGGCGAACTTATAGAGAGCGAACTTTTCGGCCACGAGAAAGGCGCCTTTACATCGGCCATAAAGCAGCATAAAGGCAAGTTCGAGCAGGCCGACGGAGGTACTCTCTTTCTTGACGAAATAGGAGATATGAGCCTTGCCGCCCAGGCCAAGGTTTTGAGGGTTCTTCAGGAGAACAAGCTAACAAGAGTGGGAAGCGACAAGGATATACGCGTAAATGTCCGTGTCGTTGCAGCGACCAACAAAAATCTTCAGGAGGAGATTGTGAAGGGCAATTTCAGGGAGGACCTGTATCACAGGCTCAGCGTAATCATTATCCATGTTCCGCCCCTTAAGGACAGAATAGAGGATATTCCTCTCCTTGTAAAACATTTTATCTCTGCAATCTGTGCGGAAACCGGCATGCCTGAGCGTAAGATAACCGATGAGGCCGTTGCGGAACTGCAGAAGCATGACTGGACCGGCAATATACGTGAATTGAGAAACGTTACCGAGAGACTGCTTATTCTCGGCGGTGCCACCATTACCAGGGAGGATGTATTGACTTACGCCACTCCCAATCTTTAAATCCGGAATATGACCGCCGGCGCTACGGACGGGAATCGCGCTCTATCCTGAGCTGTTGGATCTGATTGCCTCCGGGCTGGATCTTGACGAAAAGGGTGACTCTGAAACTTTCGCCTCCGGCGTTGAGTCTCCCGATTGCATACTTCATTGGCGCTTTTCCGCTTTTGTGTATGATTGTAAATCCCGACGGCTTGTAGGTTATGAAGAAATCCTTTATGATTTGAGTAGCCTGGATTTTGCTGCAATCATTGATGTTGCCCAGAATATCGAGCTCCAGATTGTTTGCAAACCATACGGCAAGGCTTTCATGGTCTCCCAGCTGGATATATTTCCCGATGGGTACGAAAACATCGCTTTCCTGCCCTCTCGAAAGAACCGTAAAAGAGAGCATCAAGGCAGAAAATATGGCAAATGCACGCTTCATTACGACTCTTTTTTAACAAAAATCAAGCCATGTTTCTCTTTTATTGTTACTTTTGTATATGAAACTCACGTTGCTGCTTACAGGAAAAACCTCCTTCGCATATATAAATGATGGCCTCTCCATCTATAAAAAGAGGCTTGCGTTCTATATACCGTTCAATATAGTGGAACTGCCTGATATAAAAGGCACTTCTTCTCTTACAAAAGAACAGGTCAAACAGAAGGAGGGGGAGGCGATGCTGAAATTTATAAAACGCTCCGATACGCTTATCCTGCTCGATGAAAGAGGCGAGAGCTTTACATCCGTACAGTGGGCTGCATTTTTGGAGAAACAGATGATTGTAAATCCGGGGAGAGATATTACATTTGCAATAGGCGGGGCGTATGGCTTTTCAGGTGAAATATACAAAAGGGCAGACGGAATGGTTTCTCTCTCCAAGATGACCTTTTCGCACCAGATTGTAAGACTGCTCTTTATTGAGCAGTTATACAGAGCTTTCACTATAATCAAAGGCGACCCTTACCATCACGAATAGAGTATATGAGAAAAAAGTGGAGAGAAATAGCGGCTGCGATCGACAGGCATATTATGATCTGCTGGAATTTTTTGCGGCGATACAGGACGACCTCTGCCGTAATTCTCGCTCTTCTCTTTTTTGCCGTCGCCTCCTTTGTGACTCCTACCCAGGCTTCTGTAGAGAATGAGGTGAAAAGACTCGAAAAGCGGTTGCAAAACAGGGAGAGGTTAATGGAAAAGTATGCCCTTGAAGCTCTTGAAAATCCCGTAGACCAATGGTATGCTCCAAAAGGGTTCCCGGACGACATGGTTATCTACAAGTATAATGCAGATACATTGCAATGTTGGGTGAACCAGTTTCCTATAAGCAATGATGAAGTCGATGCCATTCCGCTCTGGTACACATTGGGCTATTCAAACAGCGAAAATGTCTGGAATACTCCGCTGGCCTATCTTTCCGATGAGGAGCAATATGTAAATCTCGGTTCGGCCTGGTATGTGGTAAAGGTCTATAAAAAGGAGCGGGCAAAGGTCATAGCGGGGCTTTTGATCAAAACCGAATATCTTTCTGACAACTCTGTGCTGGTAAATGAGATAAACCCCAATATCAGTACGAAGAGGGAGCTCGATATCGAACCTTTCGATAACGGAATAACGGTAGAGGGAATAGACGGCCGGCTTCTATTTACGGTAATAGATGAAGTAGACCCTGTCAAACGGGGTGTGAACGGCCTTTTCAAATGGCTTACCTTCCTGTTTGCGCTGCTCGCACTTTTCTCCTACTTTTTGAATAACAAATCCTACAAATCTCTCGTATTGTATATTGCAGGTCTGACTCTTCTCAGGGTCCTGACATTCATGCTCGGAAACTCCCTGAGATTTGCAGAACCTCTCTTTTCCCCGAATATATATGCCGGAGGGGGACTCTTTTCATCTCTCGGCAATTTGCTGTTGAACAATTTATATGTCTGCCTGATAGTATATGGCATATTTCTGTTGCGCAGAAAAATCATAAGAGGCAGAAAGCACCTGTCGGGTTACAGAAAGATACTGCTTTATACCATAGTTTTTGCAATCCCTCTGTTGCTGGCGCTATATATCCATTATACGTTTCTCTCCTTGTTGAGGAACTCCAATATCATGCTCGAAATTTACAGGTTGTTGGAGATGGATTTTTCTACATTGCTTTGCTATATCTCTTATGCATTGCTTTTTATAGCTCTTTTGCTCTCTTTGCAACTGGCAATGCCTTTTACCGTACATTTTGGGAAACATTCGCTTTTCGGGACGAAATATCTTTTGGCATATATAACGGTAATATCGGTATATTCAGTGGCGATGATGGGAATAATGGGGTATCAGAAGGAGCAGGCCCGCTGCCGTGTCTGGTCCAACAAACTCTCTGTAGAAAGGGATTTGAGTCTGGAGCTCCATTTGAGCAATATAGAGGGAAAGCTTCTTTCCGATGCCTTCGTAAGGGAGATGCTCTCCATGAGAGACAATCCGGCCATGCCTACGCTGCTGAGGAACAGGCTGGATGAGCTCTATTTTTACGGGGTGAGCCAAAAATATGAGATAACCCTTACCATATGCCGTCCCAACGAGTCGCTGGTCTACAACGACGGCCAGCGTCTGGTAGATTGCGACGGCCATTTCCAGCAGGAGATCGTGAACTACGGCTCCAATATCTCCGACAAATATCTGTTTTTCTTCCTGAATAACAACAGCGGGAGAATCAGTTATCTCGGAGTATTCAGGTATGAGGACAAATCCGGCCCCATCACCCTATATATAGAGATAAATTCGAGGTACATGAAGGATGTGGCCGGCTACACCTCGCTGCTTTTCGATTACAAACGGGCAAACGATTTCAGAATACCGCGGGAATATTCCTATGCGAAGTATGTGAATAACCGTCTTGTCCTCTATGGCGGCGATTACAATTATCCGATTGCCTTCTCCAGACTCCGTGATGAAACAGGTTTCTTTACGGTGGTCATAGATGATTACCGTCACTTCGTAAATAAGCTGTCGGACGACAATATTATAATTATAAGCCGGCAAAGGCAGGGCGTGTTCGAACTCTTCCTCTCTCTCTCGTATATGATGCTCTTTTTCTCTGCCATTTTCTTCCTCTTTTTGAGATACAGGCAGCTTTCTAAAAAGAGATTGCGCAGCAGACATCCGAGGAACCGTTTCAGAAGGCGGCTGACCTATTTTATAACCATATCTCTGGTTGTCTCCCTGCTATGTCTGGGAGCAGGAAGCATCTGGTTTACAATAAGGCATTATGACCTTATGAGCAGGGCGCAGATGGAAGAGAAGATCCAGACGGCGCAATCCACTCTGACCGATTATTGCCAGTATAAGCAGAGTTATACGGAATTGAATACTCTCGATCTTTCGCATCTGATAGACAGAATAGCGAATAATACGCAGGTCGATATAAATATATTCGACCCGCACGGCAGACTTATCCGTTCTACCCAGCCGGAGCTGTTCAAACGGAACCTGTTCTCTTCGAGAATGAATTCAGATGCCTATTATCTGCTGACGGTGGAAAACAAGCGGCATGTCATAAACAGGGAGAAAATTGCCGAGCTCTCGTACATATCTCTCTATTCTCCGATATTCAATCATGCCGGAGACATGATAGCATATGTGAATATCCCCTATTTTACGAGGACCTCCTCATTATGGGGAAACCTTATCTCGATGATAGCGGGTATCATAAATATTTACATACTGCTCATGCTCGCCTCTATTTTTGCCGGAACTATGATTTCCAACTCTATCTCCAAGCCGATAGCCGAGATAGGCCGCAAGATGCGTCTGGTGGATGTTTCACGAAAAGCGGAGCATGTAGATTACGATGTGGATGATGAGCTGGGAGTGCTGGTGAAGGCCTACAATAAGATGGTGGATGATCTTGAGGAGAGTACCAAGCGGCTGACCCAAAGCGAGCGCGAGCAGGCGTGGAGCGAGATGGCACGCCAGATTGCCCATGAAATAAAGAATCCTCTCACCCCCATGAGGCTCAGTATCCAGTATCTGGTAAGGCTGAAACAGAAAAATGTTCCCGGGTGGGAAGACAAATTCGAGTCTGTCGCAGACTCCATACTGGAACAGATAGATATATTGTCGGATACGGCCTCCGAATTTTCAAGTTTCGCCAAATTCTATTATGAAGAGAGCAGCACGCTTAACCTCTATTCGCTTATAATGGAGCAGAGAGTGCTTTTCGACAATAGGGACAATATAAAGATTCTTATCATCAGCGAATCCGAAGAGTGCTATGTCTTTGCCAGAAAAGGGCAGATAATCAGGGTTATTGTAAACTTGCTGTCGAATGCGGTACAGGCAGTCGAGACACGCGGCGGGGGCTATATAAGAATCTCCATATCGAGCAGTGACGGCAAATATACCGTATCGTTCGAAGATAACGGACCGGGAGTGAAAGAGGAGGATGTAGACAAACTCTTTAAACCGAACTTTACTACCAAGACCGGCGGGACCGGGTTGGGACTTGCCATAAGCCGCAATATAATCGAGCAGAGCGGCGGAACCATCTACTACAGGAAATCGGAGTTGGGAGGTGCCAACTTCTCATTCACCTTGCCGCTATTTTTGCCTTAAGAATATCTGTATGGGAACTCCCGTAAAGTCGAAATGGGCCCTGATTTTGTTCTCTAAAAACCTTCTGTACGGCTCTTTTACATATTGCGGAAGGTTGCAGAAAAATGCAAAAGAGGGAGATTTTGTAGGCAATTGGGTTATATATTTGATCTTTACGAATTTGCCTTTTGTTGCAGGAGGCGGATAATTCTCTATCTCTTCCAGCATTATTTCATTCAGTTCAGATGTAGGTATTCTCTTGGTATAGTTTTTATATACCTTGTCGGCTGCAGCAAGCACATCGAATATGCGCTGTTTGTTGATTACCGACGTAAAGATTACAGGCACGTCTGAAAACGGGGCTATTCTTTTCCGGATCAGCTCCGTATACTGTTTCATCGTGTTGTTTTCCTTTTTAACGGTATCCCATTTGTTTACGACTATGACGCATCCCTTCTTGTTCTTTACGATCAGATTGAAGATCGCCATATCCTGGGCTTCCACTCCTGTCTGGGCATCGACCATCAGAATACAGATGTCGGAATTCTCTATGGAGCGGATGGCCCTCATTACTGAATAGAATTCAAGGTCTTCCGTTACTTTGCCTTTTTTCCGCAATCCGGCGGTATCTATAAGCATGAAGTTGTAACCGAATTTGTTATAACGGGTAGAGATGGAATCCCGTGTAGTTCCGGCTATGGGAGTTACAATATTTCTGTCTTCGCCTAAGAATGCATTTGTGATGGAACTCTTTCCTACGTTCGGCCTTCCTACGATAGTTATTTTAGGTATATTTTCGTTTGTCTCTTCAGGCCTGTCGGGCGGAAGCAGCTCGCATATTCTGTCGAGCAAATCTCCTGTCCCGCTGCCGTTTACTGCAGATATGGCAAAAGGCTCCCCGAGTCCCAAAGCATTGAATTCATAGAATTCATACATCTGATTTCCGCTGTCTATCTTGTTTACAACGGGAATGACCGGTTTTTTAACCCTGCGCAAGATATTGGCTATCTCTGAATCGTAATCGGTAATGCCGGTTTTCACCTCACAGAGGAATAAAATCAGATCCGCCTCTTCTATCGCTATCGAAACCTGTTTTCTGATCTCTTCTTCGAAGATGTCGTCGGAATTGCTGGTATAACCTCCGGTATCTATTACTGAAAATTCTCTGCCGCACCATTCGGCTTTGCCATAGTGCCTGTCTCTGGTTACACCGGCAGTTTCATCTACAATAGCCTGGCGCATTCCCACCAATCTGTTAAAAAGCGTAGATTTTCCCACATTCGGTCTGCCGACTATAGCCACTATTGCTCCCATGTCTCTTTTGTTTAGTTATTTGTTGGTCTGGCCATTGAAAACGGCGCCGCAGTCTGCTCCGCACTCGGAGCAATCTTCTGCCCTGCAACCGTTCTTGTCTTTGTTGCCTCTCTTTTTCCCCCATAATATTTTTTCCTCCACTTTCGCGCACTGTATGCCCTTCTTGACAAGGGCCTTATTGTGCGATATCTCCCCGTCGGGGAATTTTCCGTCTTTTTTGAATATGATGGATACGGAGAGCGCGAACACGCAGAAAGCCACTACTATTATGGTAAGAAGTAAAATCTTTAACATATCCACTTGCTTTTGTCCGCCAGAGGCTTGCTGCTTACTTTAATTATCGGAGGTATTTGCATCAGTTTGAAATGCGCCTTTCCGACAAGATCCATGACCTTGTCCAGTATGCTTTTGTCCACGCCCTCCGAAAGGAGTGTCCCGTAACTTTTTTCTCCCTCGTTCAATGAGTAGAGGATATAGTCCAGCAGAGAGTAATCCGGAAGAGAATCGGAATCTTTCTGCCCTTCTCTCAATTCGGCGGAAGGGGCTTTTGTGATTGTCGATCTCGGGATTATCTGCCGCTCCCTGTTTATATATTCCGCAAGTTCGTAAACCTCTGTCTTGTAGATGTCGGCTATTACCATAAGCGCTCCTGCCAGGTCTCCGTACAGAGTGCCGTAACCCACACTCAGTTCGCTTTTATTGGACGTGTTCAGCACAAGCGCATTGAATTTATTGGAATAGGCCATAAGCAGCGTACCTCTGATTCTGGCCTGAAGATTCTCTTCGGCTACGTTCCACTGGTTGTCCAACCCGAATACGGGCTGGAGTTCTTTCATGAACTTGTTATAAATTTTTCCTATGGGAATGACGTTGTATTCCAACCCGAGATTGTCGGCCAAATCTACAGCATCCTGTATGGAATGAAGCGTGGAGAATTCACTGGGCATCATAAAGCCGTGCAGATTCTCCTTTCCCAGCGCTTCGGCGGCAAGTGCCGCCACCACTGCGGAATCTATTCCGCCCGATAACCCCACTATGGCCTTGCTTATGCCGCAGCCTGCGAAGAATTTTCGCAGGCTGCGGATAATGGTATCATGTGCAATCTCTATGTTGAGTTTCTCTGAAAACATCTTAAAATACGAAACTTGTACTTATTGATTTGTAATTGTAGACTTTCTCTATGACATCTGCAAAAAGCTCGGCCACAGACAATACCTTTATTTTTGAAGTATCCTGGCCGCTGGCCGGGCGCAGAGGAATGGTATCTGAAACAACCAGTTCGCATAGCTGGGATTTTGCGATGTTCTCATATGCGGCGCCTGAAAGTACGGCATGTGTCGCCAGGGCCCTTACGCTCGCGGCTCCCTTTTCCATAAGCATGTTGGCTGCTTTCGTAAGCGTGCCTGCGGTATCTACCATATCGTCTATTATTATGACATTTCTGCCCTCGACCTCTCCGATTGCAGTCATGGAGCCTACGACATTTGCCCTTTCACGCGATTTGTGGCAGACAATGAGCGGACATCCGAGGATTCTCGAATAGGCGTTGGCCCTCTTTGCACCACCCATATCGGGAGCCGCAATAGAGATATTCTCCATATTGAGACTTCTCAAATATGGCAGGAAGATCGAGCTGGCATAGATGTGGTCTACGGGAAAATCGAAAAATCCCTGTATCTGGTCTGCATGGAGGTCTGCCGTCATTACGCGGTCGCATCCTACTGCAGCAAAAAGATTCGCCACCATTTTCGCACCTATAGAGACGCGCGGACGGTCTTTTCTGTCCTGTCTTGCCCATCCGAAATATGGAATGACTGCTATTACCTTATATGCAGATGCCCTTTTGGCCGCATCAATCATGAGCAACAACTCAAAGAGATTCTCTACAGGCGGATATGTAGACTGTATTATAAAGACAGTGGCTCCTCTTACGCTCTCGTTGAAGGCGGGCTGGAACTCGCCGTCGCTAAAAACGGTTACTTCAGATTTGCCCAGATCCATTTTGAGTGCAAGGGCAATCTTTTCTGCAAGATATTTGGATCCTCTGCAGGAAAAAATCTTTATGGAGTGTGTGTGATTCATGATAGTGTTTATGTTTACGGTTATTTTATAAGTTCAAGAATTTTGTAAATATAATCAATTATCTCCTTTCTTCCCATTTTTGTTTGAGAAGAAGTTGCAAAAACGGGCGGAAGCTCTTCCCAATACTCCAGCAAGGTCTTTTTGTTTTTTTCTATCATAGAGCTTAAGATGTTTATGCCCAGTTTGTCCCCTTTTGTAAAGACTATGCAGAATGGAATCCCTCTTTTTCCCAATTCATTTATGAAATCCAAATCTATTTTCTGTATCGGCAGCCTCGAATCGAGAAGGACGAACAGCATTTCCAGCTCTTCGGAATTGTAGAGATAGTCGTTTATCACCCTTGTTATCTGCTCTTTTTCGGTTTTGGACCTGTTCGCATATCCGTACCCGGGCAGATCTACTATATACCATGCTTCATTTATCAGAAAATGGTTGATAAGCACGGTTTTTCCGGGTTTGGATGAAGTTTTCGCCAGTTCCCCGTTGTTGCACAGCATGTTTATGAGGGATGATTTGCCCACGTTCGATCTGCCGATGAATGCGAATTCCGGCAATTTCGTTTTGGGCTTTCCTGCCACATTCGTGGCGCTGCCTATAAAGCGTGCTTTGGTTATCTCCATCTCTTTTTATTCAATTCTGCGCAAATGTACGAAAGGGCGGCGCTTTGGCCAAAAAAAGATTTTAAATATTGAAAAAAACTCCCTATATTTAAAGGTTGAAGAACGGACGGTTCAAAGTATGGAAAGGTAGAGACAAGAGATGGAGAGAGGGATTTCATTATACGAATTGCAGCTAAAGGTCAAAGAGGCTGTAGACAGCGCAATAAAAGAGTTGCTCTGGGTTACCGGAGAAATAAGCGAGATCAAGTACAATCCTAACGGGCATTGTTATATAGACCTTTCCGATTATGATTCCAGGGAGGGCGCCGTAACCGCAAAGGCAAGGGCGGTAATCTGGAGCCGTAACGCTGCGATGCTGCTCCCTTATTTTAAAACCGTTGCTGGGGCTGCGCTTGAGAGGGGAATGCATGTGCTGCTTAAGGTGCAGGTACAATATTCGCCTCTGTATGGCCTTACGCTGAATGTCCTGGATATAGATCCCTCCTTTACCGTAGGCGAGGCCGAGATAAACAGACAGAGGGTTTTGAAAAGGCTGGAAGAGGAGGGGATGTTCGGGCTGAACGGTGCCCTGCCGCTCTCTCCGCTGCCGGCAAGATTGGCGATAATATCATCCGAAACTGCGGCAGGTTACAGGGATTTTATGAAACATCTGTCGGATAATGAATATGGTGTCGGGTTCTATACGAAACTGTTTCAAAGTCCCATGCAGGGGGCCGATGCCCCTGCAGGAATAATGGCGTCGTTTTACAGGATTGCCGATTCTATAGAACAGGGAGATCCGTTCGATGCCGTAGTACTGATAAGGGGAGGGGGAAGTGTGTTGGATCTGGCCCCGTTCGACGACTATAATCTTGCCCTTTGCATAGCTCAGTTCCCTCTGCCGGTTTTGACCGGAATAGGGCATGACCATGACTGCCATGCGGCGGATATGGTTGCATACAGGCATTTGAAGACTCCGACCGCAGTAGCGGACTTCATATTGGATATGTATGCGGAGCAGTTCGCATATTTTGATGAACTTGTCCGGAGATTGTCTGAAGCGGTCAGGAATCTGACAGAACGCGGAGAGAACAATCTGGCAAGAATAATATCCGCCCTTAAGGTAAATGCAGGAGCGATATTGGAAAGGGAGAGGGGAAGGGTGGAGCTTCTGGAGTATAAGGTCAATTCTCTCAATCCGCTCTCTTTGCTCGAAAAGGGGTATGCGATTCTGGCCGGAGCCGACGGCAAACGTATAATCTCGCTTGGCGGAATACCGGAACGCGGAGTCTTGAAGGTTTTTATGAAAGAGGGTGTTGCGGAATTGGAGGTGAAGCTAAAAAGTATAATTGAATCATGAAGAAAGAACAGAGTTACCAGGAGGCTGTTTCCCAATTGGAGGCCATTATAAGCGAATTGGAAGAGCCGGACGTAAATATGGATTCGGCCAAATCGAAACTGAAACAGGCTGCCCGGCTCATAGCCTTTTGCAAAAAGGAACTGATGGGATATAAAGAGGATTTTTCAGCAATTTTGAGAGATGAAAACGAGGAAAGTGAAGGCTGACGTTATGTTTTTCGAACGCGATCCATACCTGCGCGGATACGAAAGGACCATACGGGAGCGCTATATGCAGACTATAATCCGCAGGGACGAGATAGCGGGTTATGGCGGGAAACTTGCGGATAATGTGAACAATTACCTCTACTATGGGGTCCACAGGGAAAACGGTTGCTGGTATTTCAGGGAATATGCCCCAAATGCCCGTAAAATTTACGTCGTGGGGGATTTCAACGGCTGGCAGAGACTGCCGGAGTACTCCATGGAGAGTGTGGGAAACGGTAATTGGGAGTTGAAGGTGGCCGGCGACAAAGTGCGGCACGGAGAGTATTTCAAATGGTTCGTGGAGTGGGACGGCGGGGCAGGAGAGAGATTGCCGCTTTATGCCACGAGATGCGTCCAGGATGAGCGGACCAAGCTCTTTGCCGCTCAGATATGGGCGCCGGAGGAAGAGTATGCGTGGAAATACGGCCATTGCGGTGCGGTCAGGAATCCTCTCATATATGAGACCCATATAGGGATGGCGACGGAGAGGTACGGAGTGGGGACATTCAATGAATTTACAGAAAACGTATTGCCGTATATAGCTTCGGTAGGATACAATACAATCCAGATAATGGCGTTGCAGGAGCATCCATATTACGGTTCCTTCGGGTATCAGGTCTCGAATTTCTTTGCGCTGAGTTCCCGTTTCGGCACGCCTGAAGATTTTAAGAGACTGGTAGATAAGGCGCATGAACTGAAAATTGCGGTAATAATGGATATCGTCCATTCCCATGCCGTTAAAAACGAACAGGAGGGAATCGTAAATATCGACGGGAGCAACGGAAGCTACTTTTTTCATGCCGGAGAGAGGGGTGACCATCCGGCATGGGGTACGAAATGTTTCAATTACGGGAAGGAGGAGACGCTCCGGTTTTTGCTTTCGAACTGCAAGTTCTGGATGGAGGAGTATCATATAGACGGTTTCAGATTCGACGGAGTTACGAGCATGCTCTACCTCGATCACGGGCTGGGGAAATGTTTCTCGTCGTACGATGATTATTTCGGAGGGAATACCGATAACGATGCGCTCATATATCTCGGCCTTGCGAATATGCTGGTAAAAGAGATAAACGGCAACGGGTTTACGATAGCGGAGGATGTGAGCGGCATGCCGGGGCTCGCCGCTCCGATTGCCGAGGGCGGCGTAGGGTTCGATTACAGGATGAGTATGGGAATAGCGGACCATTGGATAAAATGGATCAAGGAGTTGAGAGACGAGCAATGGGATGTGGGCAATATCTATTATGAACTTACGAACAAGAGGGCGGATGAGCGTACAATAAGTTACGCCGAATGTCACGACCAGGCGCTTGTTGGAGACAAAACCATAATATTCAGGCTTATAGATAAAGATATGTACACGGATATGAACCTCTCATCCAAAAATATGAGGGTAGACAGAGGTATTGCCTTGCATAAGATGATAAGGCTTCTTACGCTGGCTACCGCATCCGACGGCTATCTGACTTTTATGGGCAATGAGTTCGGCCATCCGGAATGGATAGATTTTCCGAGGGAGGGGAACGGCTGGTCGTACCACTATGCAAGACGCCAATGGTCGCTTTGCAAGAATCCTCTTTTGAGGTATTGCAAACTGCTGGATTTCGAAAAGAAAATGATACGTCTCTTTGCGAGGAAAAGACTTATGGCAAGTCCTCCTGTCTCCATATACAACGATATAGAAAAGCAGATTATCGTAATGGGCAGGGGCGGGTATCTTTTCATTTTCAATTTCAGCCCTGTGAATTCTTATGTGGACTACTCCGTAACTGTTCCGGAAGGAGACTATTCGATAGTGTTGGATACGGATTGGAAAGAGTTCGACGGATTCGAGAGAAACGACAGGAAAATGGTCCACGGAACAGTACCTGCAGAGGGCGGAAAAGGGCTCCTGAAACTTTACCTTCCGCAGCGCTCTGCAATTGTGTTAAAAAAATCTTCGCGAATTGAAAATTAATGTATTTTTGCAGCGTGCTACCGAGAACGCACTTAACTAAAAATTAACAAAATGGCATATTTGGAATTTAACAAGGAAGAGTTGGTGAACCTTGAGTATTCGCTCTCAAGGGAGATATTGCTTACGAACCGGGCGGGAGGATATATAAATACCACGATAGTCGGTTGCAATACAAGAAAATATCACGGACTTCTGGTCGTTCCCATTGCAAATTTTGCAAATGAGAGATACATACTTCTTTCTACTCTGCATGAATCCTTAATCCAGCATGGCAGTGCCTTCAATCTTGGCATAAGCGCATACGGAAAAGTGTATGAGCCGAGAGGCCATAAATATATAATCGATTTCGAAATGGACTATGCCTCTACGGTTACCTACAGGGTGGGAGGTATGATATTTTCCAAGACAGTGATGTTTGTAAGGGAGACCGAAGAGGTTCTCATTAAATACACACTGCTGGATGCCCATTCCGAGACTAAGTTGAGAATCAAGCCGTTTCTGGCCTTTAGAAATATTCATGCACTGACTCACGCCAACAATGTGGCCAACACCAGATATTCCGCCGTGGATAACGGAGTGGGATTCAAAATGTATGAAGGTTTCCCGACCCTCTATCTCCAATTGAACAAAAAGAGCGAATGGATAGCCAGCCCGGACTGGTATTACAATATCACATACAAGGAGGAGAGCCGGAGAGGGTTCGATGACAAGGAGGATCTCTTTGTTCCCGGCTATTTCGAGATGCCTATAAAGAAAGGCGAAAGTATTATCCTCTCTGCTTCCACTTCTGCCGTAAAGCCGCGGATTCTGAAAAGCCGTTTCGATGCGGAGGTCGCAAAGAGGCTGGACAATTCCAGAAACAGCTATGACGATTGTCTGAAACTCGCGGCCCAGCAGTGCGTACTCAAACAGAACGGGAAATATAGCGTCTGTGCCGGCTATACGTGGGATTACGAAGATTTGCGCTACTCCCTGATAGCTTTGCCGGGGCTTACCATATATAACGACGGAGACAAAAAACATTTCGAGGCTGTGATAGAGAACCTGCTGACAGACAAGCGTGACAAGCTGTTCAAGGCGGGCAACGAGCCGGATCTCCCGTTGTGGCTCTTCAGAACCCTGCAGCAGTATATAGATTACGGGGCATCGGAAGAGTATGTATGGAAAAAGTACGGGGGTACACTGTCGGCATTGCTCGATACCTATGTAGACGGTACCAGAGATGAAATAGTACTGCATGAAAACGGATTGCTGTGGGCGCAGAAGGAGGGTGTCGCACTTTCATGGATGAATGTCTGCAGTAACGGCAAACCCGTAACGGAGCGTTATGGCTATCAGGTGGAGACCAATGCTTTATGGTATAATGCCCTCTGTTTTGCCGTAGAGATGGACAACAAATACGGAGGAGGAAGGCTTAAGGATAAATGGGACAGAGTTATAAAGAGCATAAAGGCGAATTATACGAATTATTTTCTGCTCGAGGGGCGTAACTATCTTGCCGATTTCTACAATGACAAGGGAAAGAATGATTTTATGCGGCCGAACCAGCTCATGGCTGCGGCAGTCAGGTACTCTCCAATCGAAGACGACCTTAAAATGGAGATCCTGAAAGCGGTGAAAAGGGAGCTGCTCACGGTCAGGGGCATAAGGACACTCTCCCCTAAGAATCAACTTTATAAGGCAGTCTATGAGGGAAATCAGGAGAGCAGGGACAATGCCCACCATAACGGATGTGCCTTCCCATGGCTGTTGGGGCCGTATATCGAATCCATGTTGAAGCTCCTTGGCAAGGATTGTGTTAAAAGCAGCATGGAACTGCTGAACGCATTCGAAGAGGATATAAATATCCACGGGATAGGTTCGGTGGCTGAATTGTACGACGGCAATCCGTCGCACAAGCCGCATGGATGCATCTCTTCATCTGTCAGCGTGGCGGAAATTATAAGAGGAAAATATTTATTGAATAAAACAGATAAGAAACAATGAGAGTATTGATGTTCGGATGGGAATTTCCCCCTCATATAGCAGGTGGTTTGGGAACAGCTTGTTACGGACTTACAAAAGGGCTGGCAAAACATGGCGTGGAGATATTGTTCGTTATGCCCTCTGCCTCCGGAGACGAAGATCAGTCGGCGGTCAGGATACTTAACGCCAGCGATGTGCCTTTTACGCAGAGTTGGAGCGATATGCGCAGTTTTCTCGATAAGGTGGACTTCTTGAAGGTATCGTCCAATCTCGTGCCGTACATAGACCCTCAACTCTACTCGGAATATGCAGGCTCTGTGATGAACAGGACGGAGTATGAGCAGTTCAAGGTAAAATACGGATGCAAATACAGATTTTCCGGAAAATATGGTGCGAATTTGATGGAAGAGGTCGCAAACTATGCAATGGTTGCGGCGACTATAGCGCGGGAGAACAGTTTCGATGTAATCCATGCCCATGACTGGCTCACTTACGCAGCCGGCATCGCGGCAAAAAGGGTATCCGGAAAACCTTTGGTAATCCATGTGCATGCCACTGAATTCGACAGGAGCGGAGAAAATATAAATACCCAGGTCTACAATATAGAGAGAATGGGTATGTTGGAGGCGGACAAGGTCATAACGGTGAGCAACCTCACCAGAAATATCGTGATAAATAAATACGGTATAGACCCGGATAAGGTCATAACGGTCCATAATGCCGTAGATTTCAATGAATTCAAACAGGTAGACGTACACAGGGGCGTAGATGACAAAATAATAACTTTCCTTGGAAGGATCACTTTCCAGAAAGGTCCCGAATATTTTATAGAGGCGGCGGCAAAGGTGTTGAAAAAGTTCTCCAAGGTGCGTTTTGTAATGGCCGGAAGCGGTGATCTGATGAATCGTTCAATCAGGCGCGTGGCGCAACTCGGTATTGCAGACCGATTCCATTTTACAGGTTTTTTGAGGGGAAATGATGTAAAGAGAATGTTCGCCTATTCCGACGTCTATGTAATGCCTTCTGTATCCGAGCCGTTCGGCATCTCCCCTCTGGAAGCTATGAAATCCAACGTGCCGACCATAATTTCCAAACAGTCCGGTGTGGCGGAGGTACTCAAGTATGCGATAAAAGTAGATTTCTGGGATATAGACGCAATGGCCGATGCCATGTACGGGTTGCTGAAATATCCCGCCCTGTCGCAGATGAGCATACGCTGCGGAGTCGAGGAGGTGAATGCCCTTAAATGGGAAAATGCGGCACTCAAGATAAAGAATGTCTACAACATGGCGATTAACGGCAAAAAGTAACGAAAAAAAACTATGAAATATATGGAAAAATCTTTATGCTTTTATTTTCAGGTACATCAACCCGACAGATTGAGACTGTACCGCTTCTTTGATATCGGTAACGATTCCAATTACTTCGACGATTTTGCCAACAGGACAATCTTGAACAGGGTCGCACAACGGTGTTATTTGCCCATGAATGCGATATTGCTGGAACTGGTAAAAAAATATAAAGGCAAGTTCAAGGTGGCATTTTCCATATCGGGAGTGGCTCTGGAGCAGTTCGAAAAGTATAACCCTGCCGTACTGGAAAGTTTCAGGAAACTCGCCGATACCGGATATGTGGAGTTTCTGGCGGAGACCTATTCTCACAGCCTTGCATCCCTGAAATCCGATAAAGAGTTTGAAACTCAGGTCAAACTGCATGCAAAGGCCATAAAAAAATATTTCGGGATAACTCCGACCGCCTTCAGGAATACGGAGCTAATCTATTCAGATGCCATAGGAGAAAAGGTCGCATCCATGGGATATAATGTAATGCTTACGGAGGGAGCAAAGCAGATATTGGGATGGAAAAGCCCGAATTACATCTATACCAATGCAATAAATCCCAGGTTGAAGCTGCTTTTGAAAAACTTCAATCTGAGCGATGACATAGCTTTCCGTTTCTCGGACAGAAGCAACCCGAACTGGCCGCTTACAAGTGAAAAGTATGCGGAATGGCTCTCCAAGTCGGAAGGGACGGGAGATATCATAAACCTCTTTATGGATTATGAAACTTTCGGTGAGCATCAGGGGCAGTCTACAGGCATATTCGAATTTATGAAGGCATTGCCTGAAGCGGTTTTAAACAGGACGAACCTTACATTCAGGACTCCTTCGGAGGCTGCGGAAATCCATCAGCCGGTAGCTCCGCTCCATGTTCCTTTTGCAATTTCATGGGCAGACGAGGAGAGAGATACCAGCGCATGGCTTGGAAATGAATTGCAGAACGAGGCTTTCACCAAACTCTACTCTTTGGAAGAGAGGGTGGTCAAGTCGAAAGACGAGGCCCTGATTGCCGATTTCAGAAAACTTCAGGAGAGCGACCACTTCTATTACATGTGTACGAAATTCTTCTCGGATGGCGCTGTGCACAAATATTTTAATCCGTACGACACTCCTTATGAGGCATTTATAAATTATATGAATGTCCTGAGCGATTTTATGGTAAGAGTGGACAAGGCTACTGAAAAGAGCGGTAAAAAAAATCAAGCGGAGAAAAAGGCGGGAAAGAAGCCCGGGAAAAAATAGTATTAATCGAATAAATCAAATATGACAGAACAAATTAATAGACCGGACTACCTGTTTGAAGTAAGTTGGGAGGTTTGCAACAAAGTCGGAGGCATTCATACGGTAGTCGCAAGCAAAGCATTGAGCCTAAAGGAAAAATATGGAAAACGACATATTCTTATCGGACCGGATGTGTGGATGAATACGGAGGAGAATCCGGAATTTACAGAAGACGACATCCTCTTCAGGGGATGGCGCAATCAGGCAAAACTGGAAGGCTTGAGGGTCAGGGCCGGAAAATGGCGCGGTGCGGGCGATGTCTTGGTGATATTGGTGGATTATACCCAGTTCATAGCGAAGAAGGATGAGATACTGACCAACTTCTGGACAAAGTTCGGAGTGGATTCCCTGAGCGGCCAATGGGACTATATAGAGGGGGCGCTGTTCGGATATGCGGCCGGTAAGGTGATAGAGAGTTTCGTGAAGTTCAACTTGCAGCCGCACCACAAGGTGGTTGCCCAGTTTCACGAATGGCTAAGCGGTGCAGGCGTGCTCTACTTGAAGGAGCACAATCTTTCGATAGGAACGGTATTTACCACCCATGCCACGGTGGTAGGACGCTCGATGGCCTGCAACAATGTGCCCCTTTACAATTCGCTGGCAGTTTGCAATGGAGACGACAAGGCCAGGCAGTTCAATGTGGTATCGAAACATTCGCTGGAGAAGACAGCTGCGCATCAGGCAGATATCTTTACGACGGTAAGCGACATTACTGCCAATGAATGCCATTATCTTATAAAAAGAGATGTGGATGTGGTAACTCCCAACGGGTTCGACAACTCTGTCGTACCTCAGGGAGAAGAGTATGGGAAATCCAGGACGGAAAGCAGAAGCAAACTGTTGCAGGTTGCCTCCGCCATGACAGGCAAGAAATATGCGGATGATACCTTCATAATCGGTATCAGCGGGCGGTATGAGTTCAGGAACAAGGGGATAGATTTGTTTTTGGATGCTCTCGGCCGTCTGAAGGCAGATAAATACGCAGGAAGGGAAATCCTGGCTTACCTTATGATACCCGCCGGCAATAACGGCCCGGACAAGGAGCTGGCGAACAAGCTCGCCAACGGGGTCATGAGCGATTATAGGTCAAAGACCACACATTACCTTTCCGAACCGGAATATGACCAGATTCTCGGCAAGATGAACTATTACGGTTTCAATGACAGCGGAGATTCCCTTTCCGTAATATATGTCCCTACATATCTGAACGGAGGAGACGGTATTTTCAATCTTCCGTATTACAAGTTGTTGTCCGGATTGGATCTGTCTGTGTTCCCGTCGTATTACGAACCGTGGGGCTATACTCCGCTGGAGAGCCTTGCATTCGGAATACCTACCATAACGACCACTCTGGCAGGATTCGGGCTTTGGGTGAATTCGCACTATAAGGGCGCCCATCCGGGAGTCGAGATAATAGAGCGTAACGACAACAACTACAATATGGTAGCGGATATCGTTATGGACAAAATCGCAAGTTTTGCAAAGATGGATGCCCAGACATGGAACAAATGCTCGGAGAACGCATTCGACGTCTGCGGAACCGCAATGTGGAAAAACAATGTGCAATATTATGAGCAGGCTTACAGGAAGGCGCTCGAACAGGTGGTGTTGCGCAAAGGGGAGTTCCCTGAATATTCCGAGGATCAGAGCGTGAAGTTCGAACTTTACAAGGTGAATGCCCCTACATGGAAAAACATAATGATCAACAAAAACCTCCCTAAAAGGCTGGAGCATCTCGATACTTTGGCGAAGAATCTGTGGTGGTGCTGGAATCAGGAAGCTATCGAACTTTTCAGGATGGTAGACGAGCAGTTGTGGGAGCTCTCCCACGGTAACCCGATTGCGATGTTGGATATGATAGACCTTGCCCGTTATAAGGAACTGGCCAAGGATGAGGCGTTTATCGGGAAAATGGATGAGGTCTACACAAAGTTCAACAAGTATATGTCGCTTAAGGGGAAAGCTTCCGGCCCTTCGATCTCTTACTTCTGTATGGAGTACGGACTGGACACTTCGCTTAAAATCTATTCCGGAGGTTTGGGCATATTGGCCGGCGATTACCTGAAAGAGGCCAGCGATATGAATGTAAGGATGACCGCAATGGGTTTCCTTTACAAATACGGTTATTTTACACAGCAGCTGTCGGGTCAGGGAGACCAGGTAGCCGTTTATGATCCGCAGGATTTTTCCAAGACTCCGGCAACCCCGGTCCTCGACGGAGATGGCAAATGGCTTACGACATCTGTCGCGTTTCCCGGAAGAACCATAAAGGCAAGGATATGGCGTGTAGATGTGGGACGCGTGGAACTCTACCTGCTCGATTCAGATATAGATGAAAACCTTCCCGAGGACAGAGGCGTTACCCATCAGCTTTACGGCGGCGATTGGGAGAACCGTCTGAAACAGGAGCTGCTTTTGGGTATAGGAGGAATAAGGGCCTTGCGCAAACTCGGAATCTATTCGGACATATACCATTGCAATGAAGGACATGCGGCATTTATCGGGCTGGAGAGATTGCGGGAGTATGTGCAGCAGGAGAACCTCTCTTTCACAGAGGCGGTGGAGGTCGTAAGGGCTTCATCCCTCTTTACGACCCATACTCCCGTACCGGCAGGTCACGACGCCTTTTCGGAAGATATGCTGAGAACCTATATAGCGCACTACCCGGAGAGGTTGAAGATAGACTGGAACACGCTCAAATCGTTGGGAATGATTGACCCGAACAATCCGAACGAGAAGTTCTCCATGAGCAATCTCGCTGCAAATCTTTCACAGGAGGTCAATGGTGTCAGCTGGCTGCACGGAAAGGTGAGCCAGGAGATTCTCGGCGGTCTGTGGCCCGGTTATCTGCCTGAAGAGCTGCATGTAAGCTATGTTACAAACGGAGTGCATTATCCTACATGGACTGCCCCGGAGTGGAAGGAGATACATGCGAAAGTGTTCGGCCGGGAGTTCGAGAACCACCATTACGACAAATCATGTTTCGGAGAGATAAGGAAGGTGGACAACGAGATAATATGGGGTACGAGATGTCTGTTGAAAAAGAAACTGATAGACAAGGTAAAAGAGTACCTTTCGGATCCTTCGGTCTCCAACCATTATTCTCCCCACCATATAGTGGAGATAAAGAATACGTTGCGCGACGATATACTTACGATAGGTTTTGCAAGGCGCTTTGCTACCTATAAGAGAGCCCATCTGCTCTTCAGGGATCTGGACAAGCTTTCCGAAATAGTAAACAACGGGGAGTATCCCGTACAATTCCTTTTTGCAGGCAAGGCGCATCCGGCAGACAAGGCCGGACAGGACCTCATAAAGAGAATAGTCGAGATATCGAAGATGCCTCAGTTCATAGGAAAGATAGTTTTCATTCCCAATTACGACATTACGCTTGCAAAATATCTCGTACAGGGTGTCGATGTCTGGATGAACACTCCTACACGGCCTCTGGAGGCTTCGGGAACAAGCGGCGAAAAGGCTGCAATGAACGGTGTCATGCACTTTTCGGTGCTCGACGGCTGGTGGGTCGAAGGGTACAAGAAAGGAGCCGGCTGGGCGCTTAAAATGGAGCGTACATACGACGACCAGGGATTCCAGGATGAACTGGATGCCGCTACCATTTATGACATTCTCGAAAGCGAAATAGTGCCGCAGTACTACAATAAGAATGCACAGGGCATTTCGAACGAGTGGGTGGAGACTATAAAGAATTGCGTGGCGGATGTCGCATGCAACTTTACCACCAACAGAATGATGACCGATTATTTCGACAAATTCTACAATCCACTTGCAGACAGATATCGCAGACTGATAGACAATGATTACGCAATGGCCAAAGAGATTGCCCAATGGAAACGCAAGATGCGCAGGGAGTGGCCGTTGATAGAGGTTCTGGAGTACAATGCCATTGCCGGCAATTACGGAACTATCGTGCTCGGCGGAGATTACAGGTCGGAGATTAAACTGGCTGTGGGCGATACGGCTCCGGAATATATCGGATTGGAGACACTGCTGTCGGAACCCGATAAGAAGGGACGGTTGAGGATAAAAGAGGTATATCCGTTTAAATTGAAAGAATGCAGAGACGGCGTTGCAACCTATGTGTGCGATATAGTCCCGGACAGAACGGGAACATATCAGATTGCCACCAGAATGTATGCGAAAAACGACCTGCTGGCGCACAGACAGGATTTTGAACTCGTAAAATGGTTGTAGCGGCTACAGGTTTTTTCGACGGTGTCCATCTCGGACATCGCAAGGTTTTGCGTTCTCTTTGCGAAACGGCTTCAAGGGAGGGCAAGAAGAGTTGCGTAATCTCCTTCTGGCCCCATCCCAGGAGCGTTTTGCAGCAGCAGGCATACGACTTGCGCCTTTTGAATTCATTGGATGAGAAAAAATCCCTTATAAAAGCCATAGGTGTAGACGATTTTATTGCCATCCCTTTTACAAAGGAATTCAGCCGTCTTACGACCAAAGAGTTTTTATTGGAATACCTGATAAGCAAATATGGAGTCTCCACTCTGGTTATAGGTTACGACCACAGGCTCGGGAGCAATGTGTCGGAGCCGCAGAGCGCGATGATATCTACCGCACATGAACTGGGACTGAATATTGTAAGAGTCGAAGAATTTCTGGTAGACAACAATATCATAAGTTCTACAAAAATCAGGAAGATGCTTCAGCAGACAGACGTTTATGATGCGGCAAGGTATCTGGGATATAACTACACCTTGAGAGGGGCGGTCGTTTCCGGAAACAGACTGGGCCGTACCATGGGCTTCCCTACAGCGAACATGCAGCTTTACGATCCGTTGAAGGTCGTGCCGGGCGACGGAGTGTATGGAGTCTATGTTACTGTATTGGGGCGCAGGTATATGGGTATAACCAATATAGGAGTCAGGCCTACTGTGGCTGCGCACGGGGAGAGAACGATAGAGACGAATATTCTCGGTTTCGATGAAGATATTTACGGACTTGACATAACTGTGGAGTTCGTATTTAAGATAAGGGACGAGATAAAGTTCGCCTCTGTAAATGAATTGCAAAGCGAGTTGGAGAGAAATAAGGCTCTGGCCGCTGAAAAACTGGAGGCAGGCCTATAATGTATCATGCGGATTCGGACATACTTTCTATTGTAATCGGGATACTGACTCTCGTATTCGGAGCCTGTTCTTCTTTTGCCGGTAAAAAGAAAAAGAGAGCGAAAACGAAGGAAGAGCATCGGGCAGAGAGCGGGGAGGTAGAAATGCATGACACTCAAACCCCGATAGAGGGTGAACGTACCACTGTGGACAATCCATGGGAATTCGTTTCTGCGGAGAAGTGCGCCATGGAGTCTCAAAGTCTGGTTGCAACCCCTCCGGAAGAGCATTCTGCAGAGATTCCTGCGGAGCCGGAAGGGCAGGAGGGGAAATGTGCGGAGGAGCTGCCGGACCTTAAAAAGAGGGTAAAAAAATCTCCGAAAGAGTTAATATTGTTTTCGGAGCTGATGAAACCTAAATATAAAGAGTTTTAATTCAAAAAAATATTTTATACCTTTGCATTAAAGGGTCCCGAATCCATCGGGATTCTTTTTAATTTTATGTGTTATGTCAAAAGTACATTATTTAACAGCGGAAGGATTGGAGAAACTGAAGGCCGAACTGGCCCATCTGGTTTCTGTAGAGAGGCCTTCTATTTCAAAGCAGATAGCCGAGGCCAGAGACAAGGGAGATTTATCTGAAAATGCGGAGTATGATGCGGCACGTGAGGCGCAGGGCCTTTGCGAGCTTAAGATATCGCAGCTTAAGGATTTGATTGCCAATGCCCGTGTGATAGACGAGTCCAAGATAAACACGGAGTGCGTGCAGATGCTCAACAAGGTGAAAATCAAAAACCTCAAGACCAATGCCGTTATGGAATATACTTTGGTGGGCGAAAGCGAGGCCAATATCAAGGAGGGCAAGCTCGCCGCCGCCACACCCATAGGAAAAGCCCTGATAGGCAGAAAGAAGGGAGATATTGTCGAGGTAAAGGCTCCGAGCGGTATAATCAATTTCGAAATTCTTGATATATCTATTTAAAAATATGGCATCTGTTTTTACAAAAATCGTAAAGGGGGAAATCCCTTCATACAAGGTTGCGGAAGATGAGAATTATTATGCATTTCTCGATATAGCTCCCATGGCCAAAGGCCACACGCTGGTAATTCCAAAGAGGGAGAGCGACTATATCTTTGCGCTCGACGATGCGGAGTATTCCGGTCTGTGGAGTTTTGCAAAGAGAGTGGCGGCTGCTTTGGAAAAGGCTGTGCCGTGCAAACGCATAGGGGTGGCCGTTTTGGGAATGGAGGTCCCGCATGTGCATATCCATCTGGTGCCGCTGCAAAGCGAAGGCGATATGGATTTTAAAAAAGAGAAACTCTCTTTAAGCAGCGAAGAGTTTGCATCTATTGCAGACAAAATTGCTGCGGCTTTTGAGAAATGAAACCGTAATGTTTTAAAGTATGAAGATTATAAATAAAATAGCTTTTGTTTCTGCCGTGCTTTTCCTTTTGGCCGGATGTACCGGAGGAGAAAGGGCGCAGCTGCTGCTCAATATCGATGGCGCGGCGAATAAAGAGGTGATATTGTCCAAACTGTCGGTAAACCGTATAGATGTAATAGATACGCTTATGACAGACTCCAAGGGGTATGTGAAATGCGAAGTGGATGTGCCCGAAGACGCTCCTGAATTCTATTATGTGTCGTACGGAAGGAAGAGACTGGCCTCGTTGATAGCAAAGGGCGGCGACAGGATTTCCGTAAGCGTGGATACTTTGGGCGCTTCTCTCGAGATAGCCGGTTCGGATGAATCAGTGCTGCTTTCTGAAATCGAAAATGAAATTTACGGTTCTACCGCAAAATTCGACTCTTTGGCCATAGCTCTTTCGGATGCAATGGAAAAAGATGACGAGTCCCTCTCGGAGAAGATAAGGCTGGAGCTGGGTTCGCTCTATGTAACCCAGAAAAGGGAGGCGATAAAGAGGCTTATGACAAATCCCAAGTCTTTTACAAATATCATCCTGTTATACAGAAGATTCAATGACAATCTGGCTCTCTTTTCGGATAATATGGATTTTATCTACTTCAAGACGGCCTATGACTCATTAAGTACGTTGTATCCCAATTCCGTATATGTGAAGGCATTGAAGAACGATGCGGATAATCTGCATAATATGATGGAACTCAGCAATAAGATAGCCCAGGCTTCCGAACTGGCATATCCGGATTTGGAATTGCCCGATGCGGAATCCCAAATGCACAGATTGTCTGAATTGCAGGGAAAACCGTTTATCCTGCTCTTCTGGACAGCTTCCAATGCCGAACAGAAGATGTACAATCTGGAGTTGAAAAAGATTTACGAGAGATATGCAGGCAAGGGGCTTAATATATATCAGGTTTGCATAGATACCGACAAGGCATTGTGGGCATCTGTAGTAAAGGAGCAGAATCTGCCTTGGATAAATGTCTGCGACGGTCTGGGAACATCTTCTCCGGCGCTTATTACATATGCGGTGCAGAGAATCCCGGCCATGTTCATCTTCGATTCGAATGGAGATATAGTGGAGAAAGACAAGTTCGATATAAACGAACTTAACAGAACCGTGGCAAGATTGCTATAACAGCTTTTTGGGCTTTCCCGCCACAAAATCCTTGAGATAAAAGGGTTCGAAGTATGCACAATCTTCGAACTCTTTTTTTTGCAGCATCTCTGCAGCACGAAGCCTCAATCCCGAGGCATGCGGCATTTGCGGAGCGAAAAGCGCATTCCCCCTTAACTCCTGCGGAATCTCTTCTTTATATTTTTCCGCTCCGTTCCCTGTAAAGAGAACTTTGGAGTTTTTTAACTCCTCTCTGAAACTATCCGGTGCAAGTACCAAGGCCTTGGTCGTGTTCACCATGGTGCAGTCCGGCGTGAAGGTCGCAGTGTAGACTTCCATCCTGCGTGCATCTATCATGGGTACTATATATGATGCATCTGCAGCAAGGTTATTGTCTATCGCGCACCGGGCGATTACTTCCAGGGTGTTTACCCCTATGAGCGGAATCTGCGCTCCGTAACATAGCCCTTTTGCGCAACTTACCCCTACGCGCAATCCGGTGTACGAGCCCGGCCCCTTGCTTACGGCAACTGCACTCAAATCGGCGGCAGTCATGCCTGTTTCGTTGAAAATATCCTGAATGAACGTTCCTATAACCGATGCGTGCGATTTGGGAACTTCGGTATATTTTTCTGTAACGAGATCACTCCCTTTGGAAAGGGCGACTGAACACGCCTCCGTAGAGGTCTCGATAAGCAATATATAATCCTGTTTCATCTCTATTGTCTATCTGGCCGATACCGCAGAACCCTTTTTCAGTTCTCTGTTTATTGCCCTGTACGGGCCCGTTACTATTTTTGTGTTTTCGGTGAGTCCGCTTACTACCTCTATATTCATCATATCCTGTATGCCTGTAACGATTTCTACCGGTTCTACGCTTTTTGCCAACGAATCATATGCGAAAACGTACTCTTTTATCATTTCGGATTCACTCTCTCCCAAATCCCTGCGGGTGGTTATCGCCTGTATGGGGATTATTATCGCACTATCCCTGCTGTCCGTTATGATAGACACCGATGCAGACATTCCCGGCCTGAACGGAATCGGGCTCTTTTCCATCAGGTCGCGGTAAGATTCCGGCAAAATATTTACTCTGACCTCAAAATTCGTGACCATATCTGCCGACAGGGTAGTACCGGTGCTGTTTGCGGAGTTTGCAATCTGCGTAACCGTTCCCTTGAACTTCCGGTTCGGATAGGCATCTACCTCTATATATGCAGTATCGTTCTGGGAGATACGGATAATGTCATTTTCGTTTACATCTACCAGAACCTCCATTTTCTCCATATCTGCAATCCTGAGCATCTCGGTGCCGGCCATCTGGCTCGTACCCACGACTCTCTCTCCCTTTTCAACTGCAAGGTCGGAAATTATACCGCTCATCGGGGCATAGATGGTGGTCTTCACGAGATTTTCCTGTGCCTCCCTCAAGGCGGCCTCCGCGCTTTTGATATTGTATTTTGCAGCGTTGAGCTGTTCTACAGCTACCTGATATTGCGATGTTGAGGTTTCCAGCTCCTGTTGCGATATCGTCTTCTGCTCAAAAAGTTTTTTGTTTCTTTCATGCGCCGCTTCTATCTGTACAAGTTGCGCCTTCTGCTGCAGATATTGCGCCTTTATAGAATTCAAAGAGGCTTCAGCCTGCTCTACTGCAGAGATATATACGTCCTGTTTTATCTTTATCAGCAACTCTCCCGCTTCGACCCTGTCTCCCTCTTCGCAATTCAATTCTACAATCTCGCCCGATACGTCAGGGCTGATTTTTACCTCCGTTACAGGTTGTATTTTCCCGTTTGCCGGAACACTTTCCGTTATGGAACCGAGTTGGGGACAGGCAACAGTCACCTCTATACCGTTATCCCCTTTTGAAAGCAGGGATACGACTGCCAAAAACAGTATGACGGCTGTCGCAACCGTAAGCAATACTCTCTTTTTACTTCTCTTTTTTTTCATGCCGGCCTATAGTTTAATGGGAATTCCCCTGTAGAAATCGAGGATTTTCAACTGAAATATATATTGGAATTTATTTTGATAATATTCGGAGCGGGCTTTGAAAAGGTTGGCCCGGGCAACTGTATAATCCGTGCCGTTTGCCATTTGCAGATTGAACTTGTTTTCAATGTTCTTAAAGGATTCGGCGGCCATTTCCATATTCTTTTTCGAGGCTTCCAGCTTTGCATGGGCGTTAATCGCGTCGTTATACGCCTGCTGTATCTCCTTATACAGGTTCTGATGGCTTTTTACAAGTTCCAGTTCCGCATTCCGTACATTCAGCTTCGCATTCCTTATGGAGGTATTGCCTCTCCAGCCGTTGAATATAGGGATGCTCATCCCGAAACCCAATGAAGGGTTCCTGTTATCTTCGAACTGGGAAAAAAACGCCCCCTCCCTGCTGTCGCTGTAATATGTGCCGTAACCAGCCGAGAGCGAAATCGAGGGATATGCGGCTCCTTTTTGGATTTTGTAATCCACTTTGCTCTTTTCGAGAGAATATTCCGCCGCCTTTATCTGCGGCAGGTCCAATGCCTCTTCGAATATGTCGTCTACCGTACCCGGCAATAATCGGAAAATATAAGTGTCATCCGGCTCATACGGTACAACTCTAAAGAGAGTGTCGTATGGCATGTTGAGAATCTGCATCAGATTGAGATAGTTGCTTTTTACGTCATTTTGAGCCGAAACCAGCTGCACCCTTTCATTGGCCAGCTGCGATTCTACCTCCAAAAGCGAACTGTATGCCTGGCTGCCTGCCTCAACCATATTCCTTGTACGCTCTACCTGAGCCCCGGTGCTTTTGAAACTCTCGTCTGCCACCTTCTCTATCTCCATTGCCAAAAGCAGTTGCAGGTATGCTCTTGTAATCTGTATCGTTATATTGTTCTTCAGGCTCTCTATCTGCTGTTCGGATATTTTGAACTCTATCCCCGCGCTTTTTATGCTGTTGATATTTGTCAGTCCCCCGAATATCGGCATGGATGCGCTTAAACTCGCACTCGTACTTTGGGCCAGTGTGGTCATAATCTGCAAATCCTGTACATTTACGGATTTTCCCCAGTTCATGCTGTGGTTGAGCGAACCGTTTACATTCGGCAAAATGGATAGTTTCGACTGCAATATGTTGTTCTTGTTCTGCTCCAGCACAAGTTGCTGCTGCATAATCTCCACATTGTTTTCCAGCGCATAATTTATGCATCTCTCCAGCGACCACTCTTCACCTCCAAGCAGCCGGAGAGCGGGCAGAAGCAAAATGGCAGTAAGGATAAAAAATCTTCCCATAAACCGTAACATTGGTGCAAATATACTCCAATATTTTCATTGCTAACGGGAAAATTTAACAATAGTATCAGAATTGTAGATGCGAATTCTCTCCCGATGCCATACTTATATAAACTCCGACGGGATTGCATCGGAATATCCGTTGCAACCCCGCCTGGAAAATTTTGCAGTCAGATTTGTATTTACGCTTTTATATAGGATTCTGCTCGCAAAGAGGATTGTAGTTGATTTCCGATCTGGGAATTACAAATTGCCACTCTATGCTGCTTGCAGCGCGGTAGCGGTTTTCCTCTCCTATAGGCTGGTCGTCATACATGTTGAAGTTCGATGCCAGAGGGTCGAGATTCGTAGGCGTCTTGCCCGATTTCCAACCGTTGGCGCTTCCTCCCTGATTGTAGCCGGCACGTGGAGCAGGACCTCTGTCCAAATCCATATTGAGCCGTTTCAGATCCAGGAACCTGAACCCTTCGCCCCAAAGCTCTATTCTTCTCTGGAACATAATCTCTTCTATCAATGCTTCTCCGGTGTTCGTACTCATCGTATAATTGGGGTCTCTCATATGGGCCAGCGGATAGAGGGCCGCAGCCGCCTTTTTATCCTCTCCGGCTCTGGCATAACCTTCGGCCACTATCAACATCATTTCGGGCAGACGCATGTATGCCAGATCGGCCGTATAGAGCGCGCCGGAGTAGAGTTCCGATGTGTTTACAGGATAATCCACTATGAATTTCTGGCTCATCCATTTGAAAATATTGCCTGAAGGCGGATAGGCTATATCCTCCCTGTCCATCGACGGCGCATCGGGAAGCCACAGCTGTTTTCTGACATCCGTTTCGCTTATCTTTTCGTACAGAAGATTGTAGATTGCTCTCGGGGTGTTCTTGTTATACGATACGTTGGTATTGGATATAAAGCTGAAAAAATTGGTAAGGGTACCGGTTTCGAGGGTAGGCTGACCTATTTTGCCCCATATCCATTCTCCGTTGGCCGTACACATTCTGCCCTGTTTTTTCTCGTATGTATCGCTTTGCAGAGATGCTCCCGATTCGTCTATGACAAGCTGCGCCATTGCCGCCGCCTCCAGCCATCTCCCCTGAGTCAATAAGATGCGGGCCTTCATTCCTCTTGCCACATGCACGTCTATATGCGTTATGTTGCTCCTTGTAGCAGTCGTCTTTTCGAGCAGGCCGATTGCTTCGTCGATATCTGTATTTATTACCGTATATACCTCTTCTACGGTAGAGCGGGCCTTGGCTTCCAGACTGTTGTCCAATCTTATGACAATTCCTGCCTGAGTGTTCTCCTTATCCCTGTAATATCTCTCCGCCCATAGCTGTACTAGGCAGAAGTGTGCGTATGCCCTGTATGCCAGAGCCTGTCCCTTTATATAGTCCCTTTCCGAGTCTGGGCCGTCGGCTTCGTCTATATTTGCCAGAATCATGTTGGCGTTGGATATGATTGTATAGAACATCTTGAACAAAAACTTGTTATGGGACGATGTGGTATTTCTGTGCAACATCCATCTTGCCTGGCTTTCCCATTGCGCGTTGCCTTTTGTATAGACAAGGTCCTCCCCGAGCATGTCGCACCACAGCATGTAGGTGCCATACCCGCATTGCGCCGCATTGGATCCGGATTTATACATCAGACGGTGGATTCCGTTAACAGCCATCATTGCAGAGGTCGTACTTTCGAAAATCTGCTGCTGGTCTACCGATTGGGTAGATTTCGTCTCCAGAAAATCCTTGCTGCAGGATGTCAGGACGGAGAGAATTATAATCGGTATTATATATTTCATCTTCTTCATGATGTTTAATCTTAATATTAATTTTCAATATTCATAGTTATACTCTCTTTTGCCGGTTAGAAATTGACCTTTACTCCAAAGGAGAATGTCTTCGACGGCAGATATATATCTGCATTTCCGTCATAACCGGAGAAGAAGTTGCGTTTCGGGTACATACCTCTGCGGGCAGCTATCATCAATGCGTTGTCTGCAGAGAAGTAGATTTTGGCAGCGCTTATCCTCATTTTTGAGGCCCATTTGGAAGGAATGTCATAAGTGAGGCTGACATTGGTAAGCTCCAGCATGTTGGATGAAACAAGCCATCTGGTGGAACTTCCGGCGCCTATATTTTCAGAGTCATTTCCGTTGGATACGCGGGCAATGTCCGTTATGTCTCCGGCTTTCTGCCATCTGTTTATCACATCCTTGTGCAGTTTGCTGTATGAAAGCGAAGATGAACCTACAGACATTAATGAACGGTATGTGCTGTCGTAATACTTTCCGCCGAGCTGGAAGTAGAAATTGAATGAGAACGAGAGGTTTTTCCATGAAAGTACCGAGCCTATGCCTCCGGTGAACTTGGGAATGGCAACTCCGCTCCAGTCATATTTGGCATGCTCTATGGATTCCGTACACTGAAGTCCTTTATATTCTATGATTTCATTCTCTCCCCATTCGTAATCTTCGTTCTCCAGATCGGCTACAAAGAGGTTATATCCCGTCTCCGGGTTTACGCCGACCCATTGTCTGAGCCAGAATTCGTAGCGGGGATGTCCTTCGTCGATTTTGTAGACACTGGAAACGTACGGATCTATGGGCAATTTGCTTATTTCGTTCCTAAGGGTTGTGACATTGCCGTTTACATTCCATCTGAAATCGCCGTTATTGATAATGCCTACGTCGAATGTAAACTCGATGCCTCTGTTGAACATGGTTCCGGTATTTTTATCCTGAGCCTCGACTCCGGATGATATGGGTTGGGGTATTTCGAACAGCAGGTTGCTTGATACGCGGTTGAAAAACTCCAATGTTCCCGCGAATGCTCCCTTGAACATGCTGAATTCCAATGCTATGTCAAGATTTTTGGAATCTTCCCAAGTGAGTTCCATATTTCCGAGAGAACTTTGCAGGTAGCCCGGTTCCGTACCGTTCCTGTACGGCGAGTAGCTTGCTCTCCATGGATAGTAGCCGTCGATACCGTCGTTACCTACAACTCCGAACGATGCCCTGAGCTTCAACATGTCTATGAACTTCACGTTCTGCATGAACCTCTCCTTGTCTATTCTCCAGCCTGCACCCACGGACCAGAAGTTACCCCATCTTGCATCCTTGTAGAATTTCGAAGAGCCGTCTCTTCTGTATGAAGCGGAGGCAAAATATTTCTCATCGAAATCGTAATTCACCCTTGAAAGGTATCCCTCTATTCTGTAGGTGTTTACATATGAGCTCGGAGTTCCGCTTATTTCGGAGAAATTCTTGAACTCGAAGTTCGAGCCTGCAATGATCTGCCCCTTCATCGAAGCGGTCAGATAACTGTATTTATAATCGTAGCTCTCGTGGCCCACCATGACATCTACATGATGTTTCCCTATATCCTTGTTGTAGGTCAGAATTTGCTGGAATGTCCAGGTCGTAGTGTTGGAGGCGCTCTTTGTAGATGTTCCGGCATTTCCCTTTTCGGGATATATGTAGCTGCCGCTCCATCCGCGATACGAATTGTCGCCTACTCCTCCCGCCAGTGACAGTTTGAAATCCCTGAGGAATGTTATATCTGCGTAGACCTTGGCGTTTATGGTGCTTCGTTTGTATCCGTCATATATGTTCTGGAGTTCGATTGCCGGGTTGTTGCCTGCAACGAAATCCCTCTGCGGAACGATAGTCCCGTCATCGGCTGTATATCCCAGACCGAAATCGTACATTTTGTTGCCCATCTCATCGTAGAGATACTCTCCGGTGTCCGGATTATGGAGATGTATCGGATAGATGTTTCCTACATATCTTAAAAACCTGAACGGATTGGAATTGTTGCCGTTGGACTCATTCTGGTTTCCGTTCGATTCCGTTATGGCCGCACTGAGATTCGTCCCCACTTTCAGCCATTTGGTTATGTTGGAGTTTATGTTTGCCTTTGCTGAATATCTTATAAGGTCTGAGCCTATAATATATCCCTGGTCGTTGGTATAGCCTACAGACGAGTAGTAATCCGCCTTCTCGGAGGCTCCGCTTATAGAAACGCTGGCATCATGCCTTATTCCCACTCTCTGGATTGCATTTTCCCAGTCAAGGTCATCTGCCCATTTGAGTTTGGCGTTCGGGTTTATCTTTCCCGTCGCAGGGTCGAAAAGTTCATCCGCCTCCATATTGAAAGCATTGTATGACATTCCGGCAAGCAGCGATGAACCGGCTTTTGCATTCGCCTCTTCGAGTGTCGCACCTCCGTAAACGAGGCTGTTTCTGGTGCTCTCCCAGTACATCTGCATGTAGTCGTTTATTCCCAATGTCTTATAATCGGCGGTCTGCCTCGTCGTAAGACCTATGTTGTATTTGGCCTCTACGGTCAGCTTGCCCTTATATCCTTTCTTTGTGGTGATAAGCAGTACTCCGTTTGCAGCTCTGGCACCGTAAAGGGCGGCAGAGGAGGCATCTTTCAAAATGGTCATGCTCTCTATATCGTTGGGATTGATGCTCGACAGAGAGTTGTCGTACGGCATTCCGTCGAGAACTATCAGCGGGGAATTACTGGCATTGAAAGAGCCAAGTCCCCTGATTCTGATAGAGGGCTCGGAACCAGGCTGGCCGTTGGAGGTTCCTACCTGGACTCCGGCCGTCGTTCCGGAAAGGGCCTGTGTTATGCCGGTAACCGGACGGAGGTCGAACTGTTCGTTGTTCACGCTTGCAGCGGAACCTGTAAAGGTGCTCTTCTTAGCTGTTCCGTATGCGATGACCATGATGCTCTCCAGGGAGGTAATCTCCTCTTCCATCACTATATTGTATACATTTTTCTTTTCGACGGTTATCTCTGTGCTTTCCATTCCGATGGAAGAGAAGATAAGAATATCTCCAGTTCTCGCCTCGATTGCATATTTGCCGTCTACGCCGGAGGATGTGTACTTTTTACTGTTTTTGTTCTGAATGGTGATGCCGGGCAGGGGAGTGCCTGTCGCATCCTTTATGATACCGGTTACCATAAATGCGGGCGATTGTGCCGCATTTTGCAATTTCGCCGGAGAAAGGGCTATGTTTTCCCCCTCTATCCTGTATACGATTTCATTGCCGAACAGATTGTCCAGCAGGGATTGTATACTGTTTCCGTCATATTTTATCGAAACTGTTTCGCCTATCTTTTCGAAAGTGTCGGAATAGACGAATTTGTAGTTCGTCTGCTCAGTAATCTCCTGCAATACCTCTTTCAGGGGCTTGTCCTTTACATCTATGGAAATATTCTGAGCGTAAACGCAAAATGGAAGTAGTAAAAATGCAGTCATCCCTACTACGGCCGACCTGATCTGGCGGCGGGAAAAAAGTTTTTGGCTCATAAGTTAAGTTTTAAGTTCTTGAAATTAATAACAACTTATGAAGCCAAAACCCTAATAAAAAAGATGTCAGTTACGGTTTTTTCTTGTGACGTAAACCTTGTTGGCTATGATTTCATAATCGGCGTAGGTCGTAAATTTTATGAACTCCATAATCTGAACCAGAGATTCGGAGGTGAAAGAGCCTGTAAATGTGTGGTGAAGGATAGAGGAGTCCCTGACTACGATATCCGTGCCGTGCCACCTCTCCAGACTTCTGAAAACCTCGTCCAAAGGAGTCTCCGTAAAGAGCAGTTCTCCCCGTTTCCATGCGAGGTTTTTAACCGTGTCTGCAGGAACGATCTCCTCTTCTTTTAATATATCGTTGAATACGACGGATTCCGACGGTTTGAGCGCGACTGTTTCATAAACCTTTTGCAGGCCGTTTTTCTTTACCTGCTTGGAAATGTTTATGGCTCCGGAGAGCAGCATTGCGGATTCATAGTTTTCATCGGAATATGAGCGTAAATGGAACTTGGTTCCCAAAACAGTGACCATCATACCTTTTTGGGTCTTTACCTCCATGGGCAAGTCGGGATTCTTCACCACTTCGAAATACCCCTCCCCGGAAAAGGCTATTTTCCTTCTTCCGTCTTTCCCGAATGAGACAGGGTACTCTATTCTCGATCCGGAGTTGAGCCATATTACGCTGCTGTCGGGCAAGATTACCCTTCCCTTTACCCCGTTCTCGGTATAGCAGGTGTAAGTAACCTCTCCAGGTTTGAACAGCGTCTGCGGAATCTCCTCGATGACCGCCTCCCGGCCCTCATCTTTGCTTCCGCCGGAGAAAATATAGTGGAAGTTGAGAAGGACGGAGAGGAGAAGGAGGGCGGCAGCCGCATATCTGAGGAAAATGGCTGTGTTCCTCTTGTCGGCTTCACCGCGGGAGGCCCGTTTTATGGCCTTGAAAGCCGCTCTCCTGTCGCGCTCCGACAACTCCCTGTTATCGTACGGGGAGATGTCTTCGCTGGCGACAAGATTATTCAGTTTTGAATAGTACTCTCTGTTAAGAGGGCTCTTTTCCAGCCACTCCATAACAGCCATCTTCTCTTCCGGCGTTGTCCTGTTGGAGATATTTTTCAGCAAAAGTTTTTTGTTCATCTCTATGCTTCTGTTTAAATATGTAATCTCTATAAAAATTCTCTAAGATTGTGTTTCAATATTCTCAACGCCGACATTATTCTCCACTCCACGGTCTTTACAGATATATTCAGAATCTGTGCGATCTCTTTATTCTTTAAGTTATTGACCTTCTTGAGCATAAATGTACAACGGACATTTTCGCTCATTTGGGTGATCCCTTTGTTGATCAGCGAGCGGACCTCTTTCGTGTATAATGAACTGAGCTGGCCCCCGGCAAGCGTGTCGAGCTGTATGTTCATCTCTTTGCTCAATATATACGAATTGTACTTGTTTCTTACAATATTGGCTTTAATCGCATTGAGCGTTTTGTTTTTTGCAACGAAAATAAGATACGGCAGCAGCGAACGCTCCATATTGACCCTCTCGATATTCTGCCACAGCGTGACAAAAGTCTCCTGGGCTATATCTTTTGCCATTTCCCAATCCTTGCAGTAGTAATAGCTGAACCTTACGATTCTTTCGAAATGGTCGTTGAAAGCCTTGTAAAAAAATCTGTCTATGCCGCTTCTATACCACACTTACAACAAATCTCTGAACAATATCGCATTTAACAAAATCTTCGATGTGCCGTACCAATATGAACGGAAGTTCAAATCGTCGGCAATGAAGATCACCCTTCCCTTTCCGCGCTCTGCGACAAGGATTGCGGCAGAACCTGAAATCCTTTTCAGGTTGAAGTCGGAAATATATCCCGAAATATATGGTTGGTCTGCATATACGGCCGGTGCCTTCGCATCCTCGCAGCTATATGTGTTCGCCCCCATTTTGAATACCGGCAGCTCTTCATTCCCGAATCCGTAGAAGAGAGGGGATTTCAAGGATATCCTGCTCTTGAGTATTACCCCCTCTACGCCTCTGCCTTTTCCGGTCTTGATTTCGGTAAGTCCGCATTTGTTGGCTATTGCAGCCGCCTTTCCGGTAACGATAAGCGTTCCTCCATCTTTGACCCACCCGGCAAGATTCGCATAAAATTCCTCCGAAAGCGGAACATTGGGAGTACCGTTTGCAAATATCATTACATTGTATTTGGAGAGCTGGAACTTTTTAGTCAGTTTGGACCAGTCTATGACGGTGTGGTTCATGTCGAACCGGCGGTCGAGAAGATGCCACAGGGCCCCGCTTTCGCTTACGTTCATCCCTCTTCCTGAAACGAGTGCTACTTCCGGTTCATCTACAAGCGGCTTGAACGCAGGGCTTCCGAAATCGAAATTCTGCATATATCCGGTACTGAACGAAGTGATATCTACACCGCTCTTTTCCGCAATGGATTTCAGCATCCCGTACAGCTGGTCGGCCGTACAGTCCTGATAAGAGGCCGGAATCACCACGCTGCCGGGCCTGAACTCCTTTTCCATACCATTCTCTGCAAAGATGAAAGGCTTCGATGCGACCCTTACCCTGATACCGTTTTTCAACAGTTCAGACAATACATAAGGAGCGTAATAATCTGTCATGTCGAACAGATAAGCCACATTGCTTTTTCCTCCCTTTATCTCTCCCTTTTGGGGCGCGACGGAGGCGATTTCCTCTCCAAGAACGCCGTTGAGGGATGTCAGTTTCGTAAATGAGAGGTTGTATGCGTACGGGAATGTCCATGTGGAAATATCATAAAATGTGCTGTCCTCGAATTCTGTCAAGGTATCCCACATCGATTTTATTATGTAATATTTCTTCTGGTTCAAAGGCAGGATGTATTCATCTTCGGCCCCCCTGGCCTTGTAGACTTTGATTTTATGCGCAAGCATATTGTCTATGAAATGGTATAGCCGCCCCTTGTCGCCGTTTGTCGTAAATCTGTATCCCTTTATCTTGTCTGCGGCTATCGCCTTCTCCTGATTCCTGTAGAATTCCCTTTGGTATCCGAGGAGCGTCTCCCTCAATCCGTACGACGACTGTATGATACTCAGTGCCGCGACAGTCTGGTTCCTTACGGTTTTCCAGAACGGCAGGTTGCCCCATCCGGTAGGGCGGAGGAAACCGCGCGACGCTATCTGCTCGTGAAGAATAGCCACGCTGCCCAACAGATCGCCGTAGGCCGCTCCCTTGCCTATAAAATAGTCGTCATATCCCTCTTTTGAAAAATACATCGTCCCTATACCGTCCAATGCCCTTGCGGTATTCTTTGCAATTTCTGCGGTAAGTTCCTGATTCCTGTGCGGAGTATCCTTATATGTGCGGTTCTTGTCTCCCGGGCTGAAATAGAATCCCTTTGAAGTGCCGCCCTGCTCGTGCATATCCAATACCACGTTAGGCATCCACTCCGAATACATCAGCATGGAGTTGCGCCCTTCCGGATGCTGTACGGAAAGCCAGTCTCTGTTGCAGTCTATCCAATAGTGATTTGTACGGCTCGACGGCCAGTTCTCGGTGAATTCCCTCGAATTGAGGTCTGCCACATGATTCTTGCTCGCAGTGGAATTAACCCAGACTGCAAAGCGGTTGATTCCGTCGGGGTTCAGCCCTGGGGTGAGTATTATTACAGTGCTGTCGAGCAATTTTTCCATACTCCCGCCCTGCTGTGCCGTAAGATAGTATGCCAACGGCAAAATCGCATTTACGCCCGATGCCTCGTTCCCATGGATGGAGGCCATTATGTTTACGACTACCGGCATGGCCGATATGTCGAGCTTGTCCGAAATTTTTGCATCGGTGAGGGCCAGATGCTCCTCTTTTATGCGTCCGAGGTTTTTAATGTTTTCTTCGGACGAGATGCACACCTGAATGAAGTCGCGGCTCTGGTAGCTTTTGCCGAATCGCATGATCGAGACTTTTCCGGTACTCTTCTCCAGTACCTCCAGATATTTTATTATGTCGTTCCATTCGGCATAACGGCAGCCGACATTGAATCCGAGTACCTGATACGGTGTGGGAACCTCTTTTGAAAAATCGCATGTCCCTGGGGTGAAAAAGAGTGAAATGTCCGCCTCTTCGCAAACGGCCGGCGTTTCATAAGGTTGTCCTCCGGCAAATGTCGCGTATAGCAGAAAGGCCGATAATATCATGGCCGAAATGGTGTAGAATCGCAAGTTTTTCATAGGTTCTTTTTTTGTTACACAAATATAACATTTCAGCGATTGAACACCCTAATCGAAAATGAGATTTTCTGCAATATAAGTTGCGGACAAAATGCCGTATCTGTCCGCAACATGAATATTATCTCCAGCTGTAGACGCCGTTGCCTCCATATTTCCACATGAAAGCCTGATGGCTTCTTTTCATTACAAGGTAGACCATCTTCGAGAGTGCTCCCACGCATTGTGCCACGAATCCCACGAATTGTGCCACATCTTCGTTGCGTTTTCCTCCGTAGATTGCCGCGCTTTCACACGTTTTAAGTTCAATAAGTCCGTTCATCACAACATCCTCCATCCCTTTTCGAATCCCTTGCGGATATCGTCTTTGTAATCATTGATAAAATTGATAACCTTTTTCACAACCCTGAAGACCTTTACTACCTGGTCCCAGGTAACGCCTCCCTTCATTTCCAACTCTTTGGAGCTGAGCTCCTGCAGGCCTGTCCTGCAAATAGCGATTTTTTCCATAGTCAATAGTGTTTAAAATATCTGCGATTCAGGTGTGCAGACCTCCACCGCCGAGTGCGCACTCGTTTTATCTCTGAATATCCTTATTATCTTATCTATTCCGGCACCGTATCTGTAAAAGGCTTCAATATCGTGAGTTACAACGACCACGCTTTTATTCCGCCTTCTCAGTGAATCTATTTCGCGTATGACAAGCCTTTTGTTCTCCCGGTCTACCGATGCCGTGGGTTCATCGAACAGGTAAACCGGCGTATCCCTGTAAATGGCTCTTGCCACCGCAATTCTCCGGATTTCTCCCCCTGAAAGTTTTATTCCCTTTTCGTTCAAATCGGTATTGAGCCCGAACGGCAGGTCTTTGACCATGCCGTCAAGATTCAGTCTCTTGCAGATTGAGCGTACCTTTTCCGTATCGCAGCCTCCCCGTTCAGGGGCGATATTCTGCAGAAGCGTGCAGTTCAGTATTACGGCCCTTTGGGGCACTACGGTAATATACTCTCTCAAACTCCGTATATCGATATGCCTGACGGATATCCCGCCGATTGTTATCTCCCCTTCCGAAAAGGGATATTCTCCTGTTATGAGCGAAAGCAGCGTGCTTTTGCCGCAGCCGCTCTCCCCTGCGACCAAGGTGAGTTCGCCTCTCTTTATCGTAAGGTTCAGATCTTTGAAAATCATCTCTCTGCCCGGATACGAAAACGAAAGCCCTTTTATATCTATCTCTTGAGGCGAAACCGGAACCATATCCGGCCGTTTGCCGGTATATGGCGATTCGTCATCCGCATCCAGTATCTCAAAAATCCGTTCCATCGAGACATCGGCTTCCGCCATGAGATTATTCATGTTTATCAAGGCATTGAGCGGGGCGGTAAAGAAACTGCAGAGCGTGTAGAACGAGATAAGCTCTCCCGCCGTAATCTCCCCTTCGAGAGAGTAGAATCCGCCTGCTATCAGGATAGAGGCCAAGAGCGTGCGGGAGAGCGATTCGGCAGCGGTGTCGAACCCTATGACTGCCCTTCCCCCGTTGTAAAACAGCTCGGTGAGGTCTGAATAGCTGCGTTCTATCCTTTCCAATGCCATCTCTTCGGAGTTGTAATATTTCAATGTCTCTACGGAGTCTATGCCGCTTATGACATTCGACTCCATTTCCGCTCCCTTTACCGCCAGTTTCCTGTTATATTTTTTATTTATCCTTTTCGAAATATAAAAAAGGAGAATATAGAGCGGAATATAGAGCAGGACCAGCAATGCCAGGCGGCTGTTATAGCAAAACATTATTGCCATGCTGCAGAGCAGGGCAAACGAGTTCGCCGCAACGGAAACCAGCCCTTCGCAAAGTATCTCCCTTATTTTGAAAGAGTCAGCCACGCGCGAGTTCAAATCTCCGGCCTTATACTGCCAGAAGAAACGCAGGGGCATGGCAAACAGTTTGCGCAGATACGCAAGGACAAGCCTGCAATCTATCCGTATCCCCGTCCTGAGCGACAGCATCTCTTTTGCGTAGTTCAGACAAAGAACCAGGGCGGTCGCAACTGCAAGAATAATTGCCGCCGTCCATAGTACCCTCCTGTTCCCGGGAAGTATGGCATTGTCTATAATCTGCTGCAGCAGAATAGAGTAGAAGATGCCCGTAACCATAATTGCGAGAGAGCCAATAAGGAGCAGGGCCATCTCCTTTTTATGGAACAGCAGCACCTTGTAAAATTCCGCACGGCCTCTCTTTCTGCTCCCGCCCTTTTTGAAATTGTTCCCCGGCGTGACAAGTATGATTATGCCTGTCCACTGTTTTACGAACTCCTCCACAGCCATTTTCCTGAACTCTCCGGTCGCAGGGTCCATTATTTTCACTCTCTCTCCCTTCAACCCGTAAATGACCACGAAATGGAGCATCTCCTGTTCGGTCTTGATATGGGCTATCGCCGGAACATTCATCTCTTTATAGAACGAGATATCCTTTCCCGGAGATTTGTAGGCCTTGGCGTAGAATCCCATTTTGTTTGCACCGTCGAGAATTCCCTTTACAGAGATACCCTCCTCTGTACATCCGCAGAGATACCTGATTTTCATAAGGGGAAGATAGACGCCGTACCAGCCTGCCACTGAAGCCAGACATGCCGCGCCGCAGTCGTAAGTCTGCAGCTGCCTTATCTTTACATCCTTTTCTCCCCCTCGAGCCATCTTCATCTCAATTTAAATAAAGTAGGGGCATTGCCAATCTCCACTGCTTGCTTCCCCCTTTCAAGCCTACTTCACATCAACGCCCCTACCGGTCTCAACCGTTAAAACTAACCAAATAACAGAGTGAAAAGAGTATGAACAATATATCTGCGGCAAGCAGGATAACGTATCTTCCGAGAGAGCCGGGAGCCCTTTTTATTATAATCCACTCTACGCTCCCGGTTATCTGCTCCGACAGCAGAATATTTTTATCTTCCCTTTTCATTTGATGCAAATATCTGTCGCAACGCCGGATGAAAAGATGTAAAAAGATAAAAACTCTCTTTTTGTAGATGCTTTTAGCCTATGATGCCTTGCAGATAGGGAAAGAAAGTTTTGGAAATTTTTAAAAATGATGAATAGAATAGTGAGCCTTGGGCAAGGGATTCGGGAATGAGATTCCACGCTTTGTCTATATAATCAATGATATAGACTATGACCGAAAGGATGAGCACCACCTTTGCCGCTGCAAAGAGAAAGCCCAGCAGCCTGTTGAGCCAGCTCAGCATGGAGAGCCTTACGATTTTTTCTATTCCACGTCCTATGAAGTGCCCCAGAATAATTACCACAACCAGAATCGCTATGAAAGAGATTATGTAGACCGCATTTTCACCTATTGCAAACCACTCTTTTATATATTTTGCAAGGAGTTCCGACAGCTTGCAGGCGCACCATATTCCGGCTATCAGTGAAAGAATGCTTACTATTTGGGAGATGAAACCCTTGATTGCCCCGAATATTGCGCATGCGATTATTATAACCAGAACTATAATGTCTATAACGCTCAAATCCATTGACAGGTATATTATTACGCAACAAATTTTTTCAAAAATAGGTATTTATTTTATCTTTGCAAATTCAAATTTAAAAGCAAATGGGATTCGCAGAATACAAGAATTTAGATTTAGTAGAGATAAACAATTCTATACTAAAGAAATGGAAAGATGAGAATTGTTTCGGGAAGAGCCTCAAGGCCAGGGAAGGAGCCAAGAAGTTCGTCTTTTTCGAAGGACCGCCTTCTGCCAACGGCATGCCTGGCATCCACCATGTCATGGCGCGTGCCATCAAGGACGTATTTTGCAGATTCAAGACACAGAGCGGCTATTATGTTTCGAGAAAGGCCGGTTGGGACACTCACGGTCTGCCGGTGGAGTTGGGAGTGGAGAAGATGCTCGGCATCACAAAGGAAGATATCGGTAAGAAGATAAGCGTAGACGATTATAACAAGGCCTGCAGGAAAGAGGTGATGAAGTATACCCGCGAATGGGTGTCGCTCACGGAAAAGATAGGCTATTGGGTAGATATGGACAATCCGTATATAACGTATGACAACCGTTATATAGAGACGCTGTGGTATCTGCTCAAAGACTTGTACGGCAAGGGTTTCCTTTATAAAGGCTACACAATACAGCCCTTTTCTCCGGCGGCCGGTACCGGACTCAGTTCGCACGAACTCAACCAGCCTGGCTGCTACAGGGATGTAAAGGACACTACGGTGGTCGCGCAGTTCAGGGTCGTAAAGGATGAGAAGTCGGCCTTCCTCTATAATGACCCGCTTTTTGAAACGGCGGATGACCAGCTCTGTTTTCTGGCATGGACAACGACTCCGTGGACTCTTCCGAGCAATGTGGCGCTTTGCGTCGGTCCGGGGATAGAGTATGTAAAGGTGCGTTCGTTCAATCCGTACAGCGGTGCCCCCGCGACCTATATCGTCGCAAAGGAGCTGCTTTATGCCCATTTCAACAAAAAGGCAGAAGGATTGGAGCTGTCGGAGTATAAGAAGGGGGACAAACTGATACCGTTCAAGGTTTCGGAGCAGGTTATAAAGGGTCCGGAACTGGCGGGAATAAGGTATGAACAGCTCATTCCCTGGATGAAACCGGAGGAGAACACGATGCGTGTAATAACCGGCGATTATGTGACCACATCGGACGGTACCGGCATAGTGCATATAGCTCCCACATTCGGTGCGGATGACGATAAGGTTTCCAAGATAAATAATATAGCTCCGTTTTTCGTAGTGGACAAAGATGGCTTGAACCAGCCGATGGTAGACCGGACCGGCAAGATGTACAGAATGGAGGACCTTTCGGAAAGCTTTGTGAAAGAGAGGGTGAATATGGCGGAGTATGGCTCTTTTGCCGGCAGATATGTAAAGAATGCATATGACCCGGACCTGGCTCCCGATGCCGATACGATAGATGTGGATATATGCGTGGCTCTCAAGCAGCAGGGCAAGGCCTTCAAGATAGAGAAGCATGTCCACTCGTACCCGCACTGCTGGCGTACAGACAAACCCGTGCTTTATTATCCGCTCGATTCATGGTTCATAAAGACCACTGCGGTTCAGGAGAGGCTTATCGAGCTTAACAGGACCATAAACTGGAAACCGGAAAGCACCGGAAGCGGAAGATTCGGAAAATGGTTGGAGAACCTTCAGGACTGGAACCTTTCGCGAAGCAGATATTGGGGAACCCCGCTTCCTATATGGAGAACCGAAGACAAGGCCGAGGAGAAGTGCATAGGTTCGGTTGCGGAACTGTACAGCGAGCTGGAGAAATCTGTCGCTGCCGGATTCATGAGCTCCAATCCGTTAAAGGAGAAAGGGTTCGTGCCGGAGGACTTCTCTGCAGAAAATTACGACAGAATAGACTTGCACCGCCCTTATGTAGACGACTTTATTTTAGTTTCAGATTCTGGAAAGCCTATGAAGAGGGAGACGGACCTTATAGACGTATGGTTCGATTCGGGCGCCATGCCTTATGCGCAGGAGGGACTTGCAAAACTCTCTTCTCCGGAGTTCGGGCAGACGGCTGATTTCATTGCGGAAGGCGTGGACCAGACACGCGGCTGGTTCTTTACGCTGCATGCTATATCCACGATGGTAAGCAACAAGGTGGCTTTCAAGAATGTGCTTGCGAACGGCCTGGTTCTCGATAAAGAGGGCAACAAGATGAGCAAGAGACTCGGAAATGCAGTGGACCCGTTCAAGGCTCTCAACAAATACGGGGCGGATTCTCTCCGCTGGTATATGCTTACCAATGCACAGCCATGGGATAACCTGAAGTTCGATGAAGCCGGTGTAGACGAAGTCCGCAGGAAATTCTTCGGTACTCTCTATAATACCTACTCATTCTTTGCACTTTATGCGAATGTAGACGGTTTTACGGGTAAGGAGCCGGAGGTGCCTATGGAAGAGAGGCAGGAGATCGACCGCTGGATAATATCATATATGAATACCCTTATAAAGGGAGTTAAGGAGAGTTATGAAAATTACGATGTCACCGCTGCCGGGCGTATGATCCAGGATTTCGTGTGCGACCATTTGAGCAACTGGTATGTGCGTCTGAACAGAAAGAGATTCTGGGGCGGCGTGATGGACAGCGACAAACTGGCTGCATATCAGACACTCTATTCATGTCTGGAGAATGTCGCGGTTCTGGCGGCTCCGATTGCGCCGTTCTATATGGAGCGTCTCTTTTTGGATCTGAATGCGGTATCGCAGAGGCATCCGGAAAGTTCCGTCCATATGGTGCTCATGCCGGAATATGACGGGGCACTGATAGACAAGAATCTGGAGAAGAGAATGGGACTCGCCCAGTTGAGTTCGTCCATGGTTCTGGCTTTGAGGAGAAAAGTAAACATAAAGGTGAGACAGCCTCTTGCCAGGATTGTCATCCCCGTATTGGACAGCGAAATAGAAGAGATGTTCGCCAAGGTCAAAAAACTTGTCCTCAATGAAGTGAATGTCAAGGAAGCCGAATTCATACATGATACGGAAGGGCTGATTACTAAGAAGATAAAACCGAATTTCAAGACTCTCGGCAAGAAGTACGGCAAGTTCATGAAGGATATTTCCGCCGCTTTTGCAAAATTCGACCAGAAGGAGATTGCGAGGATAGAGAGGGAAGGAGGTTACAGTTTCGATATCGACGGCAACAATATCAGGCTCGAGGAGGGCGATTATGAGATAACTTCGGAAGATATGCCGGGGTGGCTCGTTGCCTCCGAGGGCAGGCTCACCGTTGCACTCGACATAGTTATAACCGAACCTCTCAGAAGAGAGGGGACCGCAAGGGAACTCGTAAACAGGATACAGAATTTGAGAAAAGAGTGTAACTTTGAGGTAACGGACAAAATCAGGGCGGTTGTTTCCAACAAGACGGAGATTGCAAATGCCCTTGAAGATTTCAGCGATTATATCTGCAGCCAGACCTTGTGTCAGGAAATTTCGCTTGCAGACAATATCGACGGAGCCGTAGCGGTAGAGTGGGAGAACGGTGAAAAAATTAGCATAAAAATTGAGAGAGTTTAATAACAGTATAACCAAAACGATTAACATTATGGCTGGCAAACAGGCTCAGGGGAAAGGTGAGGAGGCTCATGCTCCCCAGATGGAAAAAGTAAGGTACAGTGACGAGGAGTTGCAGGAGTTCAAGGCTATCATTCTTAAGAAATTAGAGAAGGCGCGTGACGACTACGAGCATTTGCGTGCAGCTATTACGCACAGTACGAGCAACGATGTAGAGGATACGTCTCCTACATTCAAGGTATTGGAAGAGGGCGCTTCGGCATTGTCGAAGGAGGAATCCGGACAATTGGCGCAGAGGCAGTACAAGTTTATCCAGAATTTGGAAGCGGCCCTTGTCAGAATAGAAAACAAGACTTACGGCGTCTGCAGGGTAACGGGTAAACTTATTCCGAAAGAGAGACTTATGCTGGTTCCTCATGCCACTCTCTCGGTAGAGGCAAAGAACAAGCGTTAATCCTGCAATATGAAACTATCCAAAGGAGCTGCCATAACGCTCTTGATAGCAGGTCTGCTTGTAATCGACCAGATAATCAAAGTTGCGGTAAAATTGAATATGGCAATCGGAGACAGTATTTTTGTCTTCGGGCAGGAGTGGTTCCAGATCTGTTTTACCGAAAACAGCGGCTTTGCCTTTGGCATGCAGTTCGGAGGAGACATAGGAAAGATAATCCTCACTCTCTTCAGACTTGTTCTCATAGGACTTATAATATATTTTATAAAAAAGAGGCTTTTAAGGGACAGAGAGGTCTCCACGGGCGTGCTCGTGGGGGTCTCTCTCGTTTTGGTGGGGGCTATAGGAAATGTCATAGACTGCCTCTTTTACGGGAGGCTTTTCAGCGAATCGACATGGTTCGATGTCGCGACCTTTTTGCCCGAAGATGGGGGATATGCTCCTTTGCTGATGGGAAAAGTGGTGGATATGTTCTACTTTCCCATAATCGATACCACACTGCCCGAATGGGTGCCTTTCAAAGGCGGGGAGCGTTTCATCTTTTTCAGGGCGATATTCAATTTCGCAGATGCCTGTATTTCTGTTGGAGCCGTATATCTGCTTCTTTTCCAGCGCAGGAATCTTTTCAAGTATTTCGAACATCGTTGAAAATAAAATGGCTGTAAAGTTATACGACAGGGATAATGACCCTAAAACGATAGAGCGCATAGTGGCTCTGCTCGAGAGCGGCGGCGTTATAATCGCCCCTACCGACACTCTCTATGCCATTTGCTGCCATGGGCTGAAAGAGAGGGCAATAGAGAGAATTTGCCGTCTCAAGGGGATAGATCCCAAAAAACAGCATCTCTCCATTATCTGTTACGACATAAGCACCGTCACGCACTATGCGAAGATAGAGAACGCCGTTTTCAAACTGATGAAACGGAATCTCCCCGGACCGTTCACCTTTATCCTGAACGGGACGTCGCGGCTGCCGAAAATCTTCAGAAGCCGCAGGGAGGTAGGTGTACGCATGCCCGATAACTCCATTATACGCGAAATAGCAGGGGCTCTGGATGCCCCTCTCATGACTGCATCGCTCCCTTACGATCCGAATGAAGACCCAGAATACCTTACCAATCCCGAATTGATAGAGGAGAAGTGGGGGGCTCATGTGGATATGGTGATAGATGGCGGTATCGGAGGCATGGAGGGTTCCACCGTTGTGGACTGTACCGGGAAGGAGCCGGAAATCATCCGTCAGGGTGCCGGATTATTGGAATATCTTTAAAAAATGGCAAAATGAATATTCAGGAGGATATACTTCAGACCATAGGCGCTACGCCGATGGTGAAGATAAACAGGCTGTCGCCGAACCCCGATGTAAATATTTTCGCAAAGGTCGAAGGGTTCAATCCTACGGGGAGCATAAAGGACAGGATTGCAATCAAAATGATAGAGGAGGCCGAGAGGGACGGAAGATTGCGTCCGGGAAAGACAATCATAGAGGCGACATCGGGCAATACCGGAATAGGGCTTGCGATAGTGGGTATAGTAAAGGGCTATCCGGTAGAGATAGTCATGAGTTCGGCAGTCTCCATAGAGAGACGGAAAATCATAAGGGCCTACGGAGGAAAGGTGATACTTACTCCGGCAGAGGAGGGAACAGACGGGGCCATAAGACTTGCGCGCCGTCTGGTCAATGAGAATCCGGACAAATACTTTATGCCTGACCAGTTCTCGAATGCTGCGAACTATCTCGCCCATTATGAGAGTACGGCGCTTGAAATATGGCAGCAGACATCCGGCAGGATAGATTATCTCGTATGTGCATTGGGCACTTCCGGTACTCTGATGGGGCTTTCTAAATTTCTCAAGACAATGAAACCCTCCATTACCGTAGTGTGTGCACAACCCATAAAAGGCCACTATATACAGGGGCTGAAAAACATGGAGGAGGCTATTGTGCCCGGCATCTATGACCCTTCCAAAATAGATATCCAGGAGCTGATAGAGAGCGAGGAGGCAATCGCGATGGCGAGGGAAATCATTGCAAAGGAGGGAATCTTCGCCGGAATGAGCAGCGGCGCGGCCATGCTTGCGGCAGTGCGTACCGCAAGGCGCATAAAATCCGGCAATATAGTGGTGCTCTTCCCGGACAGGGCCGAGAAATATCTCTCCACCACTATGTTCGACCCTTTCAACGATTGATTCCTCTTGTACTGCCGGCCTTTATTTACTCTAACGCTCCAGTAGCACGGAGGTATTGCGCCTCATATATTTTGTACTGGGTTTTGGCCTCTATCAGGTTGCTTTTTGCCTGCTGCCATTGCGACTGGGAATCGAGCAGTTCGGTAAGGGTGGCCATTGCCGCACCGTAGCGGTTGCGGGTAACGCGCAGGTTTTCGTCTGCATGTTTTACTCCGGCGATTGCGGTTTCAATCATAAATACACTCTCTTCCAGATTATTCGCCGCCTGTTCAGCCTCCAGTGAAAGAAGTTTCCTGTTCTTTTCCAGTTCAAGCTGTGCGTTTTCCAGTTCATAGCGTGCCTTGCGCACCTTTTTACGCCCTTCTCCCCAATGGAAAACGGGAATGCTTATGCTCAGCATGGCTGTTCCCATCCCCTCCCGGAACTCTTCGCTGTAGGGTACCATAGTCCCGCCCCCGGCATCTGCATAACCGTTCATCTTTATGTTTCCGAAGTAGGTATAGCCTATCGAGGAACCTATTGCAGGGAGCATGTCGTAGCTCGGCAGCAGCTCCCCTCGGTCGGTGCGGTAGTAGAGTTCGTCATCCGTGCTCAGCACCGGCTCAACCTGTGTCGGATGCAGCAGCTGCAGGCGCACCGGGCGGAACCGCTCGTCACGCCAGATCCGCGCATAACCGTTGCCCCATAGCGTGCAGCTCACCATCAGGTGGTGCAGCAGCGCGAACCGCGACGTGTAGGCATTGGGGCGCGAAAGGATAAAGCTGCAGGGATGCTCCCGCACCTGCTCCCTCCCGGCGGATGTCCGTCGGTAGAGGTGGATCGGAAGGGTCCAGACAGTCTCGGACAGGATGCGCACGCAGGCCCACACCGCGGAGAGGTTCAATGCACCCTCCTCACTTACGTACGGCCGGCCTGTGGCAACATCATGGACGGTGTCGGAGAGAAGCGCTGCATTCACTGCAGCCTCGAACTCTTCAGATGACGTCCGCTTCTCCCCACGACCAAAAGCAAGAATTTTTGAGATGATTGATAACACCGTCGTTTGGGTTTAATAACTACAGCCACAAACTTAACCGGTGAAGGAAGATTTTAACGGAAAGATTCTTACCGTTAAAAAAACAACGGATTGGAAAAAACCTTAATTTTGCAAATTGAATATATAACATTTCAATCACTTATGAAAAATCTGCTGCTCATTTTATTGGCTACATTAGCCATTACGGCTTGCTCATCTAATTGGGAATATAAGACCGTATCCGTATCTGGAGAATCAACTTCCAAATTCAATCCAAATACCTTCTCCGTCACTGATGAAGATCTGAACCTATTCGGTGCCGATGGCTGGGAGCTGGTCGATGTCTACACTATCGAAGAAACCGTCCACCCGAATTTCGGAAATAAGGAGTATGTTACCGGACTCCGCGAAAACACAAGGACTGCCAGCATCAACTACGTATTCAAAAGACGCAAATAACCATGAAAAATAAATTCATCTCCGCCATCATCCTCACTGTTTCAATAGTGGCGTGTTCACCTGTGCCTAATACAAGCGTTTTTGAGACCTTGCCGACAAAGAATCTTGCAAAAGTCCTCGAGAAAGAGCCCGACTTTGAGACAATTTACACTCAGATAACAGAAGGAGTTAAGTCATTCAACGAAATTGAAAAAGCCAAATTCAACGACATAACCTGGAGCAAGATTTATACGATGTATAAATTCAGTTCGGATACCCTGAAAACCAATCCTCTTTTCGAACAGTGGAGACAGGAATGGGACGATAAATTCGGGAAGTATAACGAGCAAGTAGACTCTGTAATAACTTATTGGAAAGATTACAAGGAGAAGAACTCCCTTGATAGATTCGTTCGTGTCGAATTTGCAGAAATAGACAAGGATTACTATTCCTACAGCTATGATGTGAAAGAAGTTAATCTCGGATTCAGACTAATCCCTGTCAACGGTCGTATCGAACAAGTCAAATTCAATTACCGCTTTTCTGCCAAGATCAACAGTTATTATGGCGAGAGGCGCAACTGTATCAGCACAACTCCTTTCAGCTCTCCCGTAGTGAGATATTGGGAAGTCAACTACAGTGATGAACAGACGCTCAAGAATCTCAATACGGAGTCATTCAAACGAGACTATGATATCAAAGTAGAAGTCACTGATGTTAGAAAAGATGGCATAAATTACAGCATCAATGACCTCAATATCCCTTCATCAGTAAGCTCTTATCTTGATGATGAGACAGGGATATTGGCTGATTACTATCGCAATGAGATAATAGAAGACCTGCTCTGTCCGGAATATAAGAGAAGCTATGAGTACACTCTCGACAAATGGGACGAACTAATGGCCGAGAAATTCCCTAGGCAGCAGGCTTTCATGAAACTAATTGAGGATAAGGAGATGGACGAATAAGCTACCTGCCCAAAGGTAACTTATTCGTGTCCCTTCACGGATCCCCGGAACGAGTCATACTCTGAATACTTCCGCTCGCCGAAGATGCGGATGTGCTGCTCCTCCAGGGCTTCGTAGGCCTCGATATTGTTCGGATACAGGTCCTTGATCTGCAGAAAGAGCTCCCTGAACCCGTCCACGGAAAGCATCTTCCGGGCAGCCTTCGGGAGCGGTTCCTGGGCTGCGATCCCGCTGAGGATCTGCTCCCTCCTGCGTATCTGTTCCTGTGTGATCTTGCGTCTTCTCATAGCTCATTCTCCCAGGTTAAGCATCCCTCTCCTGCTGTAGGGGTCATTGTCCCCCTCGGCCTGCGCCGTCATCCACTCGCCCAGGGCCATGATCGCGGCGACAATGCCGTCGATCTTCTGGACCGACTTCTCCTTATCCGGCTTGATGTTGCCCGCAGGGTCGGTCTTGATGACCGTCGATGCGAGCATCCAACGGAGCACAGGGTTTCCGTAGTGCTCAACCCGGCCGCTCAACACCAGCTTCTCGAACTCCTTCGACGGGGCGGACATCGATCCGTAGCCCTGGCCGAACGGCGTGCACTCCAGACCCTCGTTCTGCAGGTCGATGATGGTCTGCGATGAATTCCACCGGTCGTAAGCACAGCTCCGGAAATCGTACTTTTCCACGATGCCGAGGATGTCGGCCTTCACAAAGTCATAGTCCAGGACATTACCCGGCGTCACCTTCACAAAGCCGGACTGAACCCACAGGTCATAGTTGATGTTCTCCTTGCTTTTCCGGCTGAAAAGCTGCGCGGTGCGTTCCACCTCGTCGCGCAGATGGTCGTACTGTATCTGCAATGCCTCCACTGCGAGGCGGTAGTCTGCACTGTCCAATTCTGCAAGCAACTGCCCCTTATGTACGAAATCTCCCTCTTTTACAAGAATCTTCTCTATCTGTCCGGCTGTCTTGAAGCCGAGGTTTATCTCTTCGGCAGCCTTTACTATTCCCGGATAGCTTTTCACTCTCTCATTGCTTATCTTCACCGGTTGCGTGACATATACGCTTCTTACAGGTTGTGCAGTGTCGTTTCCGTTCGAACAGGCGCAGAGCATGGCTGCCAGCGGGATTATCCATATTTTTCCGTATCCTTTCATATGTATGCGTTTTTGATTTTCTTTCTGCAAAAGTCAGATATTTCAACTGTACATTAATGTCGCGTTTTGCGCAGCAGTTGTTCAAAAGGATGAATATTGCGCTGTTTCGGATAAATTTTCTATGAAAAATTATTCTAATAGGTATATTTGTGGCATAAAAGAGATATAATTATGCAATACCCCGGCGAATTCCGTCCGTTGAATCTCATGATGCTGCCTTTCGATGAGAGAACCTGCCTGTACAATAATAAATTCATGCTGGCAGACAATATGGATTCTTCCGGAAAGGCGATAGACCTGGCTTCCGACAGCGAGACGGCTCCCTTTATGGCCTCTCCCTATCCCTTCAAGATAGAGTTTTACATGGGGCTTGTCTGTCTCGAAGGTTCAATGAAGGTAAGTCTGAATCTGTCTGAGTACAGGCTCGGCCGCGGAGACGTGCTGGTGGTTCTCGGCTCTACAGACGGGAAACGCGGTGCAGGAAATCTGGCAGGCCTGGCGATAGGCCTTACCCTTGTCCTGGTGCATATAGTCTGTATTCCTATTACCGGAACATCTGTAAACCCTGCCCGTTCAATCGGTCCGGCCCTCTTCGAGGGAGGTGCGGCGCTTTCACAGCTCTGGCTCTTTATCGTTGCTCCTCTGCTTGGCGGCGCCATTGCGGCGGGAGTCTGGAAATGCTTGGGAAAGGAGAATTGATAAAATAAAGAATTATCGGTTTATGAAGTATTGTTTTTTATCGCTGGTACTGATGTTAGGGTTGTTTGCATCATGTACGAATACGCAAAATGAACAGGTTATGACAAAGAATGAAACTATCGAAAATCTCAAGACGCGCCGTGCGATACGCTCGTATCAGGAGAAGGTTCCTGATATGGAGCTGATTAAAAAGGTGGTAGAGGCGGGAACATACGCACCTACAGGAATGGGGAGACAGTCTCCGATTATCGTGGCGGTTACGGACAAGGCCGTGCGCGATACCCTCTCACGCCTTAATGCCGGGGTTATGGGTTCGGAAAACGATCCGTTTTACGGTGCGCCGGTAGTGCTGGTGGTACTGGCAGACAGGAATGTTCCTACGCATGTTTACGACGGGGCGCTCGTTATGGGCAACCTTATGAATGCCGCCCATGCTCTGGGATTGGGCAGCTGCTGGATTCACCGCGCAAAGGAGGTCTTCGACAGCGAGGAGGGCAAGGCGCTCCTGAAAGAGTGGGGGATTGAAGGTGATTATGAGGGCATAGGAAACTGCATACTCGGCTATCCCGCGGGTGAATATCCTGCTCCCGCACCGCGCAAACCGGATTATGTGAAGTTTGTGGAGTAACGATTTGCCGTTTAAACAGTTGATTGTTCAGCATAAGGCCGACAGGTAAAGCAAGCCCGCAAACAAAGGCATGCAAATACCTGTCGGGATGCTGTTCCGGAAAGTGCGTCTGCTTTGGTGTAATAAAAAGCCTACAGATTTTTTAGATTTGTAAGCCTAAATCAAAGCAATATCATTTGCGTTTGTTGGCCCATGTAGGATGTGGGAAGTGCATATGTCCGAAAGGATGCAGTCGGATTGGACTGTCGCAATACAAACGAATGACAAGAGTGATTTTTATTGAATTAACCACTCGTATGCAGGTATTATATTTATCACTTTCCCTTCCTGCTCGAATTTTGCTCTTTCGGTATCTGTTATAAGGTAGAGATTGTCACAATGAGTCTCTCTTGATGCTGTAAGCAAACCTCTTATTTCCCTTGTACGAGTTTTCTCTTTTGTTAAATCATAGCAAACTTGATACACCTCTTCAACTTTATTTCCCTTACATACCACAAAGTCTGCCTCATATCCATCTGTATTTCTAAAATAATAGATATCTCTTCCTAAAGGTTTCTTTCTTCTTAGCAATTCAATATACACAATACTTTCCAATCGATGACCGAGATTCTCTCCAGCCATTGCCTCTTCTCTTCCATCCATTAGAGCAACATCTATCGGATAAACTTTCTCGTCTCGCACTCTGAGTTTGCTCTTATTTGAATATTTAGGTAACCCCGACAACAGATACGCCTCTTTTAGATAGTTGATATAATTATCTGCCGTATGATGGGAGTTAAATCCGAAAAGCTTTGCCAGTTCCTTCTTGACCACAATGGCAGGAGAAATATTCAACAAATGGTTGGCCAGTTGCTCAAATGCTCGCACATATTTAATTTTATGGCGCTGTTCGATATCTCGTTTTAATATATTATCGACAAGGTTGCTCACATATCCCTTCTTATTCTTTTTATGCAGCAGCTCAGGGAATCCACCCTGTCGCAGATATTCGTCAAATGCACTTCTTCTGAAAGCCTCAGCTTTAGTCGTTGGAGACGATATATCTACCTCCTTATACTTGCAATAATCAGCAAATGAGAATGGGAACAGCTCAATCTTGTCATGCCTCCCGGTCAAATGGGTGGCAAGTTCGCCACTGAGTAATTTCGCGTTGGAGCCTGTCAGAATAACCCGTATTCCTTGTCGGAGGATTCTGTTTACAAACAGATGCCAACCTTTGACATTCTGAATTTCATCCAAGAATAGAAACATGAAGTCGCCATATATTTTATATAATACTTCCAGTACAGAATTTAGGTCATTTGATGTCATCTCCTCAAATCGTTCATCATCGAAGTTTGCGTAGGCAAACAATACTCCGCTATTTTTCAATACATTGAAGCATAATGTGGATTTTCCGCATCGTCTGACACCTATCACAACTTGAGCCATATTGCTGTCCAAGTCAACCAACTGCTCCTCAGGACGGGTACATAGTGTTTTTGAAGAGAGATTATAAAGTTCCAATTGCTGTTCAGAGAGCACCTGTTCCAGGATTCTTTTATCTAACATACGCCATTATATTTGTCTCAAAAGTAATAATTTTTTCAAATAAACTGCCATATTTCGGATAAAATTGATTGTTGAACTGCCATATTTAGGATAAAACGGACTTTTAAACTGCCATATTTCAGATGAAATATAGGGATTTCGTCGCAAGCTCCGACATCCCTATCGCCCTTGCAAGGTCTGACAGCCGTTTCTTCAGTTTATAGCGGTGAGGGATTTTGCTCGCCTTTCAGGCTGCGCATTCCCTATTGCCCTTGCCGGGCGGGCCCTTGCAAGGTCTGACAGTCGTTTCTTCGGTTTATAGCGGCGAGGGATTTTGCTCGCCTTTCAGGCTGCGCATTCCCTATTGCCCTTGCCGGGCGGGCCCTTGCAAGAAAAGGTGGCTGCTGTTGCCTGCGCAACAGCTTTGTTTTTTATTTATTTTTCCTCCATTGGAAGCAGGGCTTCCTGTCGGAAATAAAATAAAAAAGCCGCATCCTTGCGGATGCAGCCACTTTTCTTGCGGAGAGGGAGGGATTCGAACCCCCGGAGCCTTTCAGCTCAACAGTTTTCAAGACTGCCGTAATCGACCACTCTACCACCTCTCCAATCCCGTTTGGGACTGCAAATGTAAACAATATTTTTTATTTCACAATAAAATCTTTTGCATTATGGATGTAAAGTTTGTTCCATTTTTATTAACTTTATGTCCAAGAATATTTTCGCAGGGGAGATGGCATGCTTTTCGCTCCGGCAATATTCAAAAAAACACCACGTATTATGGAAAGGGCAGCTGTCGGTATAGATGAAAAAGTTGTCGATTTGGCACCTTCTCTCAAGAGATATGCATATTCGCTTACAATGAATGACGAGGATGCTCAGGACCTCTTTCAGGAGACCTGTTACAAAGCTTTGATCAATCAGGATAAATTCGATTTCTCTACGAATCTCAAGGCGTGGCTGTTTACAATCATGAAAAATACCTTCATAAACGATTATCGCAAAAGGGTGCGCAAACAGACGCTCTTGTGCAAAGATGTGCAGGAGTATGTACTGAACAACAGACCTGCTGAACGCGGCCCGGAAAGCGATTTCGGTTACGGTGAGATAACAAGGCGGATAAATTCCCTCGAACCGGAGTTCAGAATACCTTTCCAGATGCACGAAGGGGGATATAAATATCAGGAGATTGCAGATGAACTCGGGCTTAAGTTGGGGACGGTAAAGAGCCGCATCCACTTTTCACGGCAGAAACTGATGGAGATGCTTAAAGATTAGCGACGAAATCAGAAATAACCGTAAATATCTTCTCTATCGAGGATTCACGATATAACAGTTTTTCAAGCGGGCACCAGTCTGTCCTGCTTCTGTTTTCTATATGGTGTACAATTTGGCCGTACGATACCTTTATGGCCGAGCCGGCAAGCAGCCCGGCGGCAGGTTCGCTTATCATATTTGTATATACAGAGGCCACACCGCCTTTTATCATCAGGGCCGCAGCCGCCTTTCCCACAACCTTGTCTGCAACTGTCGCTCCCTTTAAAAAGGCAGGGTCATTGCAGACCAGGCTGTAAAGATCCGCAACTCCCCTTTGGCGAAAATATCTTGTCTCTCCGCCGGCGCTCTGTACGATACATGAAGAGCCGCTCTCGCGGAGCTTCTCCAACAGCTTTTCCATCGTTACAGGGTCTCCTGTTTGAGTTGCTCTACAAAGTCGTTTATCCGCTGCATCTCTGCCGGTATATCTATACTCTGAGGGCAATGTTCGTTGCATTGCGCGCACCCTATGCAGTGGTCGGCCTGCCTGAGGCGCGGAACGCTTCTGTCGTAACCTATAAGAAAGGCCCTTCTTGCCTTCCTGTAATTTTCGTCCTGCGAAGATTTGGGAACATTGCCTTCGTTTACGCATTTGTTGTAGTGAAGCAATACCCCCGGAATATCTATGCCATACGGGCAAGGCATGCAGTATTTGCAGTCGTTGCAGGGTATCGTGGGGTATTTGAGCATCAGCTGGGCAGTCTCTTCGAGAAAAACGTAATCATCCTCATTCAGCGGAACAAGCGGCGAGTATGTGAGCAGATTGTCCTGCAGATGCTCCATATAGGTCATTCCGCTCAATACGGTGAGCACGTTTTCGGGCGAGCCTGCAAATCTGAAAGCCCATGACGCTACGCTCTCGTCGGGGCGCTGCTGTTTGAGACGCAGCATGATATGTTCGGGAACATTGGACAGACGCCCTCCGAGCAGCGGTTCCATTATTATGGCCGGAATGTTGCGTTTGACCAGCTCGGCATAGAGATAGTCTGCATTTACGTTCGCACCGGATGCGTGGCGCCAGTCTACATAGTTGAGCTGTATCTGCACAAAATCCCAATGCACCTTTTCATGCATTGCAAGTACCCGGTCGAACACCTCTTTCGTTCCGTGGAATGAAAAACCGAGATTTCTTATTCTGCCGGCTTTCCTCTCTTCCATGAGATAATCTACCATGCCGTTTTCTATGTAGCGTTTGTTGAAAGTCTCTATTCCTCCGTTGCCTATCGAGTGCAGCAGATAATAGTCTATGACATCTACTCTCAACTCTTTGAATGAATTGCGGTACATGGCAATGGAACTTTCCCTGCTCCACGTAGACGGGGCGAAGTTCGAAAGCTTTGTCGCAACCAAAAACTTTTCGCGCGGAAACCGGCTCAGCGCCTCTCCTGTCGCCCCTTCGGAGAATCCCTGACAGTATGCAGGGGAGGTGTCGTAATAATTCACCCCGTGCTCCATTGCGTATGCAATAAGTCGGTTTACGCTCTCCTGGTCTACGATTTCGCCTTGGCCCGACGGGTTGGGAATCATAGGCCATCTCATACATCCGTAACCGAGAATGGAGACCCTGTCATTATTGTTATGGTTTACCCTGTATGTCATTTTATCGGTAGGGATCTCCCTTTTGGCCGAGGCTGCGGAGGCAATTTTGTCTTTACCGGAACCGCCGCATGCCGAAGCTGCGGCTGCAACTGTAATCGTAGTGGCGCCTGCTCCCAATTTTTTCAGGAAGTTCCTGCGCGATATATCTTTTCCTTTTTTCATCTCTGTCGGTTTGCTTGTTATGTGTAAATCAGATTGTGCGGTGGACCTCATGCCCCTCTACATATATTGCGCTCAACGGACGGGCGGGGCAGAGGTTTTCGCATGTGCCGCATCCGATACACTTCTCTACGTTTACCACCGGTATTTTAATCGAATTGCTGTCCGATGGGACCGAAGGAACCATGGCTATTGCTCCGGTAGGGCAGTGTCTTGCGCAGTTCCCGCAATTCCGGCCGTCTGTGAGCGGAATGCAGTTCTCTCTTATCCATACGGCATGGCCTATCTGAATCGAGGATTTTTCCGCAACCGTTATAGGTTTTATCGCCCCTGACGGGCATACTTCGGAACATTTGACGCATTCCGGGCGGCAATAGCCTCTTTCATACGACATTTCCGGCTGCATAAGCGTCATCAGACCGGCAGAAGGGCGCAACACCCCGTTGGGGCAGACCGAGACGCAAAGCTGGCATGCCGTGCAGTGCTGCGTGAAGTTTTTCAGGCTCAATGCTCCCGGAGGAACTATGGGGGTGGAGCGTTCGGGGATCTTCTTATCTTCGATGATGGCCAGTCCGCCGTCTACCTTTTTTTCCTGAGCCCTGAGAGTGGCGGTCGCGGCAACCAGAGCGGAGGCGGTCAGGAAGCTGCGGCGGTTTTTGTTCACGCTCTGCTCGTTCTCCGCCGGCTTGTCTGCAGTTTTATGCGGATGTACATAACTTATGGCGTTTATATTGCATTTGTCTATACAGTCCATGCAGGCCACGCAGCGGCTGTAATCTATGGTATGTCCGGCTATGTTTATCGCAGATGCCTTGCAGTTTTTTTCGCATGCCTTGCAATTGACGCATTTTGAACTGTCGATAACCGGCTTGAACCATGAAAATCTTGCGAAGAACCCCAAGACGGTACCTACCGGGCATATTGTATTGCAGTAGGTACGGCCGTTTTTCCATGCAAGAAGCGCCACTATTATAAACGTTGCGACAGCTATTGCAAAAACAGGCATACTCTTAATCCAGATATCAGTGCTGTAGAAGGCGTAGCTCTCCGCCCTTTCCGCAATATAGGCAAGGAGGTTATTTATTCCGGCATAAACAGGCGCAAACAGATTGCTTGCAATTCTTCCGAATGCGCTGTATGGTTCAAGCAGCGCGGCAAGTGAGCCGATGCCTGCGATAAGGGCAATGACGAATATGCCTAAAACCGTGTATCTCAACCATGAAATGGCCGGAGAGTATGAATAGCGGTTCTTTTTCGCCCTTTTCCCGAACCATGCCGCGATATCCTGGAATATTCCCATGGGACAGATAACCGAGCAGTAGATGCGCCCGAAAATAAGGGTGAGAACCAGCAATATCGCAACAACTGTAACATTCAGTGCCATAACGGCCGGCATAAACTGTATTTTCGCCGTCCATCCCATCCATGCATGAATGCTTCCAGTGAAATCCAGAAAGAGCAGCAGCAATGCAAGGAAAAAGATAATGGCGACAGTTAATCTGATTTTTCTCAACATAAGCCTTGATAAGAATTTGTTATTGTAATTTTGTGCAAAAAAATAAAAAACTCCCTTTTTTGCAAATGACACAGGCAATATCCGTAATTCAGGTAATATAATCCATGATATGTATTGTGGAATGCGGCGGAAAACAAAAGCCGGACAGGTTACCCGGCCCGGCTTCTGAAACGTTGTAGCATTGTTTAATCTATTACTTTCTTTCTCTCGAAATATGCCTGAGGGTGGTTGCATGCAGGACATTTGAGCGGAGCCTTCTTTGATTTGATTACGAATCCGCAGTTGCGGCACTGCCATTCTATCTCTGTCTCCCTTTCGAAAACTGTCCCGTTTTCCACTCTTGCAAGCAGTGCGCGGTATCTTGCCTCATGCTCCGCCTCTGCCTTCGCAACATTCCTGAATACATTGGCAATTTCGGTAAAGCCCTCTTTCGCAGCTGTCTCTGCGAATGCAGGATACATATCGGTCCACTCTTCGTGCTCGCCTTCGGCAGCGGCTTTGAGGTTCTGGGCCGTTGTCCCTATTATGCCTGCAGGGAAAGTTCCTGTTATCTCTACGTTTCCGCCTTCAAGGAATTTGAAGAAACGTTTCGCATGCTCTTTTTCCTGGTCTGCAGTCTCTGTAAAGATTGCGGAAATCTGTTCGAAACCCTCTTTCTTTGCAACGCTTGCAAAGTAGGTGTATCTCATTCTTGCCTGAGACTCCCCTGCAAATGAAAGCAGAAGATTCTTCTCTGTCTGGGTGCCTTTTAAACTGTTCATAATTACTCGGTGTTTTTGTTATTGTTTAATTTCTTGTTCCTATAAGTTGGATATCTATGTTCTTCAAATTGAATCCATGCGGCATATTCTTCTTTATATGCTCCCATACGATTGCATTCAATTCGCTGTCGTCGTAATCCATATATACGTTCGAATCGGTATCGTACAGATGTGCATGTTCATATACATTAACGTCGAAGTACATCTTATGGTTCATGCTCAGCCTCCGTGAAAGCAATCCTGCCTCTACGAAAGATTCCAGAACGTTGTAGACGGTCGCTACGGTTATGGATGGAAAAATCTCTTTCAGTTCATCTACCACCATATCTGCCGAAGCGTGTCCGAGCCTGCACATGGAGTCGTAAATAGCTAATCTTTGTGGCGTTGCCTTAAGGCCGCTTTGCTTGATTTTATCCTTAATGTCGCGCATAAAAAATAGTTTTATGGCGCAAAATTAATTATAAAAATTATAAATTGCAAATAATTCTAAACTATATTGTCAGTTTTTCGCCTTCCGATTTCGCAATTACCACTGCTGCGCACATATCTCCGTATGAGTTGGTTGCAGTTCTTGGCATATCGCAAAGCTGCTCGACTGCAAGTACAAGTCCTATACCCTCCATAGGCAGCCCGGCTACAGAAAGCGCAACCGAAAGCATTACAAGGCCTGCCATCGGAATACTTGCCGCCCCTATTGCAGAAAAGAGGACTGTCACTACAATTATGAGCTGCTCCAAAAACGAGAGGTCTATGCCGTAAACCTGTGCTATGAATATTACCGCGACACCTTCATACAGCGCCGTGCCGTTCATGTTTATGGTTGCGCCCAAAGGAAGCGTAAAGCTCGCAATCTTGTTGGATATTCCGCATTTCTCCTGGGAATCTTTCATGGAGAAGGGCAGGGCCGCTCCTGATGAACATGTAGAAAAGGCTGTAAGAATTGCCGTAGACATCTTTTTCATATGTCTCCACGGGTTTTCATGTCCTAAAAAGTAGACTATCGACGGCATTATTATAAAGAAGTGGATTGCACACCCTATCCATATAATCAGTACGAAAAGGCCCAGGCTCTGGGCTATGTCCGCCAGTTTCTGCATATCTCCGGCCTGCATGGAAATCATCTTTGCCACTATTGCGAAGACTCCTATGGGAGCGACCTTTATAATGGTAAGGACTATTTTCATTATCACTTCGAATACGGCCTCGAAGAAGTTGATGATTGTCGCGGAAGATTTTTCTCCCACAAGGGTTACAAAGTAACCGAAAAGTATGGAGAAGAAGATTATGGCGAGCATGTCGTTCTCTACAAGATCCTGGAAGATGTTTTCCGGGACTATGTTTATAAGCTGCTGGCCGAGCGGTACCCTTTCGGCTCCTGCCAGATGCTCGGCGCCGTTGGCCTGGTTTACCAGAGACGAACCCACGCCAGGTTCAATTGTATTTACAAGGGCCAGTCCTACGAATGTGGCGACCAATGTAGTGATGACATAGAAAGTCAATGTCTTTGTGGCTATTCTGCCGAGTCCTCCGGTCTTTCCAATGCTTGCCACTCCCACGATCATGGACGAAACTACTATAGGCACGACAATCATCTTCAGCAATCTGATGAAAATATCGCCTGCCCAGCTGATATATTTTACATATTCATGGAAGAATACTCCGAATATCACTCCCAGTGCGAGGGCTATGAGTATCTGTATCGGTAGGGAAATCTTTATCTTTTTCATATTTAAGCCGGGTTGTCCGTTATTTGTAATAAAGTTCTCTTACACATCCTTTTGCCAGAGCTTCGAGACAGGATATGCCCATCTTGGGGTCTAATCCGGTGTTGGCATATGCAATGGGGATTTCGGTGCAGGCGCCTACAATCGGCAGACGCTCGATTTCCCAAAGCTGCTCCACAATCTTTTTGAACTTCTCTCCGGCCTCCTTGTGCTTGCCTGCCTTTACCATGTCGGTTACGTCGTGTATCTCCACCTGCATCGGCTCGGAAGGGATTCTGAACGCGTACCCGCTGTTTTGGGCATGCCTTTGATAGAGCCCGGTTCTCATCGTTCCCAGTGTGGCGGTAAGCCATGCCCCTTGCGGAGAACGGGATGCAGCCTCTCCAATGGTCTCGTCTATGATATGTACAATCGGTTTCGAAATTTCATCGCGGAACTGGTCTATAAAGTAATGGGCTGTGTTGCATGTTACGCATAACAGGTCCGCCCCCCATCCTATGAGCGTTTTGAGCCCGTCTTTGATATATTCGGTAGGGTCCGGTCCCTTGCCCAGAATGAACGTTGTCCTGTCGGGCGTTACTGTATGTGAATATACAATCATTCTCGGGTGCTCCTGGTCTGTTTCGGCCGGAGTGACCTCTGCGAGAACTCTTAAAAAGTCTGCGGTAGCGGCAGGTCCCATTCCTCCCAATACTCCAAGTGTTTTATCGGTATGCATATAAAATTTTAAAAAAAGGTTTGACGAAAGGCGAATATACGAAGAAGCCGAGAGCAGAGCAAATTTATTTGCATTTGCCCCCACCATTTGGAGATATTAAAAACGAAGTGGCAGATGCGAGAAGTCTCTGCGATGCAAACCCGTTTGCAATAGCAGAGGTCTCGAGCAGATGTGGGTGCCGTAAGGCACGCATATATCTCCGATATGCCTCCGGTTAAATGCCGGGCAAGTCCCGAAGGGACCACGACTGAAAGGAGTGTATACCCCCTTCAGGGGGTGCAGACTGCAGGCTGCGGGGGTTAAAGAAGTCTTTCGAAGAAAGACGCGTGAGGGTATTCAAAAGTTCGCTTTTGATACCCTCGAGGCGTGAACAGTATATGTGGCGCGTAAGCGACAAATATACGAAGAAAGCCGTTTTCACAGCTCAAACAGGCGGAGTTGCACAGTATATGCGGCAAACGGAGCGCCGCCTCATAAAAGAGATGAGGCTGACTTAAAAATCTTTTAAATCGGCCTCATCTCTTGTGCCCAGGACAGGACTCGAACCTGCACATCATCTCTGACACTAGTACCTGAAACTAGCGCGTCTACCATTTCGCCACCTGGGCCTGCAAACGCAGCGGCAAAGGTAATAATTTATGCAGAGATTTCAAAAATTGTTTCGGAAAGATTGAATCTCAAATGAAATAGTTATTTTTGCAAAGAGTGTTTTGTATTGAAAAATATTCTGAAAATGCGAAAAATAGTTATAGATGCGAATATCTGTCCGCAAAATCACAAATGTCCTATGGTGCCTGAATGCCCTATGGGGGCGATTTCACAGGAGGGCAACGGACTTCCGCAAATAAACCACGACGAATGTATCCTCTGCAGAAAATGCGTAGAAATCTGCATATTGAAAGCTGCCAGAGTAGAGTAGCCGTTTATACCGATAATATACCAATAATTACTATCTTTGTAGGCTCGGAAAATTTAAGGTAAAATATGGAAGAATCATTGGATTACAATACGTTGCGCGACAAGTTGCTGATGCCCGAATATGGCAGGCACGTGCAGAAGATGATAAAATTCGTTACGGAGCTGCCCGATAAGGCAAAGCGTAACGAACAGATTCAGGCGGTAGTGTCGGTTATGGGTACAATAAATCCCCAGTTAAGGGATCTGGGAGATTTCAAGCATAAATTATGGGATCATGTGCAGATTATTTCTGATTTCAAGATAGACATAGATTCCCCCTATCCGGTTCCTACGAAAGAGAATCTGGCAACAAAACCTGCTCCCATTCCGTTGGTAAAGACACCTGTCAAGGCTTCGCATTACGGGCGCAATATCCAGAATATGCTCGAAGTCATAGCGCAGCATGAAGACGGGGAGGTCAAAACCCATATGATAAAGACGCTTGCATGCTATATGAAACAGCAGTATCTTATCTGGAATAAGGATTCCGTAACGGAAGAGACAATCTTCAATGACATATATAAGTTGTCCGACGGGAAGATAACGGTTCCCGAGGAGGTCCACATAGGGATGGGAATCACTTCTGAAACTCCTCTTTATGCACGCGGCGCCGCTGCAGGAAGGGCAAGCGGAAATAACCACAGGAATCAGAAAAATTCCAATAACGGGAAACGCCGCAATAAAAAATAGGGGAGAGAGCCATGGCCGGTACAAGCAAAAAGAGTACGAAAAAGTATAACAAGGCGGAAGTCGCAGTGCCCAAGAGGCGGGATGCCTTTTACCTGCTCGGCGGCCTGCTTTCGCTTGCAATCGCCATTATAACGTTCGTCTCTCTTGTATCGTATCTTTATACATGGGCGGACGACCAGAGCCTTTTTTCCGGAAACGATATACTGAACGCCCTCGTAGATGTGGAAAACGGAGGCGGAAAAGTGGGGCTGATATTGGCTAATTTTCTTATTACCAAATTGTTCGGTCTCGGAGCTTTTGTAATTCCGTTCTTTTTTGGAGGAGTGGCCCTTTTCTGTCTCAAAATAAAAAAGGTAAGACTGCTCAGGCTCTTTTTCATTTCGCTTTTCGGCTGTATAATAATTTCCGTCCTCTTTTCATATATCTTTTCCTATACCAAATTCGACAATTGGTTCGGCGGGGGAGCCGGTGGTTCGTACGGCTATTATGTGAATGAGTGGCTAAAAGGGATGGTCGGCGATATAGGTGCGGGCGCCATAGTTGTCGTTGCACTGGTGGCGTGGCTTATAACTATAGACAACAGGCTTATTGCAAGGATAAATAATTGGATAGACAAGGCTGCGGATTTCAGATTCAGACGCAGAAGGGAGAGCGGACCCGATACGGAGGCGGAAACGGAAGCATCCGTTTCGGGAACCGAAAGAGAGACTGCCGTATCTGATGCCGTTCATGATGAAGATGATGGGCAGGCTGTCAAATTTGTAGTAGAAGATATATCTGATTCCGAAGAGGAGGAGGATGGGGAGGATGAACAGGAGAATCAGAATCCTCCAGATGACAATTTGCAGATAGAGATAATCTCGGAGGCTGAAAAACCTGTTGAAAAGAGAGACAATGGCGATTCCGGCCCTGCCGAGGGCGAAAAGAATGGCGACAAAGAGGATTTCCTCTCTTCGTTTTCGGAGGAGGAACTGCAGAAGATGTTCGACCCGCGTCTCGATCTCTCATCCTATCAGGCGCCTCCGCTTACGCTTCTCGAAGATTACAAAGATAAGTGGTATGAGGTTTCGAGAACCGAGCTGGAGAATAACAAGTCCCGCATAGTAAGCACTTTGGCAAATTATAAGATAGGAATTACCAAGGTTTCGGTAAGAATAGGCCCTACAGTAACCCTTTATGAGGTAGTTCCCGCCCCCGGCGTAAGAGTTGCGCAAATCAAAAAACTCGAAGCGGATATCCAGCGCTCGCTTGCGGCACGTGGCGTAAGGGTAGTAACGCTTCCCGGAACGAACGCTGTAGGAATAGAGGTGGCGAATGAGAAACCGAGCGTCGTCTCGATGCTTTCGGTTCTGGATGACCTTAAGTTCAGGGAGTCTAAATACGATTTGCCTATAGCATTGGGAAAAACCATTACCGGCGAGGTCTTTACGTTCGATCTTGCAAAGATGCCCCATCTGCTTGTAGCCGGTGCTACCGGTCAGGGCAAATCTGTCGGGCTTAATGCCATACTTACCTCTTTGCTCTACAGCAAGCATCCTTCAGAGTTGAAACTGGTTCTCGTAGACCCTAAAAAGGTAGAGTTCTCTCTCTATTCGAGGCTGGAACACCACTTTTTCGCCCAGCTCCCGGATGCAGACGAGCCTGTCATAACAGATACCCAGAAAGTCATATATACGCTTAAATCTCTCTGCATTGAGATGGACAACCGGTACGATCTTCTGAAGATTGCCGGGGTAAGGAACATAAAGGAGTATAACGAAAAATTCCTGCAGCGCAGGCTCAACCCTTTGAAAGGGCATCGCTTCCTGCCATATATCGTTCTGATCATAGATGAGTTCGGAGATCTTGTGCTTACTGCAGGCCGGGAGATAGAGGAGCCTATAACCCGTCTGGCCCAGCTGGCCAGGGCGATAGGCATTCATCTGGTGATTGCGACCCAGAGGCCTACCACAACTGTCATAACCGGTAATATCAAGGCCAACTTCCCTGCGCGTATCGCCTTTATGGTGCGTTCGAGCATGGATTCCAAGGTCATTCTCGATGAGGTAGGGGCAAACCAGCTTATCGGCCGCGGAGATATGCTCATGTCTACCGGAGGAGATCTTACCCGTATGCAATGCGCCTATATAGATACCAAGGAGGTGGAAAGAGTCGTAGATTATATCGCTTCCCAGCGCGGTTATATCACTCCATATTATCTGCCCGAATATACCGGCGAAGACGACAACGATTCCGAAACAGCGGTAGGTGTAGTGGATTTGAGCAAGCGCGACCCCCTTTTCGAAGATGCCGCGAAACTCATAGTCATCCATCAGCAGGGCTCCACCTCTCTCATCCAGCGTAAAATGGGGCTCGGCTACAATAAGGCCGGCCGTATCATGGATCAACTGGAAGCCGCCGGCATAGTAGGCCCCTTCGAAGGCAGCAAGGCCCGGCAGGTTCTGGTTATGGATTTGACGGAGTTGGATGAGAGGTTGGCTAATATTAAGTCTATCTACGGCTAATTGCAGCGCATTTTAAAGTCAAACTGCTTCATTGCAGTCAGTTTTGTAACTCGGTTACGTACGACAGTACGCTCCCTCGTCCCGAATTTCAATGGCTTGTATTTTATCCGTTATATTCCGCTGCAGGTAATCTGTTGCAGCGGCAACTGCTTTTCCATTTTCGTAACTCGAATGGGGCATCCAGTTGCTATATGCAAGATATGGCTGATAATATTTGGATGAAGTTATTGTTTTTTTGTTATGATTTTCCAATGTCCGTTTTTGTCTGAACCGATTCGTATGATTACGGTCCCGTTCATTTTTTTGATATGGCGTGCCACTGTAGCCCGGCCGATATTCAACAAGCGCGCGTATTGGTCATATGTATATTCTGGATGCGCTTTAATCAAGTTTATAAGCCGGTTATCAATATTATGCGACCTTGCTGTGATATTTACAGTATCATTTTTGGATATTACAGTATCATTCATGCTTTGCTGATACTGTAAAATTCTGCTTTCTAGGTTTGCAATATGTTGGGCAAGCATTACATCTTGAATAATCGTACTGTCTTCTTTTTCGCGGCTGTTGATAAGTGCTTGGATATATTGATTTTTGGCTTCTTTGGTTACAATGGAAGGAATGAGCCCTAATTGCCGTTGTATGATATTCATCAGCAATCTCGTGGTGCGTCCGTTTCCATCTACCCACGGGTGAATGGTGACAAGGCGGAAATGGGCTTCAAAACTGAGACGATAGCATGCAGACAGATTGCTTCTGTCTACTGAAGCCAGTTCACTGTTCAGCCATTGACAAAAGTCGGCGGTGGCTTGTGGAACTTTCTGAAAAGCCATATAACTTTTACCTCCAATTCCGGCACTTACGTTACAACGTCGCAATTCCCCTTTTGAAGAATCAAAATTACCGCTTAATGTGGAATATTCGGAGCCTGTGCGCTTCATGACTTTAGCTGACAGGTCACATAAGAAGTCAACTGTATATGGATGAGAACCCTCTGTTCAACAAGAGTTCTTCCTTTAGCCGCAATCCCTTCATCGAAAAGCAGTTGATTTTCTATTTCAGTTACCGTGGAACCTTCTATGGCCGTAGAATGGGTGATGAGCGAATAAAGGTAGAATTTCTCGTAATTCACCTGTTGTTCAATTCCGGAGGCAAAGTATCGGTTGATTGTCTCTATCAGTTTCCTGTCTATTTCTTTCATGGGAGTCATATTTATTTTATCCGCTGTATTCCGCTGCGGTCAGCACCTCCCTGAGCGAGGGATAGGTGAGTCCGGCATATTTGCCGAGTTCTTTTTTTGCAACCCATTTTATCTGTTCTATCCCCTCCTCGCTCTGCGGAACGAGTTTTTCTGCAGAACTGCATTCCATGCGGAACCAGTGGGTGTGTTTGAGAATGAAATCATCTCCAAGGCGGTAACAGTGCCTTGTTATACAGATAGGTTCTCCAAGTCCGATCCGTTGCAGGCCGCACTCTTCATGTACCTCTCTGACAGCGGTAGTCTCCATGCTTTCCCCCTCTTCTGCCTTTCCTTTCGGCAAGTCCCAGACACCGTTTCTCAAAATGAGCAGATACTCTTCCTTTTCATTGTGTACAAGCCCTCCGGCGGCATATATCTCTTTGAATCCGCTGCATATCTTTTCGAATATCTCATCTTCCCTCTCCGTGATTATGGCAAGTGTGCCGATGTTTTCCGATTTTTCAAAAAAATCGGGAATCCCCTCCGGCAGACAGCCTCCAGTCGCATACAGATAAGCGGCATCCGGCTGTTTTATATCGGAGTTGCTCTTGCATATGGCGAGAACTCTCTTATTGAAAAAAATATTGTACATACCCTTTATATATCAGTGCCAAAGTTAGATATTTTTACCTCCTTCTTGCACTCTTTGCGAATAAAAATTAACTTTGTTTCGACAATTGAGGCATAACTGAAAAATACATATTTATAGTTATATGGAATCTATAGAAAAGATTATTGCAAAACAGCTGTTGGATGTAAACGCTGTAAAATTAAGTGTCGATAAACCATTTACATGGGCTTCGGGGTGGAAGTCTCCGATTTATTGCGACAATAGGAAAATCCTTTCATATCCGGCTGCACGCAAGGTCGTCTATGAAGCCTTTATAGATATCATAAATGAGAAGTTCAAGGATGTGGATGTCATTGCCGGAGTCGCTACCGGTGCCATTGCATATGGCGCTCTTGTGGCTGAAGCGATGGGCAAGCCGTTCGTATATGTAAGGCCAAAACCTAAAGATCACGGAACGGGCGCCCAGATAGAGGGCGAACTGCCTAAAGGCGCACGCGTGGTTGTAGTGGAGGATTTGATTTCTACGGGAGGGAGCAGCCTCTCCGCTGCAGACTGCCTTCTCAAGAGCGGTGCAATAGTATTGGGGATGGTTGCCATATTCACCTATAATTTCATAAAGGCCAGGAGGGCGTTCGAGTATGCAAACATAGAACTCTATACATTGAGCCATTATGAGGCTTTGCTCGATGAGGCGCTCGAGCGCAATTATATCAAGGAAGAGGATCTGGAAGTTTTGAAGCAGTGGAGAATCAATCCCGAAACCTGGGGCGTAAAAGCATGAAAGATACGCATATAGTAGGCAAAACGGTTGCAATCAGGCAGCCTGCCCATATTCTGTATGGCGCATTTTCCGATATGCGCAACTTTGTAGAGCGTCTTCCCGAAGATAAAAAGGAGGGGATAAAGGCTACCCAGGACAGCATAGAGGGTACGGTAAAGGGTATAACTCTCGGTGCAAAGGTCATGGAGAGAGTGCCGTTTTCACTTATAAGGATTACGGACTTTTCGGAGAGCGGTGCGCCGCCTCTCTTTCCTTTTGAAATAGCTCTCCATTTCGATGTAAGGGATGAACAGACAACGGATTTCCATATGGAACTCAATGCGGAGTTGAGTTTCATGCTCAAAGTAATGATAGGCGGAAAATTGCAGGATGCAATCGACAAGATTACAGAGCAGTTGGCAATGGCGGCCGAGGGTAAGATGCCTCTGTCGGATTTTTCGCTTTGAGATTATTATAAACGGTTTGCAGCAGCTTTGTAAAAGATGAGGTCTCTTCTGTTTTTTTTGCTTTTTGCCCTGAGCGGCACTTTTTTGTTTTCGGCAGATTATTCAAAAGGCTTTTTACCTGTCATTCCGCAGCCGGTTTCTGTGGAAATCGGCTGCGGGGAGTATCTCTGCAAGGAGAAAAACACTCTTTTCTATTATACGCAAGATGCTCGGGAAAGCGCCAACAGTGTCGCTTTCTTGAGAAAATATCTGTCGGAGTACTATAATATGGCATTGCAAAATGTAGACAGGAGGGCAAAGGCCGATATTTGCTTAAGTGTTATTCCAGACAGTTCGAGGAGAGAGGGAGCATACAGAATTTCGATAGATGACGCAGGTGTGGAACTTACGGGTTTTAATGAGCCGGGGCTTTTTTACGCCATGCAGACACTTGTCCAGTTGCTGCCATGCAGAGGAGATGAGTTTCAGGGCGGGCTACGGTTCAGATATGCCGAGATTCAGGATGAACCGAGATTCGAATACCGCGGAATGCATCTAGATGTGGTGAGACATATTTTTCCAGTAGAATTCATAAAAAGGTATATCGATTACCTCGCACTGCACAAAATGAACTATTTCCATTGGCATCTGACAGATGATCAGGGATGGAGAATCGAAAGCATGTCTCATCCGGCCCTGAATGAGCGCGGATCATACAGAGATGCTACAATTATTGGCATTTTCCCGGGGACAGGCGTGGATTCTACCCGTTATGGCGGCTATTATACTGTAGAACAGATAAAGGAGATTGTAGATTATGCTGCCGCCCGTTATATAACCATTGTCCCGGAAATAGATATTCCTGCCCATTCCATGGCGATTCTGGCCGCTTATCCGCAGTTCGGAACAGAGCCCGGGAGGGTTGTAAGACCGGCGATAACCTGGGGAATATTCAACAGACAGAACAATGTGCTTGCACCGAGTGAGGAGCTTTTCGATTTTCTGGAGGATATATTCAACGAACTGATGGATATGTTCCCGGGCAAATATATCCATATAGGATGCGACGAGTGTGCTCCGCGCTGGTGGCAGGAGAGCGAAAAGGTTGAGGAATTCATAAAGGAGCACAATCTGGGCGATGAGCGCGGACTGCACGGCTATTTTGCGGAACGTGTAAGCGGAATCGTAAAAAAACGGGGCAGGATACCGATTGGATGGGATGAAATAACAAAGAGCAAAGTGCCTGAAAATGCGGTCGTGATGTGCTGGCGGGGCGCGGATAACGGATATGAGGCCGCGGCAGCGGGGCATAAGGTGATTATGACCCCATCGCGTATAAGTTATCTCAACAAGATGCAGCACCCGGATGAAGATTCGCTCTGCCACCGCTCTATGGCAATGCTGGATGAAGTCTATAAGTTTGAACCGGTCCCCGACTCCATACCGGATGGAGCGGCTGAAAATATTATAGGAGGACAGGCATGCATGTGGACGGAATATTTCGCCTATCCTTCGAGTGTGGAGTATGCCATATTCCCGAGGATGTCTGCAATTTCAGAACTGTACTGGACTCCGCGGAAGAAGAAAGACTGGCCGCTTTTTTTGATGAAGTTGTCATATCAATTCGGGAGATATGAGCTGTGGGGAGCTTCGAGTTGCAAATATGTTTTTGAAAATGAACTGATACCGGCGGATGAAAATTGATTTGCCCAAAGATTTCGAACAGTTTTCGTTAGGATGGCTTTCTCATGATGCCTTGGTGAAATATCGCGATGCTCTCGAGAACGGCGTCCAGGCGGTTTCGCTCAGATTCAATCCTGCAAAATGCGGCGGTGCGGATTATTTTGTGGAACCCCGGTATTATAAAGATGCCGTAAAATGGTGCAGTACCGGTATTTACCTGAAAGAGCGGCCAATATTTGCCGCCGATCCGTTTTTCCACAGCGGCCTTTATTATGTCCAGGATGCCTCATCCATGTTTCCGGATCTGGCCTTTAAAATGATAGATTCCGTTTCCGGCGGTCCCCCACTGGGGCAGAGACGGCTGAAAGTATTGGATCTGTGCGCCTCTCCGGGGGGAAAATCTACGCATCTTGTCTCTCTTATTGGCAGAGACTCGCTGCTGGTCTCCAATGAAACGATAAATGGCAGGACAGCTGCACTTGCAGAAAATATAGCGCGATGGGGTGCAGATAATGTTGTGGTTACCAATAACGATGCATCCGATTTTAAACGTTTGAAATCGTTTTTCGATATAATTCTCGTGGATGCGCCATGCTCTGGGGAGGGAATGTTCAGAAAAAGCGGGGCTGCGGTGGAGAATTGGAGCCGTGAAAATGTGATGCTTTGCGCAGAGCGGCAGAGACGTATCTTGAACGATATCTGGGATGCGCTTGCCCCCGGAGGCTTCCTGATCTATTCTACCTGCACATATAACGAGTATGAAAACGATGGAAATCTGAAATTCCTTACGGAAAGAGGGGGCGAGCCGGTAGAGCCTGCGCATGAGGATCTTGCCTTTATGGAGCATGCAGGTATTATCCCTACGGCTTTAGGCGGATTCCAGTTTATTCCAGGAATGACAGACGGGGAGGGGCAATATTTTGCAGTGGTAAGAAAGGGTGATGGAGAAAGCAAATGCGGGAGAAGCTCAAAAGAGTCCAGACGTACCGGCGGAAAGGGGGCTGATGTGAGGTTCGGAGCGGATTTCCCGGGATATGATACGGTAATGTGCGATAGTTTGCTTAAGGTTTACAGAAGTTCGCTGCATGATGATATCGCATTTGTTGCAAAAAACCTGAGAACAGTTTCGTCGGGGTTGTTGGTCGCCCAGATAAAGGGGAGGGATTTCATCCCCCATGCAGATTTTGCGTTGAGTATTTTAATAGCAGGGCAGTTGAGCAGCGGCTGCCTGGCCCCTTATGAAAAATATTTTAAAAGCGTGGAAATAGAGAGGGCGGCAGCGTTGCATTTCCTTTCGCGGGAGCCTCTTTCGCTCGATGATGCGCCGCGGGGGTATCTGATGTTGCTTTATAGGGGAACGGCATTGGGATTCGTGAAAAACTTGGGAAACAGGGTGAACAATCTGCATCCGATAGCACGGAGAATAAGACGGACAGACCTCATAGCGGATCAGGATATCTGATAAAAAGCAAGAGCCGATCGTCTTACCGGTCGGCTCTTTTCCATATGGTTCTGTGTCTGTCTGTTAACCTCCGAAATTATCGAAGAGAATATTCTCGGGAGCAACTCCGAGGTTATCGAGCAAATCCAGAACGGATTTTGTCATCATTGGAGGACCGCACATCAGATACAATGCATCTTCAGGTGCCTCGTGGTTCTTGAGGTATGTCTCATACATGACATTGTGTACAAAGCCGGGTACATAAGGAACACCCGCCGCATCCGCTTCAGGATCCGGTCTGTCGAGAGCAAGGTGGAACTTGAAGTTGGGGAATTCCTTCTCGAGAGCATGGTAGTCTTCGAGGTAGAAAGCCTCTTTAAGGCTACGCGCACCGTAGAAGAAGTTCACCTTCCTTGTAGTCTTTTCTGTCTTGAACAGATGCATGATATGCGACCTCATAGGTGCCATGCCTGCTCCACCTCCCACAAATATGAATTCCTGATCTGCAGGGGCGTTGTCCGGAATGAAGAACTCTCCGTAAGGGCCTGAAATCATGACCTTGTCGCCCGGTTTGAGCGAGAAGATGTATGACGAGCAGACACCGGGGTTTACATTTACGAAGCCGCCTTTTGCCCTGTCCAACGGAGGTGTGGCGATACGTACGTTCAATTTTATGATATTTCCCTCTGCAGGGTAAGTAGCCATCGAGTAGGCTCTGAGGGTAGGGGTGCTGTTTACCATCTTGAGGTTGAACATACCCATCTTCTCCCAGTCTGCCCTGTATTGCTCGTCTACGTCTATATCCTTGTAATCTACTGTCATTGCAGGTACGTCTACCTGAATGTAACCGCCGGAACGGTAGTTGAGGGTCTCTCCGTCGGGAATCTTGACGCAGAACTCCTTTATGAAGGTGGCCACATTCCTGTTGGATATGACCTCGCACTCCCATTTCTTCACGCTCAATGCAGATTCGGGAACTATAATTTCCAGGTTATCCTTTACCTTGACCTGACAGCCCAATCTCCAGTGGTTGAGGATCTGTTTTCTGTTGAAGAATCCCACTTCGGTAGGAAGAATCGTGCCGCCGCCTGAAAGAACCTGGCATTTGCACTGTCCGCAACTGCCTTTTCCACCGCAGGCCGAGGGCAGGAATATCTTCTCGTTGGCCAGAGTGGCAAGCAATGAGGAGCCCGGAGTCACCTCCAGATTTTTAGATCCGTTGTTAATATCGATTTTGACAGTTCCGCTCGGTGTCAGTTTGGCCTTTACAATGAGCAAAAGCGCAACCAGGACCAACATCAGAATGAGAATGGCAACTGCCGAAATTATAATCAGTTGAATTAAATTACTATCCATAGTAAGCTGCTCCTCCCTTATAGTTTAATACCCATAAAACTCATGAAGGCCATACCCATAAGACCTGTAATGATAAAGGTTATGCCCAATCCTTTCAAAGGTTTCGGCACATTCGAGTATGCCAGTTTTTCTCTTATGGCCGCCATTGTCACTATGGCAAGGCACCAGCCTACACCGGAACCGATACCGTAAACGGTAGCCTCTCCCAATGTTTCGTAACCTCTCTCCTGCATAAAGAGCGAACCTGCAAATACGGCGCAGTTCACTGCAATAAGAGGCAGGAATATACCGAGCGAAGAGTAAAGAGACGGAGAGAATTTCTCTACGAACATCTCGACTATCTGAACCATCGACGCGATGACGGCAATGAATACTATCATGCTCAAAAAGCTCAGGTCTATGTCTGCAAAGCCTTCGCCCAACCATGCCAGAGAGCCGGGAGACAATACATATTTGTTCAGCAGGTAGTTTACAGGCAGAGTGATACCCAAAACGAATATGACTGCCAGTCCCAGGCCTGCCGATGTCTTTACATTTTTTGATACTGCCAAGAATGAACACATTCCCAAAAAGAAGGCGAATACCATATTGTCCACAAAGATGGACTTAACGAATAGACTTATTAAATCTTGCATAATGGATATGTGTTATTATTTTTCTTGTAAATCCTTTTGAATACTTCTCTGTATCCATACAACTATTCCCACAAGTATCAAAGCCATCGGCGCCATGCTGAACAATCCGTTGTTCTCATAAAAACCTCCGTTGCTTGCGTACCAGCTGAGCGGAATAATCTGATGGCCGAAGAGTGTGCCGAATCCGAGCAATTCGCGGACAAAGGCGATGGCGATAAGGATTATTCCGTAACCCATGCCGTTTGCTATACCGTCTATGAATGAAGGAATAGGTTTGTTGCCCAATGCGAACGCTTCGATTCTACCCATCAGAATACAGTTTGTAATGATAAGACCCACATATACGGAGAGCTGTTTGCTTATCTCATAGACATAGGCCTTCAATATCTGGTCTACCAGAATTACGAACAGCGCTACAACGACAAGTTGTATGATGATCCTAATTCTGTTCGGAATCGTATTTCTTATCAAAGAAACAAGGAAACTTGAACAACCGGTTACTATGGTTACAGAGAGAGCCATGATACAGGCCGGCTGTAATTTTGCTGTTACGGCTAAGGCCGAACAGATACCCAGTACCAATACCGTTATAGGATTGGCAGTAAATAGAGGTTTTATAAAAATATTCTTATCCATTGCCGTAACCATTAATTTTCTGCAGATTCTACTTCATTTGTCTCTACGGGAGCACTCTCCTGCACAGCTGTTTCTTGAAGTTTTGCCTTTTCTGCCGATAACTTGAAGAAACCCTCATAGCTGCCCAGCCATTGTTGGATGGCCAGTGCCAGTGCATTCGATGTGATTGTTCCGCCGGATACGGCATCTACCTCATGCGGGTTGTCCTTATCGGCCCCGCCCTTTACAATGGCAATTGATGTAAATGTATCGCCATCGAAGATGCTCTTGCCTTTGAACTGGTCGCCGAATTTGGGCGTGGCGATTTCGGCACCAAGACCCGGAGTCTCTCCTTTGTGGGCGAACATCGCTCCATAGATGGTGTTGAAATCCGATTTGAATCCGATATATCCCCAAATCGGTCCCCAAAGACCGGTACCGTAACATGCTACGATGTAAACCTTCTCTCCGCTGTCGAGCGTACACTCGAAAACGGGAATCTGAATCTGATCCTTGATGGCTGTCTGATCCTCTCCGGATTTGGGATCGAGCTGTTTGATGAGCTCATACTGGCTCTTGAGGGCTGCGGTGAACGCATCTCCCGGAACAGTCTCGCCTTTATAGTTTACAAGATAGCTGTCTGTTATATATTTGTCATATTCTCCTTGCACATAGGCTATTTTATCGGATGCACCGTTTGCATCGGCGGCAAGGCCTACAGAAGAGAGGATGCTTAATTGCGTCTCCATATCTATGTTCTTCTGCTGTCTCTCTTTAAGCGCCATAGAGACAAACGCAAGGATGGCAGCCGTAGCCACGACCATTAGGGTCGCATAAACTATCGTATATAAATTATTGTTAGTATTCATAATCCTTCCTCCTTACGCTGCTATTCTTTTGGCTCTTTTTTTAATGTTTGAGTTTATGACGAAGTAGTCGATAAGCGGTGCAAACGTATTCATGAGCAGAATCGCAAGCATCATACCCTCTGGATAACCCGGATTGAATACCCTTATCACTATTGTCATCGCCCCTATAAGGAATCCGTATATCCATTTGCCCCGTTCTGTCTGTGCGGATGTAACAGGGTCAGTTGCCATGAATACTGCTCCGAATGCAAATCCGCCCATTACAAGATGCTGCCATACGGGATAGTCTGCATAGGTGCCCGGTGCTGCAATGCCGTTTATCAGAAGACCTACTGCGACAGCGCCTGCAACGCATGAGATCATTATCTTCCAGCTTGCCACGCCTGTCCAGATCAATATTACCGCACCAATCAGGATTGCAATTGTAGAGGTCTCGCCAATCGCTCCCGGAATGTTGCCTATGAACATTTGCATGAAACTCAGGTGGTCTCCGGTAGTGGTGACCAACTCCTGCGCTCCGTTTGCGAGCTGGGCTAAAGGCGTTGCGCCTGAAAAGCCGTCTGCCAGCTGCGACTGGTTTGCCGCGCTCAATCCTTCAATCCAGATTGTATCTCCGGAAATCTTGGAAGGATATGCGAAAAAGACGAATGCCCTTGCCAAAAGTGCGGGATTCCAGATATTCATACCTGTACCGCCGAATATCTCCTTGCCGATAATGACAGCGAATGCCACTGCCAGAGCCAGAATCCAGAGCGGAACGTCCACCGGCATTATAAGCGGGATAATCATACCGCTTACGAGGAATCCTTCGTTTACTTCATGTCCGCGGATCTGCGCAGAGGCGAACTCTATTCCCAGACCTACGACATAGGATACGATGATAAGCGGAAGAACCTTCAGAAATCCGAACCAAACCTTCTGCCAGAAGGTCATATCCAGACCGAATGCTATGGAGTGCTGCTCGCCGACATTCCATATGCCGAATGCAAGCGCAGGCATGAGAGCCAGAACCACAACGCTCATGACTCTCTTCAAATCTACACAGTCTCTGACATGAGCGCCCTTTGTCGTTACTGTAGACGGAACGAAAAGAAATGTCTCAAATGCATCGAACGTAGAGTGCAGCCAACCGAATTTCCCTCCCTTGGAGAAGGTCGGTTTGAGTTTATTTACTATATTTAATAATCCTTTCATACTCTTAAATTAAGCCATTTCTTTAATCATAAGGTCAATACCCTTGCTTATGATATTCTGTACATCTATCTTGGACGGACAGACATATTCGCACAGGGCGAAATCCTCCTCTATAACCTCATATATCCCGAGTTGTTCCATTTTGTCTATATCCTCTGCCAGAATAGCTTTGAGCAGATAAACCGGATATATGTCCATAGGAACCACTTTTTCATACAGGCCTGTTACAACGAATGCCCTCTTGCCTCCGTTGAGGTTGGTGTCCATATCGTATCTCTTTTTGGGCGTGAGCCATGAGAAATAGGATTTGGAAAGACTGAATTTCCTGGGTCTGGCAATCTTTCCCCAGCCGAAGAATTCACGGTAGTTGCCTTCGGAAATGAGTGTTATCTGATTGCTGTAAAATCCCAGATATCCCTCTTTTCCTACGTTTTCACCGGTAAGTATATCTCCGCTGATATAACGTATCTGAGACGGAGCATCGTACAATACCACCTCCTGCTCATCCGCAAATTCGGCGATTTGCTTCATGGATATGCCCGGAAGGGTCTTTACATAACATCTCTCTTTTGCACGCATGCCTGTTATCGCTACAAGTCTGCTTGCATCGTAGATGCCGTTGTTGAAAAGTTTGCCTATTGCGGCGAGCATTACGGGATTTACCGTCCAGACAATATCTCCCTTTGCTATCGGATTGATATTGTTGATCTGGACACCTACATTTCCTGCAGGGTGCGGCCCGTCGAAGGTGTAATAGACGACATCTTTCAGTTTGTAAAGGGGCGAAGTGGCGTAATTGCTCTCCTTAAGGCTCACTACAATATTTCCTTTTGTGAATTTTCTGAGTACTTCCACGCCTGTCTGCAGGTTGGCGGTTTCGTCTTTAAGGGTGAAATTGTAGTCAGGTGCCAAAGGAGCGCTGTTGAAACCGGAAATGTAGATGGCTTTAGGTGTGTCTGCCGGATTCGCGATTATGCCGTAGGGCCTTTGAATCACGGCTGCCCACAGACCACTTTCCAGCAGAGTCTTTTCGGCCTCCTCTTTAGATAACTTTGCAACATCCTTTTTCCCGAAATCTATGTACTCTGTTTCGGAATCGGACTTGATGAGAATCGCCAGCAGCTTGCGCTTTTCACCGCGAACAATCGCCTGAACAGTTCCGCTGCATGGGGAAGCAAACCCAATCTCCGGACGTTTCTTGTCTACAAAAACGATGCTGCCGGCCTTAACTGCGTCTCCCTCTTTTACGCAAAGTTTTGGAGTGAGGCATTTAAAGTCGGTAGGCTTCATTGCAATAATGTCCGGAACTATGCTTTTTTTTATTGTAAGTTCGGCATTCCCCGCTATGGGAATATCCAAACCTCTCTTTAAGCGAATATTTTGTAACATTATTTTTAGTAAAAAAATTTGCGCAAATGTAAGTAATAAATTTCAATAAAAAGTTAATTTTTTGAGTTTTGATTCATATTTTTGCAACCTGCTTTTGCATAGTTATGAATCAAGAGAATATATCTATTTTCGACGGGCTGAACAGCGCTCAGAAAGAGGCGGTTGAAAATGTTTCCGGCCCTTCTCTCATAATAGCCGGCGCAGGCTCCGGGAAAACAAGGGTCCTTACATGTAAAATCGCTAAAATCCTGCAGGAGGGTTATCCCGCGGAATCCGTTCTTGCGCTCACCTTTACAAATAAGGCTTCGCGCGAGATGAAAGAGAGGATTGCAGCCATAGTCGGTTACCCTACGGCGCGTAAATTATGGATGGGTACGTTCCACTCGGTCTTTATAAAATTTCTCAGGGAAGAGTCAGAACTGTTGGGCTTTCCGAAATCATTTACAATATATGACACCTCCGACAGCCGCAGCGTAATAAAAAACTGTATAAAAGAGCTGCAGCTCGATGATAAAATATATAAGCCGAACGAGGTGCAGAGCAGGATATCGCTGGCCAAGAATAATCTTGTAACGGCTCAGGCCTATGCTGCAAGCGGCGCCATCCAGCAGAACGACGCCGCCTCCAAAAAGCCGAGAATCCATGAAATATACAGGCTTTATTCCAAAAAGTGCAGGGATGCGGCCGCAATGGATTTCGACGACATATTGCTTTATACCAATATTCTTTTCAGGGATTTCCCGGAGGCACTTGAGCGGATAGGCGGCAGGTTCAACTTTATTCTTGTAGACGAGTATCAGGATACCAATTACGCCCAGTATCTCATAATTAAGAAATTGGCGGACCGTCACGGCAATATAACCGTGGTGGGCGATGATTCGCAGAGCATATATGCCTTCAGAGGTGCGCGGATAGAGAATATTCTCAATTTCAAGAAGGATTACCCAAAGGCGGCGGAATACAGGCTGGAAAGGAACTATCGCAGTACCCGGACCATAGTGAATGCAGCGAATTCGCTTATAGCCAAAAACAGCATGAGACTTAAGAAAGAGTGTTTTTCCGAGGAGGAAACCGGTAATAAAATAGAGTTGCTGAATGCCTTTACCGAGCAGGAGGAGGGGCTATTGGTAGCCAATGCCATATTCAACTGCGTCTATAAGGAAAGGGCCCCGTACAGCAGCTTTGCAATTCTTTACAGAACGAATGCCCAGAGCCGTACGATGGAGGAGGCTTTGAGAAAAAGGAATATTCCATATAAGATATTCGCAGGACACTCCTTTTACGAAAGGGCCGAGGTCAAGGATATGCTGGCATATCTCAAATATGTGCAGAACGGGAAGGATGACGAATCATTCAGGCGTATTGTGAATTTTCCTGCCAGAGGAATTGGGGCTACGACTTTGGAGAAACTTGCCGGACTTGCACGTAAAACGGGATTGTGTTATGGAGATGTCATAAAAAGGGAGAATCTGGAGGAGGCCGGAATAAAGGGCGCTACGGCCCAAAAACTCAAAAAATTCATTGCTGATATCGAATATATAGGCGGCAGGTTGCCTCATGTCACCGCCTATGAAGCTGCATGTATGGTGGATGAGAGGTTTGCGATTATCGCCAATATGCGTACGGATACTTCGCTGGAAGGGCAGGGCAGGCTCGAAAATGTCGCGGAACTTTTCAATTCAATAAAAGAGTTCGTGGAGGAGGGCGAAGCGGAGTATGAGAGTCTGGCGGCCGATGGATACGAAGTGCCTTTGATGACATTGGACATGTACCTGGAAAATGTCTCTCTCATAAGCGATTTGGATACCAATGAGGGTGAAGAAGACAAAAATAAGGTGTCGCTCATGACGGTGCATTCTTCCAAAGGGCTGGAATTCGACTATGTGTATATCGTAGGAATGGAGGAGAACCTGTTCCCCTCATCTTCTGGATTCGCTTCGGAGGAGGAGATAGAAGAGGAACGCAGGCTCTTTTATGTGGCGCTTACAAGAGCGCGGAAGGAGGTCAAGCTTTCGTTCGCCCGTTCCCGCATGCGGTGGGGCAGCCATGTAAATAATCCTCCAAGCCGTTTTATAAAGGAGATAGACAGCTGTTATATATTAAATCCCATTCCTGATTTTAAGTCGCAGATTTTTACAGAGCATACATATGCGCAGCCACAGCGTTTCTCTGCGCCCCCGGTTCAGCGTATTGCAAGGAGCGTAAGGACAAATCCCGCCTTTAAGGCGGATTCTCCCGATAAAGTGGCAGCAGGCCAACTTGTGGAGCATAGCGTATTCGGAACAGGCAGGGTGATTTCTGTAGAGGGCGACCCGTTGAGCAGAAAAGCCATAGTGGATTTCGACGAGTGCGGCCGAAAAACATTATTGTTGAAATTTGCAAAAATCAGAATACTTCAATGATTGTGGCATGGAATTTGTAATATTTTTATACGAAGTTTTTCATAGTTTAAGTTTAGGTTAAGTAGCGAGGCCGTCTCATCTGTTGAGATTGGTCTCGTGAAATTTTTAGGGGTTAATATCAGCGACTTATGCTGTGTCGAGCCATGCAGTGTTTTAACTGCTTCAGTATTTAGCCGGGTATAATCGGATATAATCGTTTATAATTATTTAAAAACTTTTTCTTTCTCTTCTGAACACGATATTTGCATTAAAACAATAAAAAAGGAGTTTGTCATGGAGAGGTTTTTTATTTTTATTGCCATTTTGGCAATGCCCCTCTCTTCATGCGACATGTTGCCGGCGGAGAATGACGGAGAGGGGATAATAGTGTTGAGTTTGAGGCCGGCGGAATCACTGACAAGAAGCGGGTCGTTGCGGGAGTGGACGAACGTGAGGGTGGAGAATACGCTGTATGCGCTCGATACCAATTCGTTCCTGCTCTCTATCCATGATTCATACGGGCAGAAGGTCTATTCCGGAAAATATTCCGAGCGTCCCGATGAAATAATAGTCGTTCCCGGTACCTACGATATTAAACTTCATTCCGAAGAGTTCAAGGCGCCCAGGTTCAACGCCCCCATGTTCGGAGACGAACAGACCGTGATAGTGGAGCGGAACAAAAAGGTGAATGTGGTACTTCGTTGCAGGCAGCTGAATGCCGGACTGAGACTGGAATTTTCTGAGTCGTTCAACAAGCGTTATATATATGCGGTGCGGTTGAGGGATGCCAACGGGGAGACTCCGTACCCCAAAACCACAGAGGATTACTGCTATTTCCTGCCCGGCGCCGTGGAAATGATATACAAGGAGGATGGCAGGGATACGGTGCTTATGTCAAGGATCCTGAATGCAGGGGAGATGCTGTTGCTGACTTTGACATATTCGGAAAACAGCATGTATAATGTCTCGAATATGAAGCTCGAGATGGATACTTCCAGAGTGTGGGCCAGCGAAAAGTATAATACGGCTTTGAAAATCCCTTACGGAGTGCTCTCCATAGAGGAGGCGAAAGAGAGGGTAGGAGAAAAGGATCTCTCTGTGTTCGGATTCATATTGGGCGGCGATGCAACGGAACGGACAATGCGTATTGCGCCTCCGTTCACCTCGGCTTCGCATATTGTCATAGCGCCGAGCATGATGGAGCGCAACAGAAACAACTGTTTCGTGGTGGAGCTTCCGAGCGGAGAGATAAGGGAAGCCCTGAATCTGGTTGTCAATGACGATCTTTTAGGTTCCCCTATAGTGGTCGTAGGCGATATCGTAGAGTCCTATTACGGTTATACCGGTATAAAAAGGACTGAAGACTTTACGCTGCTGGATTGATTGCAGGTTTGTCTCTCTTTATCTTTTTAATGTAGAATAGAAAAGCCGTTAAAACGACTGCAGCTACAATCGCGCCTGTTATGTATCCGATATTCGGCTCGAGATTCAATCCGCCCTGTTCTACTGGAGCTATGAGGAAGAAGCATGAGCAGATATATGTGAGGAATGTGGCGGGCAGCGACATAAGCCAATGTGGTTTCTCTGCGCTGGCAAAGTAAGCCGCACATGCCCACAGCGTTATGGTTGCAAGCAACTGGTTGCCGATTCCCACGAATCCCCAGAGAGTCTGGAAATCCTTATAGCAGAGGATGATAGCAATGATAAAAATCGGAACTGTTATAATCAGCCTGTTCTTTATGGGATTCTGGTCGAATTTCAAGGCATCTGCAATTACGAGCCTGAGGCTTCTGAATGCCGTATCGCCGCTGGTTATGGGGCAGACGATAACACCCAGTATCGCTATGACCGCCCCTACCTGCCCGAGCCATGATTTGCAGATTCTGTCTACGATTATGGCCGGTGTGGCTCCCCCGTCGGCAGCCGCATTCAATCCCTCCGGTCCGTTAAAGAAGGCCATTGCTGCTGTAGCCCAGATGCATGCCATGATGCCTTCGGCTATCATCGCTCCGTAGAATATGGGGCGTCCGTATTTCTCGTTTGTCATGCAGCGCGCCATAAGCGGCGACTGTGTGGCGTGGAATCCTGAAATCGCACCGCATGAAATTATGATAAAGAGCATCGGGATTATCATATACTCATCGGCGTCGCTTCTGTAGTTTTTTATGGAATCAAGCGTAAGTTCGGCAACATAGATGTCGCCGCTGAAACCCTTGGTAATAAGTACTGCCCCTATTGCAACCGCCATAAAGAGCAGTATGGCTCCAAGATAGGGGTAAATGCTTCCTATTATTTTATCTATCGGCAACAGCGTTGCAATTATATAATATGCAAAGACTACATATACCCATATCGTTATATTGGAATTCGTAAGGCTGGCGAGCAGCCCTGCCGGCCCATTTACAAACGAAGCGCCGACAACGACAAGAAGGAGGGCTGTAAATACAATCATTACTTTCTTGATGACCGGCCCCAAATATTTGCCGATTATTTCCGGCAGACTTTTTCCGTCATTCCTGAGGGAAAGCATGCCTGCGGTATAGTCATGCGCCGCACCCATGAATATGCAGCCCAAAACTATCCATATATATGCCACAGGCCCGAACATGGCACCCATAATCGCTCCGAAAATAGGTCCCAGTCCTGCAATGTTCAAAAACTGGATGATAAACATTCTCCATGGCGAGAGCGGTTTGTAATCCACTCCGTCCGGATGTTCTGCGACCGGAGTTTTTCTGCCCGGGTCTGCACCGAAAAATCTGTTTATGAATTTTCCATATAGAAAGTATCCTGCAATGAGGATTGCAATCGACAGACAAAATGTTATCATAACCGAATTTTTTAACGTGCAAAATTATCAAATTTTGCTGTCTGAATATCCTTTTTTTAACATTTTTTTAGATTTCAGCCGTTTTTACAGGAATATTGATTGTAAATCATTGATAATCAATTATAAAATTTTATACAAAACTTGCAGTATAATGCGTTTCTTTCTGGTATCCGGGCCGTTTGCACTATATTTGGTGACTAGTCTATTACATTTTTTAACTTTTTTTTGAATTTATTTTCATTTTAAACTACATTTGCGGCACTGAAATCTATATCTACGTTGAGTATGGAAGCAGAGATAATCACTACGATTGGCAGTAAAATTAAAGATATCAGAATTTCCAAAGAACTTACTGTAGAGGAGGTTGCAACACGTGCCGGTGTAGATTTGGAATATTACAGGGCCGTAGAGGAGAACCGCGAGGTTCCGGCGCTGGGATGTCTTGTTAAAATCGTAAGAGTTTTGGGGATAAGATTGGGTACGCTGCTTGATGACCAGCAGGAAGAAGGGCCTGTGATTACACGCGCATCCGAGCAGAAACTTACGCCTGCATTGACCAATACGGGAAGGTTCGACAGCATGGCTTCCTATTTTTCCCTTTGCCGCAGAAAGGCCGACAGGCATCTGGAATGTTTCATTCTCGAGGTCAAGGCCAACAGACAGTTGAACGACAGACATTCAGTACATGAAGGCGAGGAGTTCCTTTATATTATCAAGGGCGAGGCGAAACTCATGTACGGTAAAAAAGAATATACTCTTAAAGAGGGAGATACCATTTATTATGATTCGATAGTGCCGCACAATATCGCGTCGGCATCTGAGAGCGAACCGGTAACATTGCTTGCAGTTATTTATATACCGGCTTAGGAGTAGGAGAATGAAGAAGGATTTGCCATTATATGATCTGACTTTGGGGGACTGGCTCGAGAAATGGGCAAAAGAGACTCCCTCCAAAGAGGCTATAGTTTATTCAGACAGGAATTTGCGTTTTACATACGGGCAGCTCAACGAGCGGGTGGACAATCTCGCCAAGGGCTTTCTGGAAATAGGGGTGGAAAAGGGTTCGCATGTGGGCATATGGGCTACCAATGTCCCGGACTGGCTTACCATTCTTTACGCCTGTGCGAAAATAGGCGCGATATGCGTGACTGTGAATACGAGCTACAAGCAGTCCGAGCTGGAGTATCTGTGTAAAAATTCAGACATGCACACATTGTGTGTCATAGAGGGCTCCAAAGACAGCGATTATATAGATATGGTCTATAAAATGCTCCCCGAACTCAAGACATCGCAACGCGGCTATCTTAACAGCAAGAACTTTCCCTGCATGAGGAATGTGGTCTTTATAGGGCAGGAGAAATATAGGGGCATGTATAATATTCCCGAGTTGCTTTTTCTGGGCCACAATGCGTCCGATGACCGTTTTCTGGAGATAAAGAAGAGCATATCGTGCCACGATGTGGTTAATATGCAATATACTTCCGGTACGACAGGTTTCCCCAAGGGGGTCATGCTCTCGCATTACAATATCGCAAACAACGGTTTCCTCACCGGCGAGCATATGAATTTTACGGCGGATGACAGGCTTTGCTGCTGCGTTCCGCTCTTTCACTGTTTCGGAGTGGTATTGGCTACCATGAATGTGATAACCCACGGATGCACGGAGGTGATGGTAGAAAATTTCGACCCGCTGCTGGTGCTCGCATCCATACACAAGGAGCGTTGTACAGCACTTTACGGCGTGCCTACCATGTTCATTGCCGAACTGAACCATCCGATGTTCGACATGTTCGACCTTTCATCGTTGAGGACCGGCATAATGGCGGGTTCGCTATGCCCGGTAGATTTAATGAGGAGAGTCGAGGATAAAATGTTCATGAAGGTGACAAGCGTTTACGGCCTGACGGAGACCTCTCCTGGCATGACCCATTCCAGGATAGACCAGACATTCGAACAGCGGTGCGAAACCGTAGGGTATGAGTTCGAGCATACCGAAGTCAAGGTTATAGATCCAAAGACGGGGGAAGAGTGCCCTACAGGTGTCCAGGGCGAACTTTGCAACCGCGGATATAATAACATGAAGGGGTATTATAAGAATGATGCGGAAACGGCCGAAACGATAGACAAGAACGGTTTTCTCCATTCCGGTGATCTCGGATATAGGGACGAGGAGGGCAACTATCGCATTACCGGCCGTATAAAGGATATGATAATAAGGGGTGGAGAGAATATCTATCCGCGTGAAATAGAAGAATTTCTCTACAAACTTAAAGGTGTGAAGGATGTACAGGTCGCCGGCATACCTTCCGAAAGGTACGGCGAACAGGTTTGCGCCTTTATCATACAGGAAGACGGGGCAGATTTGCATGAATCGGATGTCAGGGAATTTTGCAAAGACAAGATTTCACGTTATAAGATTCCCAAATATGTACTCTTCCTTAAGGAGTATCCCCTTACCGGCAGCGGAAAAATCCAGAAATTCAAGCTTAAGGATATAGGTCTCAAAATGTTGAAGGAACAAGGTGTCGAGGTTTACTGATTTTTTGCTATTATTGCAATTAAACTCAATATCCCATGAAATCGAGACTGGAAGTTTTTGTCGCGGCTGCGCAGTTTTCGAGCCTTACGAAGGCCGCCAGGTCTTTGGCTATATCTCAGCCGGCTGTAAGCAAGAATATTAAGGAACTGGAGAGCGAGTATAACGTTACGCTTTTCAAACGGGGGGCAGGAAAAATGGAACTTACGCCCGAAGGAGAGCGCTTTCTTGTGCACGCCAGAAAAATCCTTGGCTGTTATAGAGATCTGAATGAGGATTTGAGTTATTTTTCGGGAGGGGACATTTCGGCTTTCCGAAAAATCAAAGTAGGTGCGACAGCCTTTTTGGCCGCTTATGTTTTACCCGATTTGATAGAGAAGTACCATTCTCTTTTCGTAAATACGGAAATAGAGTTGAGTTCCGGCAGCGAAGATACTGATCTGTTCTTTACGGAAAACGGTGAGACCGTGCATGCCTCCGGAGAGTCGGATTTCATAGATTTCCCCCTTTTCAAATATGACTTGATTTTGGTGGCAGGCAGGAAAAACGGCATAGATATGTCGTCGGACGGGAGTTTTATGAAAACGGCCCGTTATGTGGAACTTGATGTCGAGTGCTGCAGTGCCGCAAATTCTTTTTTTAAAAGTCTCAGAACTTTTGTGAAGACCGATAATATCGATTGTGCAAGGGCGATGGTAGCATCGGGAGAGAATTATTGCATGACGTTTCCTTCATTTGCAGCGGAAAAACATATAACGGAGGGGAAACTGGTTCCGGTCAATGCCATGAACTATATGCCTGTGGGGAAGGAGGCAAAACTTATAGTTCCGCTCTCCAATCTGCGTAAAAGGCATATCGAGAATTTTACCAGTTTTGTCAGGCGTTCTCTTCCTGGTATATAAGCAATAATTTGTCTCCGGAAAACAGTTCTATCTTACCGTTGGGAACAAGATATCCGTCGCCGCGCTTTATGAGTATGACAAGCGTGTGTTCCGGTAATGTTATCTCTTTAAGCGTATTGCCCTTCTCGAGCAATTTCGGGGTCAGAGTCATTTCATGCAGGTTGGCATTGATATATTCCGGTATTTCCAACCCGAAGTTTTCGATACTGCGCGGTTTGCCCGGCAGGGCCAGTTTCAGTTTGCGTGCTGCATAGGGGATTGTCATTCCCTGAACCGTCAAGGATATCAGGGTTATCAGGAATACGATATTGAATATCTGGTCTGAATACTCTACACCGGCAACCACCGGATATGTGGCGAATATAATCGGTACGGCTCCGCGCAGACCTACCCAGCTTATGAAGAGTTTGGCGCGCGGTCTAAGCCTCCTGAACGGCAGGAGGGAGATGAATACGCTTATCGGCCTTGCAACCAATATCATGAATATGCTTATGATAATTCCGCATGGAAGTATCTTTATCATCTGGCTCGGATTTACAAGCAGTCCCAGAATGAGGAACATCACTATCTGGAAGAGCATAGTCATACCGTCGAAATACTTTGTAATCTCTTTCTTGTGTACTATTTTCTTGTTGCCCACCATAATGCCGGCTATGTAAACGGCCAGATAGCCGTTGCCTCCTATGAGGTCGGTCATGGAGAAGGTAAAGAGGGCGAGGCTCATGATCATGAGAGAATATAATGATTCCGCCTGTACGTTTATCTTGTTCATTATCCATACCATACCTTTTCCTCCGAGGTAGCCGAACGCTCCGCCTATGACGAATTGTTTTATGAATGAGGCTACAATATGGACTATATTTGAATCGGCCGAGGACGATGATGCCGCCTGTATGAAGGCAATGGTAAGCATGTAGGCCATAGGGTCGTTGCTTCCGCTTTCGAACTCCAGTGTGCTTTTCAGGTTATATTTCAGACGGATATTCTGCGACCGGAGAATGTTGAATACCGAAGCGGAATCTGTAGATGATGCCGTGGAGGCCAATAGAATCGATGTGGCAAGCGGCATGTAGATATTGGTCCATTTGAATCCCGATATCCAATATATGAATATTCCCGTTACCAATGCGGTCAGCAGTACACCGAGCGTCGAAAGCATGATACCCTGCTTCCAGATCGGCTTTATGCTGCTCAACTGGGTATCCATACCTCCCGAAAAGAGGATTATGGTAAGTGCTATCGCACCTATGAATTGAGTGAGGGCGGCGTTGTCGAATTCGATTCCGAGACCGTCTGTACCGAATAACATTCCCACGAAGAGAAACAGCAGCAACGACGGTATGCCGAATCTGGATCCGGCTTTTCCGACCACTATGCTTACAAAAATAAGTATGGCCCCTACAAGTATGATATTGTCGAAAACCATACGTTATTTTATCAATACCTGGTCTATTTTTCCTATTATGAGATTATCGCCGGCTACGACCGGAATGCACACTATTATCATCCACTCTTCCATCCGGACAGCGGCATTTTTGAAAACCTCGTTCTTGAATGTGAATGTAATGCTTTGTGTCTCCGCAGGAAGTTCTATTTCTTTCTCCTTCATGCTGAAAAAGAGCGATGGCGCTCCGTCGTATACTCCGAGCCCGCCTTCACCTGCGATTTCCCGGTCGAGTCCGGCACCGTTCACTGCAGTCAGGAAAATTCCGTTGTCTTCAACTATCTTGATTATGTTGCCCGGAATCTTTTCAGGTATTATATTGGCAAAGCCCTCCACTTTAAGAGGCTCTGTTTCCGGCGCCTTTATGAAACCTGTCAGCTGGGTCTTGTCTATAGGGCGTATTTTGGCAATACGGTGCTGCGCCGGTTGGACGGTTGTTGCAGTTTGCTGATTTGCAGGTGCGCCGGTGTCGATTTTATTATTTTCCAAGTCTGCCATATATTTAGCCAATGTCTCTTCTATTGTTCCGGTTACATTATCTACAAGGTCTATTGTCCGTTTTCTGTAATCCCCCGTACCTCCGGCCAGTTTCGTGCCTGCCTTATTCAATGCGTATCTGTCTGTTATATACTCCTCCGCCTTTATTTGTTCGTTCGGGTCCTTGGATGCCGGGTTGTTCGTATATATGAACCTTACGAAACTGAGATTGCAGCCTCCGTCGAGACAATCTATGAGAAGAAAGTAGTTTATGTCTATTTTGCTCGGGAAGAGCCCAACCCTTACCTGAGCCTGCTCTATTCCCCTGACAGTAATGCGTTTGATTGCAGGATCGTTGCTTATCATCTGCCCGTCTTCTCCGGAATATTCCAATGTGGCCCATTGGCTGAGGGTGTTGAAAATCTGTTCTGCCGTAAGGGTTCTTGCCGCCACTTCCCTGTTGAAGACGACCTTGCCGTCTACAAGGGTCACCGCCCCCTCCAAATATTTGCCGTAATTGTCCTGTGAGAATGCCGCCATGGGCAATATCGTAAGAATTGCGAGATATAAGAATTTTTTCATTGTCGGAAAAATTAATTGCCAATGAGCAAAGATAGTGATTTTGTCTGCCACTCCGAAAATTTGAAATAAGAAAATTTATATGAAATAAAATTCTTTTTCCTTTGGCTTGTCAAATAAAAAATCTACTTTTGCAATAGAATATCACCCTTAGGTGGAAAATACTAAGGCTCGCCACCCCCTAAAAAGGGTGGCTTATTTTTTATCTATACAATTGAAACATGGAGAAAATGCAGCGAGTAATTGTTTACATAGACGGTTTCAATTTTTACTATGGATTGAAAAGCAATGTCAAATGGAAGAAATATTATTGGCTGGACGTAGTTAAGCTATTTGAAATGTTTATGCGTCCGAATCAGGAACTTGTCGCCGTAAAATATTTTTCGGCAAAATAATAGGATAAAACGCAGAATAAGGCAAATTTGAGCATTCTCGCTGACAGTCAGAGAGTTTGGCTTCGGATG